>JAHJCO010000059.1 GCA_018831265.1 Actinomycetota bacterium
CTGCGACCGCCGCGCCACACGCCGGGCACACCGCCGCGGCCCTGGGCGCGGCCTGGGGCGCGGCCTGGGGCGCGGCCTTCATCTGCTGGGCGACCGCCTGGAGCCTGGCGATCTCGGAGCGCACCTGCTCGGCCTGGTCCTCGAGGGACTTTATCTGCGCGCACGTCTCGCCCAGCAACGGCTCGGTCAACCGGCCGTCCAGGAAGGCCTGGTAGGTCGCCCTCCCCAGGTCGGGGAACGACCTGTCCCGGTCCCGTTCGAGCTTCTTGATCTGCGCTCTCAACCGGGCGATCTCTCGCTGGGGCTTCACTCCCGCTTCCGCCATGCCGCTGCACCTCCGAGTTCTTGATTTACGGCTATATCATTCTATTCTAAACGATGAGTGGCGTCGGACAATTTCGTTCATTGTCTCCAAGAGCTTGAGCGAAGTTCCCGAATGAACGCAAGTGTCCGACCCCACGGTCATCGGCGTCCGGCTGCTTATGCTCGGGGACGTAGCCTATTGGAAGCCGACGTTTCCCGGCACGAACCGCATGGCCTTGTTCCGAGACTCGGCGGAGGCCCTGACCATCATCTTCGAAGCGACCCCCCAGAGAGCCCGGCGCACCGCCGTGGGGGTCGCGTCGTTCGCCCGCTTCATGAGCATGCTGCGCCTGAAGAACGAGGTGAGCCTCCTGAACTCGTCGTAGGCGGCAGCGCGGTCGTCCACCGCTATCGCGCCGATCCTCCCGCAGACGAGGGCCCCGAGCATTCCGAAGTTGAGCATCGGCTCCATGACCCCGGCGAGCGTCCCAAGGATTATCATGTTGTTCTTGTAGAGTACCGGGTTGCCCAGCGAGCGATGCGGGGCCGCTCCGCCGATGAGGTCCCGCCACCCCGTCAGCTCCAGACCCTCGGCCGCGGTGTACTCCTCGAACTTCCGCTTGGCGGCTTTCGAGAGGGGCCTCTCGCGCTGGAACAGGAGCGCGAAGAGGGAGCCGTTGACCTGGGTGGTGAACGCGTAGTCCACGGTGAAGTCGTCGATATAGGCCCAGGCCAGAGTGCGGGGGTCGTCGACCAGGGACTTTGCGAACCAACCCCAGAACGGGACGTAGGGTATGCCCATCGCCTCGAATCCCTGTACGTCGAGCCCGGTGGCGATCACGGAGCCCTCGGGGAGATCCGCCACGTCGGAGGGGCTCTTGATGGAGAACCCCCACTCGAAGCGAACCCCGGCCTCGACCGCCAGGTCGTAGAGGAGGGTATCGATGCTGGTCGAGCGGGGGCCCCTCTCGACCATGTAGGTCTGGAACCCCTCCTGGTGCGGCATGTCCAGCCTGTCGCCGAAGATCGACCATACCAGGTTCTCGACCGGATGGCACGCGGGGGAGATATCGATCCCGGTGTACGCCTTCACCTTCTCGAAGTCGAAGGGGCTGGCCGCTCCGTCCGGCCTGAACTCGGGCCTTCCCCCGTGGCGCTGCTCTTTGTCCAGGACGAGCACTTCCCGCCCGCTCCCGGCGAGATTGATGGCGCAGGTAAGGCCTGACAGCCCGGCCCCGACGATCCTGATCTCGTCCCCCATCACGCTCCCCCTCGCTCGTACCGGATAGTACCGCCACCGCGGACATTCTACCGGGCGGGGGCCGCAGCCGCCAGAGGCTCGCGCCCTGTGCTATCTTGAACCCGCCGCGTGGTTGCACACGGAGGAGAGGCAGTTGGGCGCGCCCTGGCCTTCGCGGAGCGTGAACGCTCCTGACACCTCGCCGGCCGGGGGGGGGCACTCCTGTATAATCATGCACAAGTCCGACAGAGGGGCTCGAGGTGGTGCGGACAGGCAGGCCGAGCGTCCTGGTAATAGACGACGACACCGAGATCCTGACCATGCTCGACAGGATGTTGAGCATGGACGGTTTTCAGGTTGTCCTGGCCCGGGACGCCGAGGAGGGCCTCGCCACGGCGGTGGAGGCCCATCCCGATATCATCGTCCTCGACATAATGATGCCGGGCAAGAGCGGTATCGACCTCATGCAGGAGTTGCGCTCCAGCGATGAGACCGGCGACATCCCCATCCTGTTCCTCTCGGCCGTCACAGACGAGGCGGTGGTGGTCCAGTGCCTCAAGGGCGGCGACGACTACGTAATCAAGCCGTTCAAGCCGCTCGAGCTGGAGGCGAGGATACGCAACATACTCGACAGGGTTGATTCGACGAAGGCCGAGGGTTCCGCGCCGGAGGCCCCGGAGCGGCTGGCGGTGCAGATCGGCCAGGAGACCCACCTGGTCCCGCCGGGGGATATCATCATCATCGAGGCGGCCGGCAAGTACGCCTACGCCTACACCTCCAGCAAGAGGTACCTCACGGGCTACAGCATCGGCGAGCTGGAGGAGAAGCTGGCGCCGTCCGGCAGGTTCCTGAGGGCGCACCGCTCGTACCTGGTCAACGTGGACTACGTCGACAAGGTCGTCCGCGACGAGCGCAAGAACGCTGTGCTGGTCCTCTCCGACATCGAGCACTCCCACGTGAAGGTCAGCGACAAGTACCTCCCCGCGGTGCGCTCGAAGCTCGGTTTCTAGCCAGGTCGGATAGGCTTCAAGTTGGCTCGCACAAGCCAGGTCCATCAGCCGCAAGTTGGCTCGCACCACGTTACGGTTCCAGCTCGGTCACCCTGGATTCACAGCGGAAAGGATTCTGGCGGAACTGGATATACCGGGTTCACTACGGTTTGGTTCCTGCTTGATCGTCCTACTTTCACAGCGGAAAAGCTTCAAGAGCTGCGGTTCTCGGCCCCGATGGCACGCAGATTAGTTCCCGGATAGACCCGATTCGTTACTTTGTAGTACTATCTCGTTCCTTATGTAGGTAATACAACTACCTCAGACCCCCCGGTCGCCGTTACAATAGTGACCAGTAGTGTAAGGGCTGGGTGAGCAGGTAGGACCAATTTATTCCATTCCTACCAATGCTCTCAAAAGACTCACGGGAGGTGTGAGATGAGCAGAAAGACAAAGATCATGGCGCTGGTCGGGGTCGGTTTGATGGCCCTGCTCGTCATGGCGCTGGGCGCGGGAGCTTTCGCCGCCCAGGACACGGAGCAGGTCGCCGTTCAGGTCACCGTGCCGACGACCATCCAGCTCGCGCTGGACACGGCATCCATCGACTACGGGACGTTGGCGCCGCCGACCACCGACACGAGCGAGGTCATCGGTGCGACCGTCAACAGCAACAAGGCCTGGAGCCTGTACGTCTCCAAGGACCAGGACCTGACCAAGGGCACCGACATCATCGCCAGCACCAACTTCCTTTTCCAGGGAGAGAATGCGGGCGGGGGCGTGACGCTCGATGTCACCTCGTACACCCAGTTCGCAACGGGTGCTCCCGGTACGCTGATCGCTCATGGGACCCGCGGCGCGGGCAGGACCCTGGACGTTCGTTACTCCCTGACCATTCCATGGGACGTTGAGGGCGACGACACTACTCCTTACACGGCTACGCACACCTACACTGCCACCCAGCCATAAGCAGACACTCGGTGTGTTAGCCAGTCGCCCGGTCCCTTGAGGACCGTGTCAGAGGGGTGGAAATCAAGGGGCGCAAGCCTCTTGATTTCTTTTAGGGAAGAAACATGAGACGTAAAGCGCTTGGGATCGCGGCCGTATCCCTTGTCCTGGCCTCGGCGGTCCTGCTGCTCGCGCCGGCGGCGGGGCAGGGCCAGTTCGACGTGACGGTATACCCGGCGAAGATGGAGCTGACGGTCGCGGCGGGGACCAGCCAGCCGTTCGAGATAAACGTCCGGAACGACTCGGATGCGCCCCAGGCCCTGAAGGTCTACTTCATGGACTACCTCATCCGGCCCGACAACTCGTTCGTCTTCGAGGAGCCGGGCCACTACTCTTACTCCTGCGCCAAGTGGCTGGATACCGACTCCTTCGAGATGCTGGTCCAGCCCGGCGAAACGGCGGCCAAGCCGTTCGCGGTAAGCGTTCCCGCGGACGCCGAGCCCGGGGGGCACTACGGGGTGATCTTCTTCGAGCAGACCAGGCTCCCGGGAGAGCCGGCGGGGCAGGTCCAGGCCACGGGCAGGATCGGGGTGGTGACCCTTATCACGGTGCCCGGCGAGATAATCCGTGAGGGGGTCATCAAGGATGTGCAGGTAAACAGCGCCTGGTGGTGGCCCACCAGGAAGCTTCCCCTGCTGCCTGTGACGAAGATTCAATGCAGGGTCATCTTCGAGAACAAGGGGAACGTGCACCTGACCGTCAAGGGAAAGCTGACCTTCACGCCATCCTTCGGGTGGGGCAGCGGCACGGTGGACCTCGGTGAGATAACGGTGCTGCCCAAGACCGAGAGGTACCTGGAGGCCACCCTCGGCGAGGAGTCGAAACAGGAGCAGAACCCTGCGAGTTCGGCGCCGGTGCAGCCCGCGGCGCAACCGCCGTTCCTGGGCTCCTACAAGGTGCACGCCGAGGTGCAGTACGGCCCCAGCCTGGAGGTCTTTGACACCACCAAGACCGCCGATTCCAGCTCCAACGTCTACCCGATATCTCTGCTGGTGATTCTGCTGGTCGTCATTGCGCTGGTCATCCTGGCCTTTAAGCTCATTAAGTGGTGGAGGTCGAAGAAGCGCGCGCGGGAGACGGAAGCCGCGGGCGAGGCCGTGGATACGGAAAAGAAAGAAGAGATAAGCGAGGAGCTCCCCGGCGAGGCGAAGGGTGGGAAGCGCCGGGACCGCAGGAGGGCGAAGCGCAAGGAGGCGGCCGAGCCTGAGGCGGGAGCGGCGGAACCGCCGGAGACCGGAGACGTTACAATAGAGGAGACAACCGATGGGGAAAGTGGGGATGATGGTTCAGGGCCCTTCCTCGGTGAGGGTATCTGATATCTGGTAAGCATCATGCATTCCGGGAAGCCAAGAACACGGGCGGTCGCAGGGGCTCTGACGCTCCTCGCGCTCCTCGCCTTAATGAGCGCCGGCGCCCGCGCCGTAGACGCTGAGCCGACCTCCAGCGCGCCGCAACAGTCGTCGCCCGGGGTGGAGCGATCCAGCCAGCCGGCCGAGCCCGGCCAGACGCCCGAGCAGTCCGCGCCCTCGTCGCAGCAACCGGCCGAGGCCCCGGTCGTGCCCCCCGCCGATCAGCCGGCCGAGCAGCCGGAGGTCCTTCCCCTTGAGCCCCCGTCGGCGGACCCGTCCTCCGCGCTCGGGCTCTCGTGTCCGTCGGGAGAGATCGACTTCGGCGGGGGGATGCTGGTGCCCGGCAGGACGTATACGGAGACCATCCATCTCGGAGTCCAGGCGAAGGGGGCCTGGACGCTGCGCATGGAGAAGGACCACGGGCTGGTCGGGGAGGCTACGGGTGAGTCGATACCGTCCTCATGCATGTCCATGAACGTGAGCTCGGAGGGAGAGGGCGTCAGCTTCGTGGCCCCCTCCGGCGCGCACGTAGGTGACGGGGTGACCGTGGCACGGGGAAGCACGGGAGAGGTACCCGCGGCTACACAGGTGACCGTGGTCATAAGGGTGTACATCCCCTGGGACGTGGAACCCGACGTCTACCGGATGACACAGATCTACTCGGCGTTCGCGATCTGAGCGACTGGATGGGAAGACCCGCGAGGTCACCCTGCCGCCGATGAGCCAGATCTCCATATTCGCGGCCGACGACCTCGGCTTCGAGACCGACTTCTCGACCAGGGTGCAGTCCCTTGAAGGAAAGCAGATCGCCGTAGACCGTACCATGATGTGGCCGATGGGGATGGGCAACGCGTCCGGTGCGCACAACAGTATCGGGCTTCCATACCTCTCCAACCGCCACTACCTGCCGGAAGGCTCGTCCGCCTGGGGATTCGACTGCTGGATCTGTATCCAGAACCCGTGCGCGGTGGACGCGCACGTGAAGCTGACATACATGACGCAGAGCGGTCCGGTGTCGTTCGACAAGGTCGTGCCGGGTTGCGGGGACTAGAGTCACGGGGGGAGAGATAGTGAGGTGGAGTGCCTTACCGCCGGAAAGAAGATCATGGCCGAGCGCGCCACGTACTTCGACGAGAGGACTGGTGGCATGGGTACCATCGGCGCATACACCGACTAATAGGGTGCCAGGCACATTAGCCCGCTGGTATTAGCCCTCGATGACGGTTCTCGCATTCTGGAACAATTGGACTAATAGTTTGGGGCTAATGTGCCTGGCACCTGGTTATTGGCCGGAGGTTGTACGCGTGAAGTACTCCCGGAACCTGTCTTTCTTCTTTTCTCCCAGGGGCAGGACAGAGGCGGAGCAGATCAGCAGCCCCGCTATGAAGAGGGCGACCGAGTAGCCCCAGACCTGGATCTCGAGCCCGAGCACGTGCAGCTGCCGGACTCCGATGAGACCCGCCAGGCCGCCGGAGAGCGCCGCGCCCAGCACCAGGAATATACGGGCGATCGCGTGGAACGCGGCGAACGCCTTCCCCCGGTCCCTGTCCTCGACGCGCTCCTGCACGATGGTGATAGCCATCACGATGACCACCCCGAAGGCGGCGCCGAAGAACAGGGCCATCAGGTAGGTCAGCCAGAGGAGCCTGACGAACGACATCCCTATCATTATCCCGCCGGTCACCAGCATGGCGATCCGCAGCATCCACGGTTTCTCCTCGCGCTTCACCAGGACCTGCAGGGCGACCACACCGACTATCATCCCCACACCGAACATCGCCATCAGGAAGCCGAACGCCGCGTCGCTCTTCGCCCCCATGACATCCTTGACGTACCCGATGCCGACAGCGTAGATGCTGCCGCCCCCTATGCAGCCGACCGCGGCGCCAAGCAGCAGGGAACGCGTGAGCGGGTGCCGGAAGGCGAACGAGACTGACTCACCGAACCTCCAGCGCTCCTCGACGTGCCCGTGGTGCTTCGGCGAGAGCAGGTGCATCCGCATGAAGAACACCGCGGAGACAAAGAACGAGACCGAGTCCAGCGCGAACGGGAAGAGGGTGGGGTGCGCCGCGAGGAACCCGCCGGGCGTGTACGAGTTCGCCGGTATCATCAGCAGCGAGAATAGGACCGCGGAGAACGGTATGACCCCGTAGGTGGTTGCCAGCGCCAGCGAGTTCGCCATGGTGAGATGCTCGTCGGGCACCAGGTTCGGAATGCTGGCGTCACGCGCCGCGAGCCAGATGATGGACAGGCCCTCGAAGATGAAGAGCATGACGTACACGTGCCAGACCTCGGTGAGAAAAGGCGCCGCCATGATCACGAGCCCGCGCATCACGTCGCAGCCGATCATCAGCTTCCTGCGGTCGAAGCGGTCGCTCACCAGCGCCGCCACCGGCCCGCTGAACAGGGCGGGCACGATCCGGAAAGCTAACATGCTTCCCACAGCCAGCGAGGAGTTATGGGTGAGCCGGGTGAAGACCAGGGACATCAGCGCGAAGGTTGCGAGCCAGTCGCCGGCGTTGGAGATCAGCTGGCCCCAGAACAGCTTCATGAAGTTCCGGTTGCGCACCAGGGCGCCGAACTCGGCCTTTGCGTCCGTGGCGTGGCCGAGCAGACCGCCGGTGTCGAAACTATCCTCCGACATCTCCCATCCTCTGCGCTCGATGATGCGGAATATTGTAGCGCATGAAAGAAAACCTCAGACCATTTCTTTCAGGTACTAGGCTCGGGTGAAATTTTTGGTCTGAGGTTTTCTTTCAGAGGTTTTTCTGTCACGGCAGGCTTGGACCGGTCGCCATGCGGTTTCAAAAGCGCAGGCCTTATTGATATCATCTTGAAGGAATCCCCGTCAGCCCAGGCCGTACGTCGTCAGTGGAGGGTGAAGATGATCGACCCGGACAGGCTCACCGTCAAGGCGCAGCAGGCGCTGACCCAGGCCCAGGCGCTCGCCAGGACACTCGAGCAACAGGAGATCGACGTGGAGCACCTGCTCCTCGCTCTCGTCGGCGAACGAGAGGGGCTCACAATGCCCCTCCTGCAGCGGCTCGGGGTCAACGTGAGCACGCTCGAGGACAGGCTGCGCGCCCACCTAGCGGACATGCCCAGGGTCCGGGGGGCGCAGCGGCAATATGTCTCCGACCGCCTGAACGGGGTGCTGGATTCCGCCTGGAACACGGCGCAGGCGATGAAGGACGAGTACGTGAGCGTGGAGCACCTCCTGCTCGCCATCGCGGAGTCGTCCGGCCCCGCCGCCGACATACTGAAGGAGTTCGGGGCGACCCCCGACGACATGTTGCGCGCCCTGGCGGACATCAGGGGCTCCCATCGCGTGACCGACCAGAGTCCAGAGGAGAAGTACCAGGCCCTGGAGAAGTTCGCCCGCGATCTCACCGCAGAGGCGCGCAAGGGCAGGCTGGACCCGGTCATAGGGCGAGACGACGAGATCAGGCGGGTGATCCAGGTCCTCTCGCGCCGCACCAAGAACAACCCCGTTCTCATCGGCGATCCCGGGGTGGGCAAGACCGCCATCGCCGAAGGGCTGGCGCGCCGCATCGTGGACGGAGACGTGCCGGAGGGCTTGAAGAACAAGCGCCTCCTTGTCCTCGACATAGGAGCTCTTGTAGCCGGGGCCAAGTACCGCGGCGAGTTCGAGGACAGGCTGAAGGCGGTGCTCAAGGAGGTCACGCAGTCCGAGGGTGAGATCATACTCTTCATCGACGAGATGCACACCCTGGTGGGAGCCGGCGCGGCGGAGGGCTCGGTCGACGCCTCCAACATGCTGAAGCCGGCGCTGGCCCGGGGGGAGCTCCACGCGATCGGCGCCACCACGCTGGACGAGTACCGCAAGTACGTCGAGAAGGACGCGGCACTGGAGCGCCGCTTCCAGCCGATCATGATCAGCGAGCCGTCGGTGGAGGACACAATCAGCATCCTGCGGGGCCTGAAGGAGCGCTACGAGGTGCACCACAAGGTGCGCATCCTCGACTCCGCGCTGGTCGCCGCCGCGGTGCTGTCGGACCGCTACATCGCGGACCGGTTTTTGCCCGACAAGGCGATCGACCTCATCGACGAGGCCGCCAGCCGTCTCCGCATCGAGATAGACAGCATGCCCACCGAGGTCGACGAGGTGGAGCGGCGCATGCGCCAACTGGAGATCGAGCGCGAGGCCTTGAAGAAGGAAAGCGACCAGGCCTCCTCCGAGCGGCTCAAGAAGCTCGAGGAGGAGCTCGCGAACCTGAGCGAGGAAAACGAGGAGCTGCTGGCGCACTGGCGCAACGAAAAGGACGCCATCACGCGCATAGGCGAGCTGAAGACCAGCATCGAGGACCTCAGGACGGAAGAGCAGCAGGCGGAGAGGGCGGGAGACCTGGAGAAGGTCGCCGAGATACGCTACGGGACCATGAAGGAGGCCGAGAAGCAGCTCGAGGAGGAGGCCGCGCGCCTCGAGGAGCTGCAGAAGGACCGGAGGATGCTCAAGGAGGAGGTCGACGAGGAGGACGTCGCCGAGGTGGTCGCCAAGTGGACCGGCATACCCGTCTCGCGGTTGATGGAGGGGGAGGTCCAGAAGCTCATCACCATGGAGGACAGGTTGCGCGAGAGGGTCGTCGGCCAGGACGCCGCCATCGAGAAGGTCTCCAACGCCATCCGCAGGGCACGGGCCGGGCTGCAGGACCCCAACCGGCCCATCGGCTCCTTCATCTTCCTGGGGCCCACCGGCGTCGGCAAGACCGAGCTCGCCCGCGCCCTGGCCGAGTTCCTGTTCGACGACGAGCGGGCCATGGTCCGCCTGGACATGAGCGAGTACATGGAGAAGCACACGGTATCGCGGCTGATAGGGGCGCCCCCGGGATACGTGGGCTACGAGGAGGGGGGCCAGCTCACCGAGGCGGTCCGACGTCGGCCCTACACCGTTGTACTGCTGGACGAGATAGAGAAGGCCCACGACGACGTCTTCAACATCCTGCTGCAGATAATGGACGACGGCCGGCTCACCGACGGCCACGGGCGCACCGTGGACTTCAAGAACGCCGTGGTCATCATGACCTCCAACATCGGCAGCCAGTCGCTCGAGTCGGCGGGCGCGGACCGCCAGGAGATGGAAGCTCGTGTGCTGGAGGCGATGCGCGCCCGGTTCCGCCCGGAGTTCCTGAACAGGGTCGACGAGATACTGATCTTCAACGCGCTGACCCGCGAGGACATCAGGAAGATAGTGGACATTCAGGTGGGGCTGCTGGAATCAAGGCTCGCGGACCGGAAGATCGATATCGAGCTGACGGATGAGGCCAAGGACCTGCTGGCAGAAAGGGGCTTCGACCCCGTCTACGGAGCGAGGCCCCTCAAGCGCGTCATCCAGCGGGACATACAGGACGTGCTGGCCCTCAAGATACTCGAGGGTGAGGTCGCCGAAGGGGATACCGTGGTGGTGGGGGTCCGGGACTCACAGATCACTTTCGAGACCGCAGGTACGGCCTAGCGTCGGCGCTCGTGGTGGGGCAGCAGCACTGCTACCCCGATGTAGGCCGCCATCAGCACCAGCAGCAGCAGGTGCAGGTACAGCACCCAGTGAAGCGAAGGGATGATCGCCAGTATCGCCGTCCCGATCACCAGGACCAGGAACAACGCTATGATCCGGTTTCTGCGCGCTTCCATGTCCGCCCTAGCCCTGTTACTCGGATACGGCATGATATCACGGTCGGTGCCGTAATCATAATTGTGTGAGAAGTTGTTGCGCCTGATATACGGCTCGGGCTCGCCGGTGCCGGCTGAGTAGTACTGGTGGTGCGACGGCTCCATGTTGTGCGTGCTTATCGCCAGCACCGTCATCCCGCGCCTGAAATCGGTGATGGTGTCTATGGGAGAGCCGAGCGTTCTTTCCTTGAGCAGTTCGGGGAGATAGAGGGCCCCCGCGCTCACCAGCAGCAACAAGAGCAGCAAAATTTCCAAAACAGTCTCCCGCAAAGCCCCGTCGAGGTACTACTACATGTTGATATCGCGGGAATCGTAGCACACAAGATACAGCCGGGCAAGAGGCAAATGGGCCGTTTTTTCCCCTCAGCGGCACGATTGCACGCCCGAGAAAGCAGGAAAAAGCGCTTGTTAAAAGGATAAATTAGAGTTGATTATGTTGATTTATTCCTCTAAATTTTTTTTTGATTTTTTTTAACAGAACAGTTGATTTTGGTTGAATTATCGACTCCTGTGGTTTTCGGGGTGCAACCCGGATGCAGCCGCACTCGTCCAACTACACGTCCAATACTCCCGCGCGGCGCCGTATATAGAGAAGTGCGTCGTGTTCCACGGAGTAGGCGCCGCCGCCGCCGCTATGGCAGGCCCGGGGCTTGATTGCGGCCGACTGGAGCAGTTGGGAGGAAGTTGCCGCCCGGCGGGCAAACGATTTAACATGAGTCGTTGTCCTGCGAGGTGGGAAAGCACGAAGGGATAGGTTGGGAAAGCACAGCAGCAACCAGGGGATCTCCTACTGGGAGGCCAGGAGAAGAAGGAAGGACCTGCGCAACAGGGCGAAGGGCAGAAAGCCCGTTCGCCGCGGCCCGACTCACGTGCGCTGGTTCGTGGTCGGCTTCATACTGGCCTTCGCCATCGGCACGGCGCTGGGCTTCTACGCCAAGCCGCTCGCCAAGCTGGGCGGCGAGCTGTACCTGTCCCTGAAGCAGGGTGAGTGGCAGCCCAAGGGTGAGGAGAAGCAGGAGGTCAAGGAAGCCCTGACACCTCTTTCGGTGGATCCGAACCAGAGCGTGAACACCCTCATCATAGGGAGCGACCAGGGGAGCAACAAGGGAGAAGACGGCTGGTGCCGCAGCGACGTGATGATGCTGGTGTGTCTCCAGGAGAGAGACAAGAAGGCGGTGGTGCTGTCCATACCGCGCGATACCAGGGTCGAGCTCCCCGGGTACGGCACGAACAAGATAAACGCAGCGCACTCCTACGGCGGCCCCTCGGGCGCCATCGATGCCGTGAAGACACTCACCGGGATCGACGTCAACCACTACATAAGCATGAACTTCGAGGGTTTCAAGAAGATCATCAACGCGATAGGCGGTGTGCCCATACACCTCAACGCCCCGATCAGGGACCCGCATACCGGCTACCTGCCCGCCGGAGACCTCATGCTCGACGGCGAGCAGGCGCTGATAGTGGTGCGCAGCCGCAACCTGCCGCAGGGTGACATCGACAGGATCAAGAGCCAGCAGACGTTAATCAAGGCGCTGATGAACAAGGCGGAGGACATGAAGAGCGTCTGGAAGGCCAAGCAGGTAGTGGACATCGTGGCCGCCAACTGCCAGATGGACTACACCGCCGGGCAGCTCACCAACCTCGCGGAGGAGCTCCGCGGGTTCGACATCGAGAACGTGCAGTTCATCACAATCCCGGGAGTCACGAAGACCATCGGCGGGGTCAGCTACTTCGTGGCCAACCCGGCGATGATAGCCAGTATCGCGACCGAGGTGAAGACGAGCACCTCTCTCTCGCCCGAGCTCATCGCCGGATTGGGGTCCGAGGAGTCCAGGAGGGTCGAGCTGCTCTACGGCCCCAACGCCGACGTGACCACCGTGCTGGCCAGCAGCAAGAGCGGTACCGGCGCCGTGCCGGTGGTGGCCGAGGAGCTCAGGCTGATGGGGCACGAGAAGGTCTTCGAGGGGACCGCGAAGCAGGCGCTGCCCTCGACGGTGATCTACTACCGCAAGGAAGCGAAGCAGAACGCTGAGACCATAAAGAACTCTGTCCCTGAGTTCGCCGACGCGACACTGACCCAGGACGACCAGATAGCCGGGAGCTACAACTCGCCCGTCGTCATCGTTCTCGCCAAGGGGTTCGCCACGCCGCCGATGATGTCGATATACGGTCGCGTCCTGCGCCCCGCGTTCGAGGTTCAGAACCTCGGCCGGAAGGTGAAGTCCTTCACTTAGTACCTCACTCCATAAATACGGTTGCATTCGAACGCCGATGCATCCGCACCTGCCGCGTTCCGCTCCCTCCGAGTACGACAGGCGTACGCGTCGGTCGCGCGCCTTGCATCTGCGGGGCCTCGACGTTCTCGATACGACACCGTATCTATGAAATGAGGCACTAGTACTCAGCGCTCCTGGGCCTCACCCTTGCCGGCGGTGCCCGGCGAAGGGGCGGGCGGGCAGAGCGATACCGATATCTCAGCCTCGCACTCCGCCTGCGCAAGTACCTCGGCCTCGCCAGGGGAAACGAGCAGCGTGACCTTGATGAAGCCTTCCTGCGCGTTGGTGAGGTCCCCGGACGAGCCTCCGGTGGTCGTGAGCACCAACCGGTCGCGCAGTATCGTGGAAGTCGATGGAGGATCGCCGCGGGTCGCGAGCACGTCGACCCGGTCACCCGACCTTATGAAAGGACCTGTCGCGCAGCCGCGACTCGCGCTCAGCGAGTAGGCCCGGAACTCCTGTGGAATACGCGAGGCGAGGGTGTTGCCGCCACCCGCCCCGGATATGGACGATTCGGTGAAAGGCTCTCCGCGCGCGATGAAGCGGACGGCGGTGCCGCCGATGACGGGGTCGGGCCCCTTCATGGAGCCCGGGACGACGTAGCGCCGGGGAACCTTGCTGGTCGTGACCATCTCGCGTGTCACCCGCACCCCAACGTCTATATCGCGGGAAGCGATCGGAACCGATACCTCGCGCCCCCCGCTCGCGCCCGCAAGCCTGGATACGTAGCCGAGCATCAGGAGGACCGCGAGCGCGGCGAACGCCACCCCCAGCGCGGTGTTGAGCGCGGGGTGAGACCTCAAGACGTTTGCGATCTTCATGCCTTCTCCAATCAGCAGTTCAAGCAAATCATACAGCAGAACAAGCTAACCGTCAAGGCCTCTTTCCCCTCCCTCGATTCCTCCCTCTCCCCTGGGAGGGAGAGGGTTGGGGTGAGGGGGACAGTCTCTACTAATACTCCCCTTGTGAGAGAGCGTCATGACGAGCGGGATCCATGTCACACCCCACCGTTACTATCAGGAGCATGAGATACCTGTGTGGATTGAGCGCGTGTACGATGTTCGTCTCCATCGCGGCGGCGGGGTCGTCCTGGCCCTGGTCGTTTCTGGCGCTGGGGGCCGGGGCCCTCTCGCTGGCGGGACTCTTCCTGAGCGCCGCCCGGCTCGGGCTGTTGGACCCGGTCGGCCGGGAGACGGTGAGCGACAAGGAGGGCAGGAGGCTCAAGAGGGCGGCCTGAGGCCCTCTACACCTCGAAGAACTCCGCGGAAAGATCCGAGAGGTCCATGTAGAACATCCGGCCGCGGATCGGCTCACCCAGCCCGAGGATGACCTTCAACGCTTCGGAGACCTGGAGCGCGGCCACCAGCGCCGGGGTCGTTGCCGGGTTGCCGGTCTCGACCTCGATGCCGCGGGCCTTCTCCTCGCGGGTGCCCGGGTCGACCAGCGACTCGAGCCCGGCGTCGCCCGGGAAGATGGTCATCAACTGGAGAGACGAGCCGGCGATGGCCCCGTGCACCATCACCACGCCGGCCTCCCGGCATGCGGCCTGGAGCTGCACGCGATCGTAGAAGTTATCCAGCCCGTCGATCGCCGCGTCGGCCCCGGCGAGGAGGCCGCCGAGGTTTTCCGGGCCGGCGGCAAGCCGGTGGACCTCGATGTTGACGTCGCAGTTTATGGTGGAGAGACGGTCGCGCACGACCTCGACCTTGGGCAGCCCGAGCGTATCCTCGGCCGAGAAGTTCTGCCGGTTGAGGTTGGACTCCTCGAAGACGTCCGGGTCCACCAGCAGGAGCGAGCCGATCCCCATCCGAGCGAGCAGCTCGCACGCATTCCCGCCGATCCCCCCGGCGCCAACGACCACAACCCTCGAGCGCAGGAGCTTCGCCTGGCCATCCAGGCCTGTCGTCCCCACGTTCTTCCTGTAGCGGAGGGGCAGGAACCCTGCCTCCAGCGCGCGGGCCGAGGCCTCCCCCGGTGATATTCCGCTCGAGCGGGCTATCTCGTGGATATCCTCGATCGAAAGGACGTGGTATGCGCGGCCCCCCTCGTCCAGCTCGACCGCCGCTGACTCGAACGCACCTTTCAGATCATCGCTCATTGGCCCGCCTCATCCTCCCGAGATCGCCGGGACTATGGCCACATCATCTCCGGGGGAAAGCGTCCTGTCCAGTGGGCTGCGTCGCTTGTTGACCGTGATCGAGCCGACCAGTGCCGGGGGGATGCGAAGCGCCTCGATCAGGCCGGCCACGTCGGTCCCCTCCGGCAGGGAGTACGGGAACGCGCTTCGCTCCAGCGGGGGGTCCGCCTTCCTCATCAGTATGGTGGCGACCCTGACCTCGACTTCCATCCGCCTCACTCCCGGGTCTTCATCCGGGCGTCCAGGTACCGGGATACCTCGTCCCTGGTGATGATGCCCAGCACGCTGTCGCCTTCCACCACCAGGACGTATTCCCTGCGGCCGAGGAGCGTGCGCAATAACTGGTCCAGCGGGGTGTCGGGCGCTACCAGCTGGTCGGGCTCCAGCGGCTGGGCCGTCCGACCCGCGTTGAGGACGTCCCACTCCGCCCTGTTGACCCCCATGAGGTCGGCCCGGCTCACGGTGCCCACCAGGCGCCCGGCCTCCGCCACCGGGAAGGCGGGCAGGTGATAGGTCGAGAAGTAGCGCGCGGTCAGCTCGGTGAGCGGTGTCAGGGACGGTATCACCGGCACGTCGGTGAACATGATGTCCTTCGCTAGCGTGTCCGAGGCGGCCAGGCGCAGGAGCGTCTGCTTGTAGCTGCTCTTGGCCAGGAAGTAGACAAAGGTGCCAATCAGGATGAGCCACCCGCCGGTTATCAGGTACTCTGGGTAGATTATTATTATGGTCAGGCCCCCCGCCGCAAGCAGCAGGGCCAGGCCCTGGCCGATGACGCTCGCCACCCTGGTCGCCTTCTGCAGGTCCCCGGTGGCCTTCCACACCAGCGCCCGCAGCACGCGGCCCCCGTCCAGCGGGAAGCCGGGCAGCAGGTTGAAGACGCCGATGAAGAGGTTGGTGGCCGCCAGGTAGTAGAGCGGAGCCACCAGCAGCGGCCCCGCCCCGAGGTAATCCGTCAGCCGGTAGAGCCCGTAGAACGCGCCCGCCAGGAAGAAGGTCGTGAGCGGGCCTGCGACCGCCATCCTGAACTCCACCCCCGGCATAGTGACGTCGCTCTTCATCTCGGCGACGCCTCCGAAGATGAAGAGCGTGATCCTGTTTATCTCCACCCCGTTACGCTTGGCGATCAGGCTGTGGGAGAGCTCGTGGGCCAGCAGCCCCACGAACAGTATCCCCGCGGTGATGAAGCCGACCACCCAGGGCCAGGGCCCGCCGGGGAACAGCCGGCCGTCCACCGTGGTCTGGCTGAGCAGGTCACCGAAGGAGAACCCGACCAGCGCGAAGATGACCAGCCAGGTCGGGTTGATGAGGACGTCGATACCGAAGACCCTGGCGACCCTGAAACCTGAGCGCGGGGGCAACCTAGTACCCCGCTCCATGAATACGCCGGCATTCGAACGTCGCTGCATCCACACCCGCCGCGTTCCACTCCTTCCGAGTACGACCAGCGTACGCGTCAGTCGCGCGCCTTGCGGGAGCGGCGCATCGACGCTCTCGGTGCTTCGCCATACTCATGGAACGGGGCACTTGCACCACCTACGGCTCGAAGAGGGCGACCTGGCGGAGAACCAGGAATCGCCTGTCGATGTCTATGCGGTCGAGTGACGCCATCCCGTCCACGCTGAAGTCCTCCACGCAGAACGAGGCCATGACCGTGCCGTAGATGATCGCCCTGCGGATGTTCTCCGGGGAGACGTCACCGGTTCCCGCGAGGTGGCCCATGAACCCCCCGGCGAAGGAGTCCCCGGCGCCGGTGGGATCGAACACGGACTCGCAGGGGTAGGCGGGCGCGCTGAAGAAACCCTCCTCCGTGCACATCAGGGCGCCGTGCTCACCCTTCTTCACGATGACGGCGTCGGGTCCCATGCCCAGGACGATGCGGGCGGCCTTGATCAGGTTCGGCTCTTCGGCCAGCATCCGGCACTCCGCGTCGTTCATCACCATGATATCCACCCGCGAGAGAAGTTCCACGAGCTCGGGCCGGTTCCTCTCTATCCAGAAGTTCATCGTATCGCATGCCACCAGCCTGGGGCGCTCGACCTGGTCGAGCACCGAGAGCTGAAGGCCCGGGTCGATGTTGGCAAGGAACACGAACTCGCTCTCGGCCAGCGAGGAGGGGATGCTCGGCCTGAACGATTCGAAGACTCCCAGGCGCGTGTCGATGGTGTCGCGGTCGTTCAGGTCGTAGCCGTACACGCCTGCCCAGCGGAACGTCTCGCCGTCCTCGACTGTGAGCCCACCCGTGCCAATACCACGGCTTCTGAGGAACTCGATGTGCTCGGCGGGGAAGTCCGTTCCAACCACGGCAACGATGTCCACGTCGGTGAAGTACGCCGCGGCCACCGAGAAGAAGGTCGCGGCGCCGCCGAGGGCCTCTCGCACCGTGCCGAACGGGGTCTGGACGCTGTCCAGGGCGACCGAGCCAACTACGAGCACGCCCATGGTCACTCCCCCGGGGGCAGGTACTTACCCAGCAGGAGTCGCAGGTCGCGGCGCGTCTCTTCGCTCACGAGGTCGTGGCTGGTGACGACGGCGGTCGCCATCGCGCTTCTGCAGCGACAGGGCCGCTCGCCGGAGATACCGGCTACGGAGTCGCGGATCATCGCCCTGGCGGTGTCCGCGCTCCTGCGCAGGTTCTCCAGGATCAGCTCGATGGTGACGTCCTCGGCCGTCGGCTTCCAGACGTCGTAGTCGGTGACCAGCGAGAGCGAGGCATAGCACATCTCCGCCTCCCGGGCGAGCTTGGCCTCGGTGGCCAGCGTCATGCCGATGAGGTCCACTCCCCAGGAGCGGTATGTCTTCGACTCCGCCCGCGTTGAGAAGCCGGGTCCCTGCATGGTGAGGATCGTGCCACCGCGGTGCACCTCCGCGTCGCGGGTCTTTCCGGCCGCGTACAGCGTACCGGCCAGTACCGGGCAGATGGGATCGGCCAGGTCCGTGTGCACGGCGATGACGCCGGTGAAGAAGGAGTCCTGCCGGCCCTTGGTGTTGTCGAAGAACTGGTCCGGTATAACCACGTCCGAGGGCTTGTAGTCTTCATGCATGGACCCGCAGGCGTTCACGGAGATGAGCGCGTCAACGCCCAACGACTTGAAGCCGTAGATATTAGCGCGGAAGTTGACGTCCGTAGCCCCCCACCGGTGCCCCCGCCCGTGGCGGGAGAGGAACACCACTTCCTTACCGCTGAGGTGCCCCATGACGTAGCTGTCGGAGGGCTCGCCGAACGGGGTCTGGACGGTCACCTCTTCCAGCACCTCCATCTCGGGCATCTCGTAGAGCCCGGAGCCGCCTAATATCCCTACCGGGGAAGCGTCCGCCATCTATTCCCTCCATCACTCGCGTACACGGATTGTATTACAAGAGGGACGGCAGGATGACTCAAATCGGGGTCAGGCACGATTCAAGTCACTGACTTGAATCGTGCCTGACCCCTAACTCAGTCACATCTACCGCTTGTCCTCGGACTTCGACTCGGACTTGCCCTCGGGCTCGGAAGCCTTCTTCTCCTTGTCCTGGCCGTTGCCGGAGGAAGCGCTCTCGGAGGCTTTCTCGGCGTCCGTATGTACCTGGGAGGCATGGGTGGGCTTCTTCGAGTCCGTGGCGTAGAAGCCGGAGCCCTTGAAAACTATCCCGACGGGATGAAAGACCCGACGGACCTCTCCGCCGCATTCCTCGCACTTCTTGACCGAGTCGTGTATGCCGTGCGTTGCCTCGAACTCGCGGCCGCACTTCTTGCACCTGTAATCGTACCTTGGCATCGTTCCGCCTGATCCTGATGGAAACGACCGGCCCACGCGCCGGTCTCTATCTCATTCTATAGGAGCGGATTGACCCGTTCAAATGCGCTTGATCAACCACCACCGTTCTCTCTGCACACGAAGGGAAGCGCCCGCCCCGGGGGGGCGGGCGCAGGTATCCTTCTGCGTGGAAGGGACGGGTCCCTACCTCCCGCCGCCGAGCAAGAAGAGCGGGTCCAGCCAGCCCCCGATGGTATCGGTGCCGCTCCAGCGCCCCTCGTAGTACATGGAACGCTCCACGATGATCCCGGGGAACGCAGCCTGCAGAGCGCCCGCGCCAGGCAGCTGCACCATGACCATCACCGAGGCGCTTGTATCTGTCAGCTTGTCCGCCATGTCGTAGGTCTTGCGCGAGCGCGCCGGTACCGTGTCGGTGAAGCCGACCGGGTCGGTGGCGCCGTCGAGGGGCAGGTAGACGACCTGGATCTCGACGTCGGTGTCGCCCGGGTTCTGTACCAGGGTGTAGGTCTCGGTGCCGTCCTCGTCGCTCGAGGTCATGCCGTCGGGCAGGAACCAGGCGGCGTGTGGATCGGCGATCCCGATCGAGTCGTGCATGGCGAAGTCTGACTGGGAGTCGGCCGCCCAGTACATTGCGCGCTCGGCGATGATGGGGACGTCCGCGCTCACCCTTGTGGAGAGGTCCAGTTCGGGGTGCAAGTCGTTGAGCCTCACCGTCCTGCGCGAGTTGGGTGGCATGGTGAACGGGGCGTCGGCGAACCCGCCGCCGTTCGACTGGTAGCTGAGCGTCACCTCGGCGGGTGTCGCGTTGGGGTTCTGCACCAGCACGTAGGTGACGAAACCCCAGGCCGTGGAGCCTTCGGCCAGGTAGTAGTCCCTGGCCGGGGCGGTGGTGCCGATGGAGCAGTGCCCCTCGCGGCGGAACTCCTCGCCGGCGCCGGGGGGCGTCCAGCGCGTGTACATGCTGCGCTCGGGGATGACCATCATGTCAGACTCCACCATGATGGAGGCATCCTGCTGCCCGATATCGTCGGCCATGTTGAAGGTGCAGCGGGACTGTCCCGGCACGACCTTGTCGAAGGAGGCCGGCCCGGCCTCGGTCATGTAGGTCAGCTTCACGTGCGCGTCGGACGTGTTCGCGTTCTGGATGAGCGTCCAGCACTCGAATCCCCAGGCCGAGGAGCCCTCCGGCAGGTACCAGGTCTTCGCCGGCGCCCGGACCCCGATGGAGTTGTGGGCACCGAACGCCACGGCCTCGCCGCTGGGGAAGGTCATGGTGCGGTCGACGGCAATCGGGTCCCCTTCCAGGCACTCGATCTTGGTGCTGAAGTCCTGGACCCCCACGTCGTCCGCCGGGTTTATCACCGTCTGGGACTGCCCCGGCAGGACCACGTCCCGGACCGCTGGGACCGCCCTGACGTTGCCCGCGGCAGCCTGCACCGGGTCTGTCACCATGTAGGTTAGCCGGGCGGTTACGTCATTCGCGTTGGGGTTCTCCAGGTTGATGTGGGTGGTGAAGCCCCAGCCCGCTGATCCCTCCGCCAGGTACCACTTGTAGTTCTGCGACTTGGCGGTCACCTCCGTGGGCCTCCCCTGTCCCGGGTGGGCGGGATCGCTGGTGGGGAAGTCCTGCCCGGCGCAGGTGAAGACCCCCTGGTTCTCGATGACCGTGTTGAACGGGGTTTGCGGGTCTATGACCACCTGGAAGGTGATGGTAACGGTCCCTCCCGCGGGGACCGTGATGCCGGTTATCTTCACGGGATCCACGCTGATGAGCGCGGAGCCCGCGTCCGAGCAGGTCACGCTGTCGGGGACCACGGTGGTGTGGGCGGGGATGGCGTCGTTGAACTCGACGCCGGTCGCGGCTTCGGTCCCGTTGTTGGTTACCGTGATGGTGTAGGTGAAGGGCTGCCCGGGGAAGGCCACCAAGGGGGCGCTCTTGATCGCGGAGAGGTCGGGGGTGATGACCTGCGTTCCCCAGACCTCCCCCCCGGTAGTCCAGTTGCCCGTGGACGCGTACAGCCAGCCGTTGAGGACCTCGAGGTCCATGGTGGCGGCGTTGTACTCATCCTCGAACCCGCTGAGGTTTATCTGGGACCAGTCCGTGCCGTCGAACGCCCAGACCTGGGTGCCGCCGAGTCCCGAGTCGTTTCCGGTCCCCACGACGAGCATGCCGTTGAACTCGATCATGGAGCGCGCGGAATCGTACTGCAGGTAGCCGGGATCGACGCGTGTCCAGTCCGTGCCCCCGTCGTATCGGTAGACGCCGCAGCCGTCCCACCAGTTGGCGAAGCCTAGGTAGAGGTCACCGCCGTAGACCTGGAGGCTGCGGGCCTCCTCGTTGTCTGCGTTGTCGACGCCGGCGTCGGCCACCTGGGTCCATGAGGTACCCCCGTCGTAGCGGAAGACCTCGAAGCCGGTGGAACCATTGTTCGTGCCCGCGTGGAGCTGTCCACCGAAGACCGCCATGCTGCGGCAGGTATTGTTGTCCAGGTTCCCGAACCCGTCTGTGTTGACCTGGGTCCAGGCCGTCCCGCCGTCGTAGCGCCATACCCTCGCGTCATTGAAGCCGGAGCCACAGTAGAGGTCTCCGTCGAAGACGGCGAAGCAGCCGGGGTAGTAGTCCGTTGCACCTAATCCAAACCCGTCTGTGTTGACCTGGGTCCAGGTCGTCCCGCCGTCGTAGCGGAACACCTTGCCGCCGGTGTTGTTGTTGACGGCGCCGAGGTAGAGGTCGCCATCGAAGACCGTCATGCAGCCCGCGCCGCGCGTTGTAGCCGCTCCCAGGCCGCCTGTTCCCACGTTGGTCCAGTCGGTGCCCCCGTCGTAGCGCCACACCTCAAGGCCGTTGGCGTTGTTCCAGGTGCCGCAGTAGAGCTTTCCGTCCAGCACCGCCATGGAGAAGGCCGCGCCGTTGGCGCCCGGGTCGGCCCCTCCGAACCCGTCGCTGTTCACCTGCTCCCACTCCCAGGGCGGCTCGGGGGGCACCCCGGAGAAGACCTGGGCCAGGGAGTCGCGACCGCACGCGGCGAAGAGCCGGTCGGAGAACCATTGGAGGGCGAAGACGGCTTCGTTGCCCCCGTCTCCGAAGCCGTTGTAGTTTATCTGCTGCCAGTCCACGCCGTCGAATGTCCAGACCTGCCCGCCGTACGGCTCGACCCAGTCGTTGGCAGTGGAGGCGTACAGGGTGTCGCCGTTCACCTTCAGGTCCCGAACGGTGTCGTAGAGCAGCTCACCGTCCCCCGGGTCGATGCGCTCCCACCCGGAGCCGTCGTAAGCGTGTACCTGGCAGCCGCCGTCGTTGTAGTTCTGGGTTCCCGCAATCAGCCGTCCGTCGTAGACGGAGAGGCTCCTGGCCTCCTCCTGGGTGGATCCGACGCCGAAGCCTCCACTGGTGATCTCGGTCCATGTAGTGCCCCCGTCGTAGCGGAACGCCTCGCACCCGGTAGTGGAGTTTTTAGTGCCTCCGTAAAGGGCCCCATCGTAGACCGCCAGGCTGCGGCACCCGCTGTTGTCGAGGTTGCCGAACCCATCTTCGTTCACCTGGGTCCATGAGGTTCCCCCGTCATAGCGGAATACCTGCGCGTAGTCCTGGGCGGTGCCGCAGTAGAGGTCCCCATTGAACTCGATGAGGGAGGCCGCGGACCTGATGTCGCTGCCGGCCCCGAAGCCGTCGGTGTTCACCTGCGCCCAGGAGGAGCCGTCGTAGCGGAACACGCTCGCCCCGGTGGTGCTTGCGTCCGTGCCGACGTACAGGTTGCCCCCGAAGACGGTCATGCTCATCGCTATGGTGTTGGTGGGGTCTCCTATCCCCCCGGTCGCGACGCTGGTCCAGGACGTCCCGCCGTCGTAGCGCCAGACCTCGCAGCCATCGGTAGGGTTGTAGGTGCCGGCGTACAGCGCGCCGTTGTATTCGGCCATGCTGAACGCGCCCTCGTTGTACTCGCTGCCGAAACCGTAGTCGCAGACCCGCGTCCAGCTCCAGGGCCAGGGCGGCAGCACGTCGGCAGAGGCGGCCGGCATGAGGACCAGCGCGGAGATCAGCAGCGCGGCGAGCGCCAGGAAAACAGTCAGGTGCGTACGGAATCGTTCGATGTGGTTCATTTTCACCCTCCCCCGTCGTGTGACACCTGGATACTATTCCATGAGACTGCGGACGTTCAATAGCCGGGTGGTTTCGCATCGGGGTCAGACGCCGATGCGAAACCGAGACCGCTCTGCGTTCAAGCACCGGGCCCCGGAGTTCGATAATATAGGAGTGGAAACGGTTGAGGCGGGCTGGGGATGCCCCGCCGGGAGGAAACGGATGACGCAGGGCAACATCTTACTCGCGGACGACAACAGGCTGGTGGTCAAGATCACGTCCGCCATCCTGGAGGATGCCGACTACTCGGTCAGCATCGCCTGGGACGGCCTCGAGGCGATCAACAAGGTGTACGCCGAGAACCCGGACCTGGTCATCCTCGACGTCGAGATGCCCAAGATAAACGGCTACCAGGTCTGCCGCCTGCTCAAGGACGACGAGCTGACCCGGGACATACCCGTCATCATGCTGACCGGCCGGGACCAGCAGAGCGACATGTTCTGGGGGATGAAGACCGGGGCCGACGCCTACGTCACCAAGGGGTTCAAGCCCGACCAGCTCCTGGAGGTCATAAAGGAGCAGGTGGCCGCCGGGCTGGCGCGGCGGGGAGAGCAGGGCCGGCGTGAGATACCGACCAGGCTCCTGGAGGAGTCGGGCGTGTTCAGCAGGGTCATCGACCTGCTCGATTCCAAGCTCTTCGAGTCCACCATCCTCAACGAGCTGGGCTCACTGGCCGGCCTGAGCCAGGACTATCGCGAGACCATCCACGAGGTCCTGGAGATCATCTCCAGGGTGGTCGGCAACGTGGTAGGGGTCGTGCTCATGTTCGAGGAGGAGGACATGGTGGTCCACCTCAACCGACCCACCGGGCAGGACGCCGTGGACTGCATAAAGCAGAAGGCGTTCGCCCTGGCCGACGACTACGGGTGGGAGAAGGGCAAGGCCGACCGGGTCGAGGTGACGGTCTTCGGGGAGGAAGACCTTAGCGAGGGAGACGGCGAGCGGTCCTACTCGTGCGCGCACATCCCCCTGACCGCGCAGAAGAAGGTCATCGGCCTGCTGGCGCTCTACCAGTACACCAGCCCCTCGTTCGTGAGGGAAGCCGGCCTGATACTGGCGCTGGTGCAGAACCAGGTCACCATAGTCATCGACAACGCGCGGCTGTACGAGGCGGCGCGGCAGCTCGCCATCACCGACGGGCTGACCAAGATATACAACCACCGCTTCTTCCAGGAGCTGTTCGAGAAGGAGTACAAGCGCTCCGACCGCTACAACACCATCTTCAGCCTCATAATGCTGGACATCGACCTGTTCAAGAAGGTGAACGACACCTACGGGCACCTGTGCGGCGACGAGATACTCAAGGGGCTGGCCAACCTCATCAAGGGGTGCCTGCGCTCCATGGACGTGGTGGCGCGCTACGGCGGGGAGGAGTTCGCCATCCTCCTTCCCGAGACCAACGGGACCGAGGCGTACCAGACTGCGGAGCGCATCCGCCGCGCGGTCGAGGGCTACACCTTCATGGGTACCGAGCAGGGCCTGAAGGTCACCGTGAGCCAGGGAGTGGCGACCTACCCCAGCGAGGGCGTCCACGAGCGCGCCGACATCATCGCCAAGGCGGACGAGGCCCTCTACGAGGCCAAGGAAGGCGGCCGCAACAAAGTCGTCTACCACGAGTAGGGTCAAACCTGAAATCTTGCATTTCTTGCGTTTGGGGTCAAACCTGAAATCTTGCACTCACCTATTCAGTACTTACAACGCCGCAGTTATTCGATTTGATAGTATTGCTTTTGATTGTATTGCTTGATATACTTTTTCGCATGACTCGCCCTCTTAGAGTTGAGTTCTCGGGAGCCTTTCACCATGTGTATTCCCGGGGGAATGGCAAGCAGAAGATCTTTACGGATGAAGCGGACTGCCAGAGCTTCTGTCAGATTCTTGAAGACGTCATTCGTAAGCGCAAGTGGGTGTGCCACGCATATTGCCTTGAAGTGACACACTTCCATCTCATTATCGAGACACCCGAAGGCCTGCTCTCGAAAGGGATGCATGATCTCAACGGTGCGTACTCCCAGGCGTTCAACAGGAAGCACAACAGGGTCGGACACGTCATGCAGGGGAGGTACAAATCACCCGTCATTGAGGACGATAGCCATTTCCTGGGTGTCGCGCGTTACATAGTGCTCAATCCCGTTTATGACAAGCTCGTGGTGCAGCCCGAACTCTGGAGGTGGAGCAGTTACGCCGCAACAGCAGGTTCTGCACCTGCGCCTGATTTCCTGGAGATCGATTTCACTCGGAGGCTCTTCGACGATTCCACGGAGAAGGCGATTGACATGTATCGACGCTTCGTCGTAGAGGGAGTCGACGCCGAACGTGTGCCGGACCACATTGCGGACGTAATCTTCGGCACCGAGATCACACATGAGGAGATCAAGGCCCAGTTGGAAGCGGCCAGGCATGAGACCGAATACCGGCGTAAAGACAGGTACGCCGATTCGCCTCCACTGTCCCGGCTTTTCGAAGGCGCCAGAAAAGGGCCTGTCAGGAACAGACGCATAGTCCAAGCCTACCGAGACTTCGGTTACACGATGACACAAATCGCTGCATTTCTTGGCATCAGCTGCTCCACCGTTAGCCGAGCTCTGCGGGCGGCGGACCCGCGTGATTCAGCGCAGTAGTCCTCAGTCTATGCATTACTCAATGGTGGGGTGCCCACAAGCTGAATTCCGGCCTATCAAGCTGTCAGTGCACTGGTGTCAGGATATTCCGGGTTGTGTATGAGACGCATGAGCGCGGGAAAACGCAAAAAACGCAAAAAACCAGGTTTGACCCCTTTTGTCCTTTTTACTCTGAACCCATGGTCAGCGGTTTGTGAAGCTACCGGGGCCAGTGATAGACTCAGTCACGCTCGTTAGCGGTTATGGCAGAGGCCTGATATATAGACTATCCAGTCACTTCAACAGCCTTCAGACAAGGAGGAATCAGTATGGCGAAGGAGTTGCAGGACGCGTACGTAATAGACGCCTGCCGGACGGCGTTCGGCAAGGCGCGGCCGGACGGGTTCTTCGCGCTGACCCGTGCCGACGACATGGTGGTGAAGGTCATAAGGACCCTCATCAAGCGGAACCCGGAGGTCGACCCCGCCCTCGTCGACGACAACGTCTGGGGGGCCACCACCCAGTCGGGTGACCAGGGGCTGACCCTCGGGCGCACCAGCGCGATCCTGGCAGGGCTTCCGGTATCGGTGCCCGGCTACTCGGTGGACCGCATGTGCGCCGGCGGCATGACCGCGATCAACAACGCGGTCAGCTACATTGCCATGGGCATGGCCGACGTGGTCATCGCAGGAGGCGTGGAGCACATGGGGCACCACCCGATGGGCCAGGGGGCCGACCCCAACCCGCGCTTCATCGCGGAAAAGATCGTCGACCCCAGCGCGCTCAACATGGGCATGACCGCGGAGAATATCCACGACATGTACCCCGAGCTTACCAAGGAGATGGCCGACGAGTACGCGGTCTTCTGCCAGCAGAAGGCCAAGAAGGCGCTGGACGACGGCCACTTCGACGACGTCATCATACCCATGACCGTCTGGACCAACGAGGGCTGGAAGGTCGCCGACGTCGACGAGCAGCCGCGCCCCTCCGCCACGATGGAGAGCATGGTGGGCCTGCGCACCCCCTTCCGCGAGGGAGGCCGCGTGACCCCCGGCAACGCCTCAGGGCTGAACGACGGCGCCGCCGGTGCGCTCCTGGTGAGCGGTAAGATGGTCGAGACGCTGGGCCTCAAGCCCAAGATGAAGGCGGTGGGATACGCCTACGCCGGAGTCCAGCCCGCCCTCATGGGCCTAGGCCCCATCCCGGCGACCGAGAAGGTGCTGGAGCGGACCGGCATGAAGTTCGACGACCTCGACTACATCGAGCTCAACGAGGCCTTCGCGGTGCAGTGCCTTGCCTACATCGACGCGTTCAAGATGGACGGCATCGAGGACAAGCGGCTCAACCAGCTGGGCGGCGCCATCGCGTTCGGCCACCCGCTCGCTTCCTCGGGAGGGCGGCTGGTGGCCCACCTGGCCAAGCTGTTCGACCTGAACCCGAAGGCGAAGTACGGCATCACCACCCTGTGCGTGGGCCTCGGCATGGGCGCGGCCACCATCTGGGAGAACGTCAAGTAGAAGGACAGCACCCGCGAATGCGGTTCACTCGAAAGGAGGCAGGATGGCGGAAGAGTTGATCACACAGTTCAAGGTGACCTACTACGACCATCCGAAGGCGGGAAAGCTCGCCATCATGACCATGGACAACGGCGCCGACTACAAGAAGCCCAACACCTTCGGCACGGGCGCCCTGGCATCGCTCAACGAGGCGATGGAAAACCTGGACAAGGATATCAAGGGGCTGCTGCTCACCGGCAAGACGTTCATCTTCTCGGTGGGCGCCAACCTGATGGAGACCACAGACATCACGAAGGCCGCGGAGGGCGTGGATATCGGCAAGCAGGGCCACGCCGCGTTCAAGCGCATCATGGACCTGGACGTTCCCACTGTCGCGGCTGTCAACGGCGCGGCGATGGGTGGGGGTGTAGAGATATCGCTGTACTGCGACTACCGCACCATCAGCACCGGGGCGGCCCCCTACGCGCTGCCGGAGTGCTTCCTGGGCCTGGTGCCCGGGTGGGGCGGTACGCAGCTGGTCCCGCGCCTGGCCGGCGTGGACAACGCGATCACCCTCATCATCAAGAACCCGCTGCAGAACAACCGCATGATAAACGGCAAGAAGGCGTTCGACATGGGACTGGCGGACGCCATCTACGAGCCGAGGGAGTTCCTCGACGAGTCGATAGCGTTCCTGGCCGGCATCATCACGGGCGATGTCAAGGTCGAGCGCAAGGATGCCGACTTCTCCCAGATCAAGGAGCAGGTCGAGGCCGCCCGCGAGTTCGTGAAGGGGCGCGTGCACGGCGGTGCCCTCGCGCCGTACAGGGCATGCGACCTCATCGAGGGCTCGGCCACCTGGAGCATCGACGAGGGGTTCGATCGTGAGAGCGAGACCCTGGGAGAGCTCATCGTCAGCAATCAGCTCCGCGCCTCGGTCTACTCGTTCGACCTCACCCAGCGCAGGGCCAAGCAGCAGGTGGGAATCCCCGCCGACGCGCAGGCCCTGCCGGTCAGGAAGGTCGGCATCATCGGCGCGGGCCTGATGGCCAGCCAGCTCGGTTTCCTGTTCCTGCAGCGCCTTGAGGTGCCCCTGGTCATGAAGGACATCAGCCAGGAGGTCCTCGACAAGTGCAAAGCGTACATAGACGCACAGCTCGACACGCTCGCCGGTAAGGGCAGGATCGACGCGAACAAGGCGAACTTCCTGAAGACCCTGGTCACCTACACGCTGGAGGACGAGGGGTTCGCCGGGTGCGACTTCGTGCTGGAGGCCGTCTTCGAGGAGATGGGGATCAAGCAGAAGGTGTTCGCGGCGGCGGAGAAGGTCATCGGCGACACCGCCATCCTTGCCACCAACACCTCCTCGCTCTCGATCACCGAGATGGCGTCCAAGCTGCAGCACCCCGAGCGCGTGGTGGGCTTCCACTTCTTCAACCCCGTGGCGGTCCTGCCGCTGCTCGAGATCATCCGGGGCGAGAAGACCAACGACGTCACGATGGCCACCGCGGGCGCGGTCGCCAAGAAGATCAGGAAGACCATCGTGGTCATGAAGGACGCGCCCGGTTTCCTGGTCAACAGGCTGCTCATCCGCAACATGGTGACCTGCGGAGACATAGTGGACGGCTCCAACACCCCGCAGGAGGTGGACGAGGCGCTGGTGGAGCTCGGGCTCCCGATGGCCCCGTTCGACCTGCTCGCGCTGGTCGGGCCCGCGGTGGCGACACATGCCACCGAAACCCTGGCCGCAGCGTTCCCCGAGCGCTACCACGTCAGCGAGAACATGAAGAAGATGGTGGAGATGAAGAAGGGCGGCATCTACCTGCCCATGACCAAGGAGATCGACCCCGAGCTCGCCGAGGTGTGGGTCAAGGACGAGAGCAAGGCCAAGCTGTCGGCCGACGAGATACGGACCGCGGTCATGGAGGGCCTGGCCGATGAGGCGAGGCGGATCCTGGACGACGGCGTCGTTGCGGAGCCGCAGGACATAGACACCGGACTCATCATGGGCGCGGGGTACCCGTTCTTCATGGGCGGGCTGACCCGGTACCTGGACCAGACCGGCATCAGCGAGAAGGTGAACGGCAAGCCGTTCCTGAGCGAGGAGGAGTACCTGGCTTACATGAAGCGGTAAGCGGGCTACGCATACGAGATCGAAGAGCCGCGCCCCCGGGCGCGGCTCTCTCGTTGGCGTAAAGTGAGCGGTGCCATCGGTCGATATTAACTGCGTCCGAGGGTGGGTGGCACGATTCAGAGCAGGTGCGAGGCAACCCACATCCTGATGCGCCCCCAATCCAGGGGTTTGAGATGCCGGCGCCCGGAGAAGCCCGGGCCGGGAAAAGGAGGGATTATGAGGAAGAGAATGGTTCCCGCCATGGTCGTGCTCCTGCTTCTCCTTCTGGGCGTCACGTGGGTGCTGGCCGGTTGCGGCAGCACGACCAGCAACAAGACCATCTCTGACGCGGCCGAGAAGCAGATCGCCGCGGCCAACGCGGCTCTGGAGGACGCCAAGGCGAAGGGAGTCCAGGTCTCCGAGGACGATACCAAGCTGATCACCACGGCACAGGGCGAGCTGGATAGCGCTCCGGTCCAGGCTCTCATCGACGCGACAATCGCCACGGCCCGTATCGAGGACGACGTCAAGGACGCGTTCGCGGTGGCTCAAGGGACCTACAACACCGCGCTTGGAGCGGCGAAGACCGTGATCGCGGCCGCGCCCGCGGGTACCGACCTGGTCCAGGCGAACCAGTCCGTTGCCAATGCCGAGGCCAAGGCGACCGCGGCCAAGACCATTCCCGACTGGTACAACGCGACCGACGGCCCGATCTACTGGGCGAACCTGGCCGCGCAGCAGGCCGCCTCCGCCGCGAACGCGCGGGCCGTGGCGCTGGGCCAGCAGCAGGGCGTGGCGCAGGAGGCCAAGGCGATGTCCGGATACATCGGCCAGGTCATCTCCGGCATCGACACCTGGCTCAAGGGTAAGAACTACGACCCGTCGACGTTCACGGTGGGCGTCACCAAGGTGAGCCAGGATGGCTCCACAATCACAGCGGTGGCGGCGCCCAGCCAGCCCATGCCGGGCCAGCCACAGGTCTTCACCTTCATCTTCACCTACAAGAACGGCCAGTTCGTGATCACCTCGAGCCCGCAGTAGGGGCAGGAGATGATGGAATGAGAAAGGCGGGAGCCCCGGCTCCCGCCTTGTCTCACGTCATAGGACTTCTGTAAACGCAGACGTATAATCGGGCCGAAGTTGTGCAAAAGTGCCTGACCCTTTTGCACATTGCATCTCGGGGGGAGGAAACGATGAAGAAGACCCTGTCCTTGTTCCTGGCCGCCGCGCTTGCCGCGGGGATGCTCTCGGGCCTGCTGCTCCTGGCCCCGCCGGCCGTCCGGGCCGCGGTCCCGATCAACCGCAACCTGATAAAGAACGTCATCTACCCCACGCTGGGGTACCCCGCGATCGTGAGATGCGGGAGGACGCTCACGATCGAGTTCGACCCCAGGGACCAGGACTGGAGCCAGGCACTGCCCCACCTCACCGACTTCGAGGTGAGTGTGACCACCACAAACAGCGCCTATCCCCTCACCAGCACGCTCCCGGTCGAGGAGTACACGGTCGGGTTCAGTACTCACTGGCCCGAGTACTCGCAGTCCGCCAACCCCAGGGCCCAGGTCTACCTGGTGACGGTCAACGTCCCGGAGGCCGTTCCCCTTCACCTGCACGACCTGACCGTGAGCGCCCTGATGCCCGGCGGCGGCATCACCGACTCCCAGCCCCACGCGATCCAGACAGTGGAGCAGTACAAGGACGACTTCACCTTCGCCCAGTTGACGGACATCCATGTCTGGGGCCCCGAGGCGGCCTACCCGGGTTCGTACTCCGCCCACGAGCGTAACTACCGCCACCAGAACTACAGCGAAGCCGACGGCTACGGGGCGACCTACTACCACAAGGCCATTGGGCAGATGAACAGGGCCGAGCCGGACTTCCTCGTCTACACCGGCGACTTCGACTTCTCCCAGAAGTGGCTATACAAGCAGAACTACGCAGACTTCAACGCGTACAAGAACTCTCCCTGGAACGGGAAGTACTACGAGCCCTGGTTCGAGATGGACTGGTTCTACGCCGAGACCCTCAAGCTGAACGTGCCGGTCTTCATGGTGCTCGGCAACCACGACTCATACGCGCGCTACGACCTGTTCAACCTCAACCTCGAGGAGGACTACATGGCCTCCTGGCGCAACCTCTTCGGGCCGCAGTACTACTCGTTCGACTACGGGCCGGACTACCACTTCACCTCGGTCAACACCATGGACTGGACCTCCGGGCAGAGGAACCTCCACTGGGGCATCCCCAACGTCATCCTGGTGCCCGGCAAGTGGCAGGGCCAGGTGGGCGCGGGCGGCGACCCGTTCCAGGCCGGCTGGTCGCAGGCCCGTGAGGACGCCATCAACGAGGACAACTTCACCAACCAGCTGCTGTGGGCCAAGCAGGACCTTCAGGCGCACCCGGCGGTCAAGATGCGCACCATGCTCATGCACTGCGACCCCTGGAAGCTCAACGGCTCGGGGAGCATGTTCGATGACGCTACCATGTTCGGGTTGATACCCATGGGAGGGAAGGGAGCCGGCCGGCTCGCGCTGGTCAAGCTCGCCCGCGAGAACAACGTGGCCATCGTGCTCTCGGGGCACGACCACTCCGACTCCTACGGGTCCATACCCTGGGAGCTCGGCGGCGGTACCGTGCAGTTCGTGAACACCACATCCACCATGTTCCAGGACGGAGACGGGCAGGACATGTGGTTCTACCCCGGCTACCGGTTCGTCCACGTGAACGACGGCGACGTGGTCAACTTCTACTACGAGCTGGACGGCGACGAGGGCGGCAACCCGCTGCAATGGTCGTGGCCGTTCTACAAGGGGACGGTCGTGGGAGGCCCCAACAACTTCGCGAACCTGGTGGATCCGGCCATCGGGACGGCCTGGAACCCGCAGCCGGGTACCGCCGAGACGGTCGAGTGCACGATAACCAACAACCTCACGGGCTACCAGGTAGCCCCCGGCGACTGGAGCGGCGACCTGGACGGCGCGTTCATGGAGTTCCCCATGCCGTACCTGACCGGCGGCTACTACTACACGGTCACCAACGGGACCTTCGGGGAGGTCTTCGACAACGCCGCGCCGGACCACAGGACCTACGCGGTGACGACCGACGTGGACCATGCGCCGAACGAGAGCACACCGACCGTCGAGACCGTGACGGTGGCAAAGAGCGCGATGCCTGATACCGATCAGCCGACCTGCGCCACATTCCAGATAGACGGCGGGGCGGGCTCGACGAGCGATGTGGACGTGACGCTCACCAACGACGCGGTGGACCCGGGCGGCTCCGGGCTGCTGGACATGAAGATCTGGAACGACGGGTCATCTGAGGCGTCCGCGGTCTGGCAGCGCTACGAGGCGAGCACCTCCTGGGAGCTGCGACACCTGGCGGGCCTGCGTACCGTCAATATACGGTTCCGCGACCGCGCCATGCCGGGCAACGTGTCCGACGTCTACCAGGCGAGCATCACCCTCGTGGGGAGCGCGCCGGCGATAACCGGGGTGACCCCCGGGGCGGCGCGAGTGGGCGAACAGGTCGTCATAGACGGGACGGACTTCGGGGCCCCCCAGACCCCCGAGGACCGGGTCACCTTCAACGGCATCAGCGCCGGCATCGTGGACTGGACGGATACCAGGATCACCTGCGTGGTGCCTCTGGGTGCCTGCACCGGTGAGGTGACCGTGGTCACCGACGCTGGCAGCGCGAGCGCGGAGTTCCACGTGATACCGGTCATCGACTCGATCGACCCGGACTACGGCTACAACACCGGCTCCGTGCACATCGACAACCTCGAGGGGACCGGCTTCTACGAGAGCGGGACCTTCCCCGACGTGAAGCTGACCAACGGCACGGACGACATCTTCGCGACGAACGTGCAGGTCGTCTCACCGCAGAGCATCACCTGCGACTTCGACCTGACGGGCGCGACCGTCGGCTGGTACAACGTGGTGGTCCAGAACGAGGACGGGTACGGTGACACGCTGGAGGGCGGCTTCAAGGTGGACTGGCCGCCGCCGACCGTGACCGGGATCGCGCCGGACAGCGGCGTGAACGTGGGCACGATCGATATCACGGACCTCGCGGGGACTGAGTTCCGAGCGGGGATGCGGGCCTGGCTCATCAGGGGCGCGACCGAGGTCGAGGCCACCAGCGTGGTGGTGGGGTCCGCGACGCACGCCACCTGCACCTTCGACCTGACCGGGCTCGAGGCGGGCAAGTGGGACGTCTACGTGCAGAACGACGACGGGGAGGGCGGAACGCTCGCCGAGGGGTTCACGGTCGAGAACCCCGCCCCGACGGTCACCGGGATCAACCCGTCATCCGGTTTCGTCGGCGACGTGGTCGACATCACGAATCTGGCGGGGACGGCCTTCAGGGCCGGCGCGACGGTGAAGCTCACCAGGACCGGGCATGCGGACATCGCCGCGACGAACGTCAACGTCGTCTCGGGAACGCAGATAACCTGCAGGTTCGACCTGACGGGTGCGGCCACCGGGCAGTGGAACGTGGTCGTCACCAACGACGACTCCAAGAGCGGAACGCTCGCCGGAGGCTTCGAGGTCCGGTGGTCCAGCGCGCACATAGACTCCCTGTCGGCGAGCACGGGCAAGCCGGGAGACGTGCTGACGATCACGGGCAGCAACTTCGGCTCGCCCCAGGGGGGCTCCTACGTCGCCTTCGGAGGGGTCCGGGCGACCTCGTACTCCCAGTGGACCGGCGGGCAGGTCAAGGTCGCGGTGCCCCCCGGCGTGGGTGGGGACTGCCAGGTGACCGTCCACTCGACCCAGTGGGGCGTCTCCAACGCGGTCCCGTTCGAGGTGCGCCAGCCTGCCTGGTACCTGGCCGAGGGCTCGACGGCCTGGGGGTTCGACACGTACGTGAGCATAGAGAACCCGAACAACGAGAGCGTCACGGTCGACGTGACGTACATGACCCCCACGGGCGCCGTCGACGGCGGGGCCTTCGGCATCAAGTCGGAGAGCCAGATGCAGATAAACCCGGGCGCGGTCCTGCCTTCCTCCGACTTCTCAACGAAGGTGGAATGCCGCGAAGGCCTGGACATCTCCGTCGATAGGACCATGTCCTGGAACGGCGGGATAGAGGGGCACAACTCCATCGGCGTCAACAGCCCGCAGAACGCCTGGTACTTCCCGGAGGGGTGCAGCGCCTTCGGGTTCGAGACGTGGCTTCTCATCCAGAACCCGAACCCGGCGGACGCAAGCTGCCAGGTGACCTACATGATAGAGGGAGCGGCGCCGGTGACGCTGACCAAGGTGGTGCCCGCGAACTCGCGCGCCTCATACGGCATGGCCGACGACATCGGGGCGCAGAACGCCTCGATCCTGGTCGAGAGCGACCTGCCGGTCATCCCGGAGCGCTCGATGTACCGAGACGCGCGCCGGGAGGGTCACGACTCCATCGGCGCGACGGCGCCCGCGACGGACTTCTACCTGGCTGAGGGGAGCACCAACTGGGGCTTCACCACCTACGTGCTGGTGCAGAACCCGAACGCCGCCGACGCGCAGGTCACGCTCACCTACATGACGCCGGAGGGCCCGCTGCCGCAGGCACCGTTCACCATGCCCGCGAACTCGCGGCAGACAGTGGAGGTGAACGCGGCCGTGCCGGGCAGGGACCTCTCCACGCTGGTCCACGCCGACGTGCCGATCGTGGCCGAGCGCGCCATGTACTGGGACAACGGGACCGGGCAGGCGTGCCACGACTCGATAGGGATCGCGAGACCGCACATGGAGTTCTTCCTGCCCGACGGACAGACGTCCGACGGGGTCGAGACCTGGACGCTGGTGCAGAACCCGAACGACGTTCCGGTCAAGGTCGAGGTGACCTACATGACCGACGACGGGAGCGGGAACAGGGTGACGGACGCGACCGTGCCGGCCAACTCCCGGGTGACCTTCAACATGGCGTCGCTGGTCGACAACAGCCGCGCCGCCGTGCGCGTGGTGAGTAAGACGGCGGGAAAGCCGATCATCGTCGAGCGCTCGATGTACTGGAACAACCGCGGAGCGGGAACGGACACGATCGGCAGCTTTGCCGATTAGCAAAGGGGTCAGGCTCAATTCAATGTCAGCTTCAATGCTGGACTGGCCAGGGTTCCTGCGCTGTAAATGTAGGTCTATCAAGTGGAACCGTAGCGTGGTGCGAGCCGATTTGGGGAAGAACTGACCTGGCTGGTGTGACTTGAATTGTGCCTGACCCCTGGCCTAGTCACTTTGTGGCCGCTCAATGAACATGGGACTTCAGTCCCGGTGAGCGTCCCGCCCCGAGGGACTCAGGGATTCCTGAGGGTTTCGTCGTGTGGCCCGATGTTTCTGAGTATGAGTTGACCTTCTTCGGCCCCGCGCTGCCAGGTGAAGCGGATGTTCATGTTGACGGAGCTTTCCCAGATCGCTGTGGTTCCCCTGACTCGCTTCGAACGAAGCGATGGGTGCGAGGGGTCTTTCCTGAAGAGTCGGACCTTCTGGTCGGTGGATTTCCTGTCCTCCGGCGAGAGCTTCTTGAACTGTTTCTTGAACCGGTCGGTATAGTCGATCGTTACCAGTTCTTCATCTCCTCGAGGAGACTGTCAGACTCCATTCGCGTCAGCCTGCCGGCCGCGATATCGGAATCCGCTTCCCGCTCGCCCTCCTGCCAGTCAGGGGTCCAGAACCAGGCCTGCTCCTTGTCTATCGACACCTGCTGATGCACTATGATGGTCCCCGTGCTTGCGTCGGCCTCAATCCTTACCTGCTCGCCCGAGCCGAGACCGAGGGCCTTCCGTATCCTGGCGGGAATAGTGATGCATCCCCGGGAATCGACCTTCGCGAATCCTTCAAGTATTGTCTCAGGCAACTGTGACACCCCTTTTCGAGAAACCGTTCTCGCACACTACAATACGCTCGAACGGATAATTTGTAAATCCGGAATTCCGCATTTCCGTACCCATGACGATTGGGCCGGGACTTCAGTCCCGGGAACGCATCGCGACGGCGGACTGAAGTCCGCCCCCAAGACTTGATTGTCGCGTACTAGAGGCTGGCTCTTATCTTCTCCAGGTTTTCCCGGCCCTGGGACATGTATCCCGGGCAGGCCACCAGCGTCTCGCATCCGAACTCGTCGCAGTGCGCGCAGGTCGCGAGCGCGCGGCCCTCGGCGCAGGAGTGCACGGCGCACATCCCACAGTAGACGCATATCCTGCCGGTGTCCGACTTGCACCCGTCGCACAGGATGGTGTTCGCCGGGATCTCCATGCCGAACTGCTTGCTCCACTCGGCCGCTACCTTCGCCAGCGCCTCCATGTCATCGGCCTGGGTCGCCAGGTAGGCCGGGCACTCCGCGCACTCCAGCCCGCAGTATGCAGTCATCTCGTATGCCATGTCTCCTCCAATACTTCTGCTTGAGCCGCCCCCAGTTTTAAAGCTTGGGCCGGGACTTCAGTCCCGGTAAGCGTGTCGATGGCGGACTAAAGTCCGCCCCCAATCACTCCAGGAACTCCGCGGCGCGCTCGGCCTCGTACATCCGGATGACCTTGAGGATCATCTTCTTCTTCCTGTGGTTCCTCACGTGCCGCTTCACCAGCCACATCGCCACGCAGGCACCCGCGGCCACCGGCACGTACACCTTGGCCTGCTCCTGGAGGACCGCCATCTCGGCCTGCATCTCCTCCTTCGAGACCTTCTGGAGCTCCTCCATCTCGGCCTTGATCTCCTCGCCGGTCTGCTTGATCTCTGCCGTGGACTCCTTGGTGGTCCTGGAGAGCGCCTTTGCACCCGGCCCCGCAATCGCCGCGCCGATGGCTATCACGACGCCACCGAGGATGAGGAAAGCGCCCACCACTATCAGCGAGGACAGCCACATCCTCTTCAGCCCCAGGTCGACCAGCAGGATGATGACCAGGATTATGTACAGGGACGCCAGCCACGCCAGGCAGAGCCCGAAGAACGAAACGCCCGCCCCGATGCCGACCTTGGTCCCGGCCTCCTTGGCCCTCTTTTTCGCCGCCTCGCCCTGCGCGCCGCTGAGCTTCGCCAGGGCTTCCTTCATCTTTTTTGAAAGCTCGTTCAGCCGCTCGAGCTTCTCCTTTGTCTTAGGTAGCTTGCCCACCTCGAGTGCCCCCTTTCGTCAGTGCCGATAGATAAAAGCTGATGCTTAATAGTCGCACATAGTCGCGTGAAATCAAGTCGGCAGCGGGTATCGTACCATCACCTCGAGGAATTCCGACAGCATGGCGTCGGCGTCCTGGCGCGCGGGCAGGGTCGCCGGCATCGCGTCCCGTGACGCGTCCGGCTCGATGGCACCGGTGCGCAGCCGCCCCGGTCGAAGCCGCATCCCCTTCGTCTCGATGTCCGCGAAGAGCCCGGGGCGCCGCAGGTAGACCGCCGCCACGACGTCCCAGGGGACGAACCCCTCTTTCCAGGGCACGAACGGGAAGAGCTGGTTGAGCCGCAGCCAGGGCCGGACGCGGTAGGCGAGCCAGGTCCCCACGGCGCTCCCGAGGCCGAAAAGAGCCTCCAGCTCGCGACGGGTGAAGAGCGCCTGCCTGCACAGGTCGCCGGTGATGATGACCTTCTCGCACGGCGCCGCCAGCAGCCCTTCAGCCGCATCGGGGTCCTTGAAGAAGTTGAACTCCAGGGGGAAGAGCAGGGGGAGGTTGACCTCGCGGGCGAGCGCCCCGCCCATGGCCACAACCCGCTTCACCTTCGAGTAGAACTCCGGGTCGAGCAGGGAAGCCTGCCGGAGGTTGCTCAGCGGCCCGATGGCGAGCACGGTGACCTCGCCGGGCCTCTCGTCCACCGCCCGCGCCAGGAATGACCCCGCCGCGCTCCCCTCGCACCCGGCCTTCGCCGCCCCCTTGTAGACCGGGACGTCGCCGCGCCGCGCCAGCCCGACCAGCCCCCGCGCCTTCGCGTAGGCGCTCGGGACCGGAGCGTTACCGCCCACGGCCGTGATGCCCAGCACCTCGAACTCGTCGGGGAGGGCCAGCAGGTAGAGGATTGCCAGGGCGTCGTCCACGTCCCGCAGCGGCACACCGACCGCCGGATCCGTATCGATGATGATCTTCTCCGCCATCGCCCCTCCGCTCGAGCCGCTCCATCGCAGATACGATATCACGACAGTCGCGCGGCCGAGTGTAGCAAAAGTGCCTGACCCTTTTGCTACATCACTGGATGGAAAGGTGGCGGCTCTACCTAGTCTCCACCTAGTCCGAGTAGCCCCCGATGGTATCGGTGCCGGAACCGCGGTCATTCCATTACATCGCGCGTTCGACAACGATCCGATTCCCCGTGGTCGCGGACAAGACCTTGATAGAGGCGCGTGCGGAGGGGCCCAGTCTGTCCGCCATGGAGTACGTCTTCCGGGAGCGCGCGGGGACAGTATCGGCGAAGGTAACAGGGGAGCCACCGCCACTCGGGAGATAGGACACCTCGATCTGAACGTCAATCGATTCCGGGTTCTGCACCAGTGTCCAGGTCTCGCAGGCGTCATTCTCGGTTTCCACGATCCCGTCAGTCAGGTAGAAGCAGCTATGGGCGGAGTCTATCCCTATTGAGCGTGTCCCGCGCTCCCGGTGCCGTTGCCCAGTACATAGCCCTCTCGGCGACGATCGCGCTCTCACCCGTCACTGAAGTGGAGAAGTCCGTGTCGGCTAGGTAGTCATTCACCCCGATGGTCTTTCGCGAGTACCCGGGTATGTTGATGGGGTTCTCCAGGTGGGGAACGGGGCCCGAGGGGGTCATAGGTAACGTCGACGTTGGTCGCTGTCGGGTTCGGGTTCTGGATCAGAACGTGGTGAGGAAGCCCCAGGCGGTAGTTCCCTCCGCCAGGCAATAGCGACTCGCGGGGGTGGTCATACCGATCGAATCGTGTCCCATACGGCGGTCGTCACGGTACATCGCCCTCTCAGGGATCACGGGTACGTCCGATTCCACCTTCATCGAGGCATCCGCCCTGCCGATATCCTCCTCCATGCTGATGGTCTTCCGCGAGAAGGCCTCTACAGCGTTCAGTACCACCCGCACCCCTGCGTCTGCGGTCATGTAGGTCACGTTGCAGTGGGCCACGCAGTCAAATGGGTTCTGGATCAGAAGGTAGCATTCGAACCCCCAGTTGGTAGACCCCTCCGGCAGGTACCACATGCTTGCGGGTGTGGTGACACCAATCGAGCTGTGGGACTCCGGGCACGCGGCTCTAGCCCCCGTCCAGGTCATCGTGCGGTCCACGGCAATCGTCTTGCTCACATCCGTGCACTCGACGCTGGTAGAGAAATCCTGCTGGCCGATGTCGTTCGCGGGATTCAGGGTAGTCTGGCTTTCCGGAGGCAGGTTTATATCTCTGACCAGTGTGGCTGTCCGGCGCTGTCGGCCCCGCCATCAGGATCCGCCGTTATGTAGGTGGCCTTCGCAGTCACCTCCTCGGGATTCGGGTTCTCGATGTTGATAGTGGTGCTGAACCCCCACGCCATGGGACCTTCAGGCAGGTACCAGGTCGGGTATGTCACCCTGAAGTCCACGGGAGCACCTGCGGGCCGCCTACTTCTCCCGTCGATTATTTATCAGAGGAAATCGCCAGAAAGGTGAATAGTTCCCCGTGTCGCGCCTCAAGTGCCGCTTTGCAGGCCGCGAGGCGCGGGGCCTATCGTGTGGCTTGCTCGACCGCGCCGCCGCGGTTTCTTGTCTAGACCGAGTACCTACCATAGGGTTGGTTCATCATCGGGCTCGAAGTGACGCCCGGAGCCCTCGGCCCCATCTCCGTCTATCCCGGTACCTTCCTCATCGAGCGCCATTGCACCTACCGGCATGCTCGGAGCTGAAGTCACAGGAGCTACACCCGAGGATGTCCGCGCGCGTGGCCGTATTCCGAGGAACAACATGGCCGTCACTTCTGACTGGCGCAGCAGGAGTAGGGATACTGCCAGCGACAGGAAGACGCCGCAAAGGAACGAGATAAGGAGACCCACCCACCCGGTTGTGCCGAAAGTCGCTCTGATGGTGATGCCGTGCACCACGTAGATGTCCATGGTGACCAAGCCGAACCAGGCCAGGGTCTTTCGCGCGACGGGTGTCTTCAGCGCCCGGACCAAGGCGATTGAGAAGGCGATGCCCAAAAAAGCCATCGAGTACCTGATGATCCAGCCGAGGGGATCTGAGAAGAGCATCCATAGGGTCACGGGAAACGCCGATGGATCGAGCCGCCCCATGTAGAAGAGCCCCGTGAAGCCAAAGAGAAACAGCGCCGATATTGCAGCAAGACCTGCGTTGACGTGTTTCTTATGCAGCCCGTCCAGAGTGCGCCTGTATTTAGCGGCGAGATACCCTACCGCGAAGAAGAGGAAAAAATACTTGACCTGCATGAAACCGAGCACGTTCAGCCTGATCAGGTTCAAGACAACAAGTGTCGCCGCAAGTGTCGCCTCCTCCGGCCACTTGAACTCGCTCTTCAGGAAAGCCGCGGGGATAAGAGCGACAGAGCAGAGGAATAGGGTGGGCAAGAACCAGAGCGGCCCTGGGGCTATGAGAGGGCTTTTAAATAGGTTCTTCAGGACCTCTGTGAAGGGCACTTGCCACCCCAGCAAGTAGCGGTTCATGAGGTAATAAAGCGGCAGCCATGCGAAAAATGGCACCAGTAGCCGCATCGCTCTGTCCCATGGCCTCAGCTTCTTGCCGAACAACACATACCCGCTGATGAGGAAGAGCAACGGCATATGGAATAAGTAGATGAACCGGTGTATCGAGAACATTAGTGTTTTCGGGTCGGCTCCTCGCAGATCGGTGGCCACCGCTATCGAGTGCCCCAGGACCACGAGGAGTATCGCGAAGCCCCTCAGGGCGTCAACGGCCAGGTCCCGCCCGGGCGGGACGCCTACTCTCGGGATGTTAGAAATGAAGTGTCGTCGCAAGCTTTCTGGCAATCGATACCGGCGGCACACCTGCGGTCCATCAGGCAAGGCTTTTCTCATGAAACCAGTTTACTATCTTTTTCGACACTCTCCGGACCGAGGCAGGCTTTTCCAGTGTTTGACTATCTCCGGGTTCTCCGGTCCACAGGATCGCCGGCGCTCAGGCGGGCGCGAGGAAATCGGGAATGAGGTCGATGGCAGAACCTGGTAGAGAGGTCAGTCCTCGCCATCGCTCTCGATTTCGCGCGGACTCAGGCTGATAACGAGCAACCGGACCATGGCTAAAGCGAAGAAGAAAAAGGCCAGCGTCGCAAGGGCATTCGCCGCGCCGGGCTGGTTCACAGCGAGGATCAGGGCTGACAGGACCATCGCTAGCAGGCTGGCCGCAAGCGGCAGCCATGGGTCAACCTTCAGTAGGAGCGCGACCAAGAACAGGGCGACCAGGACAGCTCCAACGAAGCCGATGCCCATCGCCGCGAGGACGGCCGCGACGACCGAAAAAACGATGAGCCAGGTCACAATCCTGCGCGGCTGCACCTTTCGCTCCTCCGGGCTCATCTCTTCTCCTTCGCACGAGAAGTACGCTGCGGCGGGTCCTCCACAGCTCCGCGGAGCCGGGTAAGCAACCCCCTCGCCCCCCCCATGACCTTGCCGCCGACGGTTCTGACGGCTCCTTGGCCCATCCTCTCTTCAACGACCGGCCTCAGTTTCCAGTCGAAGAGCAGGAAGAGGAGGGAGAGGAGTATCACGGATAGTGTTATCACCAGCCCAAATGAAAACCATCTCTGCGGCTCGAACTCGACGGTGATCGTGAAGGTGCCGGTCTCGTCCACAGGGTATCCGTTGATGGTTGCGTACATCGGGATGGGCCGGATTACCTGTCCGTCGGACGTCTTCGCCACCCAGAGGTCATTGAAAGTCTCGCTTTGAACGAGCACGAAAGGCTTCTTAGCGTTCCTCACGGTCACCTTGAACCTGGAGGGGCCGGACTCTTCCCAGGTCACATCCGGCGGCTCTCGTGGGGCCTCGAGACGGTCAAAGAACCCGGGCTTTATGTGCATGACCTGTACGTCGTCGAACCAGGTGACGGCAGGCCCCGGCGCGTACTTACCGACCCAGCCACACCCTAGAACCGGGCGGATCTTCGATATTTCAGGAGGTATCCAGAACGAGCAGTAGTACTCCTTCCAGTCCGCCGTACCTGAAACCACGTTGGGGCACCGTACGATGGGAGACCACCTGTTGGTCCTGGAGTTGTAACCCTCGATCTCGACGGTGGTCCAGGTCGCTGACCCGTACTTGACGTTCGACCTTACCGCGTAGACGCCTCCCGCCTCAACCGGTATCTCGTCGGACATGACTCTGGCGATGCCGAACTCCTTTCTCGAGCGATTCTCGATCTTGAGGCTTCGCGCTCCCGACAGCTTCTCAGTCGCGTCGGTCGTGATCTTCGCTTCCGGATTGCTGGAGTAACCCGCCCAGCTCGACGCCATGTTATGCGGCCCGGCGATCTCCTCGAAGCCGGGGTTCCGGTTCAGCGTCTCGAGGTAGTTAGACACAGGCAACGGCCTGAACTCGGATCCCAGCTTCGCCGTTCCGCCAAAGTAGGAGTCGCCATCCGTGAACGCGACTCCCTCCAGCCCGCTTTCGACATACCTGTTCGCCAGGGCCAGGTTGTCGAAGAAGGATTCCGCCTCAACCGTCAAGCTGGCACCCCAGAAATACCCCGGGTCCGCGTCGTTCCTGTAGACACGGAGGTATTTCGTCATGGTCGCCGGTGAGAGACCAGGCTGCCCTGCGACTATCGACCAGTATTTCGCAGTCTTTACAGAAACGTCGTAGACTGCGTACGCGGCCGAGAAAGGCACGAGCAGAGCCGCGGCGACGCCCTTTCGGAGCATCACCGGGCTTACCAGAGTGACCGGAGGGGTCGTGCCACCGCGGTAAAGACCCTCGAGCCAGTTGTAATAGGAGCCCGCGTTTGTCACCTCAAGCTGACCGTTCAGATTCGGGGTGGAGCTGATGATGCTGTAAGGGCCAACCTTCTTTCCCGGGGCCCAGGCGTAGTCGAACAGCTTGATGGTGAAGAACGGCAGCCACACGACCCTGGGAGATTCGTGCTGTGCCAAGAATCTATCCAGGTTCGCGTAATCGGGCGGGACGTGGACCGGATTGTAGATATTGGTCGCCCGGTTGGCGACCAGGGGGTACAGCGATGCGAGAACGATTGCCACAAGCATAGAAGTAGCCACTAGACGCCAGCGGAACCTATTAGACGCTGCGCGCGCTTCCAGCAGTGCGAGCCTCTTCTCAGCCTCCGAGGGAGCCTTTCCACCGTGCCACTCGACGAATACGACAGATGGTGCCCGAACAAGCAGATGAGCGAGGAGCAATCCGAGCATCAATGCGAAGAATATCGGGACGAAGAACAACCACCTCTCGGGAGCCCTCAGCATCCAGCCGTACGCCTGGTGTAGGGGGGCGCGGAAAACCAGGTATTCGAAGGGCTTCTTAAGTATCCAGGAGCTACCTGTCGCGAGAAGCAGGGCCGTGGCCGCCACGGTCCCCCAGTAGATGACGGTGTCGCTCCGGACGACTCTTCTGTACAGGAGCAGGAGCGCTATCACCGCGCAGGCCGGAATGACGAACAGGAGGACTTCGAGGAAGGCTCCGCCCTTGAGGTCTGAGACCTTCCACGTCCAGGAGGAAACGAGCCTGAGATTGTTGGCCATGGTGTTGTTCTTGGAGAGCACCTGCAGCGATAAGGGTTCAAAGCTGGGCACGTAGTACGCCGTGAATGGCCTTCCCGTGATCTGAGCCATGAGGTAGGGGGTGGTCCAGATGGCGTTGACTAACAGGTAGAGCAGCAGGGTACCAGCGGTGGCTTTTACTGCGCCAGCGACCGAGCCATGTTTAGACCTGTGCTTCACCAGGTAATAGATCAGGTAAGAGAAGAGAAGCCCGAGAAACCAGACCATGTGATGGGAGGTGTTGGACACCGACACGAACAGGGTGAATATGATAATGTTGCGTGCCGATGGGCGCTCGAACATCCTCACGAGCATCAGGTATAGGAGCGGCAGCAGCGCATAGATGGGGTAGGCGAAGTACGGCCGCAGGTAGTTGACGGACCATGGGTTGTACATGTAGACGGTCCCGGCGAAGACCGAGGCGAAATAGGGAGCGTAGGGCGCCGCGTCCTCGAATCCGAATCGGTTCACTGTCTTGTAACACAGCACGTACATGGAGATCCCCGCGAGGCTGAATACTCCATAGTACATGATAAACATATAGCTGGCGGAGGACAGGTTCAACAGCTTTGCAATAGCGCTCGAGGGGTATATCCAGAAGAACCATTGTATGGCCCCGACAGCCGGGTAGCTGCCGTAAGGGTACCACGCGTTGACAACGCGTAACTGCGTCCTGGCGACCGTGCTGGGCCACGTCATGTCGACGGCCATGAGCGTCCCGCCCTCAGTGAAGGTCTTGTAGAAGAGCAGTGCGGCTATGACCAGGATCGAGAGCACCGCGAGGCTGTGCCAGAGCGGGCGGTAGTCCCGCGCGACGAGTTCGGCTTTCGCCCACTCGGTGAAGCTCTTTCCCGTGAACCAGCCCGCCTGGCCCCGCTGCCCCTCGCCATGTGGAAGCGGTTTGCTCATCAGAACTTGCCCTCGCGCCGCAAGCGGTCGATCCTTAGTCGCAAGGCCAGCGGCGTGTCCTGTGTATAGTACCGGGGTTCTGTGGCGCCGGGGACGCTGTCCGGGGTGAACATCCGAGATATAACGCTACCGTCCATGTCATCGGGAATCGGGTGCCCCATGGCATGAAGCACGGTTGGGGCGATGTCTCCCACCCATAATCCTTCCAGGCGGCTTCGCGCGACGTCCGGTCCCCATGCATTGAAGATGCCATCGGGGTGGTGCTCCCCGCTCAGCAAGTTATTGGTCCTGACCGCCTTGCTGGAGCGCAAGGGAGAGAAGGCGTAGCCGGGCGCTGGAATCGCAAGCAGATCCGGGCCGTTCTCAACCTCCCGGCCCGTATACACCCCTGAAGCGTCGAGTACGTCCGTGATGATGGGGCCTCCTGTCTCGGGGTCCCTGGCGCGCTTGAGTACAAGGGCGACCTCCTCTTTGAGACCGGGGACATCCTCACGAGCTACCGAACCGCCGTCGAAAACGGACCTGCGGTCAAGATATACGAGCCCGAAGTAGCTGGTCATGAAGGCACGGGTCCGCGCCCAGTCGAACGGACAGGGTTCGTTGCGTTCCTCGAAAGCGCCCTTACCAAGTACTCTGAAGACCCAGTCGACCGCCCGTTGCGGCACGTAGGACATCGCCGACTTAATAGCATTCGTGCTGAGCAGCCTGTTGGACATGCCCACCACCAGGTTCTCTACCCTGGCCCTGGGCGCGCTGGCCGCGCTCTTGAAGGCGAGGAAGCCGGATTCCTCGAGCAGTTCATTCAGGAATATCCACTTGTCTACGCGGGCGAACCCGTGGTCCGAGATAATCATGAGGTTGAATCCGTCCCTCTCGGCACAGTCCATGAGCTTCAAGATGAGGGTATCGGCCTTCTGATAGAGCTTCTCGATGATCTCTGTCCCCCAGAAGCAGTGCTGAGCGCTGTCGATCTCCATGAGGACGAAGAGTAATAGATCCCACCTGAACTCCATGAGATAGTCCAACATGGCCAGACGCTGGTCGAAGAGGTTCATGATCCTTTCGAGAAAAACTTGCTCGCGCCCGAGGTACTTCTGCCAGGAGATAAGAAAAGAGTAGTCTGGGAACCGCTCATTAATCTCGTTCTCCACGGATTCCGGCTCGGTGTGGTGGGCGTGGAGCCCGGGCGTCATCATCCCTGAGATGAGTATTCCGTTTACTCGTCTCGGGGGGTACGTGAAGGGGAGGTGGGCGATGATGACCTTGCGCTCGGGCATATAGTCCCAGAGGTCGGGTGCGTACTTGTCGCGTGAGGAGTTGAAGAACAGGCGATGATCTGGTGTTATCCGCTGGAACTCGAAGAGACCGTGCTTACCCGGGTTTACCCCTGTCGAAATAGTCGTCCAGGCGGGTGGCGTGAGGGGTGGTATCGTGCTCTTCAGCACTCCGTGCGAGCCTTCTGCCATAAGTCTCGAGAAACCCGGCAGTTTTCCCGCCGAGGCCATCGGCTTGATGGCGTCGAATGTCGCGCCATCGAGCCCGATGATCATTAGTCTTCCTGGGAATTCGCTCATATTTATCGGTCTCCAGTAACCGGCCGCCACTCCCCTTCGAAGCTACCCGCCGAACGGTGCAAGCATGCGAGAATGCACTCTGAACGCACTGATTCTCGAGAGCTGTGCCCGGGAATGCTCCTGTTGATTCTCACGCATCCAGGTCTCCTGAGTCAACGAATACCCTCAGGACCCGATTGCCTGGGTCTCTGACCGGAATTTCCTCCTTTTCCAAAGAAACGGCTGACCCTCTGTTTTATAATCAAGCCAGGTCTTGCAGCCGGGTCTTTCCCGGGATCCTTTGTTCCGGTCGCCGCAGGTCCGCCTCGTCTGGGGCCTCGGAGGCGGCGGCTGGTTCAACGAGAGACGCTAGGTGTGCTTTCTATGGGACAGAAAGAACTGAATTTCGCAGTGATCGCCAATTCCATCTCCGAGCCCGCGACTATGGGGGGTGGCAAGCGTATCGCCATCGAGTGCGTCAAGCGATGGCGTGCTCAGGGTTACCCCGTGACGTTCTTCACAAATCAGCATGGCAAGGAGATGATATCCCGCTACGTGGAGGCCGACGATGAGGACTTCGTCATCGCCGTGCTCCCGCCCGGCGTCAGTCGCGGGGCTTTTATGTCGCTGCCGGCCGCAGTGTATTTCTATCCCTTCATGACGATTAGTGGTATTGTAACCGACATCCGGTCCTCGCTGCCACGGAGGACGGTGATCTATTCCACCTGCCCCTTCTGGCCCGACATATTCCCTGCCTTCTTCATGCGCAGGCGCGTTCCGGATTCACGCTGGCTCGTCGCACAGAGCATGTATGCCCCACCTTTCTGGAAAGGTTGGAAACCCTATGCGCGCGGCAAGTGGTCTCTCCCTGACATCAGAGCTGTAGCAGTCAACCTGAACCAGCTTCCCGTCTACGCGCTCGTGAAGAGGTACTGCGACGGAATCTTTGTTAACAACCAGTTGGATTTCACCCGGGCGGTCAGTGATGGTTTCGACCCGGATCGGATCGGGATCATCGGCAAAGGCGTGGACAACAGCCTCTGCCAACTCGTTCCGGATACCGGAGAGAAGAAGTACGAGGCCGTATTTCTTGGCCGACTGCACCCTCAGAAGGGAGTGCTGGAACTGGTCGATATTTGGCGAATCCTGCTAGGCAAGCGTCCCGAGGCGCGTTTGGCGATTATTGGCAACGGCCCGCTTGAGGATAAGGTATGGGACAAGATAATCTCCTGCGGCCTCGAAGGGCGCATAGACATGCTTGGATTCCTTGATGGACCAGCGAAGATACGCGTCTTCCGGGCAAGCCGGGTCGCCCTGCACCCGGCTTTCTACGACAGTGGTGGAATGGCCGCCCTGGAGGCGATGAGCTGCGGTCTACCGGGGGTCAGTTTTGACCTTCCGGATCTTGAAGTCTATTACCCCCAGGGAATGTTGAAGACCCGCTGCTACGATCTCGGTGATTTCGCGAACAACATCGAGCTCCTGCTCCAGAATGAAGAGCTCTATCGGCGACTCAGCGAAGAAGCCCTCGAATGGGCACACCAGTGGGATTGGGACATGGTAGCCGGCCAACTACTCGAGCTGGCGGAGAGGCTCTTCTGACAGGCCTTTCTATGTGCCGGTCCCTTCGAGGTCCAGACGGAATTACCCCACGCGCGCCCCCGCGTGACAACCGTCGCTACCGATGCCGCATTGATTCCTCGTATTTGCCATTTCAATCCCTTACTTCTCTGATTCATACCGCGCTTATTGGACGCCACCCGTGGATAGAGTCCGCGCTGTTATTACGCACAAAGGCTACATGCTTCAAACAGGTGCTATTATTCACCCGTGAAACGGTTTGGAGGCAGCAACCAGGGTTATTGAAAGGGGTGCCAGGAGTAGGGAGTACCTGGAGAGGTGACATCTTGCAGAACACGAGTTTATCCAGATATAGCAACGTCAACCCCGAAGTCGCCAGGTTTATTCTGGAATCAGGAATCGAGTCGCCCACCATACTTGATATCGGATGTTGGACAGGCTTGCTGGGGAAGTATCTCCGAGAAAGGACGGACTGTGTGGTAGACGGTGTAGATAAAGTGGAGGACGCGCTCGGGAAAGCAAAAGAGAATGGCTACCGGAACTGCGTGAAGATGGACTTGAGTTGTGCTGACCTCCACCCGATTGAAGGGTCCTATGACTTCATAGTATATGCAGATGTCTTGGAGCACACTGCTGATCCAGGCATCGTGTTTGATAACTTCAGGGGTAACCTCAAGCAGGGGGGCCGTATCATTATCTCCCTGCCTAATACGGGATTTATCCTCTATCGGCTGACCCACCTGCTCGGGTTCTGGAACTACACCGCTGGTGGTGTCATGGACTACACGCACTTGCGGGTCTTCACCCTGCGCTCGATGAGGAAGTTCTTGAGTTCGCAGGGCACGAAAATCATCGACTCGATTGGCTTTAACAGGGTCAGGAAGACCTTCTTCTTCCTGAAACCGCTCGGAAGGTGGTGGCCCGGCCTCCTCGCGATGCAGGTCGTATTCCTTTGTGAGCTATCGTGACGGAGAGATACCGTCTTGGACCGGTACCCGGGCCTTTCGATACATGTCCACGAGTATCGCGGGGGCTAATAGAATGGCAACGGTCTTCCACGATCTCCCAAACGGGAAATACCTCCATTGCGCCTTCCATGATTCATATCTTCGTTGGAAACCAACCATTGGGATTGTACGATCCTTCAAGCCCAACCCAACAACCGTATGAGGGAACCGAGCGTCACCTGCGAAGCCGACAAACGAATGGGGGAATTGCTGCAACAGGCTCTTGAAGCCCTCGGGGGTGAATCTCCAGTAGTCATTGGGATAGCCGTGTATTACATAATTCATGACGGAACTGATTAGGAGCAACCCGTTGGGCCGAAGTATTCTGAATGCTTCTTCTATCGCCTGGCGGGGATACTCCACATGCTCCAGTGTATCCATGATCAAGACTGTACCAGCGGACTCATCGGGCAAGTTGTTGTCGAGGAGATCGAGGACTACATCTACTCCAGGTCCCTCACGAATGTCGAAACCGACGTACTGCATATTCCTGAAGAACGGGCGTAGGTCAGCAAAGCCCTCCTGACCGGGCACTTGGAGTGAGCCAAACTCGAAGACGGGTTCTGAGGCCCCGAACTCCTCAACGCAGATCTGCACGAACTGTTTTATCGATTCACGCACTGGAACCTCCTCTGCGGTGTTTCACGAAGAAAACCTCGTGCGTCCTATGGAAGCTATCCCCCCACCTCGTAGGACGAGGGCGCGGTTCAGCTAGCGGCAGGGGGCACCCGCCTGTGGAACCGCGCAGGCCAACCTGGTCTTGAGCGCCTTGCCGAGGGCTGTCCGATTCCTGACAAGGTGTCACCCCCCTTCACCCGCCCCTGTGCTCGCCGTGTCCGAACAGGGCTTTGTCACCAGCTCTATCAGGATAGCGCAGTTCCAGGTCAGGAACTCCCTGAGCAACGGTACCCTGGTCACAAACGACAGCTCTGGATAGTAGCGGGGGACAACAGCCACGACGCGCAGCCTGGGGTTACGCCTGATGCGTCCCAGGACACCGGCAATCGAGGTAGGGAACAGGTTCACGAAAGGCGTGTGATTGCGCCTCCTGTGGAAGAGTCTGTCATAGATGAGGTACCCCCTGCGCTTTCCCAGGTAGTGGAACGGCGAGTACTCGTGGCCCCCCCAGGGGGAGTACCAATTGGTCCAACTGAGATAGTATTTCCCACCGGGCCTCAGCATTGCGGGGATTGCCCCGAGGAGCCTCTCCGGCCTTGCAAGGTGCTCCAGCACATTGGAACACACCACGAGATCATAGGAACCGAGTCTTGCGAGGTCCTCGGTTTCGATGTCCACCTCACGGTAGTCGAATTCGCGGTAGCGTGGCAGTCTGACGTCGGTCTCGTCGGCAAGGGTAACCTCGCAGCCCCGCTTCGCGAGCTCCCCTCCGATGAGGCCTAGCCCGCACCCCAGGTCCAGCACGCGCAAACCCGGCGCCAGCCGGACGCCGGCGCGCTCCAGCCAGCGAGCCGCGTCTTCGGCCTGAATGCAGTAGAACTCCTCGTCGTCGCCGTGCTTCAGGAACCTTGCGACCAGCCTGTGAAAGATCATGCTCAAATCCTAGCAGGTTCGAGCCTAGAAGGAGAGGATCCACCGCCTTGCCCGGGCTGTAGCGGAGGCCTCCATGCACCGTGAGTTCCATGGAGAGGATAAACGGACGTGGAGGGACTGTAAGACCCGCTGTTACTGGCGGGCATGACCCCGAGAAGCATCAATCAGAGACGATGGCGCATTTGTCATCATTCTGAGGAACGGGTGTTATTATTGGCCTATGAAGAGGCGGACATGGGGCAATGCCGGGGAAGTGGGGGGATGCGAATAGACGTTCTTCGCCTGGTACGCACCGTCTGGAACAAGAAACTCGCCAGATGGCCTCACCTGGTCGAGCTCAGTCAGCTGTCGCACAGAGACCTGCTGGGTTTCCTGCGGCGGGTGCTCAGGCCGGAGAGGCGCGAGTACGGGGGCACTTTCCGGATGTCGGTGGCCGCATGGCTGAAAGCGCACCAGAGGGACTTCGGGAGGAAGGCTCACTGGATGGGAGTCAAGGCCGAGAAAAACCCACTGGATTCATGGATCTACCAGGAGATCGCATACGAGGTCAGGCCGGACGCTATCATAGAGATCGGCTCTTGCGCCGGCGGGAGCACTCTGATGCTCGCTCATTTTCTCGACCTGGTCGGCAAGGGCAAGGTCATATCGATCGACATCGACAGGGAACGTTTCGTTGCAGAACATGAGAGGATAATCGCCCTGACCGGGAACAGCAGATCCCCCGAGATCATCTCGAAGGTCGAGGAGCTGTGCGCGGGCGGTTCGGTCCTCGTTATTCACGACGGGGACCACGGACGGGATCAGGTGCTGGCAGACCTCGAGGTCTACTCCCGGCTGGTGACGGTCGGCAGTTACCTGATAGTGGAAGACGGCATCGTGGACCTGTTCAGGCCCATGTCCGGGGCGGGCATCTTCGGGCTATGGCCACGGGGAGGACCGCTCCCGGCGATCGACCGCTTCTTGAGGGACAACCCCGACTTCGTCATAGACCAGAGCAGAGAGCGCTACCTGATCACATACAATCCGCACGGTTATCTCAAGAGGATCCGGTAAGAGCCGGTCGAGCGCGCCGTGGCTCCGCCTCGCGGGGGGCCGTAGAGGACATCGATGCGCGGCGGAGGTCAGCAAAGCATGGGCCTCAGTGAGACTTCATCCTTACCGTCCTTAGTTATACACTAATCTCAAGGGGGGTAAGTGTCTCGCTCATGTTGGTGCATAGAGAAGGCCGGTTGAGGAGGGCCTGGGGCCGGGTGGTACAGGAGCTCGCAGCTCGTGAGTACAGGCCCCTGTGGCACCTCCTGGCAGCCCTAGCGATAATGCTGCTCGCGCTGCTGCTGTTCCACAGGCACTTCGGCGGCCGTGGCACCCTGATGGCAGTGGACATGACGTGGCCGAACACCCTTCCCAGGATCCAGTTCCGAGCCACCAACACCTGGTTCCCGTACGGGAGCGTCCCCAACATTTACCCTCTGATGTGGTCGTACTGGGTCTACCCGTCATCGATGCTGGCCAGGCTGCTGCATCTGTCGGCGTCGCAGTACATGTTCTGCATGTTCTACGGGGCCTTCGCCCTGGCGGGGATATCCATGTACGCGCTGACATGCAGGACCGTCGGGCAGCTGAGGTTAAGGGAACAAGCCGACTACGCGCCCTATGTCGCGGGGGTGCTCGCCGCGGTGGTCTACATGTACAATCCCTGGTCGGTTCAGTACCTGAGGCCGTACTTCGCCTACCCCATTTACGCCACGCTGCCCCTGCTGTACCTCGCCCTGGAGAAGACGTTCGATCGCCCGTCCGCTCGCAACGTAATCCTTTTCACGCTGTTCATCTCGCTGGTCAACACCTCGCACCACCTCGTCTGGTTTCTGGGCCTGCTCTTCTCATATCTCCTCTACTTCGTTGTTTACAACCGACTCAGGCGTGAGGCTCTGATAAGGGCGGCGAAGGCCACGCTGGGGATAATTGCTCTGTATCTTGTGGTCAACGCGCTCTGGACCGTCCCGTACGTCATTGCGCAGGCGACCGGCAGGCCGTTCGCGGCCTACTACGCTCCCAGCTATGATCTGAACGCGCTGAACATCCTCTCCCAGAACAACAGCATGGCGAACAACTTCAGGCTTCTTTCGACCTGGGCGTGGAAGGTCGAGATGCTGAAGAGCGGGGTGCTACTAGAGGCGCTGATGTTCACCCTACCCGTACTGGCTGTCCTGGCCCTGTTCGTGCTTTACAGGCAGGTCAAGCGAAACGACACAGTCGTCTTCTGGGGCTCGGTGACCGCCGTCGCACTGGTGCTGGCCACGGGCTCGAAGTGGATACTAAAGGACGCCTACGCCTGGCTCGTTTTCAAGGCGCCGCTGCACTCCGCCTACGGGTGGATGATAAGGGCTTCAGAGAGGTGGCTCTTCTTCGTCCCGCTGTTCTTCGCGCTGATGATCGCTCTGCTCGTCGTGCGGCTGCTCCCAGCCGGCCTGACCGCGGGCAAGGCAACGAACGGCGATGGGGCGGATTCAATACAGGAGCGGCCGTTGGAGCGCTGGAGGTCGCTCGCAAGGGGCTGGTTGCGGATTGCTGCCGTCATCCTGATCGCGGCGCTGGTGGCCGTGTCGCTCTACCCGAAGGCGAGGGACGACGCGGACAGCACCTTCAACCCGGTGAGAGTGCCGGCGGACTACAAGGGCCTGGATGACTACTTCTCGAAGCAGACGGGTGAGCCGCGCCCCGCCTGGATGCCTTTCTTCACTGCGCGCCTATTCCGCTACGCCTGGGCGCCGGAGAAGCTGGTCGGCCCGTTCAGCATAATCACGTCGAACCCCAACCTGAACGGCCAGAAGGAAGCCGTCAACGAGGGCTCATACTACAGGTGGATGGAGGGCCTCTTCCTGAAGGACAAGATCATGCCCGTCCAGCTGATATCGACCGATAGGACCCTGAAGAAGGACATCCTCTCACGGCTGCTGGAGCCATTCGGGGCGGACTACCTTGTGTACGACACGTCCGTCACGGGCTACGATTTCGGCGATGCGATTACCGGGGACCGGAGCCTGATCCCGTCGTTCGCGACCCGTTTCCTGCGCACGTACCGGCCGGACTACAACCCCGGCTACATCCGGGGAGCGGACACCGTGGTGGACGCGAGGTCCTTCTTCGACAATCTCGCCACCTTCCAGGCGACGTCCGAGGCCGCCACACGCGGCATTGCCTTCACCGATGGGGCCTCCTACTTCGGCGACGTGCCGCGGCTGGGGGAGTGGTACCACACAGTGAGCATCGAGGACCACCTCGTGCTCATCAACCGGAACCCCGGCTTCGAGGAGGATGGGCCTTCGCGTATGCCCCCTGGGTGGTCCGAGTACTCCCAGAATCCGCTGGGCCACATCGCGGTAGACCCCGGCACGGGGGCGGCCGGCGGCCGGAGCCTGGAGATCCTCAATACATCCACGGAGACATTCGACTTCACATACGTTGTTGGAGACGAGCAGGCGGTAGAGCCGGGCGGCATCTGCGCGGTGGAGAGCCGTGTAAGGCTGAGAAACGCGGCCTGGACAACGATCGAGGTCCAGGGCTACGACCAGGAGACCGGACGCTGGGTAGGCCTGACCAGATGCCCGAACGTCAGGAGCGGAGACTGCGGTTGGAGACATTACTACTGTTCCTTCTGGGTGCCCCCGGGGATTACCAGGCTTAGGCCGCTGCTCGAGGGCGGCTGGGCCAGGGATCCCGAAGAGGGATCGGGTATCTCGTGGTTCGATGATGTAAGGATGTACCGGCTTGACGAAGGGTACTTCGAAAGCATCGAAGAGAAGCGGGCGCCGCCCCGGGTCACCTACGAGAAGCTCTCGGCCGAGAGGTTCAAGGTAAGCGTTAGGGGGGCCACCCGGCCGTTCGTGCTGGTGCAAAGCGAGTCTTTCGACCGGGGTTGGGTGGCGAGGATGTCCGACGGGCGTACCGTGGACCCTATCCCCATGTACTCAACCATCAACGGTTTCCCGATTGAGGGGACCGGCGATCTCGAGCTGACGATCGAGTACCTGCCCCAGAGATGGTCGTACTGGGGGCTCGCGGTCACGGTCCTCTCGCTGCTTCTCATGTGCCTGTTCCTGGCACTCCCGTTCCTGCGCCGCAAGACCGGCGTGGCCTCTGCGGCCGATTTGGGTCAGATCGGCGAAACTCCTGTCACGAGCCACGTCGAGGCACCGGAGCAGGGCCAGGCGCACTGGTGGTCCATGGCAGGCTGGCTACTGGTTCCGGTCCTGGCGGCTCTGGCCTTCGTCCTGACCGGATACGAGGTCCTGCCCGCGGGGCTGGTGGCGGTCCTGGTCGTGATCATCCTGACCGGCCTCGACGCGAGGGTCCCCCTGGGTATGGCGCTACTCATGCTGCTGCTGTCTGCCGCGGCTGTTGTCCTGAACGGCAAGGCCACGGCCGACTGGTTCGCGTATGCGGCCTACTACTTCTATGCCATGGGGATGGCGCTGCTGCTCATCGAGAACGTCAGGAAGCGGCCCGGGAAACCCCCGGCGGACTGATCAGGTGGCGCGCTCCAGGGCGTCCACGTCGCCCGAGCATAGCAGCCGGACGTTGCGCCTGACCTTCTCCTCCGGCCAGTCCCACCATCGTATCTCCAGCAGGCGGGCTATCTGCCTCTCGTCGAAGCGCTTGCGAATGGTGCGGGCTGGGTTCCCGGCGACGATGGCATATGGCTCCACGTCAGATGTGACCACCGAGCCGGCGCCGATCACGGATCCATCCCCGATCGTGACGCCGGACATGATGATGACGTCGCTGCCGATCCAGACGTCGCTTCCTATCGTGACGTCCCCGTTCGTGGTCAGCGGATACCCCAGCCCCTCGGCCTCGGGCCAGCGCCGGTCTCCGGAGCTGAAAGGATAGAGAGCGATCCTGTCGAGGCGGTGGTTCCCGCCGAGGAAGATGGTGACGTTCCAGCCTATGGAGCAGTACCTGCCTATCCGGAGCTTCGCCTGGGGGAACACGACCCGCGGCGCTCCGTAGGTGTACTCGCCGACCTCGTAGCCGAGGGCCCGGTTACCCCAGCGGCTCAGCCAGCGGTAGGGGGCGGCACCGGCCCTCAGCACAGAGCAGGCCAGCCTGGTCCTGAGCGTCTTGCCGACGGGTCTGGTCTCGGCCATGTGGTCTTCACTCCCTTGCGCCCGTGGCCGCCGGTGAGAGCGCCGGGGCGGATGTCCCTGCGGATTCCATGAGGACCGCGCAGTTCCAGGTCAGGAACTCCCGCAGTAGGGATACGCGGGCCAGGAACGCGAGCTGGGGTCCAGCACGCGAACGCCTGGAGCCAGCCGGACGCCAGCGCGCCGCTTCTTCGGCCTGTATGCAGTAGAATTCCTCGTCGTCGCCGTGCCTGAGGAACCTGGCAACCAGCTTGTGAAAGATCATGTTCGAAGTATATCAGGGGGCGCTAAAAGGAGAGGATGAGGGTGCGCACGTTGAGGCCGATTATCAGCAGGCCGACCATCACCATGAGCGGACGCGGCGGCACCTTCTTGCACACGATCGCGGCGAGCGGCGCGGCGATCACCCCGCCGATGAGAAGCCCCGCGGTGATCTTCCAGAACCCCATATGTATCGTCGCGAAGAAGGTGGCCACCTGGGCGCATGTGACGAAGAACTCCGACGCGTTCACCGTGCCGATGGTGTACCGGGGCTCGTGCCCGCGGGCGACCAGCGTGGAGGTGACGACCGGCCCCCAGCCACCGCCGCCTATCGCGTCGCAGGTCCCCCCCAGCAGGGCCAGTGGAATGACGTGCCAGGTGACCTCGTGCCTGGATTCCACGTGCCGGAACGCCTTGTAGATTATTATCAGCCCCATGAGGATGAGGTATACGGCTATGTACGGCTTCAGCTCGTCGCCGGGCAGCACGGACAGGACGTAGGCACCCAGGACGCCGCCGATGACCCCCGGGATCACCAGCCGGATGAAGAGGTCCTTGCGCACGTTCCCCATCTTCCAGTGCGACAGCCCCGAGACCGCGGTGGTGAACATCTCCGCGGTGTGCAGGCTCGCGCTGGCGTTCTTCGGCGGCACGCCGACCGAGAGGAGCACCGCGTTCGATATCACCCCGTAGGCCATGCCCAGTGCGCCGTCCACCATCTGTGCCAGGAAACCGACCAGGATGAAGAAGAAGATGTTGTTGGCCATCACTCCTCCCGCTCTGTGGCTCTAATGACATATAATTATATGACATTATATATAATTGACTAGGAACGGGGTCAGGCGGGAGTCTATTCACTTCGGTGCGTGCAGGGCTAAGGACCGGGCTTCATGATTGCCGGGGCCTGCGCCATAGCCTAGAATCGCACCGGAGCAATGGTATCGCACCCCAATGGGACCGTTGAGCGCCGGAAGGCAGGTGTCAGTAGATGGAAGGAAAGAAAGAAGAGGCCAGGTACACGTCAGTCTCCCTGCCGACCCCGCTGTTCGAGAAGATCAAGGAGAGGATAGAGGGCACGGGCTTCACCTCTGTCTCCAGCTACGTGGTCTACGTACTGAGGGAGGTCCTCTCCAAGGAAGCCGAGGAGAAGAGCGAGCCGTTCACCAGGGAGGACGAGGAGAGGGTCAAGGACAGGCTCCGGGCCCTGGGCTACCTGGATTAGAGCCCCAGAAATTCGCATCGGCGTCTGACCCCGATGCGAAAATGGAAGGTCGGATCAAATGCCACCACCCCACGGAGGAAAGCTCGTCGACCGCACCCTTACCGGTGCGGACCTGGACGATGCCGTCAAGAGGTCGAAGAGCCTCGAGCGCCTCACCGTCTCGACCGAGATGGCCCAGGAGGTCGAGAACATCGCCACCGGGGTCTACAGCCCCCTGACCGGCTTCATGGGCCCGGCCGAGCTCGACTCGGTCGTCGAGACCATGAGGCTCCCCGACGACACCCCCTGGACCCTGCCGGTCCTGCTCGACCTCGAGGAGTCCGCACGGATAGAGCCCGGCCGGGAGATCGCGCTGGTCGAGACTGCCGCGGGCGCCGACGGCCGGCCCTTCGCGCTCATGGAGGTGGAGGAGCTGTTCACCTTCGACAGGGAGCACGCCGCCTCACTCGTGTTCGGCACCACGGAGGAGGCCCACCCGGGGGTTGCCGCCATGATGGCCATGAAGCCGGTGATGGCGGGCGGCCCGATCCGGCTCCTGGAGAGGCGGCCGAGCGAGTTCTCCGCCTACAACCTCACCCCGCTGGAGACCAGGGTCCTGTTCAGGGAGAAGGGCTGGCGGCGCGTGGTCGGCTTCCAGACGCGGAACGTCCCCCACCTCGGCCACGAGTACGTGCAGAAGACGGCGCTCACCTTCGCGGACGGCGTCTTCATCAATCCCGTCATAGGCAAGAAGAAGAAGGGTGACTTCACCGACGAGGTGATACTGGAGACCTGCAGGGCGCTGGCCGAGCACTACTACCTCAAGGAGCGTGCGGTCATAGCCATCCTCAGCTACCAGATGCGCTACGCGGGGCCTCGGGAGGCGATCTTCCACGCCATCGTGCGCAAGAACTTCGGCTGCACGCACTTCATCGTGGGGCGCGACCACGCCGGGGTGGGCTCCTACTACGGGCCGTTCGAGGCCCAGCAGATATTCGACCGGTTCCCCGATCTCGGCATCACCCCCGTGTTCTTCAACACCTTCGCCTGGTGTACGAAGTGCGGCGGGGTGGTAAACGAGAAGACCTGCCCCCACGAGGGCCCCGAGCGCATGGACTTCAGCGGGACGCGCATACGCGAGCTGCTCCTCGCCGGCCAGGTCCCTCCGCCCGAGCTGATGCGGCCCGAGGTCGCGCAAGTCATCCTCGCCTCGAGCAACCCCTTCGTGGAGTGACACCGTGAGTGGCGGCAAGGTGCTCGTGATCGGGCTCGACTGCGCTTCCCCCGGGCTGCTTTTCGACCGGTTCGCGGGCGACCTGCCGAACCTCGAGTCACTGATGGCCCGCGGCGTCCACGGCGAGCTGGAGACCTGCGTCCCGCCGATAACCATCCCCGCCTGGCTGGTCATGTTCACGGGGCTCGACCCCGGCCAGCTGGGGCTCTACGGCTTCAGGCACCGTGTGGAGAGGTCCTACGACGGTGTCTGGGTCGCGAACTCCGAGCAGATATCGGCCCCGACCGTCTGGGACATCGCCGGGGCGAAGGGCCTTCGATGCTGCGTGGTGGCGGTGCCGCCGAGCTACCCGCCCTACCCGGTCAACGGCGACCTGGTCGGCTGCTTCCTGACACCCGACGGAAACAGCCGGTACACATACCCGGCCGGGCTCAAGGTCGAGCTGGAGGAGAACGGCCTTTCCTACGTGCCCGACGTGAAGTTCCGCGTCGAGGACAAGGAGGGGCTGCTCCGCGAGATCTACGACATGTCGGCCGGGAGGTTCGACATCGTTGACTACCTGCTCGAGAACAGGGCCTGGGACCTGTTCGCCTTCGTGGAGATCGGGCTCGACCGAATCCACCACGCTTTCTGGAAGTACCAGGACCCCGGTCACCACCTCTATCGCGCCGGCAACCCGTTCGAGGGGGCGGTGCGGGACTACTACCGGTTCCTCGACGAGAGGGTCGGCGGGATGCTGGAGCGCGTCGACGACGAAACGACGGTGCTGGTGGTCTCGGACCACGGCGCCAAGCGCATGAAGGGCGCCTTCTGCCTGAACCAGTGGCTCGTTGAACGGGGGTACCTGAAGCTCGCGGGCGAGCCGGAGGCCCCGACCTCCCTCGACGACCTGGAGGTGGACTGGGACGGCACCAGGGCCTGGGCCTGGGGCGGCTATTACGCGCGCGTGTTCATCAACCTGAAGGGGCGCGAGCCCTGCGGCGTGGTGGAGCCCGGTGAGTACGAGGCCTTCAGGGACGGCCTCCGCTCCGAGATCGAGGCCATCAAGGGCCCGGACGGCGAGGACCTCGACAACCGGGTGTGGATCCCGTCCGAGCTCTACGAGGAGACCAGGGGAGACCCGCCCGACCTGATGGTCTGCCTGGACGACCTGTACTGGCGGCCCGCCGGGACCGTGGGCCACCCGTCGCTGTACCTCTCCGAGAACGATACCGGGCCCGACGACGCGGTGCACGACTGGAAGGGCGTCTACATAATGGCGGGACCGGGGGTGGAGGCAGGGGCACGACGCGACGCCTCCATCTACCAGGTGGCCCCGACGGTGCTCGAGGCCCTGGGCCTGGACGTCCCCGCATACATGAAAGCGGGGCTGAACAATACGGGATGAAGAAGGAGAGACGTAGATGAGTGAAGGTTACGTGAAAGATTACCTCAGACCTTTTCTTTCACGCGGATACCCGATAACCCACAGACCGTCGTTGCACTGCCAACTGCATATCTGAAGGAAAGAGATGAAAGTTTTGGTCTGAGGTTTTTTTTCAGGAGGGAGTTCGTAGATGAGTGGAGGCTACGTGGTGTGGCTGACCGGGCTGCCCTGCTCGGGCAAGACCACCATCGCGAGGATGCTCGAGGAGCGCATGAAGGGCAACGGGGTCGGAGTCGAGGTCCTGGACGGAGACGAGGTGCGGCGCAACTTGAGCCCGGACCTGGGCTTTTCCAGGGAGGACCGGGAGGTCCACGCGAAGAGGGTGGCGTTCGTCAGCCGGCTGCTCTCGCGCAACGGTGTGGTGGCGGTCGTCGCGCTGATATCCCCCTACAACGCCTTCCGGCAGCACGTGCGCGACACGGTCACGAACTTCGTGGAGGTGTACGTCTCCTGCCCGGTCGAGGTGTGCATGGAGCGCGACGTGAAGGGCATGTACCGGAAGGCCCTCGCCGGCGAGATCAAGGAGTTCACGGGGGTGGACGACCCCTACGAGGAGCCGGAGAACCCCGAGATAGTGATAAGGTCACAGGAGATGTCGCCCACGGAGAGCGTGGACGCGATACTGTCCTGGCTGAGGGAGAATGACCTTTTCAACGGCACGGATTGACACGGAGAAACTGGTCGAGGCCTGGTCCGGTCGCATGAAGCGGGTCCGGCCCGCGCTGGACAGGCTGGCCCTGAAAGTACCGCGGGTCGGCCGGGCTCCCGGGCGCGACCTCGGGGTCGACGCCCTGCGCGGTATCACAATCCTGCTGGTAGTCCTCGGGCACGCCATAAGCGCGGCCGTCAATCTGCGCGCGACCTCACCGTATACGCTCCTCTACTCGATACACCGCTTCGTCTACGTGTTTCACATGCCCGCGTTCTTCCTGATAAGCGGTTACGTTCTCTATGGAAGACGCGTCAGGGTCGGGGACAGGGCCGTCAGACTGTTGCCGCCGTTCTTCGCCTGGATACCGCTGTACTTCCTGATGAACCACTATCTCTTCAACCGGACCATCCCATTCTGGACTGTCGTCAAGAACACGGTATTAGATCCCCGCATAGGGCTGTGGTTCCTGCCGACGCTGTTCCTGTGCTCGCTGCTGCTGATCCCTATCGCGTTCCTGAAGCAGGAGTTCCGCTGGCCGGAGGAAGCCACGCTCGCGGGTATCTTCGTAGTCGTGAACCTGCTGAAATGGAACTCACTCGGTTTCATGCAGATCAAATATTTCTTCTTCTTCTTCGCCCTGGGCTACCTGGCCGCCAAGCACAGGGGCTGGATAGACGAAATCGGGAGAAAGCGCACAAACGCCCTGCTGCTGGTTTCCTCGGTTCTGTTCCTGCTCGGCTTCGCGGTCCTTTTCAACTACGGAAAGATCGACCCGTACCCGTTCCCGGTGTCGCTCTCCTGGCTGTTTAGCAAGCCGCTGGCATACCTGATCCGCTACGGGATGGCGCTTCTGGGCGTCCTTTTCCTGATAGGGGTCGTGAGGGCTTTGAAGGCCCCACGGGCCCGTACGGCCCTGGCGTGGTTCGGGCTGGTGACAATGGACATCTACGTGGCGCATGGGATCATGATGAGGCTGACGTTCGGAACGGGTGTGGTGAGGCTGGTGGTCTCATTTCTCAGCGGTGTCTTCCTCTCCCTGGCGCTCTCCTTCCTGGTGCTGCGGCAGACCTGGCCCACCGCGGTGGTGTTCCTTGGGATAAAGCCCGAGCCGGGGACGATGTTCCGCGGGAAGTTGGCTATGGCGCTCAGGCGACACCGGGCGCGAAAGGCCCCGGCGGCCGACGCGGACGGCGGGAGGGTCGCATGACCTTCGGCTGCTTCGGGTGCGCGCTGGACGCGCTTGACGCCCCCGAGAAGATGGCGATGAAGCTGGCATACCTCGGGGCGAAAGCCGAGGGGCTGCTGGGAGAGGGCACGGCACGAGACCCCTACGACCTGCTCACACCGCTCCTTGCCGACATCCCGGACCTCCGGTTCGTCGGCAAGCTCGAGATAGAGTCATTCCTCACCCCCCGACCGGGGCTCGAGGACGCGGACATGGTACACCCCGAGGTCTACCGCCAGTTCGCCGACCAGGACGGCTGCGCGGTCCTGTCGTCCCGGGTGAGCGAGTTCGTGCGCCAGAGGGTGCTGCCGCTCAGACCCTTGATGATAGGGGTGGACCACTCGCTGACGGGTGGGGTGCTGCGCGCGCTGTCGGCCGGGTCGGAGCCGCTCGCCATGGTGGTGATGGACGCTCACCTGGACGCGATACCGACCTCGGTGCGCTGGAAGGCCGGGATGGCGCTGGAGGGCGCCGAAGCCGCGGTGGCCCCCGCCGGGGAACCTCCGGCCGACCTCTACACCTGCGGCACCTGGCTCACCTCGATCATAGACGAGGGCGTGATCAGTGCGCCCGACGTGCTGGTGATGGGGGTGGGGGATTACCCGTCGGAGCCGCAGCCCGGCGAGAAGGAAGGCCTGGCGGCTTACCGCGAGGCGTACCGTTCGCTGGAGGGCAGAGGCGTGCGCGTACTGACCAGGCGAACGATGCGCGAGGAAGGAATCGGGACGGCGGTGACCAGGGCTCTCTCAGGGGTGGAGGGAAAGCCGCTCTACGTCTCGATAGATGCCGACTTCGCCGCGGGGGAGCGCGTGCGCGCGGTGCGCTTCCTGGATATGCTGGGGCTGACACCGCAGGAGGCGGTGGAGGCCGCGCGGGCGGTGGGCTCGGCGCTCACCGGCGGGTCGAACAGGCTGGCCGGCGTCGACGTAATGGAGATCGACGTGCACGGCGCGGACATACCGGGCGGCAGCGACCGCACCATCCCGGTCTCCTCGGAGATCGTCCACGCGCTTCTCAGACGGTAGAATCTTGGGCCGGGACGTGGTGCAAAAGTGCCAGGCACTTTTGCACTAATAAGGGGGAGAATGAGCGAGGAGCGCTTTAATCATGTGGTAGAGGCGGAAGGATGCCGCCTGGAGTTCGACACCGAGGCCGGGAAGTTCTCGGTGACGGCGGGCGAAACAACCCTGTTCGAGGGCGCGTTCGGCCTGGCCGTCCTCCTGGAGGGGAAGAAGAAGCGCGACGCCGTCGCCTACAGCCTGAAAGAAAACCTCAGACCATTTCTTTCACCGGCGGAGACCCGAAGCCCCAACAGTCACTTCCTTGCATTCGAGAGCCGGGAAGACTGGGGCAGCCTCCTGTTCCGCGCCCGGGCGGAAGGCAAGGCGCTCGTCCTGGAGGCGGGCGTCGCTGTCGATGAGGGCGCAAACCCCATCTCCGTCCACTCTCTCATACCCCTGCACGTGCCTCCCGGGGGCGTCTGGCCCGGCCGCAGGGAGGTCAAGAACTGGCGCGCCTACGTCAACGGCTTCCAGTGCTGGACCCCGACAGGGGTCGTAAAGGTCACCCGCCCGGGGGACTACCTGTTCCCGCGCTTCTTCCCCAGGAAGTTCAAGCCCATGCTCGCCAACACGGCCACCCCGGTCTCCTCGGACGCCGGGATGTTCGACAGTGAGTGGTTCGGCGCCCTGGCCGACCTCGAGGGATCAGACTCGGTAGTGATCGGCTTCACCGGCGTCCGGCGTGCCCTCTCCCAGGTGGCGCTCCACATCGGTTATGAGACCGACGACACCCACGTCGATGCCGCGGCGCGCTTTGAGGGCAGGGAGGTCGGCCCCGGGGAGACACTGTGGAGTGAGCCGCTGGCGATCATCCCGGGAGGGCTGGAGCCCGACAACTTCGAGACGTACGCGGAGATGGTGGCGCGTGAACAGGGGGTCGAGGCCGTCCGCAGGCCCCCCGCCGGCTGGTGCTCCTGGTACCAGTATTTCACGGCGGTAACGGCCTCCGACATCCGGAAGAACCTGGACGCCCTGTCCGGCGAGCACTCGCGGCTCGGCATCGAGGTCATCCAGATAGACGACGGCTACCAGCCCGCGGTAGGGGACTGGCTCGAGACCAACTCCCGCTTTCCCGACGGTATGAAGCCGCTGGCCGGGGAGATCGCCTCGAAGGGAAAGATCCCCGGTATCTGGGTCGCCCCGTTCACGGCGCTGCGCGGCTCGCGCGTCTTCCACGACCACCCCGACTGGGTGCTCTCCACAAAGCGCCTCGGCCGCCGCATCCCTATCCTGGCGGGGGTGAGCCCGATGTGGAAGTGGCGCTTCTACGGCCTGGACCCGACGCACCCGGAGGTCCTGGACTACCTGCGCGAGGTCTTCACCACATTCTCCGCGGCGGGCTACCGGTTCTTCAAGCTCGACTTCATGACCTGCGGGATGCTGGAAGGCGTGCGGCACGACCTGACCATCACCAGGGCGGAGGCGGTCCGCGCGGCGCTGCAGGTCATCAGGGAGGCGGTCGGCCCGGACGCCTGGGTGATGGCTGCGGGCGGCCCGGTCATGCTGGGCGTGGGGATACTGGACGCCCAGCGGGTGAGCGGGGACGTCGCGCCGTTCTGGCACAGCGGGTTCCAGAAGGCCATCAGGGACCGCGCCACCCCGGGCACCCGCAACAGCATCTTGAACACTATGGAACGCGCCTTCCTGAGCGGGCGGCTCTTCGACGGCGACCCGGACGTGCTGATGGTCCGATCCACCGACACGAAGATGACCCTGGCCGAGCGCAGGACACTCGCCTCGGTCCTGGCGGTGTTCGGGGGCTCCTTCATGCTGAGCGACGACGTGGCACTTCTGTCAGAGGAGGACCTGGCACTGGCCGCCGCGAGCGTCCCGCACCCGCACGCGCTGCCGCGCTGCCCGGACCTGTGGGCCGACGAGACCCCGCGCCTGCTGGTCTCCCGCCTCGAGGACGTGTCGGGGCTCTACCACCTGGCGTGCGCGATCAACTGGGCGGGGCAGCCCCGCGACGCGACTATGACACTCGCGGAGCTCGGACTCGAGGGGCGCTACCACGCCTGCGAGTTCTGGAGCGGCGCATACCTGGGCGAGGTCACCGACGAGCTCACGGTCGAGGGGCTGGACCCGCACGCCTGCGCGTTGCTGCGGCTCACCGAGGCGACGGACGCCCCCAGGCTGATCGGCTCGAGCATGAACCTGGCGCAGGGAGCCTCCGAGCTGGAGCGCCTGGAGACCACGCCCGGCGGGGTTAGCCTGGCCGTGGTTTCTCCGGTAGAATGCATGGCCGTGGTCACCCTGAGCCTGCCGGGGGCGGGGGACGCGACTGTAGCTGACGATGACGTGACCATCGAGAGGCTCTCGACGACCGCCTACCGCCTCGAGTTCGGGCTCGAGGGGCGCCGCGAGATAGAGATCACCTATTCCCCCTCTCCCCCGGGGGGAGAGGGTCGGGGTGGGGGTGACCGTCTCTATTAAGGAGGCACGAAATGCCCGTAGAAACCATAGACGGCGTCAACATCGCCTACGAGACCAGGGGTGAGGGACGGCCGCTGGTCTTCCTTCACTGCTGGACGGGCAACAAGGCGTTCTACTTCGAGCAGGTCGCCCGGTTCTCGCGCGACTACCGGTGCATCTGCCTGGACTTCCCCGGCCACGGCGACTCCGGCGAATGCGAGGAGTACTCGGTGGAGAACTTCGGCGAGCTGACGGCCGAGCTACTGCGCCGCCTCGGGGTCGACCAGGCGGTGTTCGCGGGCCACAGCCTGGGCGGGATAGTCGCCCTGTACCTGGCGCTCGAACACCCTGACATGGTCGAAGGGCTCATCCTGCTGGACACGACCTCCTACCTGTCGCAGACGATATTCCAGAGGATCTTCGCCCTGGCGGCGGTGTTCTTCGGGACGATCGGCTACGAGCTGAGCCGCACGGGCTTCCGGCACATGAAAGGGCTTGTCGCGGGCATAGCGGCAACGCACCCGCTGGCAACCCCGCAGTCGCGCCTCATCACGGCGCGGGAGTGCTCCAAGGTCTCCAACTACTCCATGGCCAGGACGCTGAACAACGCCCGTAAGTTCAACGTGACTCAGCGGCTGGGCGAGATCGAGGCGCCAGCGATGGTCGTGGTCGGTACGGGCGACATGCTTGCCGACGTCCGCCACGCGAAGGTGCTGGCGCGCGGCCTGGAGAACTCGACCATCACGGTGGTCCACGGCGCGGGCCACATGGCTCTCTTCGAGAAGCCGGAGGTGGTCAACGAGGCCATCGAGGTCTTCCTGAAGCGGGTGTACCCGGCCGGGGCGGCGGGCGCGAAGCGCGTCGCGAAGAAGCCCGCGAAGAAGCCGGCGAAGAAGAAGGCGGCCCGCAAACCCGCTGGAAATTCCCGCGCGCCGGTGTAAAAGGCACAAGGGAACGGATCTTCCTTGAGGGCAGAGGTGTACCAGCCGTGCTTCGTCGCCTGAAGTCAACAGTCAACGAGCCTAGGACGCGCGGTGGCCGGGCGGGATGCTTGCTCCCTTCCGAATCAGGCCGACCTTGGCCTTTGACAGACCGAATTCCTCGGCGATGCATCGTCCTGTCTTGCCGCTTTGAAAGGCCTCGAGAATGGCTTCATTCCGGGCTTGGACTTCGTCCTTCAGGCAGGAGAACCGGCCGTCCCGCTTGAACTCGATTGAAGTTCTGCTACAGACGCTCCTCAATATACTTCTCTTCAGCCCGAGCTCACGGGTGATCTCCGTCTGCGGCATACCCGCATCGGCTAGAGGTACAATCGATCGTGCCAGCGAATCGACGAATTCGGGAGCCAGTTTGTAGTGCGACCATCTGACGTCGCGTGCACTGGACTTAATCATCTGTTTCGTCCAACCCGTGATGGCCATGACTTCCCTGAATGAGTAACCGCAGTCGCGAAGATGGCCGATCACTTCAGCCGGCGAATACGGGACATCTTCACCCTTTTCCGCCTTGACTGGGCATTCAATACCATAGGCGGAGTCCCATCGCCGCAGACGTTGCCGACTGACACCCAGGACTGCTGCGATCTGCCCGAAGGTGGAGCAGGTGAGCGACAGCTCCCTGGCTGCAAGGATCTCACTGACGCATGAGATCGGGATCGCGGGCTCACGCAGGCCCGGACGGTCGATTACCAGTTTTTCACCCTGGTGCGCTTTCGCCTGCCTGACAGACTGGAGGATATTCCCGGTGAGCTCAGGAGCATATTTCTTAAGGATCTGGTGCACTCTGACCTCGCTTATCCCGAAGTGCTTGCCGATCTCGAGGTAGGTAATACCTTCTCTGCGCATCCGGACGACATCCAGGTTTCGCTCGTTCTTCCCGCCATGATCCGCCATATTCGAGTCACCATTTCCCGCCAGAGGCTCTGGAGCATCCAGCACCAGTAACGCTAATTAGGAACACGATAATAATTATCATAATAATAATAGCCGCGGATAGGGGCCGAGATTAGAGAGAACGTGCCCCGGTTGATGCTCCCTCCTGGAAGTAGGAGCGGGATTCCTCTCCCGGAATGCTCCCAGCCCATATCCTGCCGCCGTGGGTCCCAACTTCGGTGTTTTATCACTCCCGGTACAGGTCACATGGTATCCAGAAAGCTGAATGCCACGCATCAAGTATTAGTATGTCACGTTCTGGACATCAGAACGTGATAGTCCTAATAGGGACTGAGGCCTCTACCTGCCGGTGTAGCCTTCGGCGAAGTACCAGGTGGTCGCCTCGGAAGTCGCCCCCACCACGTCGTGCCCACCCGTCCAGGCCCCCAGATAGTTGAAGTACATGGGGCGCTCCGCGATTATCTCCTGCCGGCCCCGTCTGCATGCCGTTGACATCAATCGGCATAACCCCCGATCGTGTTCGAGCCTGACCCGGGCTCGGACAAGTAGGAGGCGGTCTCGGCCATCACCGGTTTGTCACCCTCCAGGGAGCGCACTACGACGCCGTAGCTCCCGACTACTCGATCGGACATCGGGTAGCTCCTCCTTGAATCACTCGGCAGGACGTCCGTGAAACTAACAACCTCTCCCTCTCCCTCCGGCAGGTACGACACAGATATCGCAACGGACGAACCGTTGGGATTCTGAACGAGAGTCCAGGTCTCACCTTCCCAGTCGCTGCCGCCGGGAAGGTAGAACAACCGGTGCGGCGCGGCGAGGCCGATGGAGTCGTGGCACCGCTCGCTCGTGCCGCTGCCCCAGTACATCGCTCTCTCCGCGATTATCGGCCGGGATCCGTGCACCCTCGTCGAGAAGTCGGGATCGGGCAGATCGGGATGAGCCGCGTTGACGTTGATGGTCTTCCTCGAACTCGCGGCCATCTCGAACGTTTCCTCGAGGGTGCCCGCGGTGGTCATGTAGGTTACCGTAACGCCCGTGGGGTCCGGCTGAGGATTCTGGATCAGGACGAAAGTGGTGTATCCCCAGCCGATCGTACCCTCCGCGAGGTAGAAGTCCCAGTTCGGGGCCCGGGTCCCGATGGACTCGTGACCCTCCCGTCGGGCGTTTCTGAACATGGACCTCTCCGCGATGATTTCGCGATCTGAGGTGACCCGGATCGATGCGTCTTTCTCACCGATGTCGGAGACCATGCTGAAAGTCTGCCGTGTCGTTGCCGGGATCACCCTCTCTATGTCTTTCGGGCCCTCTCCCTCGATCATGTAGGTAATCGTGCACGATGCGGGCTGAGCGCCCGGGTTCTGGATGAGAAGCCAGGTCTCGAATCCCCACTTCGATGAACCCTCGGGCAGGTACCACACCTCCGAGGGAGAGGTCACGCCGATGGATGCGGCAGTGTCCGAGACGGTGATCTGCACCTGCTGTGGAGCCTCCGGGCTGTTCCAGTACATGGTCCGTGACACCGCGATGCCCAGGCCCTCGAGACACTCGACGGTCGTCGAGAAGTCATAATCGTTCTGGCCGGTGATACCCGGAAATCCGTTCTCGCGGAAGAACTCGCGGGGATAGACGGTAGCCTGGCTGAGGGCGGGGACGAACACCGTCTGGTCAGCCCCCACCGGCAGGGAGTACGAGACCCTGGCGGTGATATCCCGGTCGTTAGGATTGAGGATCGGTATCTCGGTGGAAAACCCCCATGCCGTCGAGCCCTCTGCGAGGAACCAGATCGGCGACGCGCCGGCCCTGGCGGCGCGCTGCGCATCCATAGGTACCGACGAATCCACTCCGGCCGAAGCATACGAACAGCTCATGACAGGGAGCATGACGCTCAACACCAGTACCGCGACGATTGCATGAGTTGTCTTATTCATGTTGCCCCCCCGGTGATGGCTTATTGATCCTCGCGTGATCTAGTCTCCGTACCTTCCCAACCCAAAGGCAAACCGACGAAGCAAGCCGCTACGGAAGCACGAATCATCTCAGAAAGGGGAGCGATCGGTCGGGTTCCGCCAGGTAGCCGTAACATGTCCCCCGCGAGTTCCTCCTAGACCGGAAAAACAAAAAGCGCCGTGATCGATTCTATTTCACGGCGCGTTCGTTTTCAACACGGTACCGATAAAGCGGCTGTGAAGGTGGCCGGCATCCACCTGGAGCTCCGATGCCGGGGGATGCGCCCCTTTTCGGGCTCAGACCTCCAGCGGCTTGACCATCTCGTCGCCCTCGAATATGCGCACGCCGCCTTCGGCCAGGCGCTTGAGAAACTCCCTGGGGTCGACGCATGCCTCCGGGGGAAGGGCGCCCTTCTCGGTTATGAGGCCCTCGCCCACCATCTGGACCACGATCGAGGTAGGCAGGCAGGTGAGCTTGTCCATGTGCTCGGCGGCGCCGTATGCCAGGTGGGTCCATTTGCCGTCCTTCTTGCCCGTGATATCGGTGCGGCAGGCCGAGCAGGTGACCGGCGGCTTCCCGATGCTCTCCAGGTAGGGGAGGATCTTGTTGAAGAAGCCACCCACCAGGTCCTTTCTCCTCTCGGTCTTCGTCAGGCCCATCCCGACCAGAGTGCTGGTGAGGCCCACCAGGAACGGGTCGGTCAGTCCGCCCTTCAGGCTTACCGTCCTGGCGTTGATGAAGTGCGGGATGGTGACCGGCTCGGGGTGTCCCGCGTGGAACACGTTACATTCCCCTACGGTCTCCGGGAAGCGGATCTTCTCCAGGCCGGACCCCGCCTTGATGTAGGCGAGCCTGCCGTCGATGAAGGAGGGGATCATGCCGGTGACCGCGTGGATGTAGTGCAGGGTCACCGCCTTGCCGGCGGTGTCCGCGGGGTCGCACGCCCAGGAGGTCGCTATCTCGTCCACCTCGTCCAGCTGGTCGGCGCCCAGCCGGGCGAAGACGTTGGTGATGCCGGGTGTCCATCCCACGCCCGTGATCGCGGTGACACCCGCCTTCTTCGCCTCGGCGTCGAGCTCGAGGAACGCCGCCGCGGCGTCGTAGTCATCGCATATGCTCACGTAGTCGACCCCGGCGTCGATGCAGGCACGGGCGACCTTCTTCTCGTACTTGTAGAAGGGCCCGATGGTCCCCATCGCCACGTCGTACCCCTTGACCGTGGACACCATCTGCTCGTGGTCGTTCGCGTCGACCCCCCTGGCGCTGCACTTGGCGCCGAGCTCGCTCGCCACCGCCCGAGCCGCCTCGATATCGTAGTCGGCGATCAGGAGCTCCTCGACGCTGTCCTTCGACACGAGGTCCCTGACCCCGAAACGGCCCATCACGCCGGCTCCACCAAGTGCTACTACCCTCATCCTTTTGCTCCTTTCGCTTTCGGCCGGCGTGTCGCGGCGACCGCGACATCCGGCTTCCTCATGCTGTCCATCAACATCGCCATGGTCACCTCGAGGGCGTCGCTCATCGAGAACTCCGCCTCGTTCTCGAGCCACTCCACCTCGAGCCCCTCGGTTATCCCGAGCATGATAAAGGCCATCTGCTTCGAGTCCACCTCGCGGAACTCGCCGCTCGCGATACCCTGCTCGATCACGGACTCGAGGCTCTTCCTTATCCGCACGTAGTAGCTGGTGACCTTCTCGGTGTATTCGGGGCTGAAGATGTAGTGGCGGTCCGCCCGGAACTTCCAGAGCAGGCGGAGGTAGTCGGTCTCCTGGTAGTAGAGGGCGGCGACCGCGCCCACCAGCCGCTCCATCCTGTCGATGACGGGGCCTTCCTCGTCCCGGGCCCGCTCGACGAGACCCAGGAAATCGCCGAGCATGTCGGAGACCAGGGAGAAGGCGACCTCCTCCTTGCTCCGGAAGTGCCAGTACAGGGTCCCCTTTGACACCCCGGCCGCTTCGGTCAGTTCGCGCGTGCTTGTGGAGTAGAACCCCTTCTCGGAGAAGAGTCGCAGCGCCGCCTTCTTGATGGCCTGCTCGCTCGCGGCTCTCTGCTCGACGGGTACCTGCTCGGCAGTCCGCGTCACGCGCGACCTCCTTCCGCTAGACCGGGCGCCCAGTTAGGCAATGGTATTCCGTTATTTGATCACTGTCAATAGAGCGGATCCGCCCTGTCCGTAATAGAATACCGGGAACGGGACGGCAGGATCCCGGGTCGGAGCGGTACAACGAGAGGAGAGATCACTGTGAAGAAGTTCATCATCGTCGGTCTGGTAGTGGCACTCGGCCTGGGTGCGCTGGCCGTGGCCGGGTGCGGGGACACGAGCCAGGCCAAGGAGTACATGGAGAAGGGCGACGAGCTTTCCCGGAAGATGGCATCGCTCACAGATGACGCGGTCTTCGACGCGGGGGCGTTGCTGGCCGAGCTGGGTATCCAGATCAGCGAGACCGGCACCGTGGACAAGAAGACCCTCACGGACGCCGCGAGCAAGCAGATCGACACCATCATCGCAAACGGCAAGAAGGCGGTCGCCGAGTACGAGAAGATACTGGACCTGAAAGGCGTGGACGCCTACAAGGAGTACGCCGAGCAGCGCATAAGCGCCATCGAGAGCACCATCGCGGTGCTCGAGGCCGTACAGGAGCTGCTCGACCGGATCGGCGATCCCCAGAACACGGCATCCATCAAGGACACCGTGACCGAGTGGGCCAAGTCGAACATCGAGGTCGCGGTCGACGCGGTGAAGGCCTACACGTCATGGAGCAACGCCGCCAAGATCAAGAAGGAGAACAACCTGGGGCCCGCCGAGGAGCCGGAGAAGGTGGAGGAGACGACCCCGGAGAGCGCCCCGGAGTAGACCCGGCGACCGGGATCGCTAACTTGCCGTAGCCGAGGAGGCGTCTCTCTCGCGTTCGGCCCTGACGACGAACACCAGCGCCAGCGTTCCCAGGAAGGCGTCCACTATCGCGCCCAGGCCGAAACCCGGCGGGTGCCCGCCGCTGAACGCCAGGTAGAGGACGAGGCACAACGAAGAGACGTACTTGGCGAAGATCATGATCCACACCAGCTGGGTGTTCTCGACGTCGCGGAATGCGAGAAAGCAGATGAGCGCCAGGGTGAACAGCAGGGACGCGCTCACCATCGACCAGAACGGGTAGCGGTCGAACGCCAGCGGAGGATGGACCCCGACCGAATCCGTGATCCAGTTGATGAGCCGGATTATCCCCCGGGGGTAGACGAGCAGCGCGAGCCCGAACGCGGAGTAGATGCCGGTATAGACCGCCATCAGGATGCGGAGCTGCTTCTCGGGACCCTTCAAGACCTCCATGCTTCACCCCATACGTCCGTCCGACGGCTGATCGCCACGGAGACGAAGCCTCCCGCGAGACAGCGCATTACTTCACCCCTATTGTAGACTCCAGGCACCCTGGAAATCTCGGAGGAGAAAGATCGGGGGAGGTTCTTCGCCGCGCAGAGAACGTTACCCGGCTATTGAATGGTTATTTGTTCATTTGTATAATAAATCAGTCAAATGACTGGGGAATGATATGAAAGTAAACAGGCCCCTGGACCTGATAATGAACAACAAGAATAAGGTAGCCATTCTCAGGCACCTTGTGCTCTACCCATCCGAAGTGACGACCGGCAGGAGCCTGGCAAGGGAGCTCAAGATGAACCAGGCTACCTGCAACAACGCCTTGAACAGCCTGCACCGGGCGGGGATCATCATGCGCAAGAACGCCGGCAGATCCAGCATCTACGAGATCGCCCGAGATACCGCCGTCTGCGAGGAGTTGTTGCAACCGCTTTTCCAGAAGGAGAGAGAGATCCCCGGAGAAGCAGTGCGCATGCTCGTGCAGGGGCTCGAGGCGGAGCGCATTCAGGCTTTCCTGTTCGGAAGTGTCGTCAGGGGAACGGATACACCGGAGAGCGATACGGACGTATTGCTGGTATTGGATGACAAGGCCGACAGGAAGAAGGCCCTCGACAGGCTCGGTGAGAATACGCCGGAGGCGTACAGGCGCTTCCGCACGGGATTCAACGTGACGCTGCTTTCAGAGAGTGAGCTTGCCAGGAAGCGGAAGCGGAAAGACGGTTTTGTTTCAAGGGCCATGGCTGAAGCGGTCAGGATCGAGGTTGGTGCGGAGTGGTAAAGAAGCAGCGTACGTCCAAGGCCGATGCCGCGGACGTCGGGATCCTGGCCCAGAAGGCTTCCGAGTACAAGCAAGCAATGGAAATGGCGTACTCCCAGGGGCTCTGGGACCCCGCGGTCTCAAACGGCGTCCACGCGCTTCTGCTGATGGCTAATGCTGTTACCGCCCAGGTAAAGCGTGAGTACTACACAGGTCAAGATCACGATGGGGCGGCCGGTTACCTGCTCGCGGTTTCCGGGCCGGAAGCGAGAAACGCTGTAAACCAGATGCAGCGGGTCGTCATCATGAAGACGACAGCCGAGTACGATAGGCGCAGCTACGGCGCCAGGGACGCCGAGGATGCCGTCAAGAGAGTACGGCGGTTCTTCGAGTGGGCGGAAGGGCGCGTACCGCCGGGAGCGAGGCTGTGACCGGCGATACCAGGGCGGAAGGCGGAACCACCGGTAGGCGCGGGCTGTCCCTGCGGACCAAGTACTACCTCTTCATCCTTCCCCTCGTCATCATCATCCTGGCCCTCATGGCGACCCTTGTGGGCCCCGCAACCAGGATCCTTGCGAGGATCCCGCTTGTGCGCATCGACGCGCAGGAGATCTCCTTTGATCAGCAGTTCAGGGTGGCATATGAGCGCGCCATCCTGGACCTGAACTCGTTCGCCCTTACCGGAACGTTGGATTTTGAGAATGACTACCGGGACGCGCGCGAGGACGCGCGGGCGGCCCTCGAGGGCTGGGCGAAGGCGATACGCACCAGCCCCGGCCTGGATCGGCGACTGCGGGACGGCAGGCTGAAGGATCTGGGCGACCTGGAGCGCGCCTACCAGCCGATAGACGAGGCGTGCGAGAGAGCAGACTCGCTGGTGCGCGAGGGCCGCTCCCCAGAGGCCTTGCGCGTCCTGGAGGAGGAGGCCGAGGCCGCGGTCTCACGTGAGCTGGAGAACAGGGCGACGCTGATAGAGGACGAGCGGGCCGCGTCGCTGATGAGCAACGTGCGTTACCTCGAGGGCGTGGTGGGGGGTGCCGCGGTCTACAGGATGCTGGGCATGCAGGACGAGCTGGGCCTGGTCGCCGCGCACCTCGCCAACACGGTCACCGCCGGGCGGTTCGCCACCGCCTGCGCCGTTCTCTTCAAGGAGTTCCAGGACATCGCCTCGCGCGCGGACGAGGCGGAACTGGTACAGGCGGAGGAAGCCCGGGGGCAGGCCGACAGCTCCCTTGCGGCCCTGGATGCCCAGGCCACCGACCTCCCCCAGGGCCCGGAGCTGACCCGGTTGCGGGACGACGAGGAGAATCTGAGGATATCGTACGAGGCGTTACTCGCAGTCGGACTCGACACCGTCGAGCTGGCGCTGACCGGTCGGCAGGAGGATGCCCTGGAGCAGGTGCGCGCGGATCTGGGCTCGCAAGGGTACGGGGCATTCCCCGGCCAGGTGGACGCCTTCCTGTCCACGCAGAGGAAGGCGATCGAGGGCGACCTGGACCGCATCTCCTCGACGGCCACCAGGACCCTGTGGGGCGTAGCCCTGCTGGCCCTGCTGGTGCTGGTCTTCGCGCTGCTGGTCCCCTGGCTGCTCTCACGCAAGATCGTGAGGCCGATCCTCAGGCTCACGGAGGCCGCATCCCTGGTGGGGGCAGGTGACTTCGGCGCAAGGGTGGAGGTCGCCTCGCGCGACGAACTGGGGGACCTGGCCGACACCTTCAACAAGATGGCCGGCGAGCGCGAGAGGGCCGAGGAGGTGCTCGAGACACGGGTGGAGGAGCGCACAGGGGAGCTTGCCCTGGCGAACGAGGCCCTGGACGCCTACGCCCACACGGTGTCGCACGACCTCAAAGGACCCCTGTCCGCGGCGATCATGGCGAGCACCAACCTTCAGCGTGTCGTAGAGAAGCGCGCCCTGGAGCCCGAGCGTGATTACATCGCCAGGATGCTGGGGCTGATGTCCGACAGCCTGGAGAGCTCCAGCGCTCTCATTGACGACGTCCTGGCCCTGGCCGAGGCCGGGCAGCGTCCCCTGAAGGTCGGATCGGTTGACGTGTCCGGGGTGGTGGGTCGCATCCTGGCCGAAAGACAGGGCGCGCTGGCGGAGAAGCACGTAAGGGTGGAGGTGGACGCTGAGCCGGGTACCGTCGCCGCCGAGGCGACCCACGTCTACCAGGTGTTCTCCAACCTCATCGGCAACGCCATCCGGCACAACGACAGCGACACGCCCTTGATCGAGGTTCGGAGGCTGCCCGACGCGGACGGCGGGGCCGCGCGCCTCCTGGTCAGGGACAACGGGAGCGGCATCCCGCCAGAGAGCCTCGAGCAGGTGTTCACGCCGTTCTACCGGATGGGCGGGGGCGGCTCGGGAATAGGGCTCGCCGTCGTCAGGAGGATACTGGAGGCCTACGGCGGCGGGATAAGAGCCTACAACGACCGAGGGGCCTGCTTCGAGCTCACGTGGGGCCCCGCGAGCACGTCGAGCGCCGATGCGGGGCCGGAGACCTGACCCCGTGTTTCAGGATGAAACGTTTGGGACCTGACCCCACTGGAGGTGGTTGAGCTGCCGGAGACTGAGCCGCACGCTCACGTGTTTGTGGTGGATGACGAGGCGATCATGCGCGAGACGCTCGAGAGCGTTCTGGGCCACGCAGGCTACCGTGTGACCGCCCTCGAGGACGGCGAGGCGTGCCTGGGCGCTCTCGAGGAGACAAGGCCGGACCTGGTGGTGCTGGATGTCACCATGCCGGGCCTGAGCGGCATCGAGGTCATGCGGAGGATGAGGCTCGAGCCCCGCACCTCGGAGATACCCATCCTCTTCCTGTCGGCGGTGGACGACGAGGCCACGGTCGTCCAGGGCCTGAGAGGGGCCGACGACTACATGCTCAAGCCGCTCAAATCGCTGGAGTTCGAGACCCGGGTGCAGAAGATCCTGAGCAAGCGCGCCACCACGGCGCCCGGGGACCGCTCGAAGCGGCTCGACCGCCTGCCGGTCAGGCACGGTGAGGCGACATACCTGCTGCCGCTGGAGGCGATCTTCTACCTGGAGGCCACGGGCAAGTACACCTACGCCCACACGAAGTCGAAGAAGCACCTGACCGGCTACTCCATTTCCGAGCTCGAGGCGTCCCTGGCCGGCGAGCCGCGCTTCCTGAGGGTACACCGCTCCTTCATCGTCAACCTGGACCACGTGCTCAACATTACCAGGGACGCCAGGAGCCGCTACGTGATAGCCATGTCGGACGAGGCGAAGTCGCAGGTACACGTGAGCGACTCGTACGCCGAGGCGCTTCGCTCCCGCGTGGACATCTGACCCATTTCCGGCTACCGGAGCCTCCCGAGCCGTTCCCGGTCCCGCTCGTTCGTTCCTCGCGCCGCCCACCCATTTCCAGAAAGCCGCGCACCCGTGGAAACCACCTCAAGCGCGTGTCTCTATAGGCATCGTAACCCCCCGGAAAACGGGGCCGACAGGGAGGTGGTCAGGATGAGAGGAACGACGAGGATCGGGAGGGCGGCCGGGCTGGTAGCCCTGGCGCTGGTGCTGGGCCTGCTGGCGGGCATCATCCCGCTGGGAGGCAGCGCGCAGGCAGCGGAGTCGGTGTACGGGTTCAGCAGCCCGGGTGACTACACCTACAACGGTGCGCAGGTGGAGGTCTCCGGCGGCGCGATCCGGACGAAAGCCCTTCCCCTGGACAGTGGCTACTGGGAGGAACGAACCGCTCAACCTGCCGGCGATGAAAGGTTCGGCGGGGTCGCGGTCAACGACCAGGGGACCTACTTCGCGACCGGAAGCCACACAGTGGGCGGGGATGCGGACATGTTCGTCACCTGGGGCTCAGCAGATACGGGGAAAGCCGTCAGCGGCGTGTCCTTCATCAAGCCCGGTACCGACGCCGGCCACGCCGTCGCCGTCGGTCCGGACGGCAACCCGGTGGTGGTGGGGACGACGTCAAACGGCTCGGACCTGGACCTGTACGCGGGCAAGTTCCCCGCGGCGGGCGCCGGCACCGAGCTGTGGAAGATCCAGCTCGACGGCGGTGGCAACGACGTGTTGAACGGGGTCGCGGTCGGCGCCGACGGTAACCCCGTGCTGGTGGGCCGCGTTTACGAAAGCGCGTCCGGTGACGACAACATCTGGATACGGTGCGTCGACGGGCAGAACGGGACGATGGTCTGGCAGCGGACCGTCGACAGCGGAAAGGGAAACGACGTCGCCGACGCCGTGGCCGTGGGGCCCGACCTCTGCCCCGTGGTGGTGGGGGAGTACAACAGCGGGAGCACCATGGACATCTGGGTGCGCAAGTACGACGGCCAGGGGAACACGCTCTGGACCAGCATCATCCCGGGCGCCGTCGGCCACGACGCCGCCACGGGCGTTGCGATCGGCCTGGACGGGGACCCCGTCGTCTGCGGTTACCTGCACAACGGGGCGGACACCGACACCTGGGTGATGAAGTACGATGGGCAGAACGGGCAGTCGCGCTGGTCGAGGCTCATCGACAGCGGCAAGGGCTGGGACCAGGCCTTCGGCGTGGCGATCGGGCCGGACGGCAACCCGGTGGTAAGCGGCCACTTCGAGAGCGGGACCTCGTGGGACCTGTGGGTGAACAAGTTCAGCGGCGCCACGGGCGGCACGGTCTGGAACCGCCTCACCAAGGGAGGGGTCGAGTGCAGCGGGCGCTCCATCTGCTGCGATGCGACCGGAAACGTGATAGTCGCCGGGTACTGCACTGTGGGCACCACAAAGGATCTGATCGTCAAGAAGTACCCACCCGGTAAGTACACTTCAATGACCACCGTCGGGTTCAAGAAGCCGGTGGAGAAGCAGGGCCAGGCGCTCTCGGGTTTCATGGAGAAGCCGGGCGCGAAGCACAAGGGGTCGGTCATCTACCAGCTCTCCTCGAACGGGAAGGACTGGTACTACTACTCGAACGGCTGGAAGAAGGCCGCGGGCCCGGCGCAGTCCAACAGCGCCGGCGAGGTCGACCTGAGGATCGGCGACTTCGACCAGACCGCGGCATCGAAGCTGTACCTGCAGGCGTTCCTGCAGTCGAGCGGACTGGAGCAGGTGGAGCTGGACGCGGTCACGGTCTACCTGTCTCCGCCGGTCCCCAGCGGCAACAACGACCAGTGGTACCTGGCCGAGGGTTCGACCAACTGGGGGTTCTCGACCTACATCACGGTGCTGAACCCCAACCCGAGCGCGGTGAACGCCGAGATAACCTACATGACCGGGACCGGCGCGGTGAGCGGCGGGACGGTCACGATGCCGGCGATGAGCCAGGCGACCATAGACCCGGCGCAGGTGGTTCCCGCCACCGACTTCTCTACCAGGGTCCGCTGCGTGGAGGGCCTGCCGATAGCGGTCGACAGAACCATGTCCTGGACCGGAACGGGCGCCGCGGCCCCCGAGAGCCACTCGTCCATCGGGGTCACCTGGCCGAGCTGCGCGTGGTGCATGCCCGAGGGCTCCAGCGCCTGGGGCTTCGAGACCTGGACGCTCGTGCAGAACCCGAACCAGATCAACGCGCAGGTCAGCATAACCTACATGATGGAGAACGAAGCCCCGGTCATGGTGAACGATACGCTCCCGCCGCTCTCCCGGAGGACCTACAGCATGAAGGATCACATCGGGGAGAAGGACGCCTCCATCAAGGTGACCAGCGACGTCCCGGTCATCCCCGAGCGTGCCATGTACCGCAACAACCGGCGTGAGGGGCACGAGTCGATCCCCTGCGAGCTGCCCGGGTACGATTACTACCTGGCCGAGGGCTCTACCGCATGGGGTTTCACCACCTACCTGCTTATCCAGAACAACAACAAGGGGACGGCGGACGTAACGGTCACCTACATGACGTCGAACGGTCCGGTGATCCAGCCGACGTTCCAGATGCCCATGAGCTCCCGGAAGACGATAAGGGTGAACGATGTGCTCCCGAACGCGGACTTCTCCATCAAGGTCAGTTGCCCCGGCACGATAATAGCCGAGCGGGCCATGTACTGGAACTCGCCCACAGGCGAGGTGTGCCACGACTCGGTGGGGACAGCCGACGCACACACAACCTACCACCTGCCCGACGGCGATACCACCAACGGAATCGAGACCTGGACCCTGGTCCAGAATCCCAACGGGAGCGACGTACAGGTAGAGGTGCAGTACCTGACGCCGGACGGCAAGGGCAACAAGTCGTTCACCGACACCGTACCAGCCAACTCCCGAAGGACATACTCGATGGCCGACCACATCACAAACGGGCGGGCAGGCATAGTGGTTACCTCGAAGACGGCGGGCGCGAAGATCATCGTCGAGAGGTCGATGTACTCCGACGGCCGGCAGGCCGGCACCGATACCATCGGGGGTTACAGGGACTGACCAGTCTTCCGAAGCCTGCTGGGCGGAGAAGGCCCGGTCGTCCCCTGCGGACGGCCGGGTCTTTCTCGCTCACCTTCCGACGGGGTGGAGGACGCCAACGGCCGCCCGGCAGGAACAGCCCCGTTTCCGTCAAATCATGCCTGCAGGACTAACTCGAGAGGACGGGAGGCGGTTTCTATGACACTGCTACTGGACAGCATGAGCCGGTTTGCCGACTGGGGACCGCACATGGACTTCGACGGGGGAGGCTGGTTCTGGATGGGCATCATGATGATCGTTGGGACCCTGCTGGTGATCGCGGTGATCTACATCATCATCAGGGCGCTCCACCAGGAGGGCGTCTTGCGGGCTCAGCCTCCGGCGGCCGGCCCGACCGAGACCCCGATGGACATCACGAAGCGGCGGCTCGCCTCGGGAGAGATAACCGAGGAGGAGTTCGAGAAGATCAAGAACCGGCTCGGGAGTCCATGAAGCAGGTATTGATGAGCCACTCCAGGACGTCGGCGCCGGCCTCGGAGACGACGCCCGGGTAGGTCGCTAGCGGCAGGGGGGGCCCGGCGGGCGGGATCGCCTTGAGCCGTACCTTGCACGAGAACCGGCGGGAGAGGTCCATGAGGTCGGCCCTGGTCAGGTACCGACAGTAGGCCGAGGACCTGAACCAGGTCAGCCAGGGCACGATCTCTATGGTGACGGACCTGCCACCTATCTCCACGGCGATCCTGGAGAACGGGGCCGCGGTCCCGGTAAGCAACCTCACCAGTGCGGAGCGCCCGGTGATCATCCTCTCGCCCTTCCTCTGCCCCCGCCTTACGAGCGCCCGGGCCCAGGCCGCGAGCAACCGCGACGGGCACACCGCTATCCCGGCCCTGGCAGAGCCGATCATCGCCGCCCGCTGGACACGCAAGTCCAAGCACCTCCTCCCAGCAGAAGTGTAGCAAAAGGGTCAGGCACTTTTGCTACACTCTTGCCACAGGAACAGCACGTGCAAAAGGGTCAGGCACTTGTGCACATGATCAACTGTCTGGGGTGAGAAGATGGTCAGGATAATAGACCGGCCGGCCGAGGTTCTCGCGGAAGGGAACCCGCCCAAGAAGATCCTCGAGTTCGCCGGCCGGGTGAGCTCGGGTAGTAAGGATATCAGCATCGCGCTGATGAGGAGCCCGGGTGGCTGGACAGAGCCGGGACAGACGCCGGAGTTCGCAGAGTACTCGGTCGTCCTTGAAGGGATGCTGCGTGTCACCACCAGGGACGGCACTCATGACGTGCGCAAGGGACAGGCCGTGATCGTCGAGAGCGGCGAATGGGTCCAGTACGGTACTCCGCTGCCGGAGGGTGCCGAGTACATCTCGGTATGCGTCCCCCCGTTTTCAGCCGATACAGTCCACCGCGACCCGTGATGTAGCAGCAGTGTAGCAAAAGTAGCAAAAGGGTCAGGCACTTTTGCTACATCCGGGTCTTTTCCTAGAAGAAGCGTACCGCGACCTGGGTGGAGAAGATCCAGGCGAAGGCGAGTCCCATCAAAAGGGAGGATGAGGCGACCCCGTAGCCCCGGCGGCGGAAGAACAGCGTTAGCACCGAAGCCGGGATGAAAGCCACGAAGCCGATGACGGCGACCACCGGCACCAGCGGGACCCTGGTGTGCGGCACAAGCCCTCCGATGAGCAGGAACGGGTTGAAGGCGAACGGGATGAAGGCGACGCCCAGACCAATGCCGCGCACCCCTGCCTCGGCCAGGACGTAGGTGACGCGTCTGCGCCGCGTCTCCAGGTCGGTCCAGCGGGGCAGCAGGAACGCGTGGAAGAAGTGACCTGATACGTACAGGTAAGCCGCCGTGACGCCCGCCAGGACCAGGAACCAGCCTATCGATATCGGGACACCCCGCGGCAGGAACAGCGCGTACGCCGTCGGCGAGTAGAGCAGGGCGAAGACCGCGAATGGGACCAGCCCGACGAACGCGACCGCCCCCGCCCCCAGGGTCTCGGGCTCTTCCTCGCCCCGCCCCCGCTTCATCCACGCGGATGGCCTGGGCCATGCGCTTGCCGGTGCCAGCTTCCATCGCCGCTCGAGCATGGCCAGCAGCACAAAGGCCGAGAGCATGACCAGCACCTGCCCCGCCGCTACGCCCGCAAGCACATCGGGGCCGAGTATCAGGGGTAGGGAAGAGAACGGGATGAAGGCGCCCAGCCCGAGCACGCCGACAAGAGGCAGCGCGGCAAGGGACGCGGCGAGATATACGAGGGTACAACCGAGCGCAACGATGCCGTAGTCCCGCTTGCGGTCCGGGGTCGGCTCAGGGGCCCACCTCTTACGGCCCTCACCGAACGCGTGCCTGCCGGCGTACAGGCAGGCGAGCGCCACCAGCAGGAAGCCGAGCATGACCATCGCCTGGAAGAGGGCGCGCATTATGGGGGTGCGGGTCGCGGGCGCGGGCGCCTTCAGGTCGAAAGCCCGGAATATCCAGGAGTAGACCGCCGTCCAGACCGCGGGGCTGGTCATCTCGCTGAAGTGGGTGTCCTTAGTCACCACGAACTTACGGGCTGTGCCGTCCTCGAACGACCCGTAGGTACGACCCGGGACCACCCCGGGCAGACCCGCCGCCAGCGCTACCACCTTCTCCTGCTCCTCGACAGAGGTCAGCTCGTCGTTGGAGCCGATGACCAGAAGGAAGTTCGGCGGTCTGTCGGCGGTGATGGTGTCGGCGAAGTCCCTGTCGTCCACGTCGGCCTCCGAGTGGACGTCGAAGGCATGGGAGACCGCCAGGTGCTTCCAGAGCCTGCCGATGAAGCCATCCGCGCCGCCGTACTGGCGCTCCATTGCGCTGCGGACGCTCGTCGAGCTGTAGACCGCGGCGACGGCCTTTATCTCCTCGTCAGGCTGGAGTATCCCGGCACGTGTCGATGTGACCCCACCGCGCGAGTGACCGGTGATCGCTATCCTGTCCGCGTCCACCCCCGGGAGCGAGCGTAGGTAGGTGACCGCCCCCAGGGCGTCCATGGCCTCCGAGTAGTTCTGGTCGGCGGCTCCACCGGTGCTGCCATGCCCCCGAAGGTCGATGTCGAGCACCATCACCCCGCGCCGTGCGAGCTCGCGGGCCGGCTCGAAGTAGGCCTCCTTGGACTGGGTGAACCCGTGGCAGAAGATGACCGCCGGGGTCGGGCTCGCGACCGGGTCGTCGGGGGTGATGAGGAGCCCGCTCACCTTCCGGGCCGGTGACTCGAATCCCTCGGTGGAGATGCCCACCCGGCGGATGGAGACGTCCGGGAAGGTCAGCAGGGCGGCCCCGAGGATCCCAATCGCCGCGACGACGAGCCCGACGACGAGCGAGACCATGGCCCGCTTCTTCAGCTTCGGAGCGGCCGCTCCTTTTCTCTGCGGTACCGCCGCGCACTCTTCCTTTGCCACATCATCCATCAAGATCCGGTACTCCCCCAGTGGGCCACGCGATCTGGATGCAAAAGGCTACCCGCGTTCCACCCGCTTCTTCAGGTCGCTCAGCGCCGAGTTCATGACGCGTTTGTCCACCGACTTCAGGAGACGCTTCGTGACCGGGTTCATCAGCGCCCTGGGGATGGAGTAAGAGACGTCGTAGTGGTAGGTGACCTCGGTGCGGTCGTCGTCAAGGGGCTCGAACTCGTAGTAGGAGTTGCAGTCGTCCAGGTCGCCCTCGACATAGCCCATGTCGATGCGGTCGGCCTTGTCGTCATACGAGTAGGACAGGACGTAGGATATCTTGCGCAGGATGATGTCCACCGTGTAGCGGACCTGGGTGCCCCGCTTCTTCTTGTCCCGCTTGAGCACCTCCATGGCCTCGACGCCGCCCATCCAGTCCGGGTAGGACTCGAAGTCGAGCAGGACGCTCTTTATGTCGTCCACGCCCGCGTTGATGGTGATCGAATCGGTGAGGCCCGCGCTGGTTGTATCCGCCATCTCATCCTCCTGACTAGAGTAGGGGTCAGGCACTATTCTATTCATTTCCCTGATAAGTCCGCCACCGGGGCCGTGACTTGACTGGTGCCTGACCCCTACTCTAGTCGACCCCTACTCTAGTCATGTGACTTGAATCCCGCCTGGCACCGATTTATTCAGAGTTATTAGTTATAATGCTGGGACCTCGCGAAAAGGAGACATGGATGAACGCTCCCGCCGTCAGCGGGATACTGGGCCTGGTCGGGGACACCCCCGTGGTGGAGATCGCCCGGCTCAACCCCAACCCGAGGGTGCGGATACTGGCCAAGCTCGAGGGGTACAACCCGTGCAGCTCGGTCAAGGACCGCATCGCCCTCTACATGATCGAGGGCGCCGAGGAGCGGGGCGATCTCGAGGGCGGTATGACCATCCTGGAGCCGACCAGCGGCAACACCGGCATCGGCCTGGCCATGGTCGCCTCGGTGAAGGGCTACAAGCTGAAGATAATCATGCCCGAGACCATGAGCGTGGAGCGCCAGCAGGCCCTCAAGGCGTTCGGGGCCGAGCTGGTCCTCACCCCCGGCGAGGAGGGGATGAACGGGGCTATCGAGCTCGGGCGCATGATGGGGCGCGAGGCGAAGTACTACATGCCCGACCAGTTCACCAACCCCGATAACGTACGGGCGCACTACGAGGGGACCGGCCGCGAGCTGCTCCAGCAGACCGACAGCGTGGACATGCTGGTCGCGGGTATCGGCACCGGGGGCACCCTGATGGGTGTCTCGAGGCGGCTGCGCGAGCGCGACCCCGGGATGAAGGTGGTCGCCGTAGAGCCCTTCCCGAACTCCCGCATCCAGGGCCTGCGCAACCTGGGAGACTACATGCCGCCCATATTCGACATCTCGGTCCTCGACGAGAAGCTGAACGTCGACGACCGTTCGGCCTTCACCATGGCGCAGGCGCTGGTGAAGGACGAGGGGCTCTTCGTGGGCATCTCCTCTGGGGCGGCTATGTGCGAGGCGAGGCACCAGGCGACAAAGATGGACGGCGGCACCATCGTGGTCGTCTTCCCGGACCGAGGCGACCGCTACCTCTCCACGGAGTGCTTCAGCCACCAGCGCAGCGACGTGCCCACCGAGGGCATCTGACCGGCAGGGCCGCTCGCCCTATCCGAGTCAGAATTCCTCGATGGAGTCCAGCTCTTCTTCGTCCTCGACGCGGAAGTCCGCCTCGCAGGGAACCAGGAATCCGCAGTTGGAACAGACCTCACCCATCTCGGAGAGGTCGAGCTCCACGCCGCAGTTTGGACAGGCCAGCATCCCCATCAACTCCCCGCTGCTCGCCGTCCGGACCATTGTACTACCATCCGTGGGATCCTATGACCCCCGGGTGGTATCGTCCGTCTCCGCGCGGCCTTCAGCCTTCTTCAGGTCCGCCAGGGGCAAGACTGAAAAGCCGAGCTCGCCGAGGACCTCTACCGCCCGGTTGGGGTCCTCGACGGTGAAGCCGATACGGGTCCAGCGGTCCTTCTTCGTGATGAGGAACATCTTGTCCCTCCTGTGCCTCCGGTAGTCCTTTGGGCACCAGGTCCGAAAGTCGCCGGACCCCCAGTACCGGTACTTACCGCTCCACCACGCGGGCACCCACCAGTAAACGCCCTCGATCTCAGCGAGAGGCATGGTCTTGTCCCCGCGGGGGAAGTAGTAGTCGCGAAAGGTGATCGAGTCGCCTCGGATCTCGACGAGGTTGTCTGAGTACACGGTCTCGCCCGCGGTCGATTCGGAGTCGCCCATTTCAAACCCCCGGTGTCGAGATGATTGTACCACGGGCCCTGGACGGCCGCAGTCAGAACGATTGACCGTTTGCTTGTTTTGCTCTATCATCGTAGCAGAACAAGCATGGATGAATCTGATATCTTCAAGGAAGAAGGATACGAGCTCGCCGAGCGCCTGGCGGACGACTGCTGGGGTGAGCTTCATCGCGCCGTGTACCTGCCGCACCGCCGGGAGGTTCTTTTTCGGCGGTTCCCCTCCGTTCTGGGCGAGGACCCCGACGCCTGGTCGCTCGCCGAGGCCGAGATAAAGGCCTGGGCGCGGCTGGACCATCCGGGCATCCTGCAGGCCCTGGACTGGGGACTCACCGGCTCGGGGCCGTTTCTCGCCAGCGAGATGCCGGCCGGCCTCCAACTGGCACAGTGCCTGGATTCGGGTGAGGCCCCCGGCTACGAGGAGCTCTTCGGGCCGCTACTGGAGGCGGTCGAGCACGCGCGGCGGCTGGGGGCGCTGCACCTCGGCCTGAGCCCGCGGAACGTCTGGGTCGCACGCGGCGAGGGTGCCTGTCGCGTGCAGGTCGCCGAGTTCGGCCTGTGGTACGTCTGCCGGCGGTTCCCCGACGCCCTGCCCACCGACGACGCCTTCCTGGCTCCCGAGCAGCACGGGGAGGGGAAGGCGAGCGCTGCGAGCGACGTCTACTCGCTGGGGCTGCTGCTGGCCTCCGTGGTGGCGGGCGGAAGCGGTCCCGACCGGGCAGGGGATCGATCAGGCATCGTGGACGCCCACTTCGAAGGCCCTCCCGAGCTGGCTTCCGTGGTGGCGTGCTGCCTGTCCGAGCAGCCCCTGGCCCGCTACGCGACCGCCGGAGAGCTGGCCGGGGCGCTGGGGCTGTCAACGGAGCCGCATGAAGACGACGCAGGCGAGTGCCCGATATGCAGGCTGAAAGACGAGATCGGGGTCCGTCCCTTCGAGGGCCGTTCTACCTCAGAGGCTGGTAGATCTGAGGATAGCGATCCTCATCATGTGACGACGTTTCGTGCATCGACTTCGAAGGGTCTTCCAGGCCGCTACGCCTGGCTCATGATCGCCGCACTCGCGCTGGCTACGTTGCTGGTCTGGTGGGCCGCGTTCCGGTAGGGCCGCGACTCCAGTCGACGGCGCGTGTGGTGGTCTGGATCCCACCGCAGGCAGTCGAGTCTATGTCTACAGATAGATTGACATATCTGTTTACATATCGTAGCCTGAGTTCGAACCCACTCGGACTCGGGGAGGTCACCATGGCCCAGGCAGCATGGGCGAATGTGCGAATAAAGAAGGAGACCAAGAGCATCTTGGACGAGATGGCACATGAACTGGACATCTCGCAGGGCGCGGTGATCGAGTTCGCACTCGACCGACTCAGGCGGCAGCGGATATTGGAATCAGCCGCGGCGGCTTACGATCGTATGCGCGAGGATCCTGAGGCCGCTCAGGCCTTCGATGAGGAGATGGAAGCGTGGGACCATATTCCTGACGAAGGCTTGGAGAACGTATGACCAGGTATGGAGCCGCAAGGCCGGCCAGGCCCGACAAGGTCGAACGTGGCCAGATCTGGATTGTCGACTTCGAGCCCGTTCTTGGCAAGGAGATGAACAAGGAGAGGCCGGCGCTTGTCCTTTCATCTGATATCCTGAACTCGAGCGGCTGGCGGCTGGCAACAGTTATCCCCTTTTCAACGAAACGCATGGAAGGCAACGAATTGCGCCTGGAGGTAAGACCGCCTCTTGGAGGCCTTCGCGAAACGAGCTTCGCCGTCTGTGACTATCTAAGGACGATTTCGCAGGCGCGCCTCATGAGCTATCTCGGTCGCCTTCCCGCGGGATTGATCTCCGAGATCGGTGAAAGGGTTCGAATATCCCTGGAGATATAGATCGCCTCCGACCTCTCTCCTGACACGTAGGTGACCGGCCCCTGCTTCCCACAGACAAGGTGGCTGACCCGGCGTTTCAGATCGGCGCGCTACCCATCTTCCGGGCCTCGAAGGTGGCGAGCTCCGTGTACCCGGCCGAGCGGACCAGCTGCAGCGCACGGTCGAAGTCGCGCCCGACGTCCTCGGGGCTGTGAGAGTCCGACCCCAGGGTGACCGGCACCTCCAGCTCGGCGGCGATACGCACGAACTCGGGCTCCGGGTACATCTCCGCGACCGGCCAGCGCAGCCCCGCCGTGTTTATCTCGTAGCACATCCCGGCCGCCTTCACCTTCTCCAGCAGGCTTCGGTAGTGGGGCCGCAGGTCGATGGATGCGCGCATGTCGAACTTCTTGGCCAGGTCGGCGTGGGCGACGATGTCGTAGAGGCCGGTCTGCACCATGGACCCGACGGCGTACAGGTATTCCGCGTAAAACTCGTCCAGGTCTATGTCGCGGTAGCGGTCCAGGTTGCGCGGGTCGTCGAATATCCAGCCGTCCAGCACGTGTACGGAGCCTATGATGTAGTCCCACGGGTAGGCTTCCATCATGACGACGCGCTCCTCCATGGTGGCCGCGTCGTAGTCGGCCTCGATCCCCAGGCGCACGGTTATCCGCCCCGCGAAGCGCTTCTTGAGCCCCAGCACCTGCTCCACGTACAGGGGCAGCTGCTCACGTGCCATCGCCAGATCGGGGTTTTCGTCGTACAGCAGTGGCATGTGGTCCGCGATGCCGATCTCGGCGAAGCCCTTGTCGATGGCGGCCTCCACCAGCTCGTCCAGCGTCCCGCGGGCGTGACCGCAGAGCGCCGTGTGCACGTGGTAGTCGAAGATCACTCCTCGCTCCCCTCGCCTATCCTGTCTATCAACGCCCTCTTCGCTATCTCGAACTCCTCCTCGGTGAGGACCCCGCGGCCCCGCATGGCGTCCAGCCTTTCGATCTGGTCCACTATCTCCGAGTAGATCGGCGGGCGCTCCGGGGGGAGCGGCGCCATCTCGGAGGTCGGCTGGACCTTGTTGATCTCGCGTGCCGTCTTGAGCGCCAGCTCGTCCGCGTCAAGCACAGGGGACCCCGTCCCGGCAGGATGCGCCTGCTCCAGTATGTCAGCCCGCAGCCGGTCCGGGTGCGGGACGTCGAAGAACGCCTGCCTCACAGACCCCTGCGAGTCCTGCACCAGGAGGTCTCCCATGCGCAGCAACCGCCCGAGTACGAGCTGGTAAGATGCCACGTTCTGGATGCTCGACACCGGCACCTCGCGAGAGTGGCGCCTGAGCAGGCCGGACTGGTAGATCAGCCGCCGGTTTGTGAGGACCAGGCTGGTTCGCATCCGCTCGAGCACTCGCCACAGGAAGAACAGCCAGGTCCCCAGGACCACGACCAGCCCCACTATGACCAGCCACTTCTGCGCGCCGAACCCGATCATGAGGATTATCCAGCCCGCCAGCGAGAACGTCGCGACCACACCTGAGGGTACCAGGACCCAGGGGTGGTGGCGCGTCTCGAAGACGATCTCTTCGCTTTCGCCCAGCGCGGGCATACTATGCTTCAAAGGGCCTCCAAGCGGTCTCGAAGAATAGTTATGCACGCCTCGCGGGTTACCCTGCCGTGAACGCGGCATCGAGGCGGTTCGTCGAAAAACAAGTGCCTTGCGCGTACACTTGGAAGTACATCGCGGAAGCGAACAAATGACAAGAAACGACACGTGCCTGGCAATAGCAATACGATGCGGGAATGAGTTCGAGGACTAATACTCAGGAGCTAAAGTGCCAGGCACCTTAGCCGACAAGTATTAGCAAATACGATGCGGGATGACGATGAGTACGAAGAAAAGATTGAAGAGGCTGGATGACAGCGGTGGGCCGCGGCGCCGTCCGAGGTCCAGGCCCGCCGAGCCCGGCGTCCCGCTGGAGCAGGTGGAGCCCACCGTGTACCGGAGGAAGCGCCGGCGCTGGCCGAAGATACTGCTGCTATCGGTGATAGTGCTTCTCCTCGTCTTCATCGGCCTGGGCATCTGGGGCTATGCCTGGATGAAGTCCAAGGAGTCCCGCATGCGCGAGGCCGGCGTCGCCGAGGCGCTGGACCCGGTGCGCCCCGGGCAGCCTGTCACGACACTCATCATGGGGGTCGACAAGGGAAGCGTACCCGGCGAGACCGGCAACTACCGTACCGACATCATGATGCTGGTCAGCGTCAAGCCGGGCGAGAAGAAGTCCGCGGTCATCTCCATCCCCCGCGACACCATGATCACCATACCCGGACACGGCACCCAGAAGATAAACGCCGCCAACGCCTTCGGGGGCCCACCGCTCGCCATCGAGACGGTCAGGCGGTTCACCGGCCTGGACGTCAACCACTACGTGCTGATGGACTTCGAGGGCTTCAAGGGGATAGTGGACGCGGTCGGCGGCGTGAAGATGCACGTCGACGCGGAGATCCACGACCAGTATGCCGGCGACGTCCCCGCCGGGGACCAGGTGCTGGACGGCAACACCGCGCTCGCGTTCGTCCGCGCCCGGCACGACCCCGACTCGGTACCCGAGGGCGACCTGTCCCGTGTCGAGAACCAGCGCAAGTTCTTCCAGGCGATGCTGTCCACCGTCTCCCACGTCCGCAACCCGTTCAAGCTCATGAAGGTGGTGGATGTCGCCTCCAAGAACATAAAGACCGACCTCACCTTCCTGCAGATGCTCTCCCTGGGCCGCAAGCTGCAGGGGGCGGGCGACCAGATGCAGATGGCCACCGTGCCCGGCACCCCGAAGTACACAAAAGGGGGCTGGTACTACATCGTCGACGAGGACGCCTTCCGGCAGATGCTGGAGACGTTCATGAGTTCGCAGGAGGTCCCGTCCCAGCCCGAGGCAGAAAGCGAATCGAGCAGCGATCAGAGGGCAGGAATAAAGGTCGCGGTGTTGAACGGGACGGATGTCACCGGGCTCGCGGCGAAGGTCGCCGCCGAGCTCGGCAAGGCGGGTTACGGGGGGGTCAACACCGGCAACGCCGAGGACGCGTACAGCAGGACTACTGTATACTATGCCCCGGGCGAAAGCTCGAAGGCGGGACTGGTGGCCTCGGACCTCGAGGGGGCCAGGGAGCCCGTGATCGAGGAAGGCGCCGGCGTCACCTCCGACCACGACGCGACGGTGGTCGTGGTCCTGGGCTCGGACTACAGGCACTAGTACTGAGCGAAGTCCCTCCTCCACGGTCCGCTCACACCCGAAAGGTGGCACTCATGGAGCAGATCAAGGTACGCGCCACGGGGCCGGAAGACCTCCAGAGGGAGATGGAGCGCTTCTTCGAGCACCTGGGACGGTGGAAGAGGCCCGTCTTCTTCTTCGAGAAGGCGTGGAAGCCGCTCTGCGACGTCTCCGAGACCGGCGTCGACCTCGTGGTGGTGGTCGAGCTTCCGGGGGTCACCCCCGAGAACGTGCACATCGAGGTCCATGGCAGCACCCTGATGCTCCGGGGCATCCGCCGGGAGCCCCCCAGCGCCCCACGCAGGAACTATCACCTGATGGAGATAAGCTACGGCGTCTTCGAGCGCGAGATATCGCTGCCCATCGAGGTGGACGCGGACAACGCCCGCGCGGTCTTCGTGGACGGCTTCCTGGAGATACGGCTGCCGAAGGTCGCCGCGCCGCTCCGGAAGGAGGTCGATATCAATGTGCCCTCCGAGTGATTCCTCCGATGACAGCAAGCCGGAGGTGCCCGCCGAGGGGAATCCTCCAGAGGAGCAACCCGCCGGGAATTCTGTGGAGGAGGCACCCGCCGGGGGGAATCCCACCGAGGAGCAGCCCACGGTGATCGAGGCCGAGTCCGCGCCGTCCGCCGGCGAGCGGGAGGAGAGCGGAACCCCGGTCGACAAGATAGAGATCGCCTCCGAGCTCCCCATCATGCCCCTGACGGACACCGTGATATACCCGCACATCGTAGCGCCGCTGCTGGTCACCGAGGAGCCTCTGATCAAGCTGATCGACGACGCCCTGGCCGGAGACCGCATCGTCGGCGTGGTGACCGCGAAGGTCGAGGTGGAGGACGAGGTCATACCCACGCCCGAGCAGCTCTACGAGGTGGGCTCGGCCGTCGCCGTGGCGCGCATGTTCAAGCTGCCCGACGGCAAGATGCAACTGCTGGTACAGGGCATCGCGCGCATCAGGGTCAATGAGTACTCGCAGACCCAACCGTACCTGCGCGCCTCGGTCGAGAAGCTCACCGACAGGATCGAGGACGGCGTCGAGACAGAGGGGCTGGCGCGCAACGCGCTCAACCTCTTCCGGCAGATCGTCAACCTGGCGCCCTACCTCCCCGACGAGATGTTCGTCGCCGCGATGAACGTGGGCGACCCCAACGACCTGGCCGACTTCCTGGCCGCAAACATCAACCTGGATACCAACCAGAAGCAGGAGATCCTGGAGGAGCTGGACGTAAAGGAGCGGCTGCGCAGGCTGACCGTCTTCCTCAACCACGAGGTCGAGGTCCTGGAGATAGGCTCCCGCATACAGGACCAGGTGCAGTCCGAGCTGGGCAAGGGGCAGAGGGAGTTCTACCTGCGCGAGCAGCTCAAGGCCATCCAGAAGGAGCTGGGCGAGCTCGACGAGAAGAGCATGGAGATCAACGAGATCCGAGAGGCCATCGACGAGTCCGGCATGCCCGAGGAGGCCCGCAAGGAGGCCGAGCGAGAGCTGGACCGCCTGGCCAACATGCCCGCCGCGGCTGCGGAGTACACGGTCGCGCGCACCTACCTGGACTGGATGGTCAACCTCCCCTGGCAGAAGAGCACCGAGGACAACCTGGACGTCAAGCGCGCCGCGCGCATCCTGGACGAGGACCACTACGACCTGGAGAAGGTCAAGGAGCGCATAGTCGAGTACCTGGCGGTGCGCAACATCAAGGAGGACACCAAGGGGCCCATCCTCTGCTTCGTAGGCCCGCCCGGGGTCGGCAAGACATCGCTGGGTCACTCCATCGCGCGCGCCCTGGGGCGCACCTTCCACCGTATCTCGCTTGGCGGGGTGCGGGACGAGGCGGAGATCCGCGGGCACAGGCGCACCTACGTGGGGGCGCTTCCCGGGCGCATCATCCAGGGACTGCGCAAGGCCGGCACCAACAACCCGGTGTTCATGCTGGACGAGGTGGACAAGCTGGGAGTGGACTTCCGCGGGGACCCGGCCGCGGCGTTGCTGGAGGTGCTGGACCCTGAGCAGAACCACTCCTTCTCCGACCATTACCTGGACGTGGCCTTCGACCTGTCCACGGTGATGTTCATCACCACGGCGAACATCCTGTTCACCATCCCCCCGGCGCTGCTGGACCGCATGGAGGTGCTGGAGCTCCCCGGCTATACCGAGCCGGAGAAGGTGATGATCGCCAGGCAGTTCCTGGTGCCGAGGCAGGTGGAGGAGCACGGCCTGACCGGGCACGAGGTGGAGGTCGAGGACGGCGCCCTGCACGGCATCATCCGCAACTACACCCGCGAGGCCGGGGTGCGCAACCTGGAGCGCGAGATCGCCGGCACCCTGCGCAAGGTGGCGAGGAAGGTCGCCGAGGGAGAGAAGGGGCCGTTCAAGATTACCGCGGACGACCTGCACGAGATGCTGGGCCCCATCAAGTTCCGCCTGGACGTCATAGAGCAGGCGGACGAGGTGGGCGTGGCCACCGGGCTGGCCTGGACCGAGGTCGGTGGCGACGTGCTGTTCGTCGAGGCCGAGTCGTTCCCCGGCAAGGGCAACCTCTCCCTGACCGGCAAGCTGGGCGAGGTGATGCAGGAGAGCGCGCGGGCCGCCGTGACCTACGCCCGGGCGAACTCGGAAGCCCTTGGTATCTCGCCCGACTTCTTCGAGAAGAACGATATCCACATCCACGTGCCGGCGGGCGCGATTCCAAAGGACGGCCCCAGCGCGGGCGTGACCATGGCCGCGGCGCTGGTCTCGGCGGCGACCGAGAAGCCCCTGGTGAAGGACATCGCCATGACCGGCGAGGTGACGCTGCGGGGCAAGGTCCTTCCGGTGGGCGGCATCAAGGAGAAGGTCCTGGCGGCGCACAGGGCCGGCGTGAAGAAGGTGATCCTCCCCGAGGACAACGAGAAGGACCTGGAGGAGGTACCCGACTTCGTAAAGCAGGATATGCAGTTCTCCTTCGTCACCAACGTGAGCGAGGTGATCTCCGAAGTGCTGAAAGACGGGAGCAGGAGTGAGCCCGGTGGGGCGGGGAAGGGCAAGGCGGGCGGGGGAAAAGGCACCGGTGAGGCATCAGCGGGTGAAGGTGCCTAGCGGTCCTCGGGACCGGCTGGACAGGGTCTTCAAGCCGCGCTCCGTCGCGTTCTACGGGGCGTCCAACGACCCGCTCACCATGGGGACCGGCCAGCTCGCCAACCTCATCCTCCAGGGGTACCAGGGAGCCATCTACCCTGTCCACCCCACCGAGCAGACCGTGCTGGGCCTGCCGGCCTACCCCGACATCGAGCACGTCCCGGAGACCCCCGACCTGGTGGTGATGGTCCTGCCCACCGGGATAGTGGCAAGGCTGCTGGACGACTGCGGGCGCGCGGGGGTGCGGGCGGCGGTGGTGGTGTCGGGCGGGTTCCGCGAAGTGGGTGGGCGCGGGGTGGAACTGGAGCGGGAGCTGGCCGAGGTGGTGGAGAGGCACGGGATAGCCCTCATCGGGCCGAACTGCATCGGGGTATCCAACTTCCACGTCGGTCTGAACACGACCTACTTCCCCTATCAGCAGGAGCCCGGCGGGGTGACGATCATCAGCCAGAGCGGGACCTACTCCTGCCACGTCTACGGGTTCACACGGAAGCTGGGCGTGCGCCTGAGCCATACCGTGAGCGTGGGCAACTCGCTGGCGACCGACCTCGCCGACTGCATCCGCTACTTCGCCGACGACCCCGAGACCAGGGTGATCGCGCTCTACATAGAGGGTATCCCCGAGGGGGAGAAGTTCATGGAGGCGGCGCGCTACGCGGTGGCGAGGAAACCCGTGGTGGCGCTGTACGTGGGCGGGACCGGCGCCGGGGCCCGGGCCGGGATGTCCCACACGGGCGCGATGGCGGGGGACGACGACATCTACTCCGGGATGCTGCGCCAGGCGGGCATCCTGCGCGCATATACGATTGAGGAGATGCTGGACTGGTCCTGGGCGCTGGAGACGCAAACGCCCCCGCGGGGCAGGCGCACCTGCGTACTGACCAACTCGGGGGGCCCGGGGGCCAGCATGGCCGACACCTGCGTAAGGGCCGGGCTGGAGGTGCCGGTGCTCTCCGACGGCCTGCAGGAGAAGCTGCGCGTACACCTGCCGTTCACCGCGGCGAGCGTGAACCCGGTGGACATCACCTTCCACATGAACATCAAGGACATCTACGACCGGCTGCCCCGCCTGCTGCTGGAGAGCGGCGAGATAGACGGCATAGTGATGTACGGGGCGTTCGGCTCGATGCTGTTCCGCATGATGCAGGAGGCGATGGGGGAGCGCGTCCAGTACCCGGTGGAGCGGGTGGCGCCGATTATCCTGGAGATGGTCCAGCGGTTCACGGGCCTGCCGGGCGAGTACGGCATGCCGATCGTGATGTCATCGTTCTGGGGGCGCGACGACGAGGCCCTCGAGTACATGTCCGACCACGGCATCCCGGTGTACCCCAGCCCCGAGCGCGCGGTGATGGCCATGGCCGCCCTCTACCACCGCGGCACCGTCCTCGACAAGGCCGTTGACTGAAAGTCCCCGAAAGCCGGATCCAAGGTCTCACACACTGACTGGCGACTCAATATCGCCTGCAATGCTGTGCTGCACGCGGCTACGGCAGCGCTCGCTGCCTGTGGTTACCGTGCCGTCCGTTTGTGAGATGGCGCTATGAGATTGGGTCTGACCCCTCGGTGTGTCAGTCGCTGAAGCCACCGATGGTCTCGGTGCCCGCGCCCCTGTCGTTCCAGTACATGGCGCGCTCGACCATTATCTTCTTGCCGGTGGAGGTGCAGTTGACCAGCACCGCCGCCCGCCCGCTGGCTATCTTGTCCGCCATGTTGTACGTCTTGCGCGAGTTGGCCGGTATTGAGTCGGTGAACGTCTGGTTGCCTGTCCCGGTGGCTGTCAGATAAGTGATGGTTATGTTGACCGCGCTCCCGTTGGGGTTCTGCACCAGGGTCCAGGTCTCCCTGCCGTTCGATGTCTCGCCGTCCGGCAGGTAGAACGCCTGGTGGGGCGACGCCATCCCGATGGAGTCGTGGCACGCCTCGCCGGTGCCCTTGTCCCAGTACATGGCCCTCTCCGCGATGATGGGCTCGGTGCCGTGCACCTTGGTGGAGAGGTCCACCCCCGGCTTGACGTCGTTCACCCTGATGGTCTTGCGGGAGTTCGCCGGCATCTGGAAGACGTCCTGCGGGTCCGGGCCTTCGGTCGTCATGTAGGTCACCGTCACGTCCACCGCGGTGCTGTTGGGGTTCTGGATCAGGACAAAGGTGGTGAAGCCCCACGCCGTGGTGCCCTCGGCCAGGTAGTAGTCGGTGGCCGGCGAGGTGGTCCCTATGGAGTCGTGCCCCTCGCGGCGCGAGTTGCGGTACATGGCGCGCTCAGGGATCACCGGCACGTCGGACGTCACCTTAATCGATGCGTCCTTGGCGCCGATGTGTTCGGCCATGTTGAAGGTCTTACGCGTGCCCCCGTCCACCACCACGTCGAACTCCCGGGGGTCGGCCCCCTCTATCATGTAGGTGATGGTGCAGTTGGCATCGGCGCTGTTGGGGTTCTGAATGAGCAGCCAGCACTCGAAGCCCCACTCCGATGAGCCTTCCGCCAGGTACCAGGTTGTGGCCGGCGCGGTCACCCCCACCGAGTTGTGGGACTCCTCGGCAACGGCTCCACCGTTTGTGCCAGCGCCGGCTCCACCGCCTGTCCACCTCATGGTGCGGTCAACCGCTATCATCTTTCCCTGGGCGCAGGACACCCTGGTGGAGAAGTCAGTGGCGCCCAGCACATCGGCCGGATTGATGGTGGTCTGGGAGTTGGCCGGCAGGTTGAAGTCCCCTCCGTCCACCGGGCCACCGGATGTCTGGTAGTCGACCGCGGCGGTGACCGCGGTGCTGTTGGGGTTCTGGATGGTTATGTAGGTGGAGAACCCCCAGGCGGTGGTCCCCTCCGCCAGGTACCAGCTGTAGTAGTCGGTGGACATGTGCTGGGCGTACAGGTCGAGGTTGCCCACCCCGCTGTACTGCACCGGGAAAGCCATTATGGCGCCCCCGTACCCGTCCGGTATCATGTCCATCCAACCTGAGTCGTCCGCCACCCCGAATACCGCCTCCCCGTTGGTCTTCCAGCGCGCCAGGCCGCTGGAGGTGATGCTCTGCGCGTACCACTGGAGGCCCACCCGGCTGTCGTTCCAGGACACTATGGCCCCGCCGCTTCCGTCTCCACATATCTCCGGGTCTTCAATGTTCCAGTTCCCGGATACCAGCTGTACCCCTCCTGCCGTCCACTGCGCGCTTCCCGAGGAGTCAATGCGCTGGGCGTATACGGCCATCTTGGAGGGCAGCAGCCTTCCGTCCTCCCAGCTCACTATGGCCCCGCCGCTTCCGTCCGCCACTATCACCGGGTCGGACCCTGCGTGCAGCCCTACCCCCTGCGCGGTCCAGGCCGCCGCGCCCGCTGCTGTCACCCTCTGGGCACGAACATTCGAGCTGCCGACCGACCAGGACATGATGGCCCCGCCCCCCGAGTCCGGGATCATGTGCAGGTCATCGCAGTCGCCCAGGTTGCACATGAGCACGCCGTTGGCAGTCCATTTCATGTTGCCGCTGGAGTCCGCCTTCTGGCAGTAGACGTGGGTGTCGGCGCCGCTCCTCAGGTCGTCCCAGGAGAACACTGCCCCACCTGAGCCATCCGCCACCACGTTCGCGTAGCGCTGGGTCCCTGCCGCGGTGCAGACCGCCTTGCCCGCAGCTCCCCACCTGCGGGTGCCGCCGGAGTCGAGGCGCTGGGCGTATATATCGTCGGAAGCCCCGCGGGTATCGCCCCAGGCGATTATCGCCCCACCGGAGCCATCAGTGGCTATGTCCCCGTTCAGCTGCTCGTTGGCCAGGTCGTTACTGACCAGGATACCGTTTGCCGCCCACTGGGCCACTCCGTTAGAGTTTATCCTCTGGGCATAGACGTGCTGGTTGAACAATGGACCGTCCGACCATATTATTACCGCTCCGCCGGAGCCGTCCGACACGATTGTGGGATACTCCTGCGTGCCTGCCGCGTTGCAGATGGGCACGCCGCTGGCTGCCCACTTCTTCGCCCCGCTCGCGTCTATGCGCTGTGCGTATATGTCGCTGTCGCCGGTGCGCATGTCGCCCCACACCATTATTGCGCCGCCTTGCCCGTCCGGGATCGTCTCAGGGTCCTCCTGGTCCCCGGCGGCGGTGCAGACCGCCTTGCCGTTGGTGCCCCAGCGCTGCACCGCGGCCATGGCGGAGGTTGCGGTGAGCAGGCACACCAGTAGTGCGGCCAGCGTCACGAAGAGAAGTGAACGGACGGTGAAGCGAGACATCTTATACCCCCTGTTCGAAGCCTGCAGCCCTGATGGTGAATACATCACAACCGACATCTCCCCGTTTGTCTTCCTGACACAGCGATTCTACCCCTTTCCCTATCGATCTTCGCATCTTCATCACCAATTCCACCGCCTGCTCCGCCTCAGCCTATCACCTGGGACTTCCGGGGCGGGCGAGTAGGCATCAAGGTCATTGCACTTCAAATGAATTGAATCTGACCTGACCCCCGGTTGAGTCATTCCCAGGCGTCTGGGCGGGAGCGGATCTCGCCGCCCACGACCTCCTCGATCCCGTGATACAGGCCGGCGATTATCCCCTCGAGGTTCCGCAGGCGCTCGGAGAGCAGGTTGCGCGATACGGCGTTGAACGCCTTCATCTCCTCGGCTATCAGCCCCGGTGTGGGTATCGGTGCCCCCCTCGGGCGCATCAGGAAAGAGGCAACCCGCAACGATGACGGCGGAGGCGGGCTCTCCCACGGTTTCAACGGGGGGATAAACAGGTGCGGGAAAGCGAGGGTCTGCGTTGGCATCGCCTCAGCGACCTCCATGAGCCCCATGAGCTTCTTGAGGGCGCTCAGCATCGCCCTGGGGTTGGAGGTCATCTTCGATGCCAGGGTATCCGCGAATAGGGTCTCGTTGTGCCCGGGGCCCTGGACGTTCATGTCGGCAAGCTCGGATTCTTCCGGCAGTGACTTCGGCTGCCCCGTCCAGATCGAGAAGGCCGTCGCGCCCCGGACCCTCTGGTAGTAGGTGAGCTGCTTCCATGGCATGTACGGCTGGACGATTATCCCCAGCCAGAGCGGCGCCACAGGGATGACGAACAGTGGGAGCATCGCGACGAACGGGTTGTTGAGCGCTATCGCGACCGCCACGGGGAGCAGTAAGGCGACGAGCGTGACCAGAACCAGTGTCCTGGGCTTCAGGGCGATCGGTGCCTTCAGGCCGGTGTGCGCCGCGATGTGAGCCACCTGGTGGGCCATCACCACCTCGACCTCCGGGCCGCTCAGCTTCGCGTCAAGCATCTCCGGCGTGACTCCTACGGCGGGCCTGCCGCCCACCTCGAAGGTCAGCGCGTTCGCCGTCGGCATCCCGACCGGGACCACGTGCGGTGGCCTCACCCCCGCGGCGATGGCCGCCGCCTCAGCCGCCTCCTGGAACAGGTGTAGCCGGTGGCGGTCGTAGGTCGGGGTCCCGCGACTCAGTGAGCGGTACTGCTGGACCAGCGGTTTCAGGACGGCGAAGTAGTAAGCGGCGGGGAAGAGGATGGCCAGTATCCCAACGATGAGGAGTGGCTCGGCCACGACGGCCCAGCCTATGTTACTGTGCCCGTACCTTCCCGTGATCGAGCTGAGCCTGAACGCGTTGAACACCTGGTAGCCGATGATGAGGAGTATCGGCACGAGTGGCAGCAGGGCCAGGCCGACGCGCAGCCGCGCCCTGTTCCTGTACTTCCTGAGGCTCTTCTCGATCTGCGGCTCGAACTTCACCGGCACCCCCCCGCCACCCCAACGGGCGTACTATTCTACAACGCGGTCCCCCCGACCGCCCGCCCGCCCCTCTCGAACGCCATCCACCTGCCCTCTTCTATAGCTTCCAGGTTCGCGATGCGCTCGGCGACCAGCCCCTTGCCCCAGGCGGACAGTTCTTCGAGGTTGGTCGTCATGCGGGCGGCACGGCTCTGCACCGAGGCGTCGCTCCACTTGAGGCCGAGCTCGTCGCGCTGACGGCGCAGGAGATCTTGCGGCGTCTCGCTCCAGCGGTACGGCGGCATGAACATGTGATCCAGGCCCATGTCGTTGACCGGCAGAGGGGAGTCCTTCGCGTTGTTGACCAGCGAGTCGAGCTTCTTGACAGCATCCAGCAGCGGAGCCGGCTCGCCGGTCAGGCGGACCGCGATGGAGTCCGCCAGGATGTCGTCGTGCCCGCGGGCGTTCCTTCGCTTCTTGTTGAAGAAGACCATGAGCAGGAGGGCCATCCACAGGATGAACCCCACCGCTACCGCGACCAGGGGCCTGCCGCCGCTCCCCGCCATGGGGACCGCGAACAGGGCGAGGGCGGTGTAGAGGGCGAAAAGCCCGGTGATCAGCGCGTCGGGGGTTATCGGCCCGGGGCGCGCCAGGTAGTCGCCGGCGAGAATACCGCCCAGCTCGTGGGCCATTATCGCCCCGACCTGCGCGTACGTCAGGTCCGCCTCGAGGGCGGCGACCGTCACGCCGATCTCCGGCCCGCCATCGGCCTCGAACGCCAGGGCGTTGGGCCGATCACCCCTGATCACCTTCACCCGAGGCGCGGGTACCCCGGCCTCCTCGCTGACCTGGTCCAGCGTATTGAGAAACCGCCCGAGCTTCGCGATGTCGAAGCCCCCCGCGCCCACGGTCAGCGCGCCGAATGCGGCTCCGTCACGGATGATGGACGGGACGTAGAAGGTCACCATGCCGACGAGGAAGAGGACCAGCACCACCAGCGCGGCGATGAGGAGCGCCGTGCGCCCGCCCGTGCCCCGCACCAGCGGGCTGAACGTGGTGTTGCCGGCCGCGTAGGGTACGATGACGAGAACCATCACCAGCACGATCATGAGCGACAGGACCGCCAGCATCGCCCGGCGGGCGAGCAGGGCCCTTCGCCGGTATCGCTTTATGGCTTGCTTCACGTCGGGATTGAGGCTCACGATATGAGTCTAACAGTTTCGCATCGGGGTCAGACGCCGATGCGAATGGGGTCAGGCTGGGCCTCCATCATGGTGGAGAGCCTCACCAGCGGCAAGGAAGTCATGTGCGAGAGGGCCATGTACTGGAACTCGAGGGGAGCGGGCACGGACACCATCGGAGGGTATGCGGAATGAAAGAAAACCTCAGCACGTCTTGTTGCACTCGATCCGGCCATAATGAAAGAAGACCTCAGCACGTCTTGTTGCGCTCTTCGAGTCCGATCGACCTGTTGTCACAGTGCAAGAAGATGTCTGAGGTATTGTTTCATTCATCGGTGAAAGAAATGGTCTGAGGTTTTCTTTCACTACAGGTGGCTGAGGATCTTACTGAAGAAGTCCTGGGTTCGGGGGTGCTTCGGGTTGTTGAAGATCTCGGTCGGGTCGCCGTCCTCGACGACCAGTCCCTCGTCCATGAAGATCAGCCGGTCGCCGACCTCACGAGCGAACCCCATCTCGTGGGTGACCACGATCATGGTCATCCCCTCGCGGGCCAGGTCCTGCATGGTGTCCAGGACCTCCTTGACCAGCTCGGGGTCGAGCGCGCTCGTCACCTCGTCGAACAGCATCACGTCAGGCTCCATGGCCAGCGCCCGCGCGATGGCCACGCGCTGCTGCTGGCCCCCGGAGAGATGGGCCGGGAAAGCGTCCGCCTTGTCCCCGAGCCCGACCTTCCCCAGCAGCTCGACCGCCTTGACGTTCGCCTCCTCCTGCGAGATGCCCCGTACCTTGAGCGGGGCGAGCGTCACGTTCCTGATGGCCGTGAGGTGCGGGAAGAGGTTGAAGGACTGGAAGACCATACCCACCTTCTCACGGACCTTGTTGATATCCGTGGCCCGGTGGGTCACGTCCACGCCCTCTATGTAGATGTGCCCTCGCGTGGCGTGCTCGAGCCCGTTTATACAGCGGAGCATGGTGCTCTTGCCGGACCCGCTCGGCCCCACCACGACCACCACCTGCCGGGGAAGAACCTCCAGGTCGATCCCCTTGAGCGCGTCGAAGTCGCCGAACTTCTTGTGCAGGCCCTCGATCTTTATCATGGGCTCGCCCGGCTTCAACTCCATCGGCGGCTCGTCGCCGTCGCGGTGGTCGGCCATCAGTCTCCCTTCGCCAGCCTGTTTTCCAGGTAATGCACCCCACGCATGGCGGGGATCGTCACCAGCAGGAAGAACAGCGCCACGCCCACCAGCGGGGTCACGTTGGCGGCCTGACCCATGCCCTCTTTCCCCATCATGAACGCCTCGCCCATTCCGATGAAGGCGACCAGAGCGGTGTCCTTGGTGAGCATGATGAACTCGTTGGAAAGGGGCGGGATGACCCGCCGGACCGCCTGTGGCAGCACCACGTACCTCATGGACTGCAGGTAGGTCATGCCCAGCGACCGTGCGGCCTCCATCTGCCCCTTGTGGATGGACTCGATACCCGCCCTGTATATCTCGGCCTCGTAGGCCGAGTAGCACACCGTGAGCGCGACCACCCCCGCGGTGAACCGGCTGAAGTTCAACCCCAGGTAGCTGAGCCCGAAGTAGATGATGAAGATCTGGAGGATGAGGGGCAGGCCCCGGATCACGTCGATGTAGATCGCGGCGAAGACCCGGAAGGTGCGTAGCCTGGATATCCTCAGCATGGCTATCAGCAGCCCGAATATGAGGATGAAAACCTCCGAGACCACGGCGAGCTTGAGGGTCGTCAGGAACCCGCGCGCCACCTCCGGCCACCACTCCTTGATGGTCTCCCAGTCGAAGAAGTCCTCGGTGAAAGCGCGCAGGCGGTCCTGCATGAAGAGCACGAACAGCCCTGCCGCCACCAGTGCCAGCCCGATTATCCCAAGGGTCTGGCCGGCCGTGGCCAGTCCCACGCCGCCCAGGTCGCTGTGGAGTATCTGCCTCTTTGCGACGCGCGCGAACACGATGGCCAGGATGGAGGCGATCACCGGGAGCCCGGAGAGCCCAACGCTCCCGAGGACATTGCCCGCCTCGAGCTCGGTCGAGAAGACGGAGAGGAAGATGGCCACGACACCCGGGACCGAGAGCAGCCCGAGTATCCCACAGACCACGGAAGCCTTGGCCCAGCCGCTGATGTCGGGGTTCTCGAACTCCGATAGCGGCTCCGCGAACCGCCCGGCCGGCGCTTCTTCCATCTACGGTGTCCTCATCTTAGAAACATGGGCCTGCATCCGCACGGACGCAGGCCCACGAACTGCATTCAGACTACTGTTCCGCTATCAGCTGGGCGGCTCCACGCCGAACCACTTCAGGTAGATCTCCTTGTAGGTGCCGTCGTCTATGACCTCTTTCAGGGCCGCGTTGACCTTGTCGAGCAGCTCGGTGTTGTCCTTGTTGACCCCTATGCCGTACTGCTCGTCGGTCTTGATCGTGGTCACGACCTTGGTCTTGCCCTCCCTCTTGGTGCAGATGTAGGCGTTGACGGGCAGGTCATTGATGATCGCGTCTATCTTGCCCTGCTCGAGCGCCTCGAACGCCACCAGGATGGTGTCGAACTTCTGGATCTCTTTGATGCCGACAGTGGGCTGGATCTCCTCGGCCTTGAACTGTCCCGTGGTGTCTATCTGGACCCCGACCACCTTGTCCTTGAGGTCCGCCTCGGACTTGATGGTCGAGTCGGAGGCGACCGCGATGGACTGGTTGCTGTCGATGTAGGGGTCCGAGAAATTGATCTCCTGCTTGCGCTCGTCGGTGATGGTCATCGCCGACATGATGATGTCGTACTTCTTGGTCTTCAGCCCCGGGATGATCCCGTCCCAGGCCGTGGAGATGACCTCGAGCTCGACGCCCATCTTCGCCGCGATCGCCTCGGCCAGCTCGACGTCGAACCCCACCGTCTTGCCGCCTTCCTTGCTCTCGAACGGCGGGTACGATGTGTCGCTGCCCATCTGGAGCTTGCCGCTGGTGATCAGGTAGCCGGTGCTGCCGCAGCCTGCCACGAGTGGCACCGCCAGCGCGGCCACCAGCAACAGGCCGATCACGGCCTTCGCCAAACTGCTCCCCCTCATGCTGCCTCCTTCCTCCGCCCCCCGGAAGGGGCTTTCGACCCACGGATGCCGCCAATACGCAATCTAGAAGATTATATATGCGGGGTCAGGCTCAATTCAATTTCAGCGATCAAGCCGCACGACCTGTATGGTGTGAATTGAATTGTGCCTGACCCCTAGCCTAGTCAACTTGCGGGCCGCTCGAAGTATTCAATTTCAGCGATCAAGCCGCACGACCTGTATGGTGTGAATTGAATTGTGCCTGACCCCTAGCCTAGTCAACTTGCGGGCCGCTCGAAGTATTCAATTTCAGCGATCAAGCCGCCCGATCTGTATGGTGTGAATCGAATTGTGCCTGACCCCTAGCTGAGTCACTTGTGGCCGCTCAAGGTATTGAGGTCCCTGCTCGACACCACGTCGACACCCGTGCCGAGCAGGTCGGCGAGGATGACCTGGCCTTCCTTCACCGGCGCCTCGACCGCGATAGAGGCCAGTGATTCGACTGCTTCCCGCACCAGGCGCCTGGGGATCGCCTCGGTCGAGCGTACCGGCAGGAGTGGAAGCGTCCCGTTGCGCACCGTGACGGTCGTTGTGACCACCCGGCGCGGGTCGGTGAACTCGGCCTCGGCGTACTTCTCCCCCAGCCGGCACTCCGCGCCCTTCACTTCGAGCACCCGCCCGTCCTCCTCGACGAGCTCGAGCGGACAGCTCAGCGGGCAGTTGATGCAGGTGAACTCGTGGCTACTCCGCATCCGGGGCTACCTCCACCACGAGCTCGCGGACCCCCTCCGAACCCCCGCCCGGGACCGAGGCCGGGATCATCGCCATCTCCGGGGGGTGCACCATCTTCGCCTTCCTGCGGCCGAGGGTCTCGCCGCCGGCCTTCACCGTCATCCTGACCGCCTTCTCCGGGTGCTCCACCCGGAAGTAGAAGTCTATGTCGCGCTCGAAGGAGCGGACGAGCTGCGGGACCACGTACTTCACGTTCCTCCCCGGCACCACCGTCACGGGGGCCTTCCTGGGCCGGCCTTCGAGCACGCGCTCGGCGGCGCCCCTGCCGGCGATCTCGGCGCTGTGAGTGACGTAATCGACAAGGTCATAGACGTTGACCACGTTGCCACAGGCGAATATCCCGTCCACCGAGGTCTCCATGCGCTCGTCCACCAGGGGTCCGGCGGTCACGGGGTCGAGCCGCAGGTCGGCCCTCTTGGAGAGCTCGTTCTCCGGGATGAGCCCGACCGAGAGCATGAGCGTGTCGCAGGGGATGTGCCGCTCGCTGCCCGGGACGGGGAGGCGTTCCCGGTCGACGGCCGCGACGGTGACGCCCTCCACCCTCCCCGGCCCGTGTATGAAGGTCACCGTGTGCGACAGGTGGAGGGGTATCTCGAAGTCGTTCAGGCACTGGACGATGTTCCTGGTCAGGCCGCCCGGGTGGTCGAGTATCTCGTAGACCCCCTCGACGGTCGCGCCCTCGAGAGTGAAGCGCCTTGCCATGATGAGGCCGATGTCACCGGAGCCGAGGATCACCACTTTCCCGCCCGGCATGAGCCCCTCTATATTTATGTACCGCTGCGCGGCGCCCGCGGTGATCACCCCGGCGGGGCGGTAGCCCGGCAGCAGCACCTGGTGCCGGGTCCTCTCCCTGCATCCCATGGCGAGTATCACCGACCTGGGCTCGATGTCGACAAGGCCGTCGCGCGAGTTCATCGCCGTTATCCTGCGGTCGGGGGCCAGGTCGAGCACTATCGTCTCCAGCATCACCTCCACGTTGGTCCGGGCGAGCTCGTCCACGTAGCGCTGCGCGTACTGCGGCCCCGTGAGCGTCTCCTTGAACACTATCGAGCCGAAGCCGTCGTGTATGCACTGGGGGAGGATCCCGCCCAGCTCGATGTCGCGCTCGATCAGCAGGACGTCGTCCAGCCCGGCGGATGAGGCTGCAAGCGCGGCGGCCAGCCCGGCGGGGCCACCCCCGATCACCACGCAGTCAGGCCTGCGGACCTTACTCATACTGCGCCCCCATCGCCGTCCCGTCGCGAGGCACCGTCGAGAAGGCACTTCGCCGGGCCGACGAACAGCTCGGAGCCGGGGCCCTTCTTGGTTATCTCGTGCCTGGGGACGCCGAGCTCCCGGGCGAGTATCTCGCTTATCCAGGGGGTGCAGAAACCGCCCTGGCACCTGCCCATGCCCGCCCTGGTCCGCCGCTTCACCGCGTCCATGCTCCTCGCGGGCACCACACCGTGAATCGCGTTGACCACGTCGGCTTCGGTCACCTGCTCGCAGCGGCAGACTATGTGCCCGTGCCGGCGGTCGCGCTCGATGAGCGCCTCCTGCTCCGCGCGCTCGCAGTCGGCGAACATCCTCGGGGTCGGCCTGGCCTGATTGAAGTACGCGCGTTTTACCCGCGGGATGCCCAGGTCGTGCAGGATCTGCATGACCATCTCTGCCACAGCAGGCGCGGAGGCCAGGCCGGGGGACTGCATGCCGGCGACGTTCACGAAGCCGGCGACCTCCTTCGAGGCGCCTATGATGAAGTCCTCGTCCTCGCTCGGCGCCCGGACGCCGGAGAACATCGCGATGACCGAATCCCTGGGGAAGTCGGGGAGCAGGTAGTGAAAGCGGTCGAAGATCTCCCGTATCTCGTCGCCCGAGATCGAGGTGTCCTCCTTATCGTCGACCTCGATGGCGGTGGGGCCGAGCTGAAGGTTTCCTTCCAGGGTCGGCATCGCGCCCCCACCCTTTGAGGTGCGCTTCTTGCGCCCTGTGATGCGGAACTCCGCCACGCTTCCCTTCACGTACTCCCTGGTCGCCTCCCGGTCGAATATCAGGGTGGCGCCCTTCCTGCCGTGGATGCGGAAGCCGCCGGCGCCCGCCATATCCGCTATCTCGTCCGCGTAGACGCCCGCGGCGTTGACAACTATGCCGCACTCGATCTCGCCCGCGTCCGTGACGACGGCGCGAACGGCGCCGCCCTCGGTGCGGATCCCCGTGACGCGCGTGTCCAGACACAGGCGCGCGCCGTTGAGCACCGCGTGCTCCGCCAGCGCGATCGTGAGCTTGTAGGGGCTGACGAGGCCGTAGGTCCGGTCGTGGACCCCGACTATCGCGTCGCGCGTGACGTTGGGCTCCATCCGGAATATCTCGTCGCGGTCCACCACCGTGAGCCAGGGGATTCCCTTCCTGTTCCCGCTGCGGACGATGAGCCGCGGCAGGACCCTGCGGTTCAGGAAGTCGCACAGGAACCCGGGGGAGTACCTGGCCAGTCCCTCGGGAAGCGAGCGCGGGGTGATGACTATCAACAACCCCTGCCTCCTGAAGTCCACGTTCAGGCCCGACACGAAGTCGTCGTACATCTGGTTCCCCCGGACGTTCAGCCGCTGTTTGAGGGTGCCAGATTTTTCCCCTATGCCGCTGTGCACCTCGGCGTTGTTGGCCTTGCTGGTGCCGGAGGAGACGTCGCTCTCCTTGTCCAGGATCACCACGTCGTGCGTGTAACGGGTAAGCTCGCGCGCGATGGAGCAGCCGATGACGCCCGCTCCTATCACCACGACCCCGGCCCGCCCGGGAAGCTCGTCCAACTCGCCGCCTCCGTCCGGTGAAAAAAAACCTCTGAAAAAAAACCTCAGACCATTTCTTTCACCGAAAGAATACCTCAAACTGTTTTTCACCGCCGACGATCAGTCAAAAGTCCACCCCTTCTGAAGATGGAGGCTCGAGGTTTCTTCTTTGAGTGTCCGTCCAGGATGAGCGGGCACGTGTTTGTGGTATAAGGAGACGTTTTGTAACGGGCGGTGGTAGATGGCGAGAGACTTCAAGGGCTGGTTCAACGAGACCCGCAGGGCGGAGCTGATGCTGATAGGCATCACCGTCATCTGGGGGCTTACCTTCGCGCTGGTCAAGCGGTCGCTGGACGACATAGCGCCGTTCACCTTCATGGCCTGGCGGTTCATGCTGGCCGCGGCGATCATGCTCGTCCTCTGCGCGCGGAAGTGGAAGGGCCTGGACCGCCGCATCCTGGTCGCCGGCCTGCTGCTGGGGGCGCTGCTGTACGGCTCCTACGCGTTCCAGACCTTCGGGCTGCAGTACACCTCCGCGGGCAACGCCGGCTTCATCACCGGCCTCTTCATAGTATTCACGCCGCTGCTCTCCGTGCTGTTCCTGAGGCACAGGCCCGGCGCCAAGTCCCTTCTGGCGGTGGGCATAGCGCTGTGCGGGCTGTGGGTGCTCTCCGTGCAACCGAACATGGGCATCAACAAGGGGGACGCGCTGGTACTGGCGTGCGCCTTCACCTACTCGGTGCACATCATCCTGCTGGACAGGTACGTGAAGGTGCACGACCTGGCGCTGCTCACCTTAATCCAGATGGTGGTGCTGGCGGTGGCCAACACCGGCTCGGGTCTGGTGTTCGAGGAGTTCATCCTCCCCCCCAACGCCTTCGTCTGGATGACGGTCATCATCTGCGGGGCGCTGGCCAGCGCGCTGGCGTTCTACGTGCAGGGGCACGCCCAGAAGGTGCTGACCCCGGTTCGGACCTCGATGGTGCTCATCATGGAGCCGGTCTTCTCCGTGGTGTTCGGCATCATCATCCTGGGGGAGTCGCTTTCCTGGCGGGGCGCCCTCGGCAGCGGGCTGATCTTCGCCGGGATGCTGCTTACCGAGCTGCCTGACGAAATTCGCATCGGGGTCAGACGCCGATGCGAAAAAGTCAATCCTTCAGAGCCCGGTAAATAGTCGCAGGATGGACACCGAGGTGCCCGGCCACTCCGGCGACGCTGAAGCCGCGATCTCTAATGGCACTCCTGATAACGTCGTTCCTCGCGCCGGCGTCCTTGGTGCCCTTGAGGAGTGAGTTCAGTATCAGCGCCTGGTCTTTCATGCTGGAGGCTTCGTGAAGCCCCGCGAGAACGTACCCGGTGAATTCTTCACGCGCCCTGGAGGGATTGTCTGAGAAGCATCCGAGAACGAAAGAGGTCGTCAGGAAGTCGGGTTCAATACAGAGGCCGGCCGTGGCTGAGTAACTGCTCCACCTCCAGTTCTCCGGGGACCCAGCCATGCCTTCCTTGACTGGATTGAGAAAGATATAGCGGAACAAGGCAAACAGGTGACGCTCGTTCTCCACTAGCGGAGAAAGAAACCTGCCCTGAACGACATGTCCAATCCTCTTGTGCTTCCATGCGAAGTACCGGCAGTAGTTTCCGTTCAGCTGCTGCATTCCCTCAGAAAGGTTGGCCTCGGGCGTTTCGATCAGAATGTGATAGTGGTTTCCCATCAGGCAGTAAGCATGGCAGTTCCAACGGAAATCGCGGATCGTGCCAGCCAGTCCCTTGATGAACACGCGACGATCTCCGTTCGTCAGAAAGATCTTCTGTTTATCGTTCCCTCGGGACATGACGTGGTAGAAAGCCCCTGGGAACAGCTGTCGCGGCTGTCGCCCCATGAAGCAATTCTAGCAAGCAAAACAAGCGTGTGCAAGTTGCACACCTGAAAAGGTCACGAATAATACTCCCGCCGTGTTTTTTTCGCAACGGCGTCTGGCACCATTGCGAAAGTCAGATCCAGCCGCGTTTCGCCATGAAGTTCACCAGCGGACGGCCCAGGCCCGACTTGTACAGGAGCGGAAGTCGCTTCACCGAGGCCTCGTCGTTGCCGCCCTTCATCAGGGGGGCGAGCTTGCCGAACCCCAGACCCCGGTCCCGGGCCAGCAGGGCCGTCATGTGCATCTGTCCCTCCGGCAGGACGAGGTCACTCGGCCTGGATATAAGGCTCATCGCCCCGCTGGGGCAGGTGGAGACGCACAGCCCGCAGCCGATGCACCTGTCGGGGTCCACCCGCATCGACCCCTCCCGCGAGACCAGCGCCTCCATCTGGCAGCGCTCGACGCAGGTCTCGCACTCGTTGCAGAGGTCCGAGTCGATGCGGGCCTGGAAGTTGGTGTAGACGGCCTCGGCCGGCCTCTCGTGCATCTTGAGGAGCTTGAGCACCCCGCAGCAGCACGAGCAGCAGCAGCATATGTTGATTATCTCCTTGCAGTTGGTCGGTGCGAGCACCAGGCCCGCCTCCTCCGCCCGATCGAGTATCTTCAGGGCTTCGTCGACGTCGATCTTCCTGCCTTTGCCGTAGTCGACGTAGTACCGGGCGCCGAGCCCGAAGATGAGGCAGGACTCCAGCGGCTTGTCGCAGCCCCTGTCCACGAGGTGCTGGGCCTTGCGGCAGATGCAGTCGGCGACCGCGACCTCCGTCTGCCCCTTTACCATCTCACGGACCATGTCGTAGCTGCCTATGGTCGTGGTCGCCTCGACGGCCGAGTTCACCGGCACCACCCGGAACTGCTTGACCACCGTGTCCGCGAAGTACGGGTCTATCTCCTCCGCGAGCTCGACGTACTCCCTGTCGATGCTGTCCACGTGGAACTCGTGGATCCCCACAACGAACTGGGCCGCCTGGTAGAACCTGTCCTTCCCGCTCCTCAGGCTCAGTATGAGGCCCTTGCGCGCCATGGACTCGAGCTTCTGCTCCGCTTCGGCCGCGGGGATTCCCAGGCGCTTCGCGATAGCGCCGGCGGGCTCGGGGAACTGGCGGAGCTTCATGGTCAGCTCCGCCTCCTCCGGGGTGAAGAACTTCCGGAGTATATCCAGCTCTTTTCCGGTCGGGGTCTCGGGGTAGCCCCCCGGGAGCCTGTCGAGGAACTCTCGCAGTTCGACGTAAACGGTCTCTGCCATGGGATCCCCCTTAGTCTTTGCGTGGTATGCAAATATAATACATGCGAGCGGCGGAACGCCGCCAGCATTCGTCCCGCGAACGGAGGTGCCGTCCATGCGACGCAACGGTAAGTACACATCGATAGCCATAGCGCTCCTCCTGGCCGCGGCGCTCGCGGCGGGCGGCTGCGGGGAGCAACCTTCACTGGCCTACGATTCTTCCGGCGGGAACGTGGTGGTGCAGGTGGAATCCGGCGGGGGGCTGGCGCCCTTCTACCTCGACACCGTGCCTTCCTTCCGCGCCTTCGGTGACGGTCGGGTCGTGAAAGCGGCGGACGATACCAGGAACAACAGCCTGCTACTGGAAGGAACGCTGGGGGACGGCGGGGTGGAGGGCCTGCTCGAGAGCATCGAGAAGGCGGGGTTTTTCGACCTGAAGGATTCCTACCGCGACGACAGGGTGATGGACGGGGTCACCGTGAGCGTCACCGTTTCGCTGAAAGACGGGAGGAAGAAGGTAGACGTCTACATGACCGAGGTGCCGGAGTTCGCCGCCACGCTGAAGGCCGTCAATGGATTCCCGGTCACGGGCGAACACCCCTACGTCCCTGAAGAGGGGTATCTCTACGTCACCCGGCAGAACGAGCCGCCGAAGGACCCTCGGGTCCCACCGGACGACATCGCCGCCCTGATACCCGGGGTACAGATACTCGAGCCGGCCGATTCCGCCAACGAGCCCGTGGTGGTCCCGGGCGGGGAATTCGTGAAGATAAAGGAGTGGGAGGTGACGCAGAAGTATTCGGGCCTGGACGTGCTGTCCGGAGGGACATGGTTCAAGGTCTACCCGGTGTACGAGAAGCGCGAGTACTAGCGCGTACGGACGCCCCGCGTGTCACTGGGACGGGCGATAATGATCGGTATGAAGAGACTCACGTCCCGGGAGTGTCTGTGAACTTCCAGAGCAACACCCTGGTCGAGGCCATCGCCTCGCTGTGCGCGGAAGAGCCGTTGAAGCCCAAGATCATAATCGCGCCCTCCAACCGGGCCGGGAACCAGTGGCTCGAGCGCGTCGCCATGTCGGGCCGTCCGGTCCTGAACGCCGGCTCCCGGACGCTCCGGGGGCTCGCCCTCGAGCTGTCCGCTCCCCTGCTGGTCGAGCGGGGGCTGCAGCTGGTGGGAGGCATCCGCGCACAGGTTCTGATGGACAGGGCCTTCGCCCGTATCTCCCCGAAAGAGCCTTACCTGTCTCGTCTCGAGCCGGGGCCGGGCCTGGTCCGCACCCTGCTCGGAGCCGTGAGGGACCTTCGCCTCGCCGGGCTGGATGCGGACGCCGTCGACGAGCGCGCGTTCGAGGTGAGGTCCAAGGGCGCCGAGGTGAAGGCGCTCCTCGAGGCGTTCGAATCCGTGCTGGCGGAGGGCGGCTTAACCGACTACGCAGGGTGTCTCCGCCTTGCCGTCGAGCGCGTCACCTCCGATAGAGGGCTCCCGCTCGACTCCCTTGTGGCGATCCCCGCGGACCTCGAGGAGCGCCTGGCGGGCCTCGAACGCTCTCTCTGGTCGGCGATGCCTGAGAGCAACCGTCGCATACTCGAGGTGGACCTGCCCGGCGACCCGAGCACCGACTCCTCGCGTCGTTACATGCTGAGCTTCGCCCTGCACCCCCAGACCGCGCCCGACCCCGGGCCGGACGGCGGCGGAGTCAGGATGTTCCGCGCGGTGGGCGAGGTCAACGAGGTCCGAGAGGTCTTCAGGCGGGTCGTCGAGGAGGGCCTGCCCTTCGACGACGTCGAGGTGTTGTACACCGAACCGGCAACGTACCTCCCGCTCCTGTTCGAGCTGGCCTCCCGCCAGGCGGCCGACGGGTCCGATGAGCTCCCGGTGACCTTCCTGGAGGGCGTCCCCACCCGGTACTCGAGGCCCGGAAGGGCACTGGCCGGGTGGCTGGAGTGGGTGAGGGGGGGCGATCTCCCCCAGGGTACGCTGGTCCGCATGGTCCACGACGGGTTGCTCGAGATACCCGCGGTCGAGGGCGGCGATCTGAGCTTCGCGAGGCTGGGCGCGATACTACGGTCGGTGGCGATCGGGGCCGGGCGCGAGAGGTACCTGGCCTCGCTGGACTCGGAGGCCCGCGCCCTGACCTCGCAGATCGTGGGGCTGGACGAGGCGGAGGAGGAAGGGCGCGACGCGCGGAGACGTATCGGCCTCTCGGAGCGCCTGGAGGGCCTGGGCGCGCTGCGCGAGCTCATCGGCGGCCTCCTCGAGGTAGTCCCTTCCACCGGTGGGCAGGCGGAGGCGCTCAGCTCCGCGTCGCTGTTCCTCGAGAGGTACGCGAGGCACTCGGGGAAGTTCGACGAGTACAGCAGGGTGATACTGCTCGACTCGGTGGCCGAGATCGAGCGGTGCCTCCAGGACGGCGAGGTTGCCGGCTTCGAACCCTGGAGCTGGCTCGATGAGGTGATCTCCTCGATCAGCGTCGAGGGATCGGGGCCTGCCCCGGGCCGGCTGCACACGGCCCCTGTGGACAAAGGCGGTCATTCCGGCCGCGGGCACACGTTCATCGTCGGCTTCGACGAGGCCCGGTTCCCCGCCGCGGGCAGGCAGGACCCCGTTCTGCTGGATGGCGAGAGAGAGCGGCTGTCGGACGATCTGCTCACGGGAGAAGCGAGGCTCACGCGCGAGCTGGAGCAGCTGATGCTGCTGTTCGCCCGGTTGAGGGGCGAGGTGACCTTGAGCTACTGCTGCCGGAGCCTCATCGACGATCGCGAGCTGTTCCCGAGCCCGGTGCTGCTGTCCGCCTACCGCGTGCTGGAGAAGCGCGACGGCGACCAGCAGGACCTGAACGCATACTGCGGGGACCCGGTCTCTTTCGCGCCGGCGTCGCCGGAGAGCGCCATCGACACCACCGAGTGGTGGCTTTCTCTCGCGTGCGGTCGGACCGACCGGCTGGTCCCGACCGGACTGGTCGTGGCGAGTTTCGGCCACCTGGGGCGCGGGATGAGGGCGCGCGAGATGAGGGAGAGCCCGGAGTTCACCGAGTACGACGGCTACGTGCCCGAGGCCGCCTCGGAGTGCGATCCCGCGCGCGAGGGGGCGAGGCCGCTCTCGGCGTCCGCCCTCGAGGAGCTCGCGAGGTGCCCGCTGGAGTATTTCCTCCACCGTGTCCTGCGCATAGATCCGCTCGAGGAGTACGAGATCGACCCCAACGAGTGGCTGGACGCCAGGCAGGTCGGCCACTTTCTCCACGGCTGCTTCAGGATCTTCCTCGAGCGCCTGGACGAGCGGGGCGAGCGCCCGAGCCGGGACGCCCACCTCGCCGAGCTGCGGCGCCTGTTCGACGATGAGCTCGCATACTGGCGGCGCGTGGTGCCTCCACACAACGAGGCTTCCTACAAGGCCCAGGCCAGGATGCTCGAGCGCGCCGCCTGCATCTTCCTGACGGAGGAGGAGCTGCACTGCGTCGACAGGCGGCCTGCGTACTTCGAGGTCTCGGTGGGTCGGATGCCCGACCTGCCCGGGAGGCGAGGCAACGAGATAGACACCGCCGAGCCCGTGCTTGTCTCCCTGCCGAAGGGGATGGTCTTCCGCGCCCACGGGCAGATGGACAGGGTGGACGAGCTCCCTGGCGCACCCGAGGGCCGTCGCTTCGAGGTCTGCGACTACAAGTCGGGCGGCGCCGGCCGGTACGACGTCAACGACCCGTTCGCCTGCGGCCGTCACGTGCAGAACATCCTGTATACGCTGCTCCTGCAGAGCAGGCTCGACGAGCTCTTTCCGGGCGCGCGCGTAGAGGGTTTCAGCTACTACTTCCCCAGCCTGTACGGAAGGGGTGAGCGGGTGGGATGGACCATGGATGAGCTCGAGGCGGGGGAGACGGTCCTCGCGGATCTCTGTGCGATGCTCGCAACCGGCTGCTTCCCGTTCACCATCAACCCGAACCTCGACCTGACCTACAGCGATTTCGTCTTCGCGTACGGCGATGTCGCCGATGCCGCCAGGCAGGCGAGAGTCAAGGTAGATAACCTCGCCAACGAGGCGCTGCTGCCTTACCGCGAGCTGCGCGCCCGCGAGCTGGACGAGGAACAGGAAGAGGGCGAATGACCGTGCAGCCCGCGAGCCAGCCACCCCCGGACCAGGACCAGCGCGACCTGATCGTCAGCGCGCTCGACCGCAACGTTGTGGTCGAAGCCGCGGCCGGAACTGGGAAGACCACCAGCATGGTGGACCGCATGGTGGCGCTGCTTCGCACGGGTGCGTGCGACGATATCCGGAGGATGGCGGCGGTGACGTTTACCCGGAAGGCCGCCTCCGAGCTGCGCGACCGCTTCAGACTTGCCCTGGAGAAGGCCGTGCGCGGGGCCGCCGGCGACGAGAGGGGGCGCCTTGCCGGGGCGCTGGACAGCATAGACCAGTGCTTCGTGGGTACGATCCACTCGTTCTGCGGCCGGCTGCTCCGCGAGCGGCCCATAGAGGCGGGGGTGGACCTCGCCTTCGAGGAGCTCGACGAGGACGCCGATATGCGCCTGCGCCAGGAGGCATGGGCGGCATATGCCGAGTCGGTGATAGGGCTCGGCCCGGGGAGCGTGATCGACGAGCTCGACGACCTCAACCTGGACCTGTCCGACCTCGCCGACACCTTCTACAGGTTCGCCGAGTACCCGGACGTGGACGACTGGCCCCTGCCTCCCGAGAGCGAAATGCTCGAGGACCTCGACGAGGCGGCAGTAGCGGTGAAGCGTTTCACGGAGCGCATGAGGAAGCTCGCCGACAGGCTGCCCAGGGAGTGCGGCTCGGACCGGCTGATGCCGCGCTACTCGAAGATGCCGAGGGTGGTATCGCACTACGAGGACCTGAGCGAACGCGCTTCCATGCTCGAGCTCATCGACATGTTCTTCGACAAGCGCTCGGGCGCGGTGCTAAAGGAGTGGGTGCAGAAGGGCGGGTTTACCCAGGAGGAGGCGCGCTCGGAGCGCGAGGCCTGGGACGCTTTCCGCGAGGAGTTCGCCGCGCCGCTCGCCGAGGCGTGGCGGGAGCTTCGCTACCGCACGGTCATGAAGGTGATAACCGAGGCCGGGGCCGTCTACGATCGCATGAGGGCGGAGCGCGGCCAGCTCGACTTCCAGGACCTGCTGATGAAGGCGGCCGGCCTGCTCAAGGGGAGCCCTCACGTGCGCTCCTACTTCGCAGGGCGCTACTCGCACCTGCTGGTCGACGAGTTCCAGGACACCGATCCCATACAGGCGGAGGTCATGCTGCTGCTTACCGCTACCGACCCCCGCCAGGACGACTGGCGCCTGTGCGTGCCCCGCGGCGGGTCGCTGTTCGTTGTGGGGGACCCCAAGCAGTCGATATACCGGTTCCGCAGGGCAGACATCGTTACCTACAACAGGGTGAAGCGGATGATCCTGGAGGGCGACGGCGGGAAGGGCCGCGGCATCGAGGTCCGGCTGTTCGCCAACTTCCGCACGTCGGCGGCCGTCATCCAGTGGATAGACGAAGTCTTCGCGCCCAAGGGTGACTGCACGGACAAGTCCGGCAGGCTGGTTTGCTTCCCGGAGGCGGCCTCCGAGCAGTCTCCGGCCTACGTCCGGCTGGAGGCCGGCCGGAGCGAGTCCCTTCAGGGCGAGCTGGGAGGAGTGTTCCAGTTGACCATACCCTCCGACGAGATCCTGCTCACCTCCCACCTCGTGGAGGGCGGACCGCCGACCGCGCAGGAGGCCGCGGTCCTGGCGCGCCGGTACACCAGGAGCGAGCTTGCGGCGTCCTACGAGGCGGACCTCATCGCCCGCTACATCCGGTGGGCGATAGACGATCGCGTCACCGTTCCCCGAAGCGAGAAGGAGCTCGAGGATATCCACAGGCGCATGCCCTCGTGCGAGGACCCGGCCGCGCTTCGGGCCGAGGACTTCCTGATCATCACGCGAAACAAGACCCACCTGAGCACCTACGGCCAGGCACTCCAGAGGTACGGCATCCCGCACCGGGTGACGGGGGGCACTGCCCTGAACGAGGTGGAGGAGCTCCGGCTGCTGCTGACCTGCCTCCGTGCGGTGGACAGGGTCGATGATCCCGTGGCGCTGGTCGGGGCACTGCGGAGCGAGCTGTTCGGCATCAGTGACGCGGCGCTATACCGGTTCAGGAGGAACGGCGGCCGATTCAACTACAACGGCCCGGTTCCCGAGGGGCTGCCCCCCGGGGACGAGGAGGCCATCACCGACGCCTTCGACAGGCTGCGCCGGTACCGCGGCTGGGTGAAGACCATGCCACCGCTGGCCGCCTTCGAGAAGGTCGTCTCGGACCTGGGGCTGATGGTGCTGGCCGCGACCCGCGACGGCGGAGACGTCCAGGCGGGCAGCCTCGGCAAGGCGCTCGAGTTGCTCAGGGGTGACCAGCGCGCGCACTGGAGCACCTCCCACCTGGTCGATTTCCTCGCCGACCTGGTCGAGGGCGAGTTCAGCTACGACGGGGTGTCGGCACGGTCACATGAGGTCGGGGCGGTGAGGGTGATGAACCTCCACAAGGCCAAGGGGCTGGAGTCCACGGTGGTGTTCCTCGCCGACGGCTCCGGCGAGCCCAGGTCGGGCCCGGAGATCGTCATCGACCGCGGCGGCGACCGGACGATCGGCTACATCGGAGTGTTCGGCCCGAGGTGGGGCGCCTGGTACAGGCCCCTGCTGGCGGCGCCGGGCGGCTGGGCGGACCGCCAGGCGGTCGAGAAGGAGTTCGAGGCCGCCGAGAGGCTGAGGTTGCGCTACGTGGCGGCCACCAGGGCGGGCTCGGCGATGATCGTGTGCGAGCGCGAGGACGGCAGGGCCAACGGCTCCAATCCCTGGAAGTATTTCAGGGATCACCTCGCCGGGGTGCCCGACCTGCCTGACCCGGGCCCGAGGAGCGCACCATCACGGGAGGCGCTCGACATCTCGGTGGAGGACGTGACGAAGGCTTCAGAGGAGGCGGCCGGCAGGATGCGGCGCGCAGAAGGTCCCACCTACGCGAGGCTCGCGGCCAAAGAGTACGCGCTCCGGGGAAAAGATTTTGCAAAAGGGTCAGGCACTTTTGCACCATCAACCACGGGCGGGCCGGAGTATGGCATCAACTGGGGCACCGCCATGCACATGCTGCTGGAGCTGGCTATGAGCCGGCCGGGCTTCGATGTCGAGGCCTGGGCGGAGAGGGTGCTGGGGGAGAACGAGATCGATCCGGGTGAGACGCCGCGGGCGGTGGAGACCGTCCGGGCGGTCACCGGATCGGCGTTGTGGGAAAGAGCCCTTGCCTCCGACCTGTGCCTGACGGAGGTCCCGTTCCACATGCTCCTCGGGGATGCGGACATCCCCACCACGATGAACGGGGCCATGGACCTGGCTTTCCGCGAGGAGGGGGGTTGGGTCATAGTGGACTACAAGACCGACAGGATAAGCGCATCGAGGAGCGAGCGGGCCCTGGCGGACGAGTACGCCCCGCAGCTCGAGCTGTACGGCCGGGCCTGGGCGGGGTGCACCGGCGAGACCGTCAAGGAGACCGGCCTGTTCTTCGTGGACAACCGTACATACCACAGGATCAGATGAGCGAGCACATGCTTCTGCCCGAGGTCGACTTCTGCGCCTTCGACCTGGAGACGACGGGGCTGTCCAACTTCAGCCGGATAGTGGAGGTCGGGGCGGTCCGGTTCCGCCTCGAGGCGGTGCACGACCGTTTCAGCGAGCTGGTCCACCCCGGCAGGAGCATCCCCGAGGTGGTCATCGGCATACACGGAATCACCGACACCATGGTCGCGGGGGCCGCGGCGGCGCCGGAGGTTATCGATCGGTTCTTCGAGTTCGCGGACGGGTGCGTTCTAGTCGCGCACAACGCGGCGTTCGACTCCGGGATAATGGCCACCGAGTTGCACAGGGCCGGGCTGGAGCCGCCCGAGCCCCTCATCCTCGACACCATCGCGCTGGCCAGGAGGTTCCTGCCGAGGCTGCCGAGCTACGGGCTGGGCGCCCTCTCGCGCGATCTGGGCATCGGGCGGCCCCGCAAGCACCGCGCCCTCGAGGACGCGGAGGCCTGCAGGAGGATCTTCGAGAGAACCGTGCTCTCGGTCCCGGAGTGGCAAGGCCGGCCACTGGACCTGCTGGCCGATGCCGCCGGCGGCTGCACCCTGCGCTACCGGCCGCAGGCGCCCTCCGATCTGCCCCCCGGCATGGAGGCCATCCTCGCCGCCCTCGAGAGGCGCGGTGACGTGGTGGTAGTCTACAGGGGGGGCAGCAAGGGCACCGTGCCCAGGCGACTGTCGCCGGTATCGGTGTACTCGGCGGGGGGTCACTGCTACATGGAGGCCCGCTGCCACGTGGACAACGTGACCAAGTCTTTCAGGGTCGACCGCATCGCCAGCGTAGAGCTCTGGGAGGACTGAGCTTCCCATGGCCAGGATGATCCCCGAGATAGAGGTCGGCCGGTATCCCCACGGCGAGGGACTCCTCTACCGCTGGCTCAAGGGGCTGCCCGACGATTACCGCGTCTTCCACGGCGTCCACCTGCTCCGGCAGTCCGGCGGCTCGCTGAGGCGCGGAGAGGCCGACTTCGTGGTGCTCCACAAGGACCTGGGCTTCCTGGTGATAGAGGTCAAGGGCGGCAAGGTCACCTGCCAGCCGGGTAGGGGCCGGTGGACCTCGACGGACTACCGGGGCGAGGAGCATCCGATCAAGGACCCGTTCCTGCAGGCTGAACGCAACGTCAACGCCATCGTCGAGCGCATCAGGGACTCAGGGGTGTTCGGCCCCGGCCCGCTGAAGACCCTGCCCGTCACGGTGGGCTACTGCGTAGCCTTCCCCGACGGGGTGGCGCAGCAGAAGAACCTCCCGCTGCACGTGGTGCCGGAGGTCGTCATAGACAGCCGGGACGCGGCCCGGATGGCCGCGCGGATCGAGGGGCTGTTCGGCGCCTGGCGAAAGAAGAGGCCCGGATCGCGCGGCTTCACCCCCCGGGAGTTCAACGACCTGTGCAACAAGGTCCTGCTCACCCGGTTCAACGTGACCGTGCCCCTGAGCGTGAGATTCGGGAGGGAGAAGGAGCGCTTCGAGTCCCTGACCGACGAGCAGTGCCGCATCCTGGAGACCGTCTCCGGCGGGAAGCGCGCCCTGTTCAGGGGATACGCGGGGACGGGCAAGACGCAGTTGCTGATGGAGAACGCCAGGCGCTTCGCCGCCGCCGCCGCCCGGGTACTGGTGGTCTGCTACAACCAGCCGCTCGCGGAACTCCTCTCACAGTGGGCCGCGAACGTCTGCGGAGCCGGAGGCGTAACGGTCAGGCACTTCCACGGCCTCGCCGAGGAGTATGCCGGCGAGGCGGGTCTCGACTTCGATGTCCCGCCGGAGGACGAGCCGGACGCGCTGCAGGCCTTCTACGAGAGGGGATCGGCGGCCCTGCTGGAGGCGGCGCTTGCCGAGGCGCCCGGACGTTTCGATTGCGTGCTGGTGGACGAGGGCCAGGACTTCCACCTGGAGTGGCTGCGGGTGCTCTCGGAGCTGCTCGACCCGGCGGGGATGGACGTCTTCCACATCTTCTACGACGAGCAGCAGAACGTCTACGGCAAGGAGCTCGAGTTCCCCTTCGAGGCCGTGCCCTACGACCTGAGCTATCAGATGCGCAGCACCGCGAACGTCTGCGAGGTCGCCCGGAAGGCCGGCTCGGTCGATATCCGGTGCTTCCCAGACTGGGTCAAAGGTGCCCCCGTGAAGTACTTCCCCTACCGTGAACCGTCCGAGCAGGTCGCCCTGATCGAGAAGGTGGTCAGGGAGCTTCTCGACAAAGGCATCGACCCCTCACAGGTGATGGTGATCTCGTCACACCGCAGGGCCCGCTCCTGCCTGGCCGGGGTCAACCGACTGCAGGGGTACCCGCTGGTGGAGTACCGGCCCCCCGGCGAGGAGGACACCATCGCGTTCTCCAGCCTGCACCGCGCCAAGGGCCTCGAGTCGGACGTGGTGATCTTCTGTGACGTGGACGGCGGCGAGCCGTACTGCAGCCGCTCAAACCAGTACGTGGCGGTCTCGCGCGCCCGCCACCTGCTCTACATCATCCACCGCAGGGACTGGAAGCTTTGACTAGGATAGGGGTCAGGCACCATTCAAGTCATTTGACTTGAATGGTGCCTGACCCCGGGTCTAGTCACGCGCGGGGCTGAGAGCCCCGCCTCAAAGCCCCGCCTCGACAGCCCTCTTTAGAACCAGTCCGTCGTCCTGACGTTGGGCTGGTAGAGCATGCCGTAGAGGTCCATCGCGTAGCGGTCGGTCATGCCGGCGAGGTAGTCGCAGACCACGCGCTCGGCAGGCTCGCTCTCGAGGTCCTCCACCAGGGGAGCGGGGAGCATGTCCGGCTTGGAGGTGAAGGTCTCGTACAGGCCGCCTAGGATCTTCTCGCCCTTGAAGATCATCCGGCTGACGATCGGGTTCAGGTAGACCTCCTCCAGCATGGCGAGCGCGAAGGCGTGCACCTGGGAGTCTATGCCCGGCGAGAACGATACCAGCGGGTCGGGCAGCCCGCGCAGGGCCTCGGGGGTCCCCGCTCCCGCCCTGCTCATCCGCGCCACGGTCTCCCTCGCCACGTCGGTGATGAGGGCATTAATCATCCCGCTTATGGCCCGCATCCGCCCGACGTCCGTTCGGCTGGCGCCCAGGTCCCAGCCGGGGTCCTCGATGGAGTCGACCATCACCCGGGCGACCTGCGCGATGAGCGGCATCTCCGAGGCCCGCTCCCCGAGCCAGTCGGCGCTGACCAGCCCGATCCTGAGCGCGTCGTCCAGGTCGTGCGTGCACCAGGCGATGGTGTCGGCGACGTTGACCACCTGGCACTCGGCCGAGGGCTGCGGGTAGGCGGAGAACTCCTCGAGCACCGGCGGCTCGTCGAACAGCGTCCTGTGCCGCGCCAGCCCCTCGCGCGTCTCCCAGCAGAGGTTAAGGCCGCGGAACGACGGGTAGCAGCGCTCGAGCCAGTCGACCACCCGCAGGCCGTGGAGGTTGTGGTCGAAGCCGCCGCCGTCCTTCATCAGCGCGTCCAGGGCGGTCTCACCGCCGTGCCCGAACGGGGGGTGCCCGATGTCGTGCACCAGGGCGATGGCCTCGGCCAGCGTCTCGTTGAGCCCGAGCATGCGCGCCAGCGAGCGGGATATCTGCATGACCTCAATGGTGTGGGTCATGCGGGTGCGGTAGAGGTCTCCCTCGTGGGTCACGAAGACCTGGGTCTTGTACTGGAGCTTGCGGAACGAGGAGGAGTACAGGATGCGGTCGCGGTCGAGCTGGAAGCGCGGGCGCTCCGGCTGGGGCGGCTCCTCGCACGCCCTGACCCGGCCGGCCTTCGCGGGCAGGTCGGTCCCCAGGGACGCCAGGGGCGACAGCTCCCCGCGCTCGCTGTCGTCGAAGTATGATGCGCCGCGCAGATCGACCATGGTCAGCCCCGGTCCCGGCCTTCGGAGAAGTAGTTGATGAAGAACTGGGGGTTCAGCTCCGGCGCGAAGTAATGCTTGTGCTTTATCCAGACGAAACCGTCGCTCCGGGTGATCACCGCGACGTCGATGGGACCGCCCACCGACTCGGCGGCGAAAGACATCCTGGTCCTGAACGAGGTCAGGTTGACGAGCGACTCGGCGATCTCGGACAGCTCGTTCTTGGGCAGGCCCGCTATGACGTCTATGACCGGTATCACGTACTTCTTGCGCCGGAACGCCGCGAGCTCCCTGGGTATCTCGGCGGCCCCTTTCCGGATCGAGTCCGCCCGCTTGCGGTAGTCCTCCTTGTCGCCGGCGTCCTTCAGCTCGCCGATGAGCCCCTCGACCAGCTCCCGGTAAGCGTCGAGCGCGACGCCATACCTGTTGAACACTGTATCGTTGTAGGCGGGCTCCGCGCCTTCCATGAATGCGTTCACCATCTCGCGGCGCGCGAAGGGGATAACGGCCGCCCGCGTGCCGGAGCCCGTGCCGGACACCCGGTCCTTCTTGAAACGAAGGTGGTCGCAGACCACGCCGCCCACCAGGAACTCGACCACGGTGGGGAAGATGTCCTTCTCGCCGAAGCCGGCCACCACCACGCCGGAGAGAGTGCCGAACTGCGGTGCGGACGGGGACTTGATGAAGATATCGAGAGCCAGCCTGTTGAGCCTGCCCGAGTACGACGGGGAGGCGGGCCAGCGCCGGAACACCTTCCTGCGGATCTCCCTGATGACCTTCCCGTACTCGCCCTCGAGTCGCTCCGGGAGGTCGGCCGGCGTGCCTGGAAGCTCCTCGGCCTTGTCCCAGACCTTCAGTATCGCGCGAAAGGCCTTGTTTGCCGCCTCCCGCTTCTGCTCGTCGGTGGCCGCGGGGTTCTCCTCGACCAGCGAGTTGACCGCGTCACGGAGGACGTTCTTCACTAAAACGAAGCAGTCAGTGACCGTGGCGGCGAAGTAATCGCGCTGCTCGGACTCGGGGTACAGGCGCATCTCGCCGGAGAGAAAGCCCATGAAATCGTCGGCGTACTCCTCGAGCGTGTCGAAACACCCCGCGCCGAGCCTCTCCTGGTAGAGGGACACCACGGTCTCCCAGGGCACTCCCATGTGGTTGGCGCCGCCGAACATCATCACCCCGACCGGGCACTTCCTGGAAAGCGTGAATATCTTGTTGGCGGAGGTGATGACCTTCTCGTCGCGGCCCTTCTGTATGGTCACGGCGCTATCGGCGGCCAGCGCCACCGCTTCCCTGTTCATAACCACTATCTCGGCGGTCATGCACACCTCCGGGGTCAAACCTGGTTCTTTGCATTTCTTGCATTTGGGGTCAAACCTGAGATCTTGCATACCCCTGACGACTGCAACAAGAACGTAAGAAACGCAGAATCTCAGGTTTGACCCCTAGATTATGTCACAGCCCTGTCAGGGCCGCTCCGCGCGCCCTGCCGTGGGTGTACAATCGACGTGCAGGCGATCATCGAGTGCCGGGGTTGGCGTATTATGCGGCGCAGGAGTACGTCCGGGACGCTCTTCACCATAGGGTACGAGGGTCTGAGCCCTGGTGACCTGGTGAAGACACTGCGGCACAACGGTGTCGAGCTCGTCTTAGACGTCCGCCAGCGGGCCTCCAGCCGCAAGGCCGGTTTCTCCAAGTCGGTCCTGAAGTCCAACCTGGAGAAGCACGGGATAAGCTACCAGCACTTCCCCGAGCTCGGCAGCCCACCAGACCTGCGAAAGAAGTACAACGCCGACGGTGACCGCGCCTACTTCATCCGGCACTACAGGAACTCGCTCGAGGGCAAGGGTTCCATCCTGCAGGAGTTGGCCAACCTCGCCTCGACGATGCCGGTCGCGCTGGTCTGCTACGAGGCCGACCCGGGCCATTGCCACCGCTCGATCGTGGCCTCCGAGATGGCCCGCCTGTCGACGCCCGCCCTCCAGGTCCAGGACCTGTAAAGGGAGACCGGCGCCCTTGACGGAACATATTTCCAACGGGCAGTGGCTTGCAAAGGGGGTAGGAATGAGACGTGGCAGGGTTACAGTGCCGGCCGCCGCCATATGCGTACTGGCGATGGTAGTGGCACTCTCCGCGGGGTGTGGCGGAGCGAATAAACCGGTCGTTTCCTCGACGACGCCTGCCAGCTCCGATCCGGGCCTGGAGGTCGCGATCCTGGGGCAGGACTTCGGGTCCGAGCAGGGGGACTCCACGGTCTCCTTCGGGGACCAGAAGACGGCCGTGCAGGACTGGACGGACACCGCCATCACGGCCATGGTCCCCAGGGACCTCAAGGCCGGCGACTACAAGGTGACCGTGACCACCTCGGGCGGGACCAGCGACCCGCTCGATTTCGAGGTGTTGAAGACCGGGACCAGCCACGCGGTCAACCCCGGCGAGATCGAGCATACCGTCCCGGTCCAGGCTATTGAGGCGTGGCTGAAGAAGAGCGGCGTCGATGCGACCGGCATGACCTTCAGTGTCTACTCCGCAAGTAAGAACGACCCGAACTGGAAGATCGACAACGCTTACCAGGGCGGCAGCCTCTGGGGCCAGTTCCTGCTCCGCAACGTAAAGGGGAACTGGACCGTGGTCGAGGCCAAACAGGCCATCACCTCCGACGACCTGAAGAAGTACGGGGCTCCGAGCGACCTGCTCCCGTCGCCACCGACTCCCCCGACTCCGCCACAGCCGCCGAAGGAAGCCGCGGCGATTACCGCCTACCTGCAGTCGAAGGGCCAGCTGATCGACGGATGGACCTTCAGGGTTGCCAAGGTCAGCACCCAGGACCCCAACTGGGAGATCGTCACCGGGACCAGGGAAGCGACCTCCGATAACTTCCTGGTCGTCTTCAACAACATGCTTGGCGACTGGCAGTGCCTCGCCGACCAGGGGCCGCCGTGGCCGGGAGTCGAGTTCAAGGGCGAGGCCGTCCCGAGCGACCTGAACAGCCTGCCGTAACCGTAGCGCGACAGGAAAGAAAAGGCCCCCGGCGTCCTCGCCGGGGGCCTTGCCTCGTGTGTCGATCTGAGTTCTAGGCCTCAGGAGTGGTCGGCGGCTCAGCGGGAGGGACCGCCGGCGGAGGCGCCGCGAACTGCTCTGGAGGCATCACCGCGGTCGTGCCGGACGCGGCCAGCAGCCAGCGGTACACATACGCGATCGAGATCATGATGATCGGGGCCGTGACGAAGACGCCGATACAGCAGGCGAGGAAGCCGAGTATCCCGAGGCCGATCATCGTAAGGAAGAAGAGGAACAGGTGCCACCAGTGGCCCTTGGTCATCTGGCCGCTCTTCTTGATGGCGTCCACCGGGCTCATCCCCTGGTCTATCACGAGGTACCCCCAGAAGTGGTACTTGACCGCCCAGTAGATGCCCGGGACGATGAGGAGGATAATGCCGCCGAGCACTATCAGGAAGTAGAGGATGCTTCCCACCAGCATGTCCAGGAACTTCGTGTACTGCGAGTAGAGGTCCGTGAAGTCCGCCGGCTTCTGGTCGCAGGCGGTCAGTCCTATCTTCGTCTGCGCCATGTTCTGGAATACGCCCACGATGAAGGCGATTATCCCGAAGACGACCCCGAAGGTGATGACGATCCCCCTCGAGTTCACGAAGACTCCCATGTTCGTGAAGAAGTTGGGGATCGCGCCGGCGATGAAGATTATCAGCACCACCGCGATGTAGAACCCCACGTTCTCTTTGAACTGCTCCCAGCCGTACGAGACCGCGTCACCTATTCTGAAGTCCTGTTCCATGCGCTCCCCCCTTGGAGTCGGTTACCCCTACGATGTAATAAAAGGGTCAGGCCCTTTTATTACATCTGCTGTACCTGTCACTGCATAGAATAATGACTTCGGGCGTCAAGCGCCAACCCCTGCTCCTGACTCCCTCTACTCCGATCCCGTGAGCATGCTCTCAAATACGCCCTCGCCCTGGAGGTCCACCCGCTCGCCCGCCACGCGCCCGCTGGCACCGACCCGCATGACGTGCTGCGCCCAGACGGGCTGCAGGGCCGAGGTCTCGCCGAAAGCCTGGAAGCGGAATGCCTCGATTTCCTGCCCCAGTTCCATCTCCACGTGGAGATCGGTACCGCGCCACCGTGCCTCGAAGTGCGCCCGCTTCGGTAGCCGGCGGCCCGACGGGGTGTGCTCCTGGTACTCGAGCACCCGGTGGCGCAGCAGCAGGCCGGTGACATCGAAGATGTCGGCCATGCACTCCTCGCCGCGATAGACCAGGAGTGCGCGCATGGTCGCGTTCATGGCCCGCCGGGGCGCCTGTGCCACGGGGAAGATGAAAGTCCAATCGCCCAGAAAGAAGCGGTTCCAGTACCAGTAGCTGAAGAGGCCCTGGAAGCGGGCGTCGGTGCGGCCCTGCTCGTGGTAACCGACCCCGCTTACGGCCACCTCGCCGCCCGGGAGAGAAAGCCGGCCCTCGACCGCGCCCCGGGGCACCATCGAGGCGTAGTGGAAATACTTTTCCGGCGCGAGCGTCCAGAGCAGGGGCCTCGCCATGAATCCGGCCCGCCCGGGAAACGGGGGCCACGGTGGAAGCAGCGGTCTGTACTCCAGGTCGAAGCCGAGGTTTCCCTGGAGCGCACGCACCCGGTACCGGCCGTCCTCGAAGGAGGCGAAGTCCTCGCCGAACGACATCCTCATGCCGGATTCGTCCGCGGAAAACTCCCCGGGGTAGTAGGCATGGGAACGGTGAGCGACAGGGCCGGGCTCGACCACGGCCAGGGTTATTCCGGGATCCGGTCCGTTGTCGTCGTCCTCCACCGCCCCGAACATGCGGGGCATCATGATGGTCATCACGCGGTGACCGCTCTCGAACTCGCCGTCGAAGAACCACCACTGGGTGTACTCGCTCCGCCCGTCCCACTGGTACCGCTCCGCCACGTAAGGGAGTGGCTTGTACCGGCCCTCGCGCATAGCTCTCCTTTCGTAACGGACTCGCCGCTTGAGCCCGGGCTCTCAGCCCGGGATTGTCATCGCTTGTGAAAAAAGATGGTTGAGGTGAATTCTCATGGTCAGATGTCCAGCGAGTAGATGTACCCCGTGACCTCTTCGCCGGGCAGCGAGTAGTCGTAGGCCGTCAGGTTGAACTCCCGCACGCGGGAGAACCCGTACCTCTCGTAGAAGTCCCACGAGAGTGTTGTGTCCGTGCCGACCGTGGTCTTGTGATAGCCCAGGGCGCGCGATTCGGCGACCCAGGCGTCCATCATCACCCTGCCGATGCCTCCGCGGTACTCCTTCTGGCTGGTGAGCATGAGCGTCTCGGTGCTGGGGCTCATCGGGTGACGGTAGGTGAACGGCAGATAGCCGACGAGCACCCTGCGCAGGCAGGCCCTGGCGAAAGGCGTTGCCTTGGCCCGGTTCCGCCCGGCGAACCAGCGCATGAGGAACGACATGCCCGTTCCCATCATGCGCGCGGCCCGGCGGTTCTCGAACGGAAGCCCACCCACGAGTATCCCGCGGGCTTCCCCGTCCGCCTCGGCCACGTAGGTCGCCGCGCTCATGTGGTTAGCGGTGAGGATCATGTCCTCGAGCAGGGACCTGTCCGCGTGGTCGATGAGGGGCCAGAGTATGTGGTGAAATCCGCTCACGAAGGCGTCGCAGGCCCCGGCCAGGTCCCTCTCCGGCTCGAACCTCCGCACCATGTAGGTGTCCAGTGCGCTCACCTCAGCGTGCGCTCCCTATCCCGTGTGCAAAAGTGCCTGACCCTTTAGCACATCAGGGTCGTGTGGAGCCCCGGGCGGGACTCGAACCCGCGACCTACGGATTAGGAATCCGTCGCTCCATCCGTCTGAGCTACCGGGGCATGGTTTATCCGATTGTAGCAGATGGACAGTGGCGGCTGCGGCTCCAGTGCCCCCGGATCACTGCCAGGAAGTGGAGACCTTCTTGACCGACTCCATCACCAGGTTCACGGCCTTGATGTACTTCATGACGGTCTGCATATTGCCCTCGAAGAGCAGCTTCTTGGTCATGATGGCCTGCAGGGGGTCCTGCTTGCCGGCCACGACCTCCTTCCACAGCGCGTAGTCGCCGGTCAGGGTGAAGTCGCACTTCCTGTCCTCGCCGCTGACCGCCTCGAGCACGGCCCCGTCCTTCATGTGTGTCCAGAAATGGATGTCGCCGCCCTTGGCGCCCGTCGCCACGAAGTGTATCGTCGCGTCGAACCCCTTGCCGGCCCTGGGAAGCTCCTTGTCCTTGTTGACCGTGGTCTTGAGTAACTCCACCCACTCCTGGCTTCCGAACTGTGCCATGGCGCCCCCTCCTCGGTTAGCCGCTCTACCGCCGAGGATACTATCCAATCGACCATCGGGTGTCGAGCGTCGTTGACCACCCAGGGGGGCGGCCCTATCATGGCGACAAGAAGCCGTACCGAGCATCCCTGGAGGAACGCCGTGAAGAGAAGCATCGCCGCCGCCCTGCTGACCGTGCTGATCTGTGCCGTCGCCGCGCCGGCGATGGTGCTGACACCGGCGATTGCGGGGCAACCGGCGGGTCCGGCCGTTCCGCGGCCCGGGCGGTACGCGCCCGGCGAGGTGCTGGTCAGGTTCAGGGAGCCGGTGGGAGCGGGGGCGGTCGAGAGCGCGCTGACGGGACTGGGGGCCAGGCGGGCGAAGCGCCTCACCGTGAGCGGCATCGAGCTGCTGGAGGTGCCGGGCGGGGTCGAGGAGGCGATCGAGGCGTTGCGGGCCTCGGGGCTCGTCTACTACGCGGAGCCGAACTACGTGCGCAGCGTCGACTTCACCCCCAACGACACCGATTTCGACAAGCAGTGGAACCTCCACGATACGACGCCGGTGGACGCCGATATTAACATGCCCGCCGCCTGGGACATCGAGACAGGGTCGCCGGGCGTGGTGGTGGCGGTGCTGGACACCGGGATCGCCTACCGCGACGGCGGTGGCTTCCATAAGGCGACTGACCTGGACACGACCGCTTTCACCCAGGGCTATGACTTCATCAACGACGACCAGTACGCCGACGACGACCACGGACACGGCACGCACGTCGCGGGCACCGTGGCGCAGAGCACTAACAACAACTTCAGGGTGGCCGGCGTGGCGTTCGGGTGCACACTCATGCCGGTGAAGGTGCTGGACGGCGAGGGCAGTGGCACTGACGTCGAGCTCATCCAGGGTCTTGAGTTCGCCTCCACCCACGGGGTCGAGGTCGTGAACATGAGCCTGTCCGGCCCGGAGCCCAACGCCGCGCTCGAAGAGGCTCTGAGGCTCGCCCGGAGCCGCGGGACGCTGCTGTGCGCCTCGTCGGGAAACGACGACGACCCGCTGGTAGGGTACCCGGCGGCCTACCCTTCGTGCGTCGCGGTGGGCGCTACAAACAAGAACAAGAACAGGTCTTCGTACTCGAACTACGGCAGCGAGCTGGACGTCTGCGCCCCGGGCGGTGATGGGCACCTGTTCGCTCAAGGCATCATCCAGGAGACGTACCAGACCCTGGGTAATCCATCAAGCCCGTTCGTCGAGGTTTCGATGCAGGGCACCTCCATGGCCTGCCCCCACGTCGCGGGCGTGGCGGCCCTGGTGCGGTCCGAGCACACCACCTGGACGGTGGACGAGGTCACCGGGGCCATCAGCTCGACATGCAGGGACATCGGAGCGGCCGGCTGGGACAACGAGACCGGCTGGGGCCTCATCGACGCGGAGGCGGCCCTGCTGGCCCCCAGGCCGTCGGGGACCGGTCCCGCGATATCCTCGGTGACGCCCGACCACTCGGACACGGGGGCCGACGCGCATCTGACCATCACCGGCGCCAACTTCGCGACGCCGGCGAAGGTGGCGTTGCAGCGCGAAGGCGAGCTGGCGATCACCGGGACCGCCATCGCGGTGAGCGGCTCCACACGTATCGACTGCGACGTGGACCTCACCGGTGCCCAGGCCGGCCCATGGAACCTGGTGGTCGAGAACGACGACATGCTGGGCGACTCGCTGGACGGAGGGTTCGTGGCCGATCCTTCGATGAGTACGACCTGGTACCTGGCCGAGGGCTCGACCGCATACGGCTTCGAGGAGTACGTCCTCATACAGAACGCGGGCGGGACGCAGGCCAGCACTACGGTCACCTTCATGACCCCGGACGGGTCGCTGGACCCGCTGGCCGTACCGGTGCCCGCGCAGAGCAGGACCACCATCCGGGTCAACGACTTCGCATTGGACACCGACGTATCGACCAAGGTGACCTCCGATGCCGAGATAATCTGCGAGCGTTCCATGTACTGGGGCGGCAGGATCGAGGGCACGGACTGCATAGGGGTCGAGGCGCCCGCGTACTCCTGGTACCTGGCGGAGGGGACGACCGACTACGGCTTCGACACCTACCTGCTGATACAGAACCCCCAGAGCAAAGTGGCAACCGTCTTCGTGACCTACATGACGCCGGAGGGCCCCGTCGAGAAGGCGCCTTTCGCCATGCCCCCCAACAGCCGCGAGACAATCGTGGTCTCGGAGGACCTGCCGGCCGAGGAGATGTCGTTCAAGGTGCTCTCGGACCAGAGGATCATCGCCGAGCGTTCCATGTACTGGGACGGGATGCGCGGGGGGCACGACTCGATCGGCACCGTGACGCCGTCGGAGACCTGGTACATTGCCGAGGGCACGACCGACTGGGGCTTCGACGAGTACGTGCTGCTGCAGAACCCGGGCTCCGAGAACGCGACCGTGACGCTCACCTACATGACGCCGGAAGGCCCGGTTCCGCAACCGCCGGTGACGGTCGATGCGGGTACCCGTCAGACCATCCACGTGGACGACGTCCTGCCTGCCGAGGACGTCTCGGTGAGGGTGGAGTCCGACGTCGGGGTCATCGCCGAGCGCGCGATGTACTGGAACAACGGGACCGGCAAGGCCGGGCACTGCGCGATCGGGGTCCTGCAGTCCAGGCAGGAGTGTTTCCTGGCCGAGGGCACCACCGACTGGGGCTTCGACGAGTGGATACTCATCCAGAACCCGAACCCGGAGCCGGCGAACATCGGCGTCAAGTACATGACCCCGCAGGGCCCGGTGGACCGGGACGGCTTCGTGCTTGCGGGAAACAGCAGGGTTACCGTGCACGCCAACGAAGACCTGGTGCCGGCGAGCGATGCCTCGGCCTATGTCTTCTCCGACCGGCGGATAATCGCGGAGCGCTCGATGTACTGGAACGCCCGGGGCGGCGGCCACGTCTCCACCGGGATGATGAAGTAGCTAATAGTTGGTGCCAGGCACCTTAGTGTAAAAGTATTAGTCTGTCCGGTTGTCAATGGATGTTCGGGGACCGTTCCCGGGGGCTTACGTAGCCGGTAGCGGGCAGGAGGTTCCGCCTTGATATTGAAGATGCCATGGATAGACCGTGGCCGATGCGATCGCAAGCTGGACTGCGCGGCGGCCAGGGTGTGCCCGAGAGGGGCGCTGGAGGTCGGGCCCGAATCCGAGGAGGAGGAGGGGCGCGCCTCGGAGTATCCCCTGGTGGACCTGGAGCACTGCCGGCGGTGTGGCGATTGCGCCAAGGCCTGCCCGGAGGGCGCCGTGAAGATGGTGTAGAATGGCGCGCGTGGGAGCCGGGGCTCCCGCGACGCCGAGAGACGGGGAGGAAAGATGGCCGACGTGCTGGAGATAACCGATCAGAATTTCGAGACCGAGATCATCAATGCAGACAAGCCGGCGCTGGTGGATTTCTGGGCGCCGTGGTGCGGCCCCTGCAAGATGATGCACCCGGTCATCGAGGGCCTCAGCGACGAGATGGCAGGCAAGGCGGTCGTCGCCAGGTGCAACGTGGACGAGAACCCGGAGCTGGCCGGACGCTTCGGGGTTACCGCCATCCCTACAATCGTGTTCTTCAAGGGCGGGCAGGAGACCGACAAGGTCATTGGCGTCTGCCAGCCCGACGAGCTTCGCAAGCGCCTGGAGGCTTAGCGGCCCGGCCGTGTCTGCTCTACAGATCAAGGGTTTCATACCAAGCTCGATGCTCGACTGGGAGGGCATGCTGGTCTCCACCGTCTTCCTGCCGCGCTGCAACTTCCGCTGCCCGTTCTGCCAGAACCCCGACCTCGTGCTGAATCCCTCCACCCTGGAAACGGTGCCGCTGGGAGAAGTGCTCGACTTCCTGGCCGACCGAAAGGGATGGATAGAAGGCGTCTGCATAACCGGCGGCGAGCCCTGCCTGCAGGAGGGTCTGCCTGACCTCTGCGCCTCCCTGAAGGGCGCCGGGGTGAGGGTGAAGCTCGACACCAACGGCAGCCTGCCCGAGGCGCTCTCGGGGCTCATGGACGAGTGTCTGATCGATTACGTGGCGATGGATGTCAAGGCTCCGCTGGAGCCAGGCCCGTACCGGGTGGCCACGGGGGTGGACGACGCCGGGTTGCTGGACCGGGTGCTCGAGAGCATCGAGCTGATACGTTCGTCCGACCTGGAGAGGGAGTTCCGAACGACCGTGGTACCCATGATGCACGGCCCCGAGGAGGTGTCCCGCATCGCAAAGGGCCTGGAGGGTGAGGAGCGCTACGTGCTCCAGCACTTCAGCCCACGCGATACCCTTGACCCGCGGTTCGCGAAGTTGCGGCCTTTCACCGAGGAGGACATGGACGGGATGCTCGCTGAGGCGAGGCGTCATATACCGGGCACGATCGTGCGGGGGGCGCCGGCGGCGCTGGACGAAGCGTGAAGCTGCTCGGGGAGTGCTATGCCTGCGCCATGAGGCAGGCCCTTTCGGCCGCGCGTCTGGTGACCGACGACGAGGCTTTCCATCTCCGGGTGCTCTCAGAGGCGGCGGCCGTCATGGCCCGCGCCCGCAGCGACATGACCCCTCCCGAGGCCGGCGAGGAGATCTACGGGATGGTGCGCGAACTGTCCGGCAACCCCGACCCCTTCGCTGCGCAGAAACGCGAGCAGAACGACGCGGTGGCCCGCCTTCTCCCCTGGTTGCGCGGCGAGGTCTCGCAATCCGCCGATCCGCTGTTGACGGCCGTACGCCTGGCGATCGCCGGCAACGCGGTGGACCCCGGGGCCCGGGAGTCGTTCGACCTCCAGCGCAGCATCACCGAGGCTCTGGCGGGGGAGGACGGGCTGGAGGCCTATCCTCCGCTCGTGGAAAGGCTGGGCTCGGCCCGGCGGGTCATGGTGATAGCGGACAACTGCGGCGAGCTGATCTTCGACCGTGTGCTCGTCGAAACGCTACTGGAGAGCTATGACCTCCAGGTCACGCTCGCGGTGCGGGGTGCGCCGATCATCAACGACGTCACCATGGTCGAGGCCCGCCAGGTCGGCATGGACTCGCTGTGCGAGGTCATCTCCAGCGGTATGGAGATGCCCGGCACCGTGCCGGGACGCGCCACCGTGGAGTTCGCCGAGCGGTTCGAGGCCGCGGACGTGGTGCTCAGCAAAGGCCAGGGAAACTGGGAGACCCTGGAGGATTGCGGTCGCGAGGTGTTCTTCCTCTTCCAGGCCAAGTGCCCCGGCGTGGCGAGGTACGTCGGCTGCCGGGAGGGCCAGCCCCTCCTCCTGGCTTGAGGGGCGTGAAAGAATACCTCAGACCATTTCTTTCATCAGCGGCCTCGATTAAGCCTTCGGTGAAAGTTTTGGTTTGAGGTAATCTTTCACGGTGAAAGTTTTGGTTTGAGGTAATCTTTCATAGGCAGCGGGCCAGGAGGGACAGAAGGCCCACGACCTCGGGGCCGCCAGCCCCGTCCGCGGCCTCGCCCAGGTTCTGCTCGCACCACGGACAGCAGGTCACCAGCAGGTCGGCGCCGGTCTCGCGGGCCGCGTGGACGCGTTTCTCGGCGATACGGGCGGCCAGCCCGGGAAAAGCCGTTCGCACGCCGCCACCGGCCCCGCAGCACGTGGAGTAGAGCCCGCTGTGCTCCATCTCCAACAACGTGAGTCCGTCGACTGCCTCCAGAAGCCGGCGCGGTTCGTCCAGGATGCCCTGCCCGCGCCCCAGGTGGCAGGGGTCGTGATAAGTGACGGTGAGTGCTTCGGGGGCTCTGAATGCAAGGCGTCCTTCGGCCAGCGCCCCGTCCAGCACCTGGGTGATGTGAAGTACCTCGAGGTCGAGGTCGGATATCGATGCGTACTCCCGCAGGGCTTTCAGGCAGCCCGGGCACGCCGCGACCACCCTGGCGGCCCCCACGGCACGGAGGCTCTCGATGTTCCGGAGCGCGGTCTCGCGGAAAGCATCCCGCTCTCCGATGCGGGCCAGGGGGCCGCCACAGCAGGCCTCGTCCGCCCCCAGCAGGAGGGGAGCCTCCCCGGCAGCGGTGAGCAGTCTCACCGCCGAGCGCGCCTCCTCCGGCACGAGGTAGGCATACGAGCAACCCGCGAAGAAGACCGTGGTGCTCTCACCGGCCTCCGGGACCCGGAGCCCGGCCGCCCACTTCTCCCGCCCGCGACGGGGCTGCCCCCACGGGTTCGAGTAGTTGCGGACGGAGGAGACCAGTGTCGCCTGTTCACCGAACGGCAGCAGCTCCGCCGACACCGCCATCTCCCTTAGCTCCTCCACCAGCGCCGGGGTGTCGATGCGGACCGGGCAGCGCTCCCGGCACAGCGCACAGGTCGTGCACAGGGGCAGCCCGGCTTCGACGGCGGCCTCCATCCTTCTCCCGGACCCCGGGATCGGCGTGGCGCAGACCCCGGGCCCCCCGAGGTGACCCGGCGAGCCGTAGACGGGGCCTACAACGTCGTAGACCGGGCACTCCAGCAGGCAGGCGCCGCATCCGATGCAGAAGAGCGCCTCGCGGAACCCCTCGTCCGCCATCAGCGCCGAGCGCCCGTTGTCCACAAGTATGAGCGTCAGCTCCCGCGGCCCGTGGACACCGTAGTAGAGCTCCTTCTCGATGTCGGCGGTCTTGCTGGGCCCGCCTATCACCCGCATGAACGACGTGACCGGCTGGCCCGTCGCGTAGTAGGTCTCCAGCTTGGCCATGCTCACCGCGTCCTCGATGCACGGGTAGACCTTCTCGATGCCGGCCAGCATTATCAGCTTGCCCGGACGCTGGCTGACCAGGTCGAGGTTGCCCTCGTTGTGGACCATCAGGACGGCGCCCTCGGCGGCGCAGATCGCGTTCACCCCCGTGAGCCCCACCCGGGTGCTCGCGATGTGGGGGACCAGGTCGGCGACCACGGCCTCGATTATCGCGGACGGGTCCGCCTCGACCTCGATGCCCAGCTTCTCCCGGAGGATCGCCGCTATATCGTATCGAGAGAGGTGGGCGCAGGGCCCGGTCGGATGCACGGCCTGCTCCCCGGCGAGCTGCAGGACCCGGTCGCCTATGTCGGTATCGACTACCTCTATACCGGCTTCCGCGAGGGCGCCGGACAGCCCTATCTCACGGGCGAGGTTGGTCTTGGACTTGACCAGGAGCTTCTCGTCGCCCATCTCCTCGAGCACCAGGCGGACGGCCCCGGCGGCGTCCGCCGCGCGCAGGACCCGGAAGCGGTTGGCCTCCAGGCCCGCTACCGCCCGCTCCAGCAGGGCCGCGTCACCGGCGCAGGAAGCCCTCACCTCCCGCAGGCGCTCCCTGCGTTCCTCCAGGTCGGGGATGCGGCCGGCGTTGCGGGTCTGCTTGTCCAGAACCGAGCGGAAGGCCGAGCGCATCGACTCCAGGCGCCCGGGCTCCTCGAGCGCGTGCTCCACCTTCCTGAACAGCTTTTCGTCCATGAGATGACTGTAGCACAGGCGCACGCGCCACCACCGCCGGCGCTTTACTCGGGGGGCAACCAGTGAGAAACTCAACGGCGGATGGCGGCGGACAACGCGAAAGGAGCCCACCGTATGGGTTACGAGACGATAGGCGCCATGTTCAAGGGGCAGGTGGCCAGATACGGTGACCGCCTCCTGATGAAGTGGAGGGAGGGGGAAACCTGGAAGGAGCTCACCTGGAACCAGTTCTACGATAACGCCCGCAAGCTGGGGCTGGCTCTGATCACAATGGGCATCGACCCCTCAGACCGCGTGGCGATCTTCTCGGCCAACAGCCCGAGGTGGCAGATGGTGGACGTCGGGGCGCTCTCCATCGGCGCGGCGGACGTGCCTCTGTACGCGACCATCACCGCGAAGCAGGCCGAGTACATAATCAAGGACTCGGGGTCCAAGGTCATCTTCGTCGGCACCGCCGACCACCTGGCCAGGGTCCTGGAGGTTAGGGACAACCTTCCCGAACTGGGCAAGATAGTGACCATGGACGACACCACCAGCGACCACCCTGACGTCATCACCTTCGGCGATGTGCTCGGGCTGGGGGAGAAGAACGCCAACCCGGACCAGTTCGACGAGCGGCTGGAGAATGTCGGGCCCGAGGACTTGAGCAGCATAGTCTATACCTCGGGTACCACCGGAGACCCCAAGGGGGTCATGCTGCCGCACCGCTGCTTCATGTCCAACGTGTCCACCGTCTCGAAGGTGGTCCACATAGACGACACGGACAATGTCCTCTCCTTCCTGCCACTCAGCCACGTCCTGGAGCGCATGAGCGGTTACTACGGCTCGATCTACAACGGGTGCACCATCGCGCACGCGGGCTCCATCGACACGCTGGTGGACGATATAGCCGCGATAAAGCCGGAGTGGATGGTGAGCGTCCCACGCCTGTACGAGAAGATACACGCGGGCGTGCTCGCCAATGTCGAGGCGGAGCCGGCGCTCAAGCAGAAGATATTCAACTGGGCGGCCGGGGTCGGCGGCCGGGTAAGCAAGCTCAAGATGAACCACCGGCCGATCCCCGTCTGGCTCGGTCTCGAGTACAAGGTGGCCGACAAGCTGGTGTTCTCCAAAATCTACGAGAAGATGGGCGGCCGGCTGCGCTTCTTCGTGTCCGGCGGGGCGCCGCTCGCCAGGGAGATAGCCGAGTTCTTCCACGCCATGGGCATCCTCATCCTGGAGGGGTACGGCCTCACCGAGACCTCGCCGGTCGTGACCTGCAACACACCGGAGAACTACCGGTTCGGCTCGGTGGGGCTGGTCATCCCCGGCGACGAGGTCGAGATAGCCGGGGACGGCGAGATACTGGTGAAGGGCCCCAACGTGATGAAGGGCTACTACAACATGCCGGAGGCAACGGCTGAGGCGCTGGCCGGGGGCTGGTTCCACACCGGCGATATCGGGCACTTCGACGACGACGGGTTCCTGTACATCACCGACCGCAAGAAGGACCTCATAGTCACCGCGGGTGGCAAGAACGTCGCTCCCCAGAACGTCGAGAACGCCCTCAAGCTGGACAGGTACATCGAGATGGCGGCGGTCATCGGCGACAGGCGCAAGTTCGTGAGCGCCCTTATCGTGCCCAGCTACCCGGACCTGGAGGCGTGGGCGAAGGAGAACGGTGTCGACACCTCCGACAGGGCGAAGATGCTGGCGGACCCGAAGGTCAACTCGTTCATGAAGGAGCGTATCGACGTGGCGCTGGCGGACTTCGACCGGCACGAGCGGGTCACCCGGTTCACCCTGCTGCCGGAGGAGATGACCGAGGAGGGCGGGCTGCTCACCCCGACGCTGAAGATAAAGCGCAAGGAAGTGCAGAAGCAGTACGGCGACACCATCGAGGCGATGTACGACTGATGCGGGAATTAACCTCAACCATAATCAAACAGGGGCGTCAGACAGTTTCACGCGTAAACTCCAATCACAGTGTTGATGAGAATTGAGCGCGCGCAAGTGTCTGACCCCCCGGTTCGTCCAAGGGTTGGTCGAACCTGAGGCTATGACTTGAATCCCGCCTGACCCCTTCCTCAGTCATCTGATACTATTTACCAAAAGCAATTGGAGGTTCACATGAAGCGCGCCACCTGCACCGCGGTCGTCGTAATGCTGGCACTTGCCGCCCTGGCCTGCTGGGCGGCACCCGCGGGGGCACAGCCCCTGGTGCCTTTCATCGCCAACGTGCTCCCCGACACGGGGCCGGTGGGGATGCTGGTCGTCATCAACGGCTCCAACTTCGGGGCCTTGGGACCTTTCAGTGTGGTCACCTTCAACGGCGTCGGTGCGACCCCTCTGGTCTGGCAGGACACCATCATCACCACGCGCGTTCCTGACGGCGCCACCACGGGACCCGTAGTTGTGTCGACACCGTTCGGCGTCAGCAACGGCGTCGACTTCACCGTCACCGCGCCGCCGACCCCCGCCCAGACCTGGTACCTGGCCGAGGGCTCCACGGCCTGGGGGTTCGAGACCTTCGTCCTGATTGAGAACACCACCGCCACCGACGCGAGCGTGAACGTGGTCTACAACACCCAGCAGTACGGCCGCATTCCCAGGCCGACCGCGGTGACCGTGCCGGCGAGCTCGAGGGTGACCATGCGGCTCAACGACGACATCCCCAACGTGGACGTCTCCACCGAGCTGCAGTCCGACCAGGAGATCGTCGCCGAGCGGTCCATCTACTGGAACAACCGTACGGAGGGCACCGACTCGATCGGGGTCGTGGAGCCGTCCATGGTCTGGTACATGGCCGAGGGCTGCACCACCTACCCGTTCGAGACCTGGCTGCTCATCGCCAATCCCAACCAGCTGTCCGTCACCCCCGCCAACGTCGACATCACCTACCAGACGCCGAGCGGCCCGATCCAGAAGCAGACAATCCAGGTCTACACCGGCCAGCGCGTTTCCCTCGACGTATCCAAGGACGTGGGCTTCTGCGACGTCTCCGCCAGGGTCGTCAGCGACCAGCCCGTGATCTGCGAGCGGTCGATGTACTGGGACGGGCGCCGGGGCGGCCACGACTCGATCGGCACGGTCCAGGGCTCGAGGACCTGGTTCATGGCCGAGGGCTCCACCGCCTGGGGGTTCACCACCTGGCTCCTGCTCCAGAACCCGACTGCCGCGGCGGCCGACGTGGACGTAACCTACATGACCCCGGACGGAGCCATAGTGGAACCCACCATGAGCCTGCCGGCCAACAGCCGTCAGACCATAAAGGTCAACGACTATATACAGAACTACGACGTCTCCATCCAGGTGGACTCGGACACCGAGATAATAGCGGAGCGGTCCATGTACTGGGACAACGGGAGCGGCAAGGCCGGGAACGATACCATCGGCGTGATCTCCCCGGAGACGACCATCTACCTCGCCGAGGGCTCCACCGCCTGGGGGTTCGAGTCGTTCGTGTGCATCCAGAACCCCAACGCCGCGATCGCCGAGGTGCAGGTGACCTACATGACCAACAACGGCCCGGTCGCGGGCGCCACCCGCTTCGTGCCGCCCACCAGCCGGATGACCATCAACGTGGCCGACGAGCTGCCCAACACCGACGCGTCGATCAAGCTGACCAGCGACCAGCCAATAATGGCCGAGCGGTCCATGTACTGGAACAGCCGCGGCGGGGGCCACGTCTCTATAGGCTGGACACCCTGAGCCGACCCCGGCTCCGGCGCGGCCGAAAACTGCTATCATTGGATGGGCCCGGATGTCGACAGGGGTACTGACGGGGATAGGGGCGGACCTCGCGCGCCGCGTCCTCTACAAGCGGTTCAAGGTGATACTGGTCGGCGCGAGCCGGACGGTCGACAAGCCGGCCGACCAGGTCTCGGATGACGAGGTGGTTAGCATGATCCTTGAGATGATCGGCCGCGCTGCCGGCACCGTTATCGGCTACGGCAAGCTGCTTTCGGGCGCTATCGCCTCGCTGTCACCGCGGGTAGTGGCCGAGGCCATCAACGACAACCCCGACTTCCTCGCCAGGATGATGGAGCAGGTGGACCCCGCCGTCCTGGTGGGCGCCCTGGACGGCAACCCGCAGATGCTGGCCGACTACCTCCAGGAGATAGACCCCAAGCCCATCGCCGAGGCGCTGAACCTGAGCCCGGACTTCCTGATGGGGACCATCGACGCGCTGTCCCCGGAGGTGATCGCGGAGGTCATCTACGACACGCCGGCATTCGTGATGGGGCTGATGAGGTCCCTGGACCCCGAGGTGGTCGCCCGCGTGGTCAACGAGAACCCGGAGTTCATCGCCGGGCTGGCCTCGAAGATATCCCCCGAGGTCATCGCCGGGGTGGTCAACCAGAACGCCGCCTGGACGACGGACCTGCTCTCGCGAATCGACCCGGCGGTCATCGCCGACGGGGTCAACCGCAACTCGGCGTGGCTGGCACGGGTCACCTCCGAGATCGACCCCAAGGTGATGGCCTCCACGGTGAACATGATCGGCGACTGGACCAAGGAGCTGATGCGCGAGATAGACCCCGCGGTCATCGCCGGGTCCATCGACGAGTTCGCCGGCCTGATGGAGAAGGTGCTCGACTCCCTCAGCCCGGATACGCTAATCTCCGTGGTCAACAGGCTCTTCAAGAACCGGGTCCTGGGGGAGGTGGCGGTGGAGGTGCTAACCTCGGTCCCGATGCGCCACAAGTTCCTCCCCATGCAGGTCCAGATGACGGGCGCCACCCGCATGGATCCCAGCCGCAAGCCGAAGACCAACAACACGCATGTCCTTCCGGACACGTTCTAGCCGGGGTCTGGAGAGCACGGGGTAATCCATGGACGTAAACCAGCTGCTCGTATACACCATAAGCAAGATGACCATCGGTCCGCTGGTCCGGTTCAAGCTGCGCCTCAAGAGCGAGGGCGCCTGGAACATCCCCGAGGAAGGCCCCGCGCTGATCGTCTGCAACCATCGCAACCCGGTGCTCGATCCCATGAGCCTCGCCCTGAGCATCGAGCGCCCGGTGAACTTCATTGCGGCCTCCGTCGCCTTCAAGCTCCCGGTGATCTCCCAGCTCTTCTGGGCCTGGGGGGTCTCCCCGGTGGACGTGTTCGGGGGAGAGAAGAGCAGGGCCGGCCTCGAGTCCGCGGTCAACATGCTGAAGGACGGGGAGCTCGTGGGAGTTTTCCCGGAGGGGGTCCACACCATCGCGAAGCTTCACGCCGTGGCGAAGGTACGGACCTTCCGCACAGGTTTCGCCCGGATCGCCTTCGAGGCGAAGGTGCCCGTGATCCCCACCTGCGTCATCGGCAGCGGCGAGCGCAACCTCCCCAGGATACCGCCCGCGCTGGTCAAGCCCTTCTTCGACCACCCCGACTTCCAGCAGGGTGTCCAGTGGAACTACTACAAGCGAGCCAGGGTCCGCATCGGCCGGCCGCTGGACCTCTCCGAGTATTACAAGCAGGAGATGACGAAGGAGATCATCAGCGAGATAAGCGGAAAGGTCCGCAGGATCGTCATGAAGCTGTACAACGGTGAGGACCTGGACCGCTTCCTGACCGGCGAGAAACCGTTTGACATCTACTACGACCGCGTCTGAGTCTAAGGAGAAGCCCGACGAGAGCGGGCACGCCCCACGCTTCGAGCTGAGGCTGTCCGCCTTCAGCTGGCTGATCCTGGGTATATGCATTCTGGAGGTCGTGTTCATCGCCCTGTCCCTGTCCCTGCCCTGGGGCCGCAACGCCTCGGGGGAGGAGATCAGGTTCGGCCTGGCGGGGCTGCTCCCCTGGTTCGCCTTCGTACCTGTTCTCATCCAGCTCTGCTTCCTGGGCGTGAGCTCCCGCCTCTTCCAGGGGCTATACCTGCTGGCCGACTTCCTGATCGGCGCCTTCATCCTGCTGGTCCACTACCTCAACTACGTGAAGTACCAGGACCTCGAGCCCGGGTTCTACATGCTGTTCGCGGTAGGAGCCCTCATCATCGCCGGCGGCCTGGCATGCCTGGTCGAGCGAGGCGTGTTCGGGCGGCTGGAGGCGGCAGGCAGGGCCAGGCGCCTGCCGGTCTTCCTCGGAGAGCGGGAATGCGAGACGCCTTAGGAACCCTCTCCCCTGGGGGGAGAGGGCAGGGTGAGGGGGATTGAGGACCAGCATGAGACAGGCGTACTTCGATAATGCCGCCACCACCTACCCCAAGCCCGAGGCCGTCTACCGGGAGATGGATCGTTTCGCCCGGGAGGTCGGCGGGAGCGCCGGGCGCTCGGGCCACCGGAGGGCGGTGGAGGCGGGCAGGATCGTGTACGCCGCCAGGGAAGCGGCGGCGCGGCTGCTGAACGTGGGCGACCCCCTCCGTGTGGTCTTCACGAAGAACGCCACCGAGGCGTTGAACCTGGCCATCTGGGGGCTGGTAAGACCGGGCGACCACGTGGTCACCACCTCCATCGAGCACAACTCCGTCATGCGGCCGCTGGTGGCGGCCGGCTCGGTGGGGGTCGAGCATTCGGTGGTGCGCTGCGCCCCCGACGGTGGGCTCGAGCCCTCCGACCTGGAGGCGGCGCTGCGCCCGGAGACCACCCTGGTGATCATCACCCACGCCTCGAACGTCGCCGGCACCATCCTGCCCCTGGCCGACGTCGCCGATATCGCCCGGCGGCGGGGCTTGCGCCTGCTTGTCGACGCGGCCCAGACCGCGGGCCGGCTCCCGCTGGACATGGACCCCGGCGGACTGGACCTGATCGCCTTCACCGGCCACAAGGAGCTGTTCGGGCCCCAGGGGACGGGCGGCCTCTTCGTCGGGGAGGGAGTCGAGCTGGTACCACTGTGCTACGGCGGAACCGGCAGCCACTCCACCGACTTCGAGCAGCCGCGCGAGGTCCCGGACCGCTACGAGAGCGGGACCCTGAACGCGATGGGGCTGGCCGGCCTTGGGGCGGGCGCCCGCTTCATCGCGGAGGCGGGCCTGGACGGGATCCGGCGACACGAGCTGGAGCTGCTGGGACGTCTGCTGGAGGGGCTGCGCTCGATCCGGGGGGTTGCCACGTACGGCCCCCTCGAGCCGGAGGCAAGGGTCGCCATCGTTCCCATCACTGTCGAGGGTAAATCCCCCCCCGAGCTGGCGGAGTCGCTCGACACCCGCTACGGGATCGCCACCAGGGCGGGCCTGCACTGCTCGCCGGCTGCGCACGAGACGCTGGGGACGCTGGAGACCGGAGCGTTGAGGATAAGCCTCAGCTACATGAACACCGCCGACGAGGTTGACTACCTGGTCGAGAGCCTCCGCGAGATCGTAACCTCCCGCTAGACCAATTCCTCCCTCCCCCTCGAGGGGGGAGGGTCGGGGTGGGGGTGAAAAGACAAGAGCCGGGACTCCAGGTCCCGGCTCAGATAGTTTTCTCCAGCGGTTGCTAGATCCCCAGCCCGGGGATCGAAGGCATCGCGGTGCCGGGAGTGACCTCCTGGGCGGACTGAGCCTCCGCGGGCAGCGCGACCTCGACCGGCGCGCCGTAATCGCTGAAGTTCAGGTCCATGGCGATGCTCACGTCGCCCATCATCGGCGCGTCCTTCATCGTCATCTTGATATCCGCCGACCTGGCGAGCATCGTGGACTTGTCGATGGTGTAGGTCACGCTCATCTCGATGCCCTTGATAAGGCTCTTCATCATCTCCTCGAGCTCCTTGGAGCCGGGGATGGTCTGCGTCGACTCGTCGCCGTACTGGGCGGCCATGGCCTTCTCGAAGTACTCGGAGCCCACGTCGAAGGTCAGCTTGTACTCGTCTCCTGTCTCGGTCATGGTGACGTTCTCGGCGTACTTGCTGAGCTCCTCCAGGTCCTGCGGTGACATCATGGTGGAGGAGGTGCCGGCCTCGTCGGCCTTCTGCTTGTACCAGCCGGTGGCCGGGTCATTGGTGTAGACGTAGCCCTGCGACATGTAGACGTCCGTCTTCGCCCCGGTGCTCTCCGTTATCACCATGTGTCCCTCGATCTCGTCGGGGGTCACCATCTTGGCTTCCATGGAGAGATCGGCGGTCTCCTGCTTGACCTCCGCCCCCGGGGTGCCGATGACCATCTTGCCGGTCACCTTCACGGTCTCGACCTCGGACATCTTGTCCTGGCTCTGCTTCAGGATCTTCTGCGCGTCGCTCTGGCTCTCCGTCTTGCTGCCGCCACACCCGGCGACCACCGCGAGCGTGCAGGCGAGCAGAACGACTACCAGCACGACCAGGGATTTCCTCATCACGCCTACCTCCTGATTGATTTCACCGATTCTACCACAGGGACCGGGGACGACCGCCATGGCCTCGCCCAACCATCCAACAGCTTAGACGCGCCGGGGGGCTTTGAGGTTGGCGTCGGATCCGGGCCACGCCAGACGGCCGCCGCGAAGGCGAGGCTCCCCGCAAAAAACGTCACTATCGCCGCAAGGTAAGCGGCGACCCCATGTTGACGCTTACTCCGGGGAATAGTACATTTAAAACCCTTTTCTTGAAGGGTCCGAAGGGAACCGGTGGAATTGGGTCTTCGCGGCGGGAACGGCAATTACAACGGGAGTGAGCGAAATGGACATGAAGGACCTCCAGTACTTCTTCGACGGGCTGTCGGGCACCCTGGACGAGCTTTTCGACGAGCTCTACAGCACGCTGGTGGTGAAGGGCAAGAAGAAGATGGGGCAGGAGACCACGGAGGAGAGCCCCCAGGTATCCGAGCTGATCAGGCGCACCCGCGAGAAAGAGTCGGTCGCCGAGATGATAGCGAAGGGCAAGCAGGGCCAGGAGGAGCTCATCTCCGCGATAGGGGCGGAGGTCAAGAAGATCCTCTCCAGCGCCGGTATCGTCACCCGCAACGACCTGGCCAGGGTCGTGCGCCGGATGGACGAGATAGAGAAGACTCTCGCGAAGAAGGGTGAATAGGAGGGACCGATGGCCAAGAAAGACGTCTCCGACATCCCGTACCTGGTGGTAGGCATCGGCGTCGCCGCCCAGGAGGAGATAATGAAGGCGGCGGACCGCCTGATCGAGAAGGGAAAGAGCCTGACCCCCGAGGGCAGGAAGAAGATCGCCAGCCAGAAGAAAGGCCTGGTGTCCAAGGGAGACGACTTCTCCAAGGTGGTAGCCCGCACCGTGCAGCGCGTCCTGGAGAACACCGGCATCGTCACCAGGGACGACATGGCGGACATCGACCACAGGGTGGACGCCCTGGAGCGCAAGGTGAGCAGGCCGGCGAAGGCCAAGGCCGCAAAGCCGGCCAAGAAGAAGGCGCCCGCGAAGAAGAAGGCGGCGAAGAAGGCGGCGAAAAAGAAGGCGGCCGGCAAGAAGGCTCCAGCGAAGAAGAAGGCTCCGGCCAGGAAGAAGGCGGCCGCCAGGAAACCCGCGGCGAAGCCCGCGGCGCCGCCCGTCGCCGTCGTCGAAGAGCCGGCGCCGGCGCCCGTCGTGGAGATAAGGCCGCTGATCGAGAGGCCGTAAGGATCTTATCCGTTCTGCAGCGTAATCGCGGTCAGGTCAGGGGTCAGACCCCTTGCTTTTGCATCTGACCCCGTCTAGTAGCCCATGCGTGTGAGGGTGTCTTCCAGTATCTGCTCGATCTCCGGCTGGTATGAGAGGTACTTCTCCAGCAGACTCTTGTCCCTGATTATGTCCAGGTGCGGCAGGCCCCAGCGCAGCAGGGTGAACTTGTGGGTGGCCCTGATCCTGCGGCCCAGTATCAGCTTCACCGGGTCCTTTATATTCAGTATTGCATCCGCGTAGTCCCGGCGTGATTCTGCCGAGATCACCGGCACGTGATCCCTGAGGCCGCGCTGTGCCGCCAGGCAGTCCGACTTGAACGTGAGGGTCGATTCGTACTCGCCGGTTATGGCGAGCCCGATGCACTTTCCCTCCAGTGCGCACAGGACCTGCCTGACCCTCTCGTCCTCGGCCAGCAGCGGTGACAACCGGTCCGCCAGCACCTGCTGCATCACGAAGAACTGCCCAGGTGCCGCGTTCAGGATGAAGTGCTCGACCCGACGCTCCAGGCGCGGATCGGTGACCTTCGGAAAGAGGCTCACCAGCTCCCATAGACGCTGGATGACGCTGCTGTCGACACTGGCCTTCAAGGCCTTCTTCTCGGCGGCCGCGATCCTTTTATGGTGCTTCTCCTCTTTCAGCCCGTCAGGCTTCTTCTTCGCCTTCTTCACTCCGCCTCGACCTCCGCCACGTCCCCCGTGGCCACGCCGTGCCAGGGGATCAACAGCATGATGTACGGCACGAAGAGAAAGATCGCAAGTGCGCTCGCCGCCTCGATCCCCGAGTCGTTGAAAAGCAGGGCGACCACGAGGGCTACGGCCATCCCGATGAGCCCGGGGATCAACTCCGGCAGTTCGACCTTCACCCTCTTGAACAGGCCCATCCGCCAGTTGAGTATGAGTGTGACAACCACCAGCAGGAGCAGCAGCAGGCGCCAGGTGGAGGAAATCAAGAGCGACCAGTTGGCGGCGAGCTTGCGCGACACCTGGGTGAGGATGGTGGAGGCCCCCCCGCCACCCGCCCCGCTCACCGCGCGCGACGCGTGCGACTGGCTCCCCGGGAGGAGCACGTCCAGCAGCAGCAGTCCCGCGACGCATACCAGGACGATGGCAACCACCAGCGACACCTTGCGAAGGGTCATGCGCCCGCTGTCGAGCTTCATCAGCATCACCGAGCCGCCCGCGACTACCGCGAGCAGCCCGCCTACCTGCGAGCCAATACGCGGCCCCCCGATGATGATCGCCGTGATACCCAGCACCACTCCCGCCAGACCGTAACGTTTCCAGGGCCGGTCGAGCTTCTCCCTGTAGAGGTAGAGGGCGAGGCTCGCGAACAGGACGGCCGCTCCGATGGCGAATCCCATGTACAGGTTACCGATGCCGTAGTAGCGGTCGCCCAGGATGATATCGGAGCCGAACGGGCTCGCGGTCATGAGCCTCGAGCCCAGAGCGGTGTCGAGCATGAGCGCGAACCACGTCACCCCGGAGACGAGGAGCATCGGGCGCAGGAGCGCGACCGCGAGCGAGTTATCCTCTTGCTCCCGGGCGTCCCGGAGGCTGTATGCCGTGGCACCGGCCACCGCGCATCCGACTACCACGGCCGGAAGGAGCCAGGCGAGAGCCGGGGTCGCGAACGAGGGTACCACCAGGTAGACCAGGGGCCCGGCCAGCACGGCGAGCAACACGATGGCTGAGGCGGCCCGGTGCGCGGCAACGAGGTCCTCCCTGAACAGGAGCAGCAGGAAGAGCAGTCCCACCAGCACCATGGTGATGATTATGTAGAACTTCACCATGGGCCTGCGGGTGTTGGAAGAGCCCACCGCCCTGTCCTGTGTCGTGCGGAGCCCCTCCAGGTCGGTCGAGCCGGCCGCGCTGAGCTGGTTGCCGTCCATCTCCGCCGGGATCTGGACGCCCAGCGCCTGGAGAATGCTGGGCGCGACGTCGAAGCTGGACACCACACCGGTGCGGCGGGTGGTCGTGGAGTGCAGGCGCGTGCCACGCGAGATGCCGGGCCCCGCCATCACCAGCGGGGTCAGGAGGTTGCTCTCCTCGATCATCTCCCTGCTCGGGTTCGGGGAGCAGACCACCACGAGGTCCGAATCGTCGAGCATGTCCAGCAGGTCTCCGAGCGCCCGGTCCGAGCGCTCGAGCGCATCCGCGCGAGCTTCCGCGAGCCGCTCCTCGGTCATGAACCCGGCCTGCTCGTCCACGCGGGCGGTCTGTCCCATGTCCACGACCAGGACGTCGGTCACCGGGAGGCGCGCCTTCGCCTCGGCCAGGAGCGCCTCGAAGTCCGTCTCGATTCCCGCCGGCCCGGGGCTGCGGACGGCCAGCACGGACGAGACCTCCCCCGAGGCGATGACCCCCCCCTGGTCCATGATCAGGCAGGCCGATTCGCGGTGGACCTGGCCGACCATCTCCAGGGACCCGGCCGCCCCGAGGGGAACCCGGGGAGCCGGGGGCTGGCTCTTCTCGAAGTCGGCGACCGTACCCTGCGGGGCCAGGGAGTCCGCGTTGCCGAGCAGCTGGGCGGTCTTTCCGCTCTCGGAGAGGGCCTCTCCGAGCAGTCCCGGCGTGCTTGTCGCCTGGGGGCCCTCCGAGGCCTTGACCATCTCCTCTATATACAGGTTGACCACGCCGCCGCGCGCCGCGCGCCTGCCGGTTCTCGAGTCGAACAGCTCGCCGGCCCGGACCAGACCGCTGTCCACCGTCCGAAGGAGCTCGCCGGAATCGAACGCCAGGCCCGCGTTGGGCCCCCCGATGGCGCGCCCTCCCGCTCCTATCACCACGTAGCCGCCGGGTCCGTAGACGTCGTACTTGACGCGCGCGTTCATGAGGGCGATGCCGCCCCGCTCGACCAGGCCGAGGATGTTGGGCGTGGTTTCGGGGACAAGGTCGTCCAGGCCGATGCGGTCGATCACGACGATTACCACCTTGCGCGCCTTCGAGGGCGCGGCACTGGCGCCGGGACCGGACGACGACGCGAGGGTGGTAACCACCAGGATAAAAAGGACCGCCGCCAGCAGGACCTTGCCCGAAAGGGTCCGGTTCGTGCCTCGTTTCAAGGTGTCTCTGTCCAGATCCGCTGCTCCGTGTGTAAACACAGGATAATGATATCAAAAGGCCGTGCGACAGGAGTCGCTTTCGCATCGGGGTCAGACGCCGATGCGAAACCCCAAACAGATAATGAGTGGCGTCAGACAATTTCATTGCGTTGTATCCTTGTCGAAATCGGCGTACTCCAACGGCACTGCAAGTGTCTGACCCCACGGTTCGTCCATGGGTTATGGTATCCTGTGTTCTCTCATAGACTGATGCGGAGGCTCGATTGGAACGCGACGAGAGATACCTCGTGGTGGTGAACCCGGTGGGCAGGGGAGGGCACGCGCAGCGCCAGGCCATCTGGCTGCTGCAGAAGTTCCGCCGTATGGGCATCGAGCACGAGGCCCTCTTCACGGAGAAGGCCGGCCACGCCAAGGACCTTGTCTCCCGCTGGGCGCACCCCGTCGACGTGGTGGTGGCGGTCGGTGGTGACGGCACCGTCAACGAGGTCATCAACGGGATCATGGGCTCACGCGACTCGAACAGGACGCTCGCGGTGTTCCCCAGCGGCACCGCGGACGACTTCGCCCGCAACATGAAGATACCGCGGGATCGCGACGAGGCCCTCAAGACGCTTCTCGCGGCGAACGAGCGGACCATAGACCTGATGGAGGTCAACGACCGCTACGCGGGGGTCACGGTCGGCATCGGGCTGGACGCCGAGATAGCATACCGCTCCTACGGCAGTAAGCACCTCAGGCTGATGGCCTACTGGTACCACGGCCTGTCGATGCTGTTCAAGCCGATCCCGCGCTCCCCGCTCGCGATCACCATCGGCGGCAACAGGATGGAGAACGACTACCTCCTGGCCATCACGGGGAACGCGAGCAGCTACGGGCGCTACATGAGGATGCTGCCCAAGGCGAAGATGGACGACGGCGTGCTGGACCTGGCCACCTTCGACATCATGAACCGCTGGAAGGTGCTGCTGCTGTTCGGTATGTCCATGATGGGAAAGCACACCTGGGCGAAGCAGATGAACGAGTACAGCGCCCCGGAGATGCAGATCGAGTGCCTGGGGGACGTCTACGCGCAGTTCGACGGAGAGGTGGTCATCTTCCCTGAAGGCGAAGTGCTGCGGATGAAAGTGAAGCCTCACGCGTTGAGAGTAAAGGCGTCGGAGGTGGTGTGAGGAGATGGACCTGCAGCGATTCACCCAGGCGAGCTTCAGGGAGGACCTGCACGAGCTGGAGAAGGCCACCGGCAAGCACCAGCGCTACCTGGTTGTGGTGAACCCCGTGAGCCGGGGCGGTAAGGCCATGCGCGAGGGTGTCTGGCTGGTCAAGCACCTGAGCCGGCTGGGGGTCAGCCACGAGGCGTTCTTCACCGACTACCCCGGGCACGCGCGCAACATAGTCAAGAGGTGGATCGACAGCGTGGACGTGGTAGTGGCCGTCGGGGGCGACGGAACGGTCAACGAGGTGATCAACGGGGTGATGGCCTCCGGGAGCGACAAGCCGCTGGCTGTGTTCCCGGCCGGGACCGCGGACGACTTCTGCCACAACGTGGGGATCTCGCGCGACAGGAAGAAGGCCCTGGAGGTTCTGCTCACAGACAGCAGCAGGCCGATCGACCTGATGCGCTACAACGACCGCTACGCCGCGGTCACCCTCGGGATCGGGGTGGACGCCGAGATCGCCTACCACACGCTTTCGCACAAGAGGATCAGGATACCCGCCTACTTCGCGGTCGGCCTGCGCACCGTCTTCATCGAGCGGATGCAGAAATCGCCCAGGGAGCTGCGCGTCGAGAGCGAGACCGGGGTGCTCGAAGGCAGGTTTCTCATTGCCGTGTTCGGCAACGCGCCCCTTTATGGCCGGTACGTCTACTGGCTGCCCGAGGCGCTGATGGACGACGGCATGCTGGACATGTCGGCCCTGCGGCCGATGAAGCCGATCGCCGCCTGGTCCCTGTTGATGAAGTGTTTCGACAAGGATTTCCGGAGTGACAAGATAATCCACGACCGCAGCACCTGGTTCAAGGTCGAGATCCTCGAGGAGTCGTTCATGCAGGTGGACGGCGAGGTCTACAAGGTCAACACGGGTGAGAAGCTCGATATAAGCGTCGAGCAGCAGGCCCTCAACGTGCGGCTGCCGTTCCAGCTCCCCGCCGACAGCGGTCTCTCGGGCGAGAAGACCGGCCCCCCCGCCTGGTAACTAATAGGGTGCCAGGCACATTAGCCCCGGAGTATTAGCCCTTAATGACGTTTGTCACATACGGGACACAGAGCTAATAATCTCACGGTAATGTGCCTGGCACCGGTATTAGGTGACCAGGCCGTCGCGCAGCGCGCGGGCGACCGTCTCGGTCCGGTCCGAGGTACCCAGCTTGTCGAAGATGTGGGCGACGTGCGTCTTTACCGTCTGCTCGCTGATCCAGAGCGCCTTGGCGATCTCCTTGTTGGTGTTCCCCTCGGACAGCAACTGCAGGACCTCCATCTCCCTGTTGGAGAGCCCGTAGTCCTTGGCCTTGTTCTGGGCCAGGGTCACGAACTCCTTGAGGAGCTGGGCGGTCGCGTCCGGGTGCAGCAGTGCCTTCCCCTCGTGGACGGTCTGGATGGCGTTCACCAGGTCGTCGCTCGAGGTGCTCTTGAGCATGTAGCCGGTGGCGCCCGCCTTGATGGCCTCGTAGACGTAGCCCTCCTGGTCGAGCATGGTCAGTATGACCACCTTGGCCTCCGGGTTCTTCTCCCGTATCAGCTTCGTGGCCTGGATACCGTTCATGCCCGGCATGCTGATGTCCATGAGGATGACGTCTGGCTTGACGCTTTCCACCATTTCGATGGCTTCCTCGCCGGAGCCCGCCTCGCCGACGACGTCGATCTCCTTGCCCTGGTCGAAGACGGCCTTCAGGCCCTCACGCACCAGGCTGTGGTCGTCCACGATCATTACCTTGATAGTGGTCATACTGAGTGCTCCCTTCCATAAGTACGCTCGCATTCGAGCGCCGCTGCATTCACACCCGCTACGTTCCGCTCCCTCCGAGTACTACAGTAGTACGCGTCGGTCGCGCGCCTTGCGGGAGCGGCGCATCGACGCTCTCGGTACGTTACCGTACTCATGGAACGGAACACTACGCCTCCAGTATCGGCCGGAGCGGGATGTCGATGGATATCATCGTACCCCTTCCGATCTCTGACTTTATCCTGAGGTTGCCACCCAGCAGGTCCGTGCGCTCGCGCATGCTGGCAAGACCCAGGTTGCGGGTCTTGGCCCGGCTCTTCTGCGGCGAGAAACCCTTGCCGTCGTCCCGTATGGTCAGGTAGAGCTTCTGAGGAGTGCTCTCGACCTCGATGGTCACATGGAACGCGGCGGCGTGCTTCTCTACGTTGTTGAGCGCCTCCTGGACTATCCTGAACAGGTTTGTCTGCGCGTCGCGGGAGAGCGACGGAAGGTTGTCCGACGTGCGCAGGTTGGTCTGCATGCCGCTCTTGATGCCGAAGTTCTTCAGGTGGGTCTCCAGCGCCTTGTAGAGGCCCATGTCGTCCAGCATCGGCGGGCGCAGGCCCAGCAGCAGGTCGCGCAGCTCCTTGATGTTGGTGTTGAGCTGCTCGGCTAGCATCTTGAGGTCCTCGACCAGCTCCCCGTCGCTCTCGGGTGGAATCTTCTTCTCGACCGCCTGGAGCCGGTAGGAGATCCCCACCAGTGACTGGACCACGCTGTCGTGTATCTCTGCGGCCAGGCGGCGCCGCTCGGACTCCTGGGCGGTGATGGTCTGGTGGAGAAGGCGCCGGTGGACCACCTCGTCCTCGCGCAGGTTCTCGTGCAGGCGCGCCCGCGCCACCGCCGCGGCGACCTGGTTGGCGATGGTCGCGAGCAGGTCCTCCTCGTCGAGGGAGAGGGTCACCTCGGAGCGGCCGGCGATGATGATGGAGCCCAGGTACTTGTTATGCTCCATCAGCGGGAGCACGTAGCCGTCCTCGGCCAGGGCGGGGACCGGGAACACCAGCTCGATGTCGAATCCCTCCAGCTCGCTGATGCGCGCCGGCCGACGGTTGGCGGCGAAGGCCTGGCGCAGCACCCACACCGACTCCGAGGTGATGGGGTTGCGGGTCACGGACAGGCCCTGCCCGCGCTGGTCCCCGCTCTCGCGGAAGACGTACACCTCGGGCTCCTCCTCGTCGTCCAGGACGATGGCGCACAGCGGCAGGTCGAAGAGCCCGATGAGCTTCTCGGCCACGCCCTCCAGCAGCTCGTCCAGGACCGGGGCGCTGATGAGGATGTCGCTGATCTTGTGGATGGTGGAGAGCTGGAGTCGCTCGATCGCCTCGCGCCTCTCTCGCGCGACCTCCTCGCGGGCCTGCGGCTTGAGCACGCTCTTGATGGCGTCGGTGAGGGTAAGGGGGCTGAACGGCTTGGTGATGTACTTGACGGCCCCGGCCCCCAGGCCCCGCAGCTGATCGCGCTCGCCCACCTTGGCGGTGACCATGACCACGGGTATCTCCGAGGTCACAGGATTGGACTTGATGTATTTCAGGATGTCCCAGCCGCTTATCTTGGGGAGCATGACGTCCAGGACGACGCAGTCGGGCATCGATTCCTCGATCAGGGAAAGAGCGCTCGGTCCGTCGTGGGCCTCCACCACGTCCATCCCCTCGAGCTTGAGGTTGATCGATATCACTTTCGAGACGTCGCGCTCGTCTTCTACTACCAGTATTTTGGGCTTGACCAATGGACCTCCCCGCACACCTACTCCATTTATCGGGCATTTACCGGCTCTCCTTGAAGGAAAAAGCCACCCGTATGGGGGATAAATCTTGGCCGCATTTGACATTATGTACCCGGAAACCGCCAAATGGGCTACCGGGATTGGCATCGGGGTCTCAACGCCGTTGCGAATCGTTGCCGCGGGGCCGAGCGCTCCGATATAATCTGTACTCACCGAGCGGGTGTAGCTCAGCCGGCAGAGCGTCAGCTTCCCAAGCTGAAGGTCGTGGGTTCGAGACCCATCACCCGCTCTCGTCTATTTCTCCATCACTCATGGGTCTCGAACCCACGACCAGGGGGCGTTGGGGGAGTATCCCCCATCCCCTTTTCGTGTATTCAGTCGGTGAAGCGCACGGAGCCCAGCATCTCTGTGACGTCGCCCGCGTACCGGTCGTAATCGTCGGTGACCGAGACGTACTCGAACCTGTAGATCTCGCCGCCGTTCATGGTGAGGGCCAGCATCGTCTTGAACGGGACCCCGCTCTCGCCGGCATACGTCTCGAAGAGAATGACCGCCGGCCCGCCGCCAATCGTGGTGTCCGTCCTTTTCACGGTGCGGCCGCTCGCCTCCGCCGCCCTCTGCTCGCCGACGGCGATATCCCCGAGCGTTTCCCCGGGGGGAAAAGGCTTGTAAGAGTTGATCGCCAGGTTGCAGAATTCCGGCGCGTTGCGGGGCCTCAGCTCAACCCAGCCCTCCTCCTCGCTATCCGCGTACTCCCAGCCGGTCGGGTACGTCAGTGCGAAGCCGAGCGAGGTTGTCACCGTCTCGCTCCCGGCAGATGGCCGCGTGGTCTTCTCATCTCCGGCGTTCGATGACTGCTCCCCGTCCTCCGCCCGGGTGCCGGTGGCCTTCCCGTCGTCGGAGCCGTTGCCGTCCGACTTGAACACCGTGAATACCAGGACCACCACTATCAGGGCGACCACCAGCAGCGCAACGATCCCCACCAGCACTACCACCGCTCGGCCGCCGCCCGCGGCTGCCGGCTCCTTCTCCTGCCCTTTCCCTGCCTCCGCCTTCTCGGCGACGGAGCTGAGGTCGGCGCCGCACCTGCTGCAGAAGACGCTGTCCGGCTCTTCTTCGTTGCCGCACTCCGGGCAGAACATCACTGGTGTCCTCTCTCTGTGTCCGGTCAGGTCCTGGCGCCGCACTTACGGCAGAACTGCGCGCCTTCTTTCAGCTCAGCGCCGCACTTGTAGCAGAACGCGGCCCGCCCTTCTTCCGGCAGCTCTCTCCCGCACTGCTGGCAGAACTTCGCCCTGTCCTTGACCTCTTCGCCGCAGAACGGGCAACACTCCGCGGCCACCGAAGGCGCCGCCGCGGGCGCTTCCCTCACCTTTGCGAGGACCGCGTCCCTGGTGAACGGCGTATCCATAGAGAAGGTCTCGGGCGGCTCCTCCTCCGGCATCGCCATCGCAAGCAGCTCCATGGAGGCGTAAGGACCCGCCATCACCAGGTCGACTTCTCCACTCTGCAGGCCGTGAAGGTCTGCCATGAACATCCCCGCCCCGGTCCGCATGCCGAGTAGCCCGGCGGCGGACACCTCGCCCCCGCCGCCCAGCTTCTGCACGGAGAGCCCGAAGCAGGTCACCGGCCCGCCGGTCGCCAGGAACATGGCGGTAAGGAGCGGCCCCGGCGCGAGGAACTCCCCCGTCCCGGCAGCCGCGCCGCCGGCCGCCTCCAGCAACCCTTCCTTTTTCATCCCGTCCAGCACAGCCGGTATCTTCTTCCCGAACCCGGGTGGGATGCTGCTGCCGGCGAGGGCGCCGGCGACGTATACCAGCCATCCGGGGTGTGGCAGCGCAGCCCCCGTCTCCCACGCTTCGATAACATCGCGTACGCCGACGCCCGGTGGAACACCTCCCCTGCGCAGCGCCCTGGCGGCCATCCACGAGGTGCGCCAGGCGTCCAGCATCGCGATCGTGGCGAGGAACCTCTCAGGGGTCAGGGTTATGCGCGCCGACTCCGCTTCGCTCATCCCGTCCGGGGCAAGTATCCCGTACAGCGCGAACCGCGCCTCGCCCATGCTGTAAGGTCCCTCGAGCCGCATACCGCCGGCATCCGGCACGCACATGAACCCCGGGCCGGCCGCCCCCGCGTCCGGAAACAGGTAGCTGCCGTAGAACGCGGCGTCCTCGCTCCCGGCGAGCATGATGACCGAGCACCGCGGGTCGCACAGCGCGGGCACCAGCCACTCCCACTCGCCCTCCAGCCGGCCAAGTTCGGCGGTGAGCCCGTCGGTATCCGCCACTCCCCCCGCGACCAGCAGCGTCATAGGCGAGAGTGGGCCGAACCGCAGGCCGGCATCGGCCAGCGCCCTCAGCGCACCTCCGGTGAGCCGGACCGCGCGTTTTCGTTCCTCGAGGTCACCTGTAGCCATTGAGGCCTACCTCCCGCTTCCCGGTTTCAACGCCGCACTCCTGAGTTCTTCCAGAACTCTGTCCCACTTGGTGCTCTGGTACAGGCTGCGCAACTTCTCGGACAAGCCCACCGCCCCGTCCTTGAAGCCGAGGAAGCGCAGCGCCACGTCTCGCACCTGGGGATGGAGCGCGGTCCTGTTTATGACGTCCAGCGCCGCCTCGATCTGAGGGTCGAGCTGCCCGCCCTTTGCACCCCGTATCACCTTATTACCGAACTTGTAGAGCTGGACGAGCGCGTCGTTGGTGCTTTTCGTCGTCCCCTTTGCCCACTGCGGCAGGAACTTCTCGGCGTGGTATACGAAGCCCGTCCACTCGGGGTCGGTGCGAGGCAGTCCGAGCCTGGGGTCCGTTATACTCGGATCGCCCCTGAACTCCCACACCCACTCGGGGTTCCCACGGTCGATCAGCACCTGCTGGGTATGATCGGAGAAAGCCTGCATCTTCTCAGCGTCGCTCATTCCGGCCCACTGCTCTGTACTGAACCCTTCGAGCGGCTTCGATGGGTCGAACTTCAACTCCTCGGCGAGCGCCTTATGGTAGGCCGCCTTCACGTCGGAGCCAGGTATCTCGATGACCCCGCCATCGGGGGTCTCGATCTCGTAGATGACGTCGCGGTCGGCGGTGACGTGGCTCACCGTCTCGTTGCCGGTATGGGTCTCCCTGGTCCTTATCTTGACCAGCGGCCGCCCGTCTTTGTCAAAACCGTACTTCTCGATGATCTCTCGGTACTTCGGCTCGTTCTGCAGCTGGTCGAAGACCTTCTGGTCCACCGCCGTGTACTTCTCCTTCTGGGCGTCGAGCAGTGCCTGGTCGGCCTCGCGTACCGGGCCCTCCCCCTGCTCCGACCTCTTCTTGAGCGTCCGCGGCTTGAGCGGATCGCTGGCGGCCTCGGTGAGGTCTTCCATTGTTACCGGTTGCCCGTCCTCGGCTTTTTTCGTCATCCTTTCCACGAACTTGTCGGCCTCTCCCACGTACTCGTCCTGGGCCTGCTGAACCTTCTTCGGGGCGAGCCTCCGGGCCCGCTCGACCGCCTCCTCGGGGTTGTACTCCTTCGGCTTCGGTACCGGCGGAGTGCCGGGCGCCTTCTTCGGCACGCTCCTGATGCCCGGGACCCGGACGTTGATCTGTTTGCCGGCCGCCAGCTCAGAGAACATGACCCAGCCCGCGGCTTTCGACATCCCGGACGCGACAGCCCAGCACACCTCTTCGACGGACGCCTTTCCCTGGAGCGCCTCGAAGAGCACCACCATCTCCTCGTACGGGACCATGTGCCGCCCGGCCGTATCCCAGATACCGATCCCCGTGTCTTTCAGCACCTGGAGGTTGGTCAGGCCGTTGATGGTCTCGGTCGGGTTGAACCCCAGCTTGATGAGCTCTCCCCATCCCTCGCCGATGACGACCGGGAGATGGATAAGTCCGTTCGCGAAGCTCGCCACCCCCTCGCCGATGATCACGGCGCCCTGCTCGGCGGAGTCCAGCAGCCAGCCGGCGCCGAGCTCCTCGATGGTCAGCCTCGTGAGGTCGGTGCCGCCGTGCTCGTAGTCGAACCGCCGGCCGAACACGCCGCCCCTCTTCCCCGGCTTTCCCAGCAGGAGTTCGGCAAAACGGTCGTAGTCCACTATCCCGTCGGCATTGAAGCTCTGCTCCATCTCGTCGACCATCCGCCTGTATCCGGCGTCCGTCCTGTACTGGTTGGTCTCCTTATACTCCCTGACTATCTGCCGGCAGTTGCCTGAAAGCTCCACGAGGTACGGAGGGTACGCCGAAGGCCTCTCCTCGGTGACCACGGCCGGGCCACCGGGCTCGCCCCGCTTGAGAGAAAGCAGCAACAGGAGAAGCGCCAGTACTCCCGGCAGGGTGATGCCGGTGAACAGCTGTGACCACGACCCCGGACCCGGCAGCTTGTCTGTCCCCGCGACCCCGCCGGGTGCCGATGTGGCGGGCTCCTCCTGCGGCTGCTCCTCTTCTTCCTCCGCGGGCGGCCTTTCCTCGTCCTCCGCGGGCGGCTCGGCCCCGCCGGCAGGCCAACCTTCCACGAGCCCCTTCTCGGCCATGTAGGCCGCGACCGCTTTCTGCGCTTCGGCCATCACGAGGTCGTGGCCCTCCGCCTCGCCCTCGCCCTGCGAAAGGCCGTGGTCCATGAAGAATATCCGGTCGACCGGCTCGAATCCTTCGCCGGGGGCCCACCTGTACAGGAAGACCCCGATCGCGATAGCTCGGCGCTCATCGAGGGTGTACGAGTGGGTCGTGGTGCCTATCGCCTCGTAGTCGTCGTCCTCCCCTTCGAGGTGGACCTGCTTTATCGACTGTACCTCCCTGCCCTCGGTCGAGAGATCTTCTTCCACCTGCCGGAGGTCCGACTCGGTGGGCGCCCGCCCCTCCTGGCAGACGGCGGACAACGGGAATAGCAGCAGTATCAGGGCGATCGGAGCGAGCAGCAGCACCGGCAACCGCCACCGGCCTCTCGCGCGCGCCGACATCGCTAAGCCCCCCTCTGCGCGGCCCACGAGAGAGCCATCCACAGTATCGAAAACAGGAAAGAGCCACCGATGGGGACGACCAGGTGGCGCAACTTCCCCGAGCCCCCCCGCGCCACCTCGGACGCCGACCAGCCGCCGCACACCATGATCCCCGCCTGGGTGAACACCAGCGCGGCTTGCCACCCCAGCGCCAGCTCCGCGAACAGCGCGAGCAGCATGAACGGGAGCATCATCAGGTAACCCCGGGAGACGGAAGCGACGGCCGCGCCGACCCCGGACGCCCTTACCTCGCCGTTCGTCAGGAATACCAGCAGCGCGATGAGCGCCATGGCGAGTGCCGCGAACACCGTCATGCCGAGAGTGTACAGAGCGACGAACGACCCCTCGTGGCTGATGCCGAGGGCGCAGAGGAGCGAAAGCACCGCGAACGAGAGCAGCGAGAGGGGGATGAACACGTAGAGCTCCCCCATGCCGAGTTCCTTCTTGTCTGCCACGGCCGCCTGCGCGTCCATATCAGATCACCACCAGCGCCAGGAAGCAAAGCGTCAGGATGCCGCACGAGGTGGCGCCCGTTATACAGGCGACCACCTTGCCACCGCTCATCTCCCTGATGAGCACCAGGATCGGGGCGAGCGCCCACAGCATGCCTGTCACCCCGAACGATATCGCGGTGTTCCATCCCACCACCACGCTGAACACCAGGCCGACCACCGCGTAGATGAGCGTGGGAGTGTAGGCGAGGGGAAACGCCTTCAGCACATCGGGCAGCTTCCAGGTGGGGCCGAAGCGGCATGAGACCGCCCATGCCACCAGTGCCAGCAGCGCGACACCGGCCGTGCCGAACAGCAGCCCGAGGAAGAGCAGCAGCACCACCCCGCCTGGACTGCGGGTGCCGGCGCGGTGCATGTCAAGCCCCACCTGCAGAAAGAGGACCGTGAACGCGAGCCCCGAGATCACGTACGAGAGGTAGACGGGGATGCCGGCCTGCTCGAGCATGCGTGCGGGGTTCATGTACAGGGCGACGGCCTTCAAGGCCTTCGAGAAAGACTGCTGAAAGTGCTCCACGTCCACCCCTGCTGCCACCGGGCAGGACTTCCGAACACACCCGCCTCTGCCTACAACACCGCGATACTATCACAATCCATGCAGTGCCATGGCGCGGATGACTCAGTCTTGTGACATGCCCGCCGATCGGCGCCGCGGCATCTCACGTTCGGGTCGCTCGGTAGTCGTTTGAATCACACGGCCTCGGGTCAGAGCAATCCGAACACCCAGAATGTCAGGACCGGTATCGCCGCTCCCGCGCACGCCCCCGCCAACACCTGTGAGATCGTGTGCTTCTTCAGGTAGACGCGTGCCCAGCAGACCGCTACGATCAGCGCCGGGAAGCACAGGCTCCAGAGCAGGAAAGACCACGAACGGAACACCAGCAGCAGCAGGACGTATATCTCCACGAGCCCGATGGCGTGGAGGCTTATCTTCCACCAGAAAGTGACCACGAATGCAAGCGCGATCATGAACAAGCTCGACATCTCGATCGCCACTATCTCCCTCGGCGCGCCGAGACCCCAGAGAAGCGCGGCCCCGATAGTCAGGTACCCGATGTTGAATAGCATGGGTACGGTGCGCTCTTCCTTCCTGGTAACGTGGAAGTCGCTGACCTTCCCCAGCTTGAGCCTTATGACCAGGTCCACGAACGGGAGGATGGTGCTGAGCGTTATGCAGATACCCCACCATTGAAACGCCGCCCCGATCGTTTCTGATACCTCGAGGCATGCCGCCAGTATGGCCGGCACCGCCACGAATATCGGGTTGAAGGCGCGCGACAGGAAGTCGGCCGTTCTGACGGCGCGAGTGCTCGGGCCCGACGGGGTGTTCTCCGCGCCCGTCTCCCCGGCAGGTAACTCTCCGGAATTCGTCCTGGTAGACCCCGTGTCTCTACTCCCGTCGGGTGAAGACCTGCTCTTCGGACGAGGTGATCTGGATGAATTCGATCGGGGCGCCGTTCTCCTCGATGAAGGCAACCAGTATCCCCTCGGTAGGACTGTTGGGTTCGACTATGACCTTCTTGCCCTGCACCGCCTCACGGACGTCGTCAACCTGGAAGGCTACGTGCGGAACGGTCTTCACCACCTCCGGCAGGGGGCTGTCCTCATCGAAGCGCAGCCACTCCACCCCGTAGGCGCTCCTGTCATACCCGGAGAAATGGACCCCGGAGCCCTCCAGGTATCCCTCGTCCTCCCTTACTTCCCCGGTCGGTATTCCAATGTGGTGATAGTTGAGTTCCATCCCGCCTCCGAGGTCACGTCTTGTCCGGCACTCATTATATGTCGTTGCGGTCACCGGCCTGCCAGCAGATCCGGATAGCACTGGACAGTAAGCGTTTGATCCGGACATGGGGCGCGGGCCCTCGAGCAGGCGAGCGCCGTTCGAGACCCATCACCCGCTCTTTCTCATTACGACAACACCCGGCCTCGAACCCACGACCAGGGGGGTCGCAGGGCAGGAGCGCGCATAAGGCCCCCTCACGGACTCAGAACACGTAGAACACGATGCAGAATAACTGCAGCAGGCTGCCCAGCAATATGAACACGTGAAAGACCGCGTGGATGTACCGCCTGCCCCTGCCGACCATGTAGAGGATCGCGCCGATTGTGTACGATACGCCGCCCAGCAGGAGCAGGGCCGCGCCGACCGGGCCCAGCACCTTCAGCACCGGGCCGATGGCCACAAGTGCGGACCAGCCCATGATTATGTAACAGGCCATGGAGAAGACCTGGTACCTCTTCAGGTCTATCGCGGTCAGGGTCACTGCGAGCGCGGCGATCCCCCACTGGAAGGCGACGGCCACCCAGGCGAGTACCGGGTACTCGGGCCTCAATGAGACCAGGGCGATTATCGTGTAGGTCCCGGCGATGTAGACGTATATCATGCAGTGGTCGATCACCTGGAAGACCTTCTTGGTCATGGGATTCCTGAGCCCGTGGTAGATGCTGGACGTCGTATACAGCAGGATCATCGTCCCCCCGTAGACAATCGAGGTGACGACCGCCACCGGCGTCTGCGAGAGGATGAGACACCACACGAGTGCGACCAGGCCAAGGACCGAGCCCGCGATATGCAACGACATGTTCCACATCTCTTCGCCGCGCGAGTACCCGGGCAGCTCTCGTTCTGTGAGCTTTGTCCTCTTCACCACGACCGTCTTCTCCGACTCGTTTGGAGGTTGAACCGCGCCCCGCGCAAGATGGGTTATCATCACAGAGTTGTGAGCGCGGCGTCAATAAACCGGAGCCGCTGATGGCCGGTTGGAACCCCGAGCGATCATGAGAGGAGCGCCTGCGGAGCCCGGAGAGCTGTATATTGCGGATGCGGGTCCGGGTAGATGGTTGAAAGGAGTCCCGTTGACTGCACAGCAGGTCATAAAGGCCGAACTGATCGCTCCGTGCGGGATGAACTGCGCGATCTGCATGGCCCGCCTTCTCAGGAAGAATAAATGCCCGGGTTGTCGTAGCGTTGATGAAAACAAGACAAAGTCCTGCCTCAACTGCATGATCGCCAACTGCGAAGAACTGAAAGCCACCGGTTCGAAATACTGCTCCGAGAGGTGTGAGAAGTACCCGTGCCGACGGTTGAAGGACCTGGATAAGAGATACAGGAGCAAGTATCACATGAGCATGCTCGAGAACCTGGAGTACGTCGAGGAGAAGGGCATCAGGGCGTTCGTCAGGAATGAGAGAGTGAGATGGACCTGCACGGAATGCGGTGGGACGATCTGCACTCACACCGGATGTTGCTCTGATTGTGGTAGAGAGCGGGTCTGATCAGCCGCTGGGTTATCAGACAGCGTTTCGCGCGCAACGTCAGTATCCCCACGCGGTTAGGATCCCCGAGGTCTCAGGGCGTGTACCCCGTTGCCACGCTGCCTCCGGTCCAGCCGTGGTAGTCGAAGTACATCGGTCGCTCGGCGAGGATGGGAAGCCCGTTGGTGCACTCGACCTTCGTCGAGAAGTCGCCGGATAGCGCGTCCGCTTCGCGGCTGCCTTGCTGCCGGCTGTATCGCGGACGGCAGAAGTAGAGGCCCGCCTCGGAGACATTCCGGACGCGATGCGCCACCACGTTTGTCGTATTCCCCTCGATCGTCAAGTAGCTCCCGTTGCCGAGCGCCTGCAGGACGAGGCCCACATGGTCGAGGCCTCCGCCGTTGAAGTCGAACATCACGAGGTCGCCCCGGCGGCCTTCCGGTACGGCCAACCCCCGTGCCGACATCTCGGCGTACATGGTCGGGACGGTGGCGCTCCTCGTACAGAGGAATTCGTCCCAGTAGGGCGTCACCTGCGCCACACTCCAGAGGCAGTACATCGCACACCAGGGGCCTATCTCCCCGTACCACTCGGAGTAGGGCGTGACGTTCGAGCCGGGGGGAGTCTCACCCACCCCCAGTTGAGACTCCGCGACAGCCATAACCTGTTCAGTGGTGGGTATCACGGCGATGACGTCGGAGGCGCGCACGGTCGCACGAGAGGTTGGAGCCACCGTGATCTCCTGGGTCTCTGTCGTACCGTCCCCCTGCATGTAGGTGAGCTTGACCTCCGCCTCGGCGTCGTTGGGGTTCGCTATCGTGAAGTAGGTCTCGAACCAGGGCCGGCAGGTCCCCTCCGCGAAGTAGAACGACTCGCGCGGGACCGGAGAGGCCACTGCCGCCGTGCCCCCCGTCCAGCCCCCGGCGTAGTTGAAGTACATCGACCTCTCGGCCACCAGGGGGACCTCCTGTCCCGGCGTCTCGCTTACGCTCAAGACGCGGGCGCTGAAGTCGTGTGCGGGGTCGTCACCCTCCCCGAGGATGTCTTTCACGCGGATGGTGGTGCGTCCGCTGGCGGAGAGCTCCTGCACCTGGGTGGAGCCGTCCCCCTTGTAGTAGGTGATCCGGGCGGTGTAGGCACCGTTCCCGAACAGGCACAGATACGACTCGAAGCCCGGCCGGCAGGTACCTTCTGCGAACAGGCCGGTGGTGGATGGAGACGGCGTCCCGATGACGTCGTGCCCACCCGTCCAGCCGTGGTAGTCGAAGTACATCGACCTCTCTACCAGGATGGGGGTGGTATCGCAGTACACAGTGGCGCTGAAGTCGTGGGCGGGGTCATCGCCCTCTCCCAGCAGGTCCTTCGCCCTCACTGTGGCCCGCGTGTGGGCCGGGACGGCGAGGGTACTGGTTATCGGAATCCCGTAACCAGGTTGGAAGTACAGGTTAACGTCGGCTGCGGTCTCACCCGGGTTCTGGATGCAGAAGTAGGTCTCGAACCCGGGGCGGCAGGTGCCCTCCGCGAAGTAGAAGCGCTGCGACGGACCGGTCGCTCCAACTACGTCATGGCCACCACTCCACAGCCCGGCGTAGTTGAAATACATGGGTCTCTCAGCCACTATCTGTTGACCGTTGGTGCAGGTCACTACCGCGCTGAAGTCATGGGCCGGATCGTCCCCTTCCCCGAGAGTGTCTTTCGCCCGGATAGTAGAGCGGGAGTGAGGCGCGACGTTCAGGGCCTGTTCCTTCACCGCCCCGTCGCCGGACATGTAGTCGATCCTCACCTCAGCGGCCTCGTCACCCGGATTCTGTATGCAGAAATAGGTATCGAAGTCCGGGCGGCAGGTGCCCTCCGCGAAGTAGAAGGTGCTGGCCGTCTCGACGGCCGGGGTTCTTGCGGAAAATACACCGTAACTCGTGACGTACTCTTGTCCCACATTCAGGTGGCCCGTGCTCACAAAGAGCATGTCGCTCTCCCGGTCTAAGACCAGCCTCTCGATGAACTTGTTGGCGACCGCTCCACCGGTGCCGGACCACAAGGGGTAGGAGCGGGGATTCGCGCACTCCATCACCCCCCATTCCTCCGTCGCCAGGTACAGGAGGTCCGCGTCTGCATCTACCTGGATATCGGAGATGAATCCGAGGGCGGGCGGACCGAGGACGCACCAACCGCTGTATCCCAGCGCGGGCTGGTCGATCCTGAACAGAAGCGACTCGCCTTTCTGGTCCGGGAGCCAGCCCGTATCGCTCTTCAGCACGTAGAGGGCGTCGTGCACCTCGTCGTAAGCAAGGTCCGTGATATCCCGACCCGGTCCAGGGATTTCGTGCCACGCCGGCGAGGTGGCCGGATGCTCGCAACGCCACAGCGCCTCGGAGGTGGCGACGAAAAGGACGTCTTTGGCCGGGCTGAACCGGATTGCCGTTGCGGCGCCTTTGTCATCGGCCAGCGGGGTGAAGGTGGCAGCCGCGTCCGGTTGGCTGACACGCCAGTACACGCCCACGAAGAGGACGTTGTGCGAGGGGTCGTATTCGAGTAGTGGTATAGCCATGCTCGCGGTCTTCAGCTTCGTCCAGTTGCTGGTGGTGTCGGGGTCCGGGCATCGATAGAGGCCCGCATCGTCCAGGGGGTAGCCGGAAACGGCGCTGAAGTAGGCGTAGAGGATGTTCCGCGCCGGATCGTATGCCAGCGCGCACCCGTCTCTCCCTGTCTTGAACGTACCTCCCATCTCTGCCCACGAAGGCGTGGTGCTAGCGCCCGTGCAGCGCCACAGCCCGTAGCGCGCGTCGGCGGCGTAGAGCACATCGCGCGCGGAGTCATAGGCCATCGCCTGCGGTATGGCTCTCTTCTCCGCTCCACCGGTATTGCTCCAGGAGGGCGCGGTCGCAGGTTGCCCGCATTGCAGGACGCCGCAGCCGTCTGTGCCCACGTAGAGTTTCTCACCACCGAAGGCGATCGAGATCGTGCGCCCCGACTGCGGGCCCAGCGGGTAGGCAAGGTCTGTCCACCCGTCGGAGACGTCGGGGCCGTCGCACCGCCAGACGCCGCCGCAGGCCATGTACAGCGTGTTCTCCGCGGGCTCGTAAGTCATCGAGCAGCGGCCGTAGAGAGAGCCCGGGTCGTCGAGCTCGGTCCAGCCGGGTGCCGTGTCGGGAGCCGTGCACCTCCAGGCCCCCCGGGTCGGCGAGTCCGCGTTGGATCCCGCGTACAGGATGTTCCTCGAGGTGTCCAGCGCGACGGTCTGCGTTTCGTGGGGCCCGCCGATTTCCGACCAGGCGGGTGCGGTATCCGGGGTGGTGCAGCGGGAAACCCCTTCCCAGTCGGCGCCTTCCGCGTACAGCACGTTGCGCGTCTCGTCGATCGCCAGGAAGTACGGATTACTGTTGCCGCCGATATCCGTCCAGGTCGAAGCCGTGTTCGGGGATGCGCACCGCATGATGGTGTCCACCGTGCCCTTGGATACCCCGCAGTAGAGCACGTTCCGGGTCGAGTCGAATGCCAGCGCGCCGTCTCCCGCCACCTCGTCGCCACCGATTCGCGACCAGGTGGGCGAGGTGGGGTTCGAGTTCGGGTTTGCACATCTCCAGACACCAAGGTCGGTGTGTGCATAGAGGATATGGCACGCCGGGTCGTAGGCAAGGCTGGAGACGTACCCGTGCGGGTCCGAAGGCAGCGAGGCGGTGGACCATGACACGCCGTTGTACCTCCATACCCCGTGGCCGAAGGTGCCCCGGTAGAGAATACCCTGGTTGGCATTATAGGCCAGGGAGTAGGCGTCGCCGTTGCCCGGGCCCTTCGTGTTTGTCCAGGAGAGATCCGCCGTCGCCGGACGGGTCGCGGCGAGGACCTGCGGGGTTGCGACAGCCGAGATTGTCAGGAGAAAGAGAAGCGCGGTCCCTGCGACCGCAACGAACCTGCGACCTCCACCGCCAGCTTCCATGGATTTCCGCATATGGCTGATCCGCTCCTAATGCTTCGACACTCGGCGCCCGGAGACTTGACGGCCCGGCGGCCACCACCCCTTGTTTTCATCATTATAGGTGAGGAGGCCGTCCCCCGAACGGCCTTCGTCTAACCCCTGACGGAATTGGTTTCCGCGTCGAGGTAATTCTATTCACGGTTTGAATGACAATCATTCACCATGCGAATGGATTTCACCCAGGAGCCCGGCGAAACACGCCCCGCCATGACCTGATCACAGGCCGAAGGCCTCCAGCATCAGCGCGGTGGGGTCCAGCAGGTTGGCGGGCTGGGGGCCGTACCAGAGGAGCCAGTCGGTCGAGCCCGGGGTGTAGAGCTCCATGTGGAGCTGTGCGGTGCCGCTCACAAGGCCCACCAGGTCGCCTTTCTCCAGGCGGTCACCGACTGCGAGCGAAGGCGGGTACACCTCGCCGTAATTCACCACCCAGTCGCCGTGGTCGACCATGACACACCAGGTCACCTCGCCGGTGTAGCGGGTATAGAAGGGCTCGACCCTGATGACCGTCCCGTCTTTCACCGCGAAGACCCGTGCGCCCGGGCCCTCCGGGGGGTAGATGTCTATGCCGGCGTGCAGGCGCGTGCCCTGGCGCGGCGCCCCGAAGTAGGGGTAATCGAGCGGGTCTGACGCCCAGGCCCCGCAGGCGATGGACTCGTCGCGGGTAAACGGGTAGATCGGGAAGTCGTCGAACGGGGCGATCACCTCGGGGTCGGACAGGCCGTACATCGCCCTCTCGCAGACCACGCCTTCGCCCGCGCTCTGGACCTTGATGGAAACGTCGTAGGTGGTGACATAGGAGCCCAGGTTGTAGGAGCGCCGGGACCGGGCCGGTATGGTGTCAGTGGGACCGGCCACCTCA
>JAHJCO010000060.1 GCA_018831265.1 Actinomycetota bacterium
ACCGGGCTCGAACCGGCGTGCCATGGTTCTTGCTCTGTGTATGTAGGCCACTCACTTCAACCGTAACGTGGTGCGAGCCGAGAAGAGGCATATTAGACCTGGCCGGCAAGGTCGCGCGCGTTGGCCAGGCGACCTTGCCAGAGTCGAGGCATTTCGCAACAGCCCGGTCTGGAACTAGCATCAGAATAAGAATGGAGCGGGAGACCGGGCTCGAACCGGCGACCTCGACCTTGGCAAGGTCGCGCTCTACCAACTGAGCTACTCCCGCTTCGCCAGATATTATAACTCAACCCGCGTCAAATCCCGGGTGCGGGTCTTTGCGCCCTCGCGTCGGTATCAGAGCCTCCGCGCTTCCTTCTGGAGCACCTTGCTGACGATGGCGAGCCTGTTAGTGCGGTCCCTGGTGGCGTCTATGAAAGCGCCCATTTTCACTCGGAACTCAGCCGGGGCCGAGTAGCGGTACGTCGGTTCGTCCGCCTCGTTGGGTTCCTCGCGGACGATGCCGGAGTCCCGCAGGTTCTCCACCACCGGCTGGATCAGAGAAACACGGCGCCCGATCTCAAGCGCCACCTCCGAGAGCCTGCGCTCAGCGTCAGGGTTCTCGTGGAAGTACACCAGCACGTCCCAGGAGGCGAACTGGTCTATGTACCTTTCTACAAAATCAAGAAGCTCGGGAGCAAGGTCTTCCAGCGGCATGACTCCACCGTTGCCTGGTAAAATCCGCTAACGTGGATTATAGACGTTCCTGGCCCGCCGGCTGAAGGCGTCCCGGCCGTCGCAGCACTCCTGTCCGCCAGGAAGCCTATCCTGTTCAAGTCCCACCCAGTTCGCGATAGAAACAGGTACGCTCACCCGTGTGGCAGGCGGACCCCACCTGCTCTACCTGAACAAGGATCGTGTCCGCGTCGCAGTCGTAGAGAACTCTTCTGACATTCTGTACGTGGCCGCTTGTCTCCCCCTTCGGCCACAGTTCCCCCCGGCTGCGTGAGTAGAACCATGTGCGCCCCGTCTCGAGCGTCTTCGAGAGCGACTCCCTGTTCATGTATGCGAGCATCAGGACCGTCCCGTCGGACGCCTCCTGGACTATCGCCGGGACCAGTCCCCGCTCGTCGTAACGTATATCGTCGAGGCTCGAGACCTCGACCTGTCCCTTTGCCATCGGTCCCTCCGGTCGATCGGCCTGAGACCACTCTAACGCGGACTGAAGTCCGCGCTCAAGCGAGGAGAGCATCACCCCAGGTAGATGCGCTTGACCTCCTCGTTCTCCAGCAGCTCGCCTGCCTCTCCCTCAAGGGCTACCTTACCCGTCCTCATGACGTACCCGTAGTCGGCCGTCTCGAGGGCTATCTTCGCGTCCTGCTCCACCAGCAGGATGGTGAGTCCCTGCTCGTGGAGCGCGAGCAGCGTTCTGAAGATCGACTGTATGACCTTCGGGGCAAGACCCATCGATGGCTCGTCCAGCAGCAGCAGCCTCGGGTGGGACATGAGCGCCCGCCCCACCGCGAGCATCTGCTGCTCGCCGCCTGAGAGCGTGCCCGCGACCTGGGAGGCGCGCTCCTCGAGCACCGGGAACAGCTCGTAGACCATCCGGCGGTCGTCCTCGATCTCGCCGCGCTCCCTGAACCTGCGTACGTATGCGCCAAGCGCCAGGTTCTCCCCTACCGTCATCTCCCCGAAGACCTGTCTCCCCTGCGGTACCTGCGATATGCCTGCATGAACGATCCTGGAAGGCTGCATGTTTGTGATGTCGCGGTCCTCGTAGATGACCAGGCCGTGACGGGCCTTGTTCAGGCCACTGACCGTCCGCAGGAGCGTGGTCTTTCCCGCCCCGTTGGCCCCGATGATGGTTGTTATCTGTCCGCGCCTGGCCCTGATGGTGACATCGCGCAGCGCCTGGATGTTCCCGTAGAACGTGGAGAGCTTATCTACCCTCAGCATATCACTCAGCCTCGATCCCCAGGTAAGCCTCGATGACCCTCGGATCGTTCTGGACGACCTCGGGGGTGCCCCGAGCGATGACCTCTCCGTAATCGAGCACGACTACCTCGTCGGAGATATCCATCACCAGGCCCATGTCGTGCTCCACGATCAGTATGGTCAGACCCTTGTCCCTGAGCCTGGTCAGCAGCCCGGAAAGCTCGCCGGTCTCGTACTGGTTGAGGCCGGCGGCCGGCTCGTCCAGTAGGAGGATGTCGGGCTGACTCGCAAGGGCGCGGGCCAGCTCCAGCATCCGCTGCTGCCCGTACGGCAGGTTGGTGCCTATCTCGGAGGCCCGCGTCTCCAGGCCGACTTCCTCGAGTGTCCGCGTCGCCTCCCGCCTGATGAGCTTCTCCTCTCCCAGAGCCCAGGGCATCAGGAATCCGCACGACACGAAACCCGCCGAGGTCCGGGAGTGACACCCGACCATGGCGTTCTCGAGCACCGTCATCCCCTCGAACAGCTGGATGGTCTGGAAGGTGCGTATCATCCCCAGGTCCGTGATCTGGTCGGGGCGCAGCCCCAGCACGATCTCTCCCTTGAGAGCGACTCGTCCCGTCGTGGGCCTCAGTATCCCGGTCAGCACGTCGAACAGCGTGGTCTTTCCCGCGCCGTTGGGGCCGATCAGTGCCTTTATCTCGCCCCTGCTGACCGTGAACGAAACGTCCTTGAGAGCCGCCAGGCCGCCGAAACGCTTGGTCACACCGTCTATGTCGAGGAGGACCGGATCGTCGTTCATCACTCGTACTTCCTGGCCTTGACGTGGTCCGCCAGCAATCGGTAGCGGCGGTTCGTGAAGGCGGCACCGCGCTCCAGTCCGTGCGCGATGCCCCGTGGAAGAAACATCATGAACACGATGAGGAGAATGCCGTAGAGGATCAGCTGGTAGTTCCCGAAGTTGGTCAGGCCCTCCGGTATCCCCGGTATCCACTCGGGCAGCGCCTGGATGACCGGCGGCAGAAACGCCAGGAATATGACCCCGACCAGGCCGCCCCAGATATCGCCCATCCCCCCGACCACCACCATGGTCACGAACAGTATCGAGAGCGAGAGGATGAACGTCTCGGGGTTTATGTACCTCTGGAAGTGCGCGAAGAAGGCGCCTCCCAGCCCCGCCAGGACCGTGCTGAGCACGAAGACCCTGATCTTGTAGTGGGCGGTGGGCACCCCCATGGCGTCCGCGGCGATCTCGCTGGAGTGCAGGGCTCTAAGCCCCCGCCCCACCCGCGATCGGATGAGGTTGACCGAGAAGAGGAGTATCAGCGCGACCACGGCCCACACCAGGTAGTAGAACTTCAGGTCGCTGTCGAACGCGAACCCGAAGACCGACAGTGGCGGTATGTTAAGCACGCCGACGGTCCCGCCGGTGAGCCACTTCAGCTGGGTGAAGAGAATGAACGCGATCTCCCCCAGGCCCAGGGTCGCCATCGCGAGGTAATGCCCCTTGAGGCGTAGAACGGGTACCCCGACCAGCCATCCTATCACGCCCGCCAGCACCATCCCCGAGAGGACCCCGAGCCACGTCGGGTACCACGTCAGGCGGGTGCACAGGATTGCGGTCGTGTAGGCCCCGATACCGAAGAAAGCGGCGTGGCCCAGCGATATCTGGCCGGCGTATCCGACAAGCAGGTTCAGGCCCAGGACCGCGCATGCATAGGTGCCGGCCAGGCACATGATGTTGACGATGTCCATGTGCAGTACGCTGCCCGGGATGGGGCGGGACCAGAGCGGCACGGTGAAGATGAACGCCACGATTACCAGGAGGATGCCGTACTCACGGTCCAGTCCGAGCAACCTCTTCTTGACCCCGCTCCTGTCCATCAGCTCACACCTTCACGTCCTCCGCCCGCCCCAGGAGCCCCTGCGGGCGGACGAGCAGAACCAGTATGAGCAGGAGGAACGCGATCGCGTCCTTATAGCCGGTGGGAAGGACCCCGGCGGTGATCGTCTCCAGCACCCCGAGCACCAGGCCGCCCACCACGGCGCCGGGCGCGCTTCCGAGCCCTCCCACTACGGCCGCCGAGAAGCCTTTCAGACCCAGCATGGCACCCGAGCTGAAGGACGGGAGTATTATGGGCGCGATCACGATTCCCGCGGCGCTCCCCAGGGCAGCCGCGATGGTCCAGGCCACCAGTGAGCTGGTCGAACTGCTCACCCCCACCAGGCTTGCGGCATCAGGGTTCATCGCCGCGGCCCTCATACCCTTTCCCAGCAGTGTCCTGTTGAAGAAGAGGAACACCAGGACCACGGCAACGGCGGCGAACCCGAACACCCAGAAGCTCTGCGGCGGAAGGTAGGCTCCCAGGATCTTCACCCGCGTACCGCTCGAGAACGCCGTCACCCTGACGGGGTCGGTGCCCCAGATCCACTTGGCGGTGGCCCTGAGTGCTATGGCAAGCCCGATGGTCACGATGATCACGGATATCACGGAATGGTTTCGCATCGGTCGTATCGCCACGCGCTCCAGCCCGGCGCCGATCGCGGTGACGATCAGCACGGCGATGATAAAGCCCAGCCAGGTCGGAAGGTGACCCCTTGTGACCAGGCTGAACATCAGCACGCCGCCGAGCATGCTGAACTCTCCCTGCGCGAAGTTGATGACGTGTGTCGACGAGTAGATGACCGAGAACCCCATGGCTATGAGCGCGTAGATGCTGCCCACGGTCATGCCGCTCATTATCCACTGCAGCCCCGTGGAGCCCTTGACGACGAGTGTCGCCACGATCAGCACGCAGAACGCGGCGGCCGCCCCGCCCACCAGTATCCTGTTGTCAGCGTCCCTGCCGACCACTACGGGTATCTCCTCGCGACACAAATCAGGCCGGGCCCGGAATGGCCCGACCTGATTCTAATGCTTTTCAGCCCGACGGGTGTTACTTGTCCTCGGTCCAGTTCCCGTTCTCGATCTTGATCATCATCAGATCGTCCTCGCTCAACCCGTCGTGGTTGGTGGGTGAGTATGTGAAGATGCCACCGATGCCCACGAGGTCCTTGGTCTTCTCGATCTGGTCGCGAAGCTCCGCCTTGTCGGTGCCGGCGGTCTTCATGGCCTCGGTGACTATGAGACCGGCGTCGTAGCCGTGGCCGGCGAAGGTGTCGGCCTCCAGGTCGTACTTGGTCTTGAACTCGGTCTTGAAGTCATCGACCGCGGTGCGCCACTCGCTGTCCTCGGGGATCGAGCTCGGTATGAGCATCTTGCCCGCCGGGAACACGACGCCGTTGGCCGCGGCACCGGCGAGCTCGATGAACTTCTTGTTGGCGATCCCGTGGCTGCCCACGAACGGTATGTTGATGCCGAGCTGCTGCATATTCTTTGCGATTATAGCGGGACCCGGGTTGGTTCCCCACACGACCAGCGCCTCGGCGGGCGTGTCCTTGACCTTGGTCAGCTGCGCGGTCATGTCGGTGTCGGTGGAGCCGTAGCTCTCGCGCGCGACCACCTCGATGCCCTCATCCGGAGCCTTCTTCGAGAGCTCGTCGGCCCCGCCGGTCCCGAACGCGTTCGCGTCGTGCAGGATGGCGATCTTCTTGACCTTGGCCTTGTTCACCAGGTAATCGAGCACCTTGGCGATCGCCATGGAATCCGTCGGCGGCGTGCGGAAGACGTACTTCTTTACCGGCTGGGTCAGCTGGGTGCCGGCGGCGCAGACCACCAGAGGGATCTTCTTGCTCTCGGCGATCTCGGACATGGCCAGCGACGCGCCGGTGGTGCTGCTGCCCAGGACGGCAGCGACGTTTTCGGTGGTTATGAGCTTGTTCATGGCCTCGGTGGCCTTGGCGGGCAGGCTCTCGTCGTCCTCTATTACGAACTCCACCTGGTGACCATCAACGCCCGCCCCGGCGTTGAGCTGCTCCTGCAGCATCTCCAGCGCCCTCTGCTCGGGCTGTCCGAGAGGCGAGGCGGGACCCGAGAGGGAAAGCACCGCCCCGATCTTGTAGGTCTCCTTGGAGGTATCCACCTTCTGCTCGCCGCACCCGACGGCGCTCAGGGATACCACCACCGCGAGGCACAACAGCAGAACCGCCGACCTCACCACTGGTTTACCCGACATGACATCCCCCTTTTCCATCTCCTGCAAGGTACCTCTATCCAAAACTATAGAGCAAGATTTAACCATAACCTCAGAAACATGTAAACAAATGGAAATTCCGACTAGAATCGGGGTCAGGTTCAGGTGTGAGAGAAACGCGAGAGCATTGGATCTTCTCAACGGCAAAGCGGGTTCGAAGAATAAGCGTCGCCTCGTGATGGTCGCGCTGATCTGTATTCTTGCGGTAGCGGGCCTGCTGCGGGCCGTCAGCATAGGGCACGACGTGACCTACGACGAGGCGTGGAACGTCAACTCGATGATCGACGGCGCGAGCGGACATACGGCCGACTCCTTCTTCGAGAACTTCTACCACCACCCGCCGGCTTATACGGGCCTGGGGATAACCCTCGCGTGGATAGGCGGCACGGGGAGACAGAGCCTCGCCGTCGTGATGGAGATCGTGTCCATAGCATTCGGGCTCGCGCTGGTGCTGGCCGTCTATCTCTGCGGCCGCGACTGGTTCGGGGCCCGGGCCGGGCTGGCCGCCGCGTTCGTGCTCGCGGTGATGCCGTCGGCGCGGACCATGGATTCGTGGATAAAGCAGGAGTCTATGGCACTCTTCTTCTGCACACTCTTTCTGTTCTTCTTCTTTCGCAGGAACTTCCTCATCGGGGGAGCCTTCCTGGGTCTCGCGCTCCTGACCAAGGAGCCGGCGGTATTCGTGGTCGCGGCGCTGGTCCCGTTCGTTCTCCTGTTCAGGCGCCCGGGCATGATCAGGGGGCTCGGGATAAGTCTCGGGCTGGGCGCGCTTCTATCCGCCTGGTGGTACGTCTTTCTTTCTCGCAGCGGGGGCAAGTTCCTGGACTTCTTCCTGGGGGAGGGTGGTGAGGCGTACGTCTGGCGGGGCTGTTGGTACTACTACCTCGGCAGGATTCCGCAGGACCTGGGTTTTCTGTCGATGCTGCTCCTCGCCCTCGCCCTGTTGCTGCTGGTTCTTCGATTCCGCGCGCTTTCGCAAGAGGAAGGCGGGACGAGCGGCTATTCACGCAGGGACATGCTGGTATTTCTCTTCCTGTGGATCGTCGCGGTCTACCTGGTGATCAGCATCTCGTACGGGAAGCCTCCCTGGATGACCTACATGGCCCTCGCTCCCGTGGCCCTGGTCTCCGGCTGGGGAGCGGTCGAGGTGTTCCGCCTCGCGCGCGAGCGCGGACGGGTTGTGAGTGTCGGCGCCGTGGTGTTGCTGGTGGCGGCCCTGGCTCTCGCTTTCACCATCGTCCCGGGGAGTTACTCCACCGGGGCGGACTGGTATTTCGAGCGGGCACGCGTGGACAGAGGCATCGCCGGCTACATAAACGAGCGCGGCGGCGGCGGCTGCCGGGTCATGCTCTACTCGTTTGACGTGACTCCCTCGTTGATGTTCTACCTGGACTGCTACGCTCCCGAGAGCATGGTCGCGGTCATGGGGGATCCGGCCGCGTCCGCGGCCAGGTATCTGGACTACTCGGTGTTTCTGGTATTCGAGGACCAGACCTCGACCCAGGCCATAAGGGATATCTACGTCCTGGCCCCTGACTACGTTCTCCTGTTCGACGGGCCGTGGTCGACGGTCAGGCAGACGCGGAACGCCGTTCAGACCCTGAAGATCTGCAGGCAACTGACCTTGCCCCTGACGGTCGATGGAAAAGCCGTGCTCTTTGACGGCAAGGAGCTAAAGAAGGCTATCGAAAGGGAATACGCCCGTATCGTCTCGGGGCAGCAGGAAGAGTGAAGGAGTGGCGGGTGAAGGAGGTGCTCCGGACCGCGACTACGGGTTTCGATCCAGCTCCCCTTCTCAATGCTTGAGTTTGTGCCTGGCACTTCGCAACCTCGGATGCTGCAAAAGTGCCTGACCCTTTTGCTACACTCAGAGGCGGACTTCTATGCCGCGGGACGCCAGGAACTCCTTGGCGTCGCGGATGGCGTGCTCGCGATAGTGAAAGATGCTGGCGGCCAGGACCGCGTCGCAGCCGGTCTGCTCAATCGCCTCGGCGAGGTGCTCCAGGTTGCCGGCCCCGCCGCTGGCTATGACCGGTATGGACACCGCCTCGCAGACCGCCGCCGTCATGGGTAAGTCGTAGCCGAGCCTGGTCCCGTCCCTGTCCATGCTGGTGAGCATGATCTCCCCCGCCCCGAGGACCTCAACCCTGCGTGCCCACTCGAGCACGTCCACACCCGTCGGTGTCCGACCACCGTTCGTGAATACCTCCCAGGTGCCGTCTCCCCTTCCACGGCCGTCGATCGCAACCACCACGCACTGGCTGCCGAAGCGCTCCGCCGCCGCCGTTATCAGCGAGGGGTCGTTCACCGCGGCCGTGTTGACCGAGATCTTGTCGGCCCCCGCCTTGAGTATGCCCCGGATGTCCTCGAGGCTGCCTATGCCGCCCCCGATGGTGTACGGGATGAACACCTCGTCCCCGGTACGGGCGGCGAGATCTATCTTCGTGTCCCTGCCCTCGTGTGACGCGGTTATGTCCAGGAACACCAGCTCGTCGGCGCCCTCGCGGTCGTAGAACGCCGCAAGATCGACCGGGTCCCCGGCGTCGCGCAGGTTCACGAAGTGGATACCCTTGACCACCCGCCCCCCCTCGACGTCCAGGCACGGGATTATCCTTTTCGCGAGCATCAGCCGGACACCCCCTCCGCGGCGGCCTCCATCGCCTCTTCGAGCGCGAACTCGCCCCGGTAGAGCGCCATGCCGATTATCACTCCCTCCACGCCCGCCCCCCGCAGGTCGGCAAGCCTTCGGATCTGATCCAGCGTGCCCACACCCCCCGAGGCGATGACCGCCATCGAGGTCGAGCGCGCTATTCCCACGATCCCTTCCATGTTCGGGCCTTCGAGCGTGCCGTCCCTGCTCACGTCCGTGTAGACGATCCTTGCCACTCCGGCCTTCTCCAGTGCATCGACGGCCTCGAGCGGCTCCAGGCCGCTGGTGCCGGCCCACCCCGAGAGCGCCACCCTGCCGCCCTTCACATCCACGCCGACCGCGAGCCGGTCCCCCAGGGCACGGGCCAGCTCGTCGGGCCCCTCCTCCCCCTGGAAGGCCGCGGTGCCCATGATCACCCTGGCGGCACCCGCGTCCAGGTAACGGTTCGCGACCTCTAGCGAGCGGATGCCCCCGCCGACCTGGACCGGTATGCTCGTCGCATCCAGGACCCGCTCCACCGCCTCGAAGTTCGCGGGCGCCCCGGCGAACGCCCCGTCCAGGTCTACTACGTGAAGCAGCGCGGCACCCGCCGCCTGCCAACGCAGTGCGGCTTCCACCGGGTCGTCGGCGAAGACCGTCTCCCGCGAGGGAAGCCCGCGTACGAGCCTTACGGCGCGCCCATACCTGATATCCACCGCAGGGATGACCGTGAAACCGCTCATCAGGCGGCGACCATCCCGCCGAAGTTCCGCAGCATCTTCAGGCCGAGCAGGCTGGACTTCTCGGGGTGAAACTGCAGGCCCCAGACGTTGTCCCTGCCGACCGCGCAGGTGAACTCAAGGCCGTAGGAGGTGCTCCCGATGGCCCAGGAGTCGTCGGCGGGGTCGCAGTAGTACGAGTGCACGAAGTAGAAGCGGGCACCCTCGTCTATGCCGTCGAAGAGCGTCTGCCTTCCGACCTGACGCAGGACGTTCCATCCCATGTGCGGTACCTTGACCGTGTCCGGGAGGCGGCGCACGGTCCCGGGTATCACCCCCAGGCCCCCGAAGTCGCCGTGCTCCTCGCTGCGCTCGAACAGGAGCTGCATCCCCAGGCAGATGCCGAGAAAGGGCTTACCGGAGCGGATCTGGCCCAGCACGGGCTCGACGAGGCCCCGGTCCCGCAGGGTAGCCATGGCGTCACCGAAGGCGCCGACCCCCGGAAGCACCAGGCCCCGGTACGAGTCCAGCCGCGCCGGATCCGAGCAAAGCTCCGCACGGACCCCTACCTTCTCCAGGCCTTTCTGCACGCTGCGGATGTTCCCCATCCCGTAGTCGATTATCCCGACGTCGTACATCAGATGCTGCCCTTGGTGCTCGGTATGTCCTTGACCCTCGGGTCCGTCGATACCGCGGTCTTCAGGGCGCGCCCGACGGCCTTGAACACGGCCTCGAGCCCGTGGTGCACGCCGCCGCCCCTCTTGAGCTCCACGTGCATGGTCAGCCCGGCCCTGTTGGCCAGGGCCTGAAAGAAGTCCCGCGCCAGTGCGGGCTCGAAGTTGCCGAGAGGCTCGGGCTCCAGTTCCACGACGTAGCCGAGGAACGGCCGGCCGCTGATGTCGATGGCGACCTCCGCCAGCGACTCGTCCATCGGCACGAGGCTGGAGCCGAACCGGGTGATGCCGCGCCTGTCCGCCAGGGCAGCATCCAGAGCCTCGCCGAGGCACAGGCCGGTATCCTCGACCGTGTGGTGGCCGTCCACCTGCAGGTCACCGGACGCGCGCAGGTCCACGTCGATGAGCGCGTGCCGGAACATCACGTCGAGCATGTGATCGAAGAACGGAAGGCCGGTCGCCACCTCGCAGCGCCCGCTGCCGTCCAGGTCGAGCGCGGCCGAGATCTGCGTCTCGGATGTCTTTCTCTCGCATTCAGCCCTGCGGGACATATGCTCTCCTCCCTAGCCTCTCATCCTGATATCCAGGGACATCGCATGCCTGGAGAGGCCCTCCAGGCCGGCAAGCACCCGGGCCGCCGGCGCGTCCTGCTCGAAGCCCTCCGCCGTGTACCGGACCACGTTCATGATGCGGGTAAAATCGGCCGCGCTCAGTCCCGAGAGCCTGGCGGCGCTCCCCCCGGTCGGCAGCACGTGCGAGGGCCCCGCCACGTAGTCTCCAAGTGCAACGGCGGCGTACTCGCCCACGAACAGGCAGCCAGCCGAGCGTATCTCCGACACCAGGTCTTCGGCGTCACCGACCATGAGCTCCAGGTGCTCGGGTGCCAGCACGTTCAGGAACTCCAGTGACAGGCCCCTGGATGCGCAACGGACCAGGCTCAGCCCGGCGGTCTCGGCCCCGGAGCCCAGCCCGTCCGTCATCCCGGCCTCCACGGCCGAGGCCGATTCCAGGACCTCCGCGGACTCGGAGACCAGGACCGCGCAGGCCATCGAATCGTGCTCGAGCTGGGCAAGCACGTCGGCGGCCGCGTAGGCCACGTTCGTCGTCTCGTCGACGTAAACCGCGACCTCGCTCGGACCGGCCTCCAGGTCGATCTTCACCTCCTCGGCCAGGAGGCGTTTGGCCGCGGTGACGTAAGCGTTGCCCGGACCGGCCAGTATCCCGCACGCGGGCACGGACTCGGTGCCGATGGCCATGGCGGCGACCGCCTGTGCCCCCCCGATTCGGAACACGCGGCACTCCCCCACCAGCCAGGTGGCGGCAAGGGTGACGCCGTTCACCTCGCCGTCAGGGCCCGGCGGGACGCAGAACAAGATCGAGCGCACACCGGCCTCGCGGGCGGGTATGCCGGTCATCAGCACGGTGGATGGGTAGGCGAAGCGACCCCCGGGCACGTAGAGGCCCGCCGACTCCAGGGGCACCCTTACCTGCCCGATGGAGACACCGGGTGCGACCTCGCGTTGCCAGCCGCTCCCCAGGCTCTCGCGCGCGAAGAGGGCTATGCGCCCGGCGGCCATGTCCAGTGCCCCCGCCGCGTCCTCCTCCAGCGAGCCCCACGCCGCCTCCCGGTCCTCCTCGTCCACCTCGATGGAGCCGGGGTCCAGCTCGACCCCGTCGAAGGCGCGGGTGTACTCCAGCAGCGCCTCGTCCCCGCGGGCGCGCACGTTGTCGATAATCTCGCCAACCTCGACCAGCACGCGCGCGGGTATCCTGCCGGCGTCCCTGACCTGCGCCACGACGCGTGGGATCTCTTCCTTTGTCTCGATCTCGTAGAATCCCGCCACGGTCCTCACCTCGGTGACAGCACCTGGAAATACGTTAACATAGCGATGTTCGAAGTATAACGGTGTTTCGTTCTGATTGTACGCGGCGGGAGGGAACCGATGGCCATCGAGGAAGGGACCGACTGCCACTGCTGCGGCGAGGCGCCCGCGGTCGTGATCTGCCTGACCTGCGAGACCCCGCTGTGCGGCACGTGCGTTCGTCTGGAAGACTACGGCTTCGGCTGCGACGGCGGGAAGGTGGTCGCCTTCTGCCCCGACTGCTACGCGGACCCCACGAAGAACACGGTCCTGAAGTACGACGGCTGAATTCTCAGTCGGGGAAGACCAGGCGGACCGCCTTCTCCCCGAGCAGGGACTTCAGCTTGCCCAGCAGGTCTCCGTCCGTCTCAACCGAGTAGAAGTCCCCCAGGCGCACCGTCGTGCCCTCCTCGCCGCCGCCGTTCAGTCGCAGGTACACCGGTATCGCGCCCGCGTGCTCCACCAGGATGCTCTTGACCCGCGACTCCACCTCCTCCGTGTAGCGCTCGGCGTCCACCACCAGCAGCAGCCTGGACGGCCGTGCCGGCCCGCGCCGCAGGGGCCTTATTTCGTCGGCGATCATCTTGCGGGAGTTGTCCTTGAGGTCGGCGCGCCCCTTTACCGAGAGGACCGCGTCGTCGGCCAGTAGGTCGGCCACCTCCTCGTACTTCTTGTGGAACACCACCACCTCGATGGCCCCGCTGAAGTCCTCCAGCAGGAAGATGCACCACGGCTTGCCGTCCTTGTTGTAGCGCTTCTCAAGGCGCGCCACCATCCCCGCCACGGTCAGGCGGGCGCGGTCCATCTCGGGGGCTATCTGGGCAATCTCTATGTCGGAGGCGCCTTCCAGCGCGTCCCGCCACTCGGTCAGGGGGTGGTCGCTCACGTAGACGCCCAGCATCTCCTTCTCGAACGCCAGCAGTTGCCGCTGCGGTATCTCGGGGTAGTCACCGGCCAGCGTCCTCATGTCCTCGGCCATCCCGCCCTCGGCCTCGCCCTCGCCGAAAAGCGAAAACTGCCCCTCCTCGCGCTCGCGCCTGCGACGCTGCGCGGTGGCTACAGCGACCTCGTACCCAGCCAGCAGCATGCTGCGGTCGGGGTCGATGACGTCGAAGGCCCCTCCCTTGATGAGGCTCTCCAGGACCTTCTTGTTGGTGACCGCGCCCGGGACCCTCTCGCAGAAGTCCACGAAGTCGGCGAAAGCCCCCCCCTCCGCCCGGCACGCGATGATCTGGTCGACCGCCACCGAGCCCACGTTGCGCACCGCGGACATGCCGAAAAGCAGCTGCCCGTCCCCCGGCGTGAAGTGGCTCGCGCTGGCGTTGATGTCCGGCGGGCGGACCTTGAGCCCCATCCTCCGGCACTCGTCGATGTACTCGACCAGGCGGTCCTGGTTGTCCATGTACACGGTCATGAGCGCGGCCATGTACTCCTCGGGGTAGTGGGTCTTGAGGTATGCGCTCTGGTAGGAGACCAGGGCGTACGCCGTCGAGTGTGACTTGTTGAACCCGTATCCCCCGAACGTCTCCATGAGGTCGAAGACGGCTGTGGCGGTCCCGGATTCCACGCCGGAATGCACCGCGCCCCCGATGAACTTCTCGCGGTGCGCGAGCATTATCTCGGACTTCTTCTTGCCCATGGCCTTGCGCAGCTCGTCGGCCTCCAGCCCCGTGTAGCCGGCCATGACCTGGGCGATCTGCATGACCTGCTCCTGGTAGACGATGACCCCGTAGGTCTCCTTGAGGACCTCTTGCAGGGTCGGGTGGGGGTACGAGACCGCCCTGCGCCCGTGCTTCTGCTCGACGTACACCTTGTGCATGTCGTTCTTCAGGGGGCCCGGGCGGTACAGTGCGATCAGGGCGATGATGTCCTCGAAGCGGTTGGGGACCATGTCCCGCATCAGCGCCCGCATCCCGGGGCTGGCCAGCTGGAAGGTGCCCACCGTACGGGCGTTCTGTATCAGCTTGAAGGTGGCCTCGTCGTCCATGGGCAGGTCGTCTATGTCCAGCCTCACGCCGCGGCGCTCCTCGATCAGGTCGAGCGCGAGCTCGAGCAGGCTCTGGGTCTTCAAGCCCAGCATGTCGACCTTGAGCAGGCCCAACTTCTCGACGTCGTACATGTCGTACTGGGTGGTGATGGCGTTGGCGTTCTCCCCGCTCTTCTGCTGCAGCGAAAGCGGCGAGTAGGTGTCTATGGCGTTGTCCGCGATGACCACGCCGGCGGCGTGCACCGAGGCGTGCCTGACCGTCCCCTCCAGTATCCTTGCCATGTCTATGATCTCGCGCACCTGCGTGTCTATACCGTACGCGTCGCGCAGCTCGCCGCTCTGCTCCAGGGCGAGCTCGATTGTCATGTTGGGGTCGTCGGGTATCAGCTTGGTGAGGCTGTCCATGCGGGCGTAGGGGACGTCCATGACCCGTCCCACGTCCTTGACCGCGGCCTTGGCCTTGAGCCGGGAGAAGGTGACTATGGGTGACACGCGGTCGCGCCCGTACTTATCCGACACGTACTCGATGACCTCGGCCCTCCGGGTGTGGCTGAAGTCGATGTCTATGTCGGGGAGGGCTATGCGCTCGGGGTTCAGGAACCGCTCGAAGAGAAGGCTGTACTTCAAGGGGTCGATTGTGGTTATACCGAGGGCGTAGGCGACCAGGCTGCCGGCCGCGGAGCCCCTCCCCGGGCCGACCCTGATGCCCTGCTCCTTGGCGTGCTTGACGAAGTCCCACACGATGAGGAAATAGCCCGCGAAGCCCAGCTTTTCGATCACCTCGAGCTCCATCGCCAGGCGCTCGGTTACCTCGGGCGCGGGCTCATCGCCGTAGTGCTTTCTCACGCCCTCGGTCGCCAGCTCCTCCAGGTAACCTTCCAGGTCGTAGCCCTCGGGCAGGCTGTAGGTCGGAAGGTAGACCTTGTCCAGCGGGATCTCCACAAAGCAGCGCTCGGCGATGTCCACCGTGTTGCTCAGCGCCTCGGGAAAGTCAGGGAAGATAGCCTCCATCTCGTCGGGAGATTTCAGGTAGAACTCGTCGTTGGAGAACTTGAGCCGGTTGGGCTCGGAGAGCACCTTGCCGGTCTGGATGCACAGGAGGCAGTCGTGCGCGCCGGCGTCCTCGCGACGCACGTAGTGGACGTCGTTCGAGGCGACCAGGCCCACCCCCATGTCCCGTGCCAGGCGCACCACCATGGGGTTCACCCGGACCTGCTCTTCTATGCCGTGGTCCATCAGCTCGAGAAAGAAGTTGTCCTCCCCGAACGTCTCCAGGTAGCGTTCGACGGCCTGCCTGGCCGCATCGAGGTCGTCTGAGAGCAGCAGCCTCTGCACCTCGCCCTTCAGGCAGGCGGATAGCGCGATGAGCCCGCCCGAATTCTCGGATAGCACCTCCAGGTCCACCCTGGGCTTGTAGTAGAAGCCCTCGGTGAACCCCCTGGTGACGATGCGCATCAGGTTCAGGTAGCCCGTGTTGTCAGCCGCCAGCAGGACCAGGTGGTAGGGGGACTCGTTGTATCCGGCGTCCTTGACCTCGCGCCCACGCGGCGCCACGTACACCTCGCAGCCGATGATGGGCTTCATGCCGCGCTCGCGCGCCTTCTCGTAGAACGATAGGGCGCCGTACATCACCCCGTGGTCGGTGATGGCGAGCGAGTCCATTTGAAGCGACTTCGCGGCGTCCAGCGCGTCGTCGATGCGGCAGGCTCCATCCAGTATGGAGTACTCAGTATGCAGGTGCAGGTGCGCGAACTTCGAGGACAAATCACTCCTTAGACCGGCGGCCTCCTTATAGTTCTTTCGCTCCACACTCTTTCCTTTGGAAACCCCGTGATTGGACACGGACTTCAGTCCGTGTCCCCCGCTGTGGAGTGTAGCACCCGTCTGCTATCCTATTGGTGGACCCGAGCAGCGTAGCCGATCAACCCATGGACGAATCGGGGGGTCAGACGTTTGCAGTGTCGTTGGAGTACGCCGATTTCGATAAGGACATAACACAATGAAAACGTCTGACGCCCCTCAATTGATATGATGAAGCTCAGCTACAGCCAGATATCGTGCTACAAGACGTGTCCCATGCAGTACAGGTTGAGGTACGTCGAGGGACGCGAGACCCCCCCGAACGCTTCATTGAGCTTCGGCAAGAGCGTCCACGCCGCCCTCGAGTGGCTCTACTCGGTGCCGACCCCGCACCCGGCGACTCTCGAGGAGCTCACGGACTACCTGGAGGAGTGCTGGATACCCGAGGGGTTCGCCTCACCCGAGGAGGAGGCGCGCTATTTCTTCCAGGCACGCAGCACCCTGGAGCTCTACTACAGGCGAAACGTGCTGGAGACCGACGAGCCGTTCCGGATACCCGCAGGGCTAGAGCACAAGTTCAGGGTCGACCTGGGCTTCTGCGCCCTCTCCGGCGTCATCGACCGGCTGGACCGGAGCCCTGAAGGCGCCTTCGAGATAATCGACTACAAGACCAACCGGCGCCTCCCGCCCATCAGCAGGCTTCGCCAGGACCTGCAGCTCCCCATCTACCAGATCGCCGCGAAGAAGATCTGGGACGTGCCGGTGGCCAGGGTGACCTTCCACTACCTCATCCACGACCAGAAGGTCAGCTTCATCATCTCCCCGGAGCGCGAAAGCGAGGCTCTCTCCGAGATAGAGCGCGTCTCCGGCTGCATCGACCGGTGTGAGTTCGACCCGGAGAAGAACAACCTGTGCCCCTGGTGCGACTTCCTGGACGAATGCGCCCTGATGCGCGGCACCCCCAGCCGCAAGGGCTCGGTCGCCGCCCCGCCGCTGGAGATCGGCCAGGCGGTGGACGAATACATCACCGCCACCCACCGCCTGGAGAACGCCACTACCCGCCTAGATGGCTTGCGCTCGATCATCACGTCTTACCTGGAGAGCGGCCAGGCCCTCCATGTGTCGGGGAGTCTCGGGACCGCCTCACTGGAAGAAAACGGCGTCTTGCTGATAGAGCCGTAGGCCCCCAGGCTGCCTGAATGTCGGTTGAAGTAATCAAGATTAATAAGTACCATTAGCCTCCCGGGTAACTGCAAGGCAAGACGGAGACGCAGATGATAATCGTGATGCGCACCGGCGCGACCAGGGATCAGATAGACAACGTCATAGACAAGGTGCACTCCTTCGGGCTTCGCACGCACCCCATCTTCGGGGTGCAGAAGACCGTCATCGGCATCGTGGGAGACAACAAGACCCAGGTGGTCGAGAAGATGCGCGGGTGGCCCGGCATCGAGGACATCATCCCCATCCTGCAGCCGTACAAGTTCGCCGGGCGTGAGGCCCATCCCGAGAACACCGTAATAGAGCTGGACGGGGTCCGCATCGGCGGTGACGAGGTCGTGGTCATGGCAGGACCGTGCGCCGTGGAGAGCGAGGAGCAGCTCATGACCGCGGCCCGGCGTGTACGTGCCGCGGGCGCCCGGATACTGCGCGGCGGGGCCTTCAAGCCCCGGACCTCGCCATACTCCTTCCAGGGGCTGGGCGAGGACGCGCTCAAGCTGCTGGCCGCCGCGCGTGAGGAGACCGGGCTGCTGGTCGTCACCGAGGTCACCGACCCCCGCAACGTGGAGCTGGTCTGCAGGTACGCGGATATCCTCCAGGTGGGTGCCCGCAACATGGGCAACTTCGTGCTGCTGACCGAGGTGGGGCGCAGCGGACACCCGGCGATGCTCAAGCGCGGCCCCTCCTCCACCGTCAAGGACTTCCTGCTCGCCGCCGAGTACGTCATCATCGAGGGGAACCGCGACGTGATACTGTGCGAGCGTGGAATAACCACCTTCGAGACCTACACCCGGAACACGCTGGACATCTCCGCCGTGCCGGTCATAAAGGGGTTGTCGCACCTGCCGGTCATCGTCGACCCCTCACATGCCACCGGGCGCTCGTACCTGGTGGAGCCGCTGAGCCTGGCCGCTATTGCCGCCGGCGCCGACGGAATCATCGTCGAGGTCCACCCCGACCCGGACGCCGCGCTCTGTGACGGTCCCCAGGCCCTCACGCTGGATGGCTTCGATTCGATGATGGCGAAGCTGAAGGCGATAGCCCCGATCGTCGGACGGACGCTCTAGCGTCTAGCGATAGCGGGCGCGCAGGTCCTCGAGCACAGACCGCAGGTCGGACGGAAGCGGGCTCTGCAGGCACAACCTCTCCCCGGTCACCGGGTGGTCGAACGCCAGCCGGCAGGCGTGGAGGAACTGGCGGTCGAGACCAAGCGCCCGTGACGCTTTTCCCCTCGAGTACTCCGGGTCTCCAGCTACGGGATGGCCGATGTGCGAGAAGTGCACCCTTATCTGGTGGGTGCGCCCCGTCTCCAGGTTGACCTCGACCAGGGTGTAGTCCAGCCCGAACCCCTCTTTGACCGCGAAGCGCGATACGGCCCTGCGCCCGGCGGCGCGATCGACGGCCATCCTCTTGCGATTGCCGCGGCTGCGGCCCATGGGCAGGTCGATCGTCCCTTCCCGGGCGGGGGGGGAACCGACCAGGAGGGCGAGGTAGGTCCTGCCCACCTCGCGCTCTTTGATCTTTTCCACCATCGCCCCGAAAGCCTGCTCGGTGCGGGCGACCGCTACGAGGCCCGAGGTGCCGCCGTCGAGCCTGTGAAAGATGCCCGGCCTTCCCCGTCCGCCGACTCCCTCTATGTCGGGGTACCGGGCCAGCAGAGCGTTCACGAGCGTGCCTGAGTCGTGGCCCGGCCCCGGGTACATGACCATACCGGCCGGCTTGTCCACCACCAGCAGGTGCTCGTCGGAGAAGACGATGCTCAAGGGTATGTCCTCGGCGGCCAGTCCACAGGGTCCGGGCTCGGGGACGCTCCAGGAGATCAGCTCGCCCTCGGCGGCGTGGTGGTTCTTGCGCGCCTCCGCGCCGTCGACGGCCACCAGGCCTTCTTTGATGAGTCTCTGGGCGCGGCTGCGGGAAAGGTGGGTGGCCTCCGCCAGCAGGACGTCCAGGCGAACGCCCGACTCGTTCCGGGTCACCCGGTGTGATCCCCCCGACGGGCCGGTGTCGCTCTCCACCTGCTACTGGAGCCTCTCGGAGCCCCGGGCCGGCAGAACCCGGTAGCGGAACAGGAGCACCAGGCCCGCGACTGCCACCATGGCCAGGCTCGCCGCCTGGAAGCCCAGCCCGGCGTTCGCCTGGGCGTGCTCCCGGAAGATCTCCACCGTGAAGCGTATGGCGCCGTACCCCATCACGAACGCCCAGAACAACGTGCCGTCCCTCGCGAAGGCGTCCCTCTTCCACCAGAGCAGGCCGAACAGGGTGAGGTCCAGCACCAGCTCGTAGAGCTGGGTGGGGTGCCGGGCTCCCGTGAGTCCCAGGCTTACGGGATAGTGGACCCCCCAGAACAGGGAGGTCTCCTTGCCGTAGCAGCAGCCGTTGAGAAAACATCCGACGCGGCCGATGGCCAGCGCCAGCGGCACGCACAGGCCGGCCAGGTCCATGGTCACCCAGAACCGCACGTGCTTCCAGCGCGCCACCGCGATGGTGAGCGCCAGGCCCAGCACCAGCCCACCGTAGAACACCAGGCCGTCCATGTTGAACTTGAGAATCTCTCCGGGGTGTGCGGCGAACTCCGACCAGTGGCCTATGACGTAGAAGAGCCGCGCCCCGATTATGCCGCCCACAACGGCGGCCAGTACGAAGTCGAGGATTATGTCGGGGTCGCGGTAGATCTCCTTGAACCGCTGCCGGGCCACCACCGTCGCCGTGATGAAGCCGATCGCCAGGAAGACGCCGTAGGAGTATATGGTCAGGCCGCCTATCTGTAACAGCTCTCTATGCATCCCTCGTAGCACCTCCGGCGCCTTTTTCGCTCTGCTCCCGTTGCTCCGCGAAGAGGTCGAGGGCCGTCCTGAGCACTATCAGCCCTACGCCGACCACGATCGCGATGTCGGCTACATTGAACACCGGCCACCATTTGAAATCAATGAAATCGATCACCCTCCCGCGGAACAGCCGGTCTACCAGGTTTCCCAGCGCGCCGCCCACGACCAGGCCCAGCCCCACGAACATCAACAGGTGCCTTCCCTCGCGCGTCCAGAAGAACCAGACCAGCAGCGTTGTAACAACGAGAAGAGCAAACATGACCACCAGGCCGCTGCTCCCCTGCAGGAGCCCGAACGCGGCGCCGGTGTTGGTGGTGTGGGTGAGGTCCAGCACGCGCGGGATGACGGTCACCGAGCGACCGGGCTCCAGGCTCGCGACCAGGGCAGCCTTGCTGGCCTGGTCGAGCAGGATGACCGCGGCCACGGAGACGACCAGCGCGAATACCTTGCGACCGCCTGACGACAAGTCCTACTCTCCCATGGTCTTCAGGAAGCCGGCGCAACGCTCGCAGATATCGGGGGCTCCGGCGTCCTGTCCGACACTCGGCCGGTAGTTCCAGCACCGCAGGCACTTGGCCCCCGGGGCGCGCGCGATCTCCACAACGAGGCCCTGGGCGTCCTCGAACTCACCGGAGAACTCGGCCAGCGGCTTCAGGTCCACGGCGGAGACGATGAATATGGAGGGGAGCTGCCCCTCCGTGTCGCGAAGCAGGTCGTAGAGCGGCCCGCCGGCGTACAGCGTAACCCCGGCCTCCAGGCTGGTACCGAGGATCCCGTCCTGGCGCGCGATCTCGATGGCCCTGTTGACCTCCTCGCGTACGTCCAGGAGGGCATTCCATCTCTCCTCCAGGTCCGCGTCGACGAGCGCCCCGTCGGGCTCCGGCCAGTCCATCAGGTGGACGCTCTCCTCCGGCCTCAGGCCCTCGGGGAGCGCCGTCAGCGCCTCCTCGGCGGTGTGCGCCAGGACCGGCGCGATCATCTTTATGAGGGCCAGCAGTATCTCGAACATCACCGTCTGCGCGCTGCGCCGGGCGGCCGAGTCGCGGGGGAACGTGTACAACCTGTCCTTCAGGATGTCCAGGTACAGTGAGGAAAGGTCGACCGTGCAGAAGAGGTGCAGCGCCTGCACCGCCTGGTGGAACGACCAGCCGTCCATCAACTCCGTGACCTTGCCGATGAGGCCCTGCAGCCGACAGAGCATCCAGCGGTCGATCTCCTCGAGCTCGGCCGTCGGCACCGAGTCGCTCGCCGGGTCAAAGTCATACGTGTTGCCCAGCAGGAACCGCAGCGTGTTGCGGAACCGGCGGTAGGTCTCGGTCGTGCGCGCCAGTATCTCCTCGGAGACCGGCACGTCTGACGAGTAGTCCATGATGGCCGTCCAGAGCCGGAGGATGTCGGCCCCGGACCGCTCGTAGACCTCGACGGGGTCGATGGCGTTGCCCAGCGACTTGGACATCTTGGTGCCCTCGGCCGTCACGGTGAACCCGTGGGTGAGGACGGAGCCGAACGGGGGCGTTCCCTTTACGCAGACCGAGAGCAGCAGGCTCGACTGGAACCAGCCCCGGTGCTGGTCGCTTCCCTCCAGGTACAGGTCCGAGGGCCATCGCAGGTCGGGCCAGTTACGAAGGACCGCGAGGTTGCTTATCCCCGACTCGAACCAGACGTCGACTATGTCGCTCTCCTTGTCGAACTCCGTGCTTCCGCATTCCGGGCAGGATGTGCCGCTCGGCAGGAACTCGGCCGCGTCCTTCTCGAACCAGGCGTCGGCGCCCTCGGACGCGATCATCGCGCGTATCGCCTCCAGGGTCGCCGGCGTTATCAGCTCCCTGCCGCACGAGCGGCAGTACAGTATCGGGAGCGGGACGCCCCAGGAGCGCTGCCTGGAGATACACCAGTCAGGGCGGCTCTCCACCATGGAGCCGATGCGATTCATGGTCCAGCCCGGTATCCACTCGACGTGTTCTATGGCCGCCGTCGCGCGCTTGCGCATGGTCTTTCCGTCCAGTTCGCCGTCGAGGGCGATGAACCACTGCGGGGTAGCCCTGAAGACCACGGGCTCCTTGCACCGCCAGCAGTGCGGGTAGGGGTGAGTGAGCCTTCCCGAGGCCATCAGCAGGCCCCGGGAGGCCAGGTCCTCGAGTATGGCCGGATTGGCCTCCTCGAGGCTCATCCCCTCGAAAGGCCCCGCCCCGTCGGTGAAGTAGCCCAGGTCGTCGACCGGCATCGGGGCCGGCAGGTCGTACTCCAGGCCGGTCAGGTAGTCTTCCTGGCCGTGGCCCGGGGCGGTGTGCACGCAGCCGGTTCCCTGCTCGAGGGTGACATATGGCGCGAGGACTATCACCGAGCGCCGGTCGGCCCAGGGGTGGGTGCAGTACAGGCCCTCCAGCTCCTCGCCCGGGAAGGTGTCGGTTGCCGCGTAATCGGTGATGCCCAGCTCCTCCATGACGTGATCGACAAGAGGCGCGGCCACGACCAGCACCTGCTCACCCACGTCCACCCCCACGTAGGGGAACCGGTCCGAGAGCGCGATGGCAACGTTCGCCGGCAGCGTCCAGGGGGTGGTGGTCCATATCAGGAGCGACACGGGCTTGCCCATCTGGGTGAGCGGGGGGAACTCGTCCTCGAGCGGGAAGCGCACGTATATCGAGTACGACTCCTTCTCCTCGTACTCTATCTCGGCCTCGGCGAGGGCCGTCACGCAGGTCGTGCACCAGTGTATCGGCTTCTGCCCCCGGTAGATCAACCCTTTTGCGTAGAGGTCGGCGAACACCTCGATGTTGGTGGCCTCGTAGGTCGGTGACAGTGTCAGGTAGGGGTTGTCGAACTCGCCCAGGACGCCCAGGCGCTGGAACTCCTCGCTCTGCAGGGCCACGTACTTCATGGCGTAGTCACGGCACATCCGCCGCAGCTCGACCTTGCTCACGTCGGAGTCGGGCCCGAGCCGCTTGGTGACCTCGAACTCGGTCGGCAGGCCGTGGCAGTCCCACCCCGGGACGTAGGGGCTGCGGAAGCCCCTCATCGTCTTGTACTTGATGATGATGTCCTTGAGTATCTTGTTATAGGCGGTGCCGACGTGGATGGGCCCGTTGGCGTAGGGGGGGCCGTCGTGCAGGATGTAGGTCTGGCTCCCCTCGCGGTGCTCCAGTATGCGCCGGTAGAGATCCATCTCCTTCCAGCGCGACTGGATCTCCGGCTCCCTTCGGGCCAGGTTTCCCTTCATGGGGAACGTCGTCTTGGGCAGGTTCAGGGTTTCCTTGTAGTCCATTTCTTCGTCCTTTAAACGTTAAGCGGCGATAATCGCCGCTTTCACGCGCTTTTTTTATGTTGCTAAATTAGCATCAAACCATAATGGGGTCAAACCTGCAGGTGCAGCCTTGTGACGTTGAGTGTGAAAGAAAACCTCAAACCATTTCTTTCATAGTGAAAGAAAACCTCAGACCATTTCTTTCATAGTGAAAGAAAACCTCAGACCATTTCTTTCATAGCAGCTGACAGGCCTTGTTCATACACGAAGGCACAGCCTCCTGCGTGAAGCGCAAGTATTGGTCTGAGGTAGAATTTCGAAGTGTGAAAGTTTTGGTCTGAGGTAATCTTTCACGTCTACTGTGAGAAGTGGGGTCAAGCTTCCAGGTGCAGCCTTATGACGTTGAGGGCGGCAAGGGTGGCTATGTGCCTGACCAGCACCCGGTCGCCCGGCAGCCGTACCTCCCAGGACTTCAAGCCTTCGGAGTCGGCCAGCGCAAGGCACACCGTGCCGGGTTGCCTGTCACCGTCCCCGGGACCCGGGCCGGCGACCCCGGTCGTGGAGACCCCCAGGTCCGAGTGGAACCGCAACCTGACACCCGATGCCATCGCCTCGGCAACGGCGGTGCTTACAGCCCCGCCCGCGAGCAGGCCGGCGGGCACGTCCAGCAGGTCCCTCTTCGCCTCAGCGGTGTAGGCGACCACACCGCCCTTCAGGTAGTCGGAGCTACCCGGCACGTTCGCCATCCTGGCCACGGCCATCCCGGCGGTCAGTGATTCGGCGAAGGCGACGGTCAGCCCCCTCTCGCGAAGCATCCGCCCGACCACCTCCTCCATCGACTCCCCGTCCGCGCCGAATACCAGGATGCCCAGGCGAGCGCGTGCTTCCTTCTCCTCCTCGTCGAGCAGCCGGGAAGCGGCCTCGCGGTCCCCCGCGGCGGCGTTGAGCTTCACCACGATTGCGCCCATCTGAACCAGGAACCCGTAGGTCACAGGCCCCGCGCCGATGCAATCGGAGAGCAGGCCCGCGACGTCCGACTCCCCCACTCCGAAGGTCATCAGCCTCCGGGTCAGGTAGACCTCGCCCGATGAGAAGCGCTCCTCCAGCAGCGGCATGACGGCGCTTCGCATCATGTGTTCCACCTCGCGGGGCACCCCCGGAAGCACCACCACCAGGCATCCCTGCTCCTCGAGCGTAAAGCCGGGAGCCGTTCCGGTCGGAGGGATCTCCGTCGAGCCCCGGGGAAGGTAGGCCTGCTTCAGGTTCTCGGGGGACATCTGGCGTCCCAGGCCTGAGAAAAAGCCCTCGAGATTGTCTGCAAGGTGCTGGTGGAAGACCAGCTCGCGGCCTGTCGCCCTGCCGACGGCCTCGCAGGTCAGATCGTCGCTGGTCGGGCCGAGCCCCCCGGTGATGAAGAGCAGGTCGCTGGACGCGGTCAGCGCCCTGATCTCCGGGATTATCTCGTCGTAGTCGTCCCGCACCGTCACGTGCCTGGCGACCCTGATACCCAGGGGGGAGAGCTCACCCGCGATGAATGGCAGGTTGGCGTCGGCGACCTCGCCGCTCAGCAGCTCGTCGCCGATGGTGAGGACCGAGACGACTGCCGCTCTCATCCCGCCCCTGGTTCGCTTGCCCGGCCCGAGAACACCTCCCGGCGCGCGCGAAGGACGTAATCGACGCCGGAGTACGCGGTGATGGCCGCCATGAGGTATACGAGTACCCTGGCCCATAACGCGGAGGCGCTCGCGGGGAAGAAGATGAGGACGCTTATCACGATTATCTGGGAGAACATCTTTATCTTGCCCGACCAGGAGGCCGGGAAGCTTATCCCCTTGCGCGCACCGACTATCCTGATGCCCGAGATGAGCAGCTCTCGTGCCAGCACGACCAGGACCACCCACAGCGGGAAAAGCTTGAGGTACCAGAGCGCGATCATCACCGGCAGGACCAGCAGCTTGTCGGCGAGCGGGTCCAGGAACTGCCCCAGCCGGGTCACCGAGTCGGTCTTTCTCGCGTAGTATCCGTCGGCCTTGTCGGTGAGCGCCGCGACGACGAACAGCACCCCGGCGGCGAACGTGTAGAAGCTGGCGCGCGGGGGCCGCTGGGCGTTGAAAAGGAGGAGCGCGATGATGGGAGGCGCCAGGGCCGCCCGCAGGACGGTCAGCAGGTTGGCGGCGTTGAGCCACCTCCCCGCAAGCACAGCCGAGGGTCCGCCCCCGACCCGCTCAGGTTTCTGCTGCAAGGTCCAGCCCTTCTCTCCCTGTAACCCTCACCGATAGAAAATCGCCGGGCACCGCGCCGCTACCGCTCCGGACCTGGACCGCGCCGTCCACCACCGGAGCCTCGCGATACGAGCGCCCGACAAGCTCATAGCCGTCGAGCTCCGAGGGGTCCTCGACGACCACTTCGAGGGTTCGGCCCACCTGTGATTCCTGCCGCTCGTCCTCGATACGGTCCTGAAGCTCGACCAGGCTATTATATCTTGAAACAGCGATTTCGCGCGGTATCGCGCCGGGCAGCTCGCAGGCGGCGGTCCCCTCCTCCGGGGAAAAGACGAAGGCGCCCATCCAGTCGAAGCCCGCCTCCCTCACGAACGCCATCAACTCATCGAACTCGTCGTCGGTCTCACCGGGGTATCCCACCATGAGCGTGGTCCTGAGCGCGGCGTCGGGGACCGAACTCCTGATGCGCTCCAGGAGCGCGAGGTGCTCCTCCGGACCGCCGGGCCTGCCCATCCTGCGCAACACGGTGGCGCTGGCATGCTGGAACGGCACGTCGAAGTAGTCGCACACCCGCGGATTGGATGCCACCTCCGCGATGAGCTCGTCGGTTACCCCCTCGGGCTGGAGGTAGAGCATGCGAAGCCAGTGGACCTCCTCGACTTCGCTCAGCGTGCGCAGCATTGTCGGAAGGGTCGCCTGGCTATCGAGGCCACGCCCGTAAGAGGTCAGGTCCTGCGCGAGGAGCACCAGCTCGCGCGGACGCCTGCCGGAAAGCCTGGACACCTCCTCGGCAACCTCGGCCAACGGCCTGCTCCTGTACGGACCTCGTATGTAGGGGATGGCACAGAAGCGGCATCCCCGGGAGCATCCGTCGGCTACGCGGACGTACAGTGTCGCGTCGAGCGAGGAATCCACCGTCCGGGCCTGCTGCCCGGCGGGCGCGGGCCCCGGCTCGAGGGTGAAGGGCTCGCCCCCGATTGCCGCGACAAGCGCCGCGGGCAGGTCCGCGTGCCAGTCCGCCCCCAGGACGGCCGATACCTCCGGCATGGCCTCGGCGAGCGAGGCGCCGTACCGCTGCCCCATGCAGCCCAGCAGGATGATCGGGGCCCTGGCTCCGCCCGCGACTCCCCGTGAGTCCAGCTCCAGTACGGTGTCTATCCCCTCGTCGCACGCGTCCTTGATGAACCCGCAGGTGTTGACCAGCACCACGTCGGCCTCTTCGAGCCGGGTGGTCTCCCTCATCCCCAGGGAAGCCAACTCGCCGCGCAGGATATCCGACTCGACCTCGTTCCGGAAGCAGCCCAGGGTCACAAGAAGGTAGCGCCTTCCCTCAAGGCCATTCCTGGATCCGGTACTCATTCCCTCGACGGTCATTCACCATCCGATCGACGAGACATGTTCGTATGCGGTCCTTCGGGTGAAAGAAATGGTCTGAGGTATATTTTCATACTCAGACCTGGCTAGCGGTAGTTGGTAAACTGAAGGGCCAGCCCGAAGTCGTGCTCCTTGAGGGCCTTGATTATCGCCTGCAGCGAGTCCTTGCTCTTGGAGGAGACGCGCACCTGCTCCTGCTGAACGGTGACGTTGACCTTCTTGTCGATTCTCTTGACGAACTTCGTTATCTCACGGGCCTTGTCCGCATCGATCCCCTGGATGACCTTCGCCTCGCGCTTCACCGTGCCCTTGGGCCCCGGCTGTACGTCTCCCCAGGAGATGGACTCGAGGGGCACCTCGCGGCGCACCAGCCGGGTCTCCAGCACGTCCAGCATCGAGGAGAGGTGGAACTCGTCGGCCGAGTGCAGCGTTATTATCTCGCCGGACGACTCGATGCGCGAGCCGCTGCCCTTGAAGTCAAAGCGGTTGTCTATCTCCTTGCGCGCCTGGTTGACCGCGTTGGAGAGCTCGGGCATGTCCACCTTGCTGACGATGTCGAAGGAGCTGTCAGAGGCGGCCAGAGGTCATTCCCCCTCGTCGAGCTTGAAGTCATCGACGAGCCTCTTCATCTCGACCGAGAGGCGCGCCAGCTCCTGGATGGAGGCACGCATCTCCTCCATCGAGGCCGTCTGCTGGTTGGCCGCGGCGGAGGCCTCCTGGGTGCCGGCGGCCGCCTGCTGGGCGATCGCGGCGATATCGTGGGAGGCCTTGACCACCCGGTCCGACCCCTCCCGCTGAGCCTCCGTCGCCCTGTAGACGGACTCGGCGCCGCCCGCGATATCCTCGACTATGTCGGCGACGTTGGTCAGGGCGTCCAGCGTTGACCCTATGACGTCCATGGACCCGCCGATTATCTCCTTGGTGTGCTCCATGGCCTTGAGTGCCCGGCCGGTCTCGCTCTCGGTGTCGCGGATCATCTTGGAGATCTGGTCGGCGGCCTTGCGGCTTCCCTCGGCGAGGTTGCGCACCTCCTCGGCGACCACGGCGAACCCACGGCCGTGCTCCCCAGCGCGGCTCGCCTCAATGGCGGCGTTGAGGGCCAGCATGTTGGTCTGCTCGGAGATGTTGGTTATGACGTCAACGATGAGGCCGATCTGCATGGACCTCTCCCCGAGGCCCTGCATGATATCGGTCACGTCCTCCATCGCCACCTTCATCTGGTTCATCCTGGTGGCGGCCTCCTCGGCATGCGCGCTACCGGCCCGGGCGATCTCGTTCGCCGCCCGCCCCGTCTCCGCGCTCGCTCGCGCCTGCTCGGCCACGTTCCCGGCCATCTGCGCGATCTCGTGGGTGATCTCCGAGGTCTCCTCCACGGCCCTGGCCTGGGACTCGGCGCCCTTGGATATCTGCTCCACCGTCGAGGAGACCTCCTGGGCGGAGGCCATCACTTGCTCGGAGGAGGCGGCGAGCTCCTCCGCCGTCGAGCTGACCATGGTGGACGCCTCGCGCAGCTTCTCCAGGATTATGCGCAGCCCGTCGACCATTGCGTTCTGAGCGTTCACGAGCTGGCCGATGATGTCGGTGGTGTGGCGGTCGAGGTGCGTGGTGAGGTCGCCCTCCGCCACCGAGTGGGAGAACCCTATGACCGGGTTCAGCGCGTCGTTGAAGGTCCTGTTCATACCGCCGGCCACCAGCAGTTCGGTGATGAAGACACCCAGGAAGAAGGCCACGAAGACGATCAGGAGGTGAGACGTCGACAAGTCGGTGAAGACCGCCAGGAGCGGCAGAGCGACGGCGCTTGCGATGACGGTGGAGATCAACGCTATCAGCAGCACCTTGATTCTTATGCTCAAGCCTCTGATCCTGATCAAAGCACGAGTCTCCGCCGTCTCGTCATCCGCCCAGGCCGCGTATCTTCTCGGCTACGTCCGTGCCGGTCTCCTTGCCGGAGAAGAACGAGACCGACTTCTCGATGTGGGCGGCCAGTTCCGGTAACTGGGCGGCCGAGAGTGTATCAGGTGAGGCTCCGATGAGCTCGCAGTTCTTCTTGACCGTGGCCTTGGCGATGAACTCGCCCACTGCGCCAGCCAGGACCTTTTCAACCTGCTGCGCCAAGGGATTGGCCAAATCAGACCCCCGTTTCGAACTTCAAAATACCACCCAGTGTCACCATAGGCCTGAACGCCGTGATTTAGGTTATCAATACAGGGACTAAAGTGCAAATCTAGCGTACCCGTTGATCAACCCTTGGACGATCCGGGGGGTCAGACACTTGCGCGCGCTCAACTCCCGTCAACACTGTGATTGGAGTCAACGCGTGAAATTGTCACATCTCAGTATTGCTCGTCGATCAACCCATGGACGATCCGGGGGGTCAGACACTTGCGCGCGCTCAAATCCCATCTACACTTCGATTGGAGTTAATGCGTGAAATTGTCCGACGCCCCTCTCTCTTATCCGGCGCGCCGGGCCTTCCAGTCGTCCAGCTCCTCGGGGGTCAGCAGCACCTTGCGCGACTTGCTCCCCTCGTGCGGGCCGACTATACCCAGCTGTGAAAGCTCTACCACTATGCGCCGCGCCCGGGCGTACCCGACGCGCAGGTGCGTCTGCAGCATCGAGGCCGACGCCTCCCCCGCCATGACCACGAACTCGGCCGCCTCCTCCAGCAGCGGGTCCCAGTCGGAGAGCTCCTCCTTCACCGTGGAACCCACTTCCTCCAGGTCTATCGAGCTGGGCTGGGGCGACTTCTGCTCGCGGATGTAGCCGGTGAGAAACTCGATCTCCTTCTGCTGGATAAGTGCCCCCTGCACGCGCTCCGGCTGTGGGATGTTGCCCGGGTCCAGGAGCATGTCTCCCTTGCCGAGCAGCTTCTCGGCGCCCTTGCCCCCCAGGATGGTGCGGGAGTCGGCGTGGGAGGCGACCTGGAAGGCTATGCGCGCGGTTATGTTGTTCTTTATGACCCCGGTTATCACGTCCACGCTGGGGCGCTGGGTGGCGATGATGAGGTGTATCCCCACCGCGCGGGCCTTGGCCGTGAGCCTGCTGATGGAGCTCTCCACCTCCCGCCTGGCCACTATCATGAGGTCGCCCAGCTCGTCGATGACGATGACGATCTTGGGCATCGGCTCGACCTCGGGGTCCTTATCGGCTATCGCGTTGTACTCGTCTATGTGGACCACGCGCTGCTTCTGCAACACCTGGTAGCGCCGGTCCATCTCACGAACGGCCCAGAGCAAAGCCTTGGCGGCGGGCTCCGGCTCGTTGATGACGTCGCAAAGGAGGTGCGGCAGCCCGTCGTACCAGGTGAACTCCACGAACTTTGGGTCGATCATTATGAAGTTGAGCTGGTCGGGGCGGCAGCGCATCAGCAGGCAGCATACCAGGCAGTTTATGCAGCAGGACTTGCCCGCGCCGGTGGATCCCGCCAGCAGCAGGTGTGGAAGCTGTGCCAGGTCCAGGACCACCGGCTCCCCGGACATGTCCTTGCCCACGGCGACGGTCAGCAGGTTATGCGGCTGTGGCGGGCCGAGCGCCTCTATTATGTCGCCCAGCAGCACGGTATCGCGCACGTGGTTGGGGACCTCGATCCCTATCGCCTGGCGGCCCGGTATGGGCGAGTAGATGCGGATGTCCGGCGAGCCCAGCGCGTATGCTATGTCCTGCTCCAGCTCCGTTACGCGCTTCACCTTCTCGCCCGTGCCCACCTCCACCTCGAAGAGCGAGACCGTGGGCCCGCGCGACACCTTCACCACCCGCGCGTCCACGTCCATGCTGGACAGCGTGTGCTCTATGGCGTGCTTCCTCTCCTCGTTGGTCTGCTTGCTGAAAGCCTTGGCGCCGCCGCGGTTAAGTAGCGTGGACGGGGGCAGCTTGACCTTGCCGGCCCTCGGCCTGGACACCGGCATCGCCAGCTGGCCGCCGTTCTCCTCCGTAACGGCGACCGCCGGGGTGGGCCTGGATGGGTACACCTTGGCCGAGCCGGGCTTCGCGGCGGTCTTCTTTCGCGGCTGGGCCTCTGCCTCGCCGCCCCCCTCGTCAACAGCCTGGAGCACCGGGGCTCGCCGCGCCTCTCCCTCGCGCAGGCGCTTCCATGCGGCCACCAACTGCTCCTCGAATGCGAGGACCAGCCCGGCGATGAAGGCGGCAATGGTGAAGATATAGGCCCCGACCTGGCCGATGAGCCGACAGAGGGGCCAGGCGATCGAGGCGCCGATGAGCCCCCCACCCCCCGAGAGGTTCTCGCTGGTGAACATCACGCCGGTCGGTGTGGATATGCTGAACATGGCCAGCAGGGACGCGCACATCAGTGCGGCTCCAGCGGCCACCATGCCCAGCCGGACGTCGGGCCTCTCGAGAAAGACCAGCGCCGCGGCCGCAAGGAACAGGAACGGGACCGCGAAGCGCCCGATCCCCAGGGCCCATGCCAGGGCGGTCTTCACGCCCCGCCCCACCGGACCCACGCTACCCGGCACGAAGATGCACAGGAAGGTGAACAGCGCCAGCGCCAGGAACGCCACCGCGAAGATCTTCTTCCTGCGTCCGGGCGTCAGGCGCTCGCGCGGAACCTCCTCGACAGCCTTCGGCTTTGCGGGCCCCGTGCTCGTTTTCTTTTTCTGCTGGCCCTTCGCGGGCGTTTTCTCCGCCAAGTGACTCCAGTTAGCGTCGTCTTCCTACTTAATTAGTATTCTGGTCGATGTAAAACAGTCCCTTCACGCCGACCAACCCTTGGACGATACAGGGGGTCAGACACTTGCGCGCGCTCAATGCCCTTCAACACCGCGATTGGAGTCAACGCGTGAAATTGTCTGACGCCCTTCATTGTTTGAATAAGATGGGGGTCAGGCAGGATTCAAGTCACTCAGCCACGTGAATAGACTCGTGCCTGACCCCGGTTCTAGTCTGACCCCGGTTCTAGTCAGAGGCCCAGTATGGGCTCCAGGCCCACGGTTAGGCCCGGCAGGTCTGCCACCGCCTTGACGGCCATCAGCACGCCGGGCATGAAGCAGGAGCGGTCGCTGGTGTCGTGCCTGATGGTCAGGGTCTGGCCTTTCGATCCGAAGATGACCTCCTGGTGGGCGACCAGGCCGTCCAGGCGAACGCTGTGTATCGAGACGGGCCCGACGGCCCCTCCCCTGGTGCCCCGGACCTCGTTCTCCTGAGACGGGGGCACGGACGCCGCCTCCATGGCCTCCGCCACCCTCGCGGCGGTTGCGAGCGCCGTCCCGCTGGGCGCGTCCTTCTTCCCACGGTGATGCAACTCGACGATCTCGCACTGGTCGAAGTAGCGGGCCGCCATCTCGCAGAACCGCATCATCAGCACGGCTCCCGTGGCGAAGTTTGGCGCCACCAGCGCGTTGGCATCCGAGCGCTGGGCAAGCCCGGCCAGCTCCTCCAGGTCGGAAGCGCTCAGCCCCGTGGTGCCGATGACGGCGTGCACGCCCCCTCCAAGCGCCCACCTGGCGTTCCGCATGGCCGAGGCGGCGTTGGTGAAGTCCACCGCCACGTCGACCTCGCCGGGGTCCAGAAGCTCCACGCCGGCAAGCACGGGTATTCCGCTCCCGCATGCCATCTGGGACCTCGCGCCTCCCACGTCCACCGCGGCCAGCAGCTCTAGCTCCGGGTCGCCACAGACGGCCGTAACGGTCTGGGCGCCCATCTTTCCCAGCGCTCCCAGTACCGCGACCCTGATAGTGCCAGACATCAGATCCTCCCGCTCGGCTCCAGGTCGCCCTCGTCGAACGGGCCCACCACCGCCAGGCTCACGGGCGTGGCTCCCCAGGTGATGTCAAAGACATGTTCCAGGTCGTCCAGCGTGACCGCCTCGACCTTCTCCACGATCTCCTCGACGCTGAGGTGCTCTCCCCCGCCCAACTCGGCCTTGGCGATCCTGTTCATCCTGGTGCCGCTGTCCTCGTTGCTGATGAGCAGGTACCCCTTGAGGTGGTTCTGGGCGCGGTCCAGCTCCTCGGCCGTGAAGCCGTGGTCCCTGACGCGCACCATCTCGTCCTCCACCAGGCCGATGACCTCCTGCGCCCTCGACGGCTTGGTCCCGCAGTAGATGCCCACCATCCCCATTCCGATGAAGAGCCCGCTGAAGGAGTATATGGAGTACACCAGCCCCTTCTGCTCACGTATGGCCTGGAAGAGCCGCGAGCTCATGCTGCCCCCCAGGAGATTGTCCATGATCGAGAGTGCGAACCGGTCGGGGTCCTGGCGCGGCAGGCCCCTTCCACCCATGGTGATATGAGCCTGCTCGGTGTCCTTGCGGTGCAGGTACACGCCCGCGGAGGGGGTCTCCATGCTGTCGGCGCGTTCGGGGGCCTCCCCTTTCTCGACACCCTCGAGGTTCCTCTCCACCATCTCGCAGAGCCGCCCGTGCTCGACGTCACCCGCGGCGGTGACCACGACCCTGCTGCCGACGTAACGGCTGCAGTAGAAGTCGGACAGGCGTTGCCTCTCCACGGTCCTGATGATTTCGGCGTCTCCCAGCACGCTGCGACCCACCGGGTGGTCCGGCCAGAGCACTGTGGCCAGGAAGTCATGCACGAGCTCGTCGGGCGAGTCGTTGTGCATATTTATCTCCTCGAGCACCACCGTGCGCTCGTTCTCCAGCTCGTGCTCCTCGATGGCGGGGTCCCGGGCCATCTGAGAGGCGATATCGACCGCTTCCTCAAGGTGCTCCGAGATGACCCTGGAGTATATGGAAGTGTGCTCGCGGCCGGTGGCGGCATTGATGTCGGCCCCCATGTGGTCGAACGCCTCCGCTATGGCGCGCGCGTCCATCCTCGAGGTGCCCTTGAACAGCATGTGCTCCATGAAGTGCGAGAGGCCGCTATCGCCGACTTCCTCGTCGCGCGAGCCGGAGTCAACCCAGATACCCAGCGATACGGAGCTGACGGAGGGAACGCGCTCGGAGAGGACGCGCGCTCCGCAAGGGAGATCGGTCCTCTCCAGCCGTTCGTCCGTCATCTCTTTACCTCAGGGATTCTTCCGCACCGTGAAAGTTTTGGTCTGAGGTATTCTTTCACGCGCTACTCCGAGGCGGGGGGCTTCAGGTCGATTACCCTCAGGTTTATGCGCCCAAGGTTGTCTACCTCGGCTACCTCGACCTCGATCCTGTCACCGACGTTGACCACGTCCTCGACCCTGTCTATCCGCTGCCTGGAGAGCTTGGATATGTGCACCAGGCCGTCCTTGCCCGGCGCCAGCTCGACGAAGGCTCCGAAGGTGGTGGTCTTGACCACGGTGCCCATGAAACGGTCACCGATCTCCGGGTCGTGCGTTATCGCCTGGATCTCCTTCTCCACCTGCATGGTCTTGGCGGCATCGCGCCCGAACACGAACACCCGGCCGTCGTTCTCGACGTCTATCTCGACGTCGTACTTCTCGATCAGGCCGCGTATGTTCTTGCCTCCCGGGCCGATGAGGTCCCCGATGCGGTCCACCGGGATCTCGAGCTGCAGCATCCTCGGCGCGTTGGGCGACACCTCCGCCCGTGGCTCGGGGATCGCCTCCGACATGGCCTTGATGATGAACGAGCGCCCCTGGCGCGCCTGCTCCAGGGCGTCGGACAGCATGGCCGAGGAGAGGCCGGAGCACTTGATATCCATCTGCAGGGCGGTTATCCCCTCACGGGAGCCCGCCACCTTGAAGTCCATGTCTCCGGCGGAGTCCTCGAGGCCCTGTATATCCGAGAGGATGACGTACTTGCCGTCCTCCAGCACCAGGCCCATGGCGATGCCACCCACGTGCGAACCGTCCTTGAGCGGCACGCCGGCGTCCATGAGGGCCATGCTGCTGGCGCAGATGCTTCCCATGCTGCTCGATCCGTTCGAGGCCAGCACCTCGCTGACCAGGCGTATGGTGTAGGGAAACTCGTCCTCCGCGGGGATGAGCGGTATCAGGGACCTCTCCGCCAGGGCTCCGTGCCCGATCTCGCGTCTCTTGGGCCCGCGCATGGGCCGCGCCTCACCCGTGGAGAACGGCGGGAAGTTGTAGTGGTGCATGAAACGCTTGTACTCCTCGACACCGAGGTCGTCCAGGATCTGCTTCTCTCCGTAGGCCCCGAGGGTCGCAATCGCGAGCACCTGGGTCTCACCCCGGGTGAACAGCCCCGTCCCGTGTGTCTTGGGCAGGAGCCCCACCTCGGTGCTCAGCTTGCGTATCTGGAAAGGCTTGCGCCCGTCCGGCCTCAGGTTGTGCTGGAGTATCTGCTTTCGGAGCAGCTTCCTCTCCAGCCCGTTCATGGCGTCGGACACGTACCCCTCGAGTCCGTGGTAGCGCTCCTTGAACGGCTCGGACAGCGATCGGCGCGAGTCCTTCCTCATGAGCGAGCGCTCGCTCTTGCTCAGGCCCGGGACCGACGCGTCAAGCAGGACCCTGGACATGGCCTCCTCAACCTCCGGCTCGATGAGCTCGGAGATGCGGGCGCGCATCGTGCGGTCACCCAGGACGCGGGCGAGGTTGTTGATCACCTTGCGGTACTGGTTGGGGAACTCCCCCGCCGCCTCAAGCGCGACCCGGGCGTAGGCGTCGCGCGCCTGCGCGGCGGCCTCGTCGTCGTCTTTCCGCAGCGCGTCGAGCAGGCCGGCCACGGCCTTCTCGTAGCGAGGCTCGAGGAAGGCGGATATCTCGCCCAGTATCTCGTCCTTGGGTCGCTCGCCGTTCTCCAGCCTGTTGTCCCGGTCCACGGCCACTATTGCCTCGATAAGCTCCTTTATGGCGCGGTGACCCACCTCGAGGCCCTCGATGATCTTCTGCTCCGGCACCTCGCCGGCTCCGGCCTCGACCATCAGCAGGCACTCGGGGTTTCCGGCCACGACGATGTTCATGGTCGACTCCGCCATCTCCTGGAACGTCGGGTTTATCACCCAGTTCCCGTCGACGTTGCCGACCCTCACCCCGGCCAGCGGCCCGTGGAACGGTATGTTGGAGATGCCCAGCGCGCAGGCCGCGCCCAGCATCCCGAGCATGTCGGGCGGGTTCATCTGGTCGGTGGACAGGACCGTAATCACGACCTGGACCTCGTTGCGGAATTCCTTGTCGAAATTGGGCCTGATGGTGCGGTCTATTATTCTCGCGGTCAGGGTGGCCATGTCGGTGGGGCGTCCCTCCCTGCGGAAGAAACTCCCGGGTATCTTTCCCGCCGCGTACAGCTTCTCCTCGACGTCCACGGTCAGGGGCAGGAAGTCGATCATCCTCACGTCGTCGCTCGCCACCGCCGTTGCGAGGACACTGGTGCCCTCGCAGGTCACCTGCACCGCGGCGTCGGCCTGCCTGGCCATCTTACCTGTCTCGATGTGTATCTTCCTGCCGAAGATCTCGATGTCTCTGGACACTATGCCCATAATAAAAAAAACCTCCTCTTGCCTCGTGTGTGACGTAAGCCCCAAGTCTGTAACTCACGTATTTCATGGTTCCGATGTGCTGGAGCCCCGTCACCGCGTCCCCCTTTGGGACGCTACCTCCTCAATCCGAGCCTCTTGATGAGAGCGCGGTACCTTTCGATGTCCTCCTTCTTCAGATAGTTCAGCAACCTCCTTCTCTGCCCGACCTTCATCAAGAGTCCACGTCGTGAATGATGGTCCCTCTTGTGCACCTTCAGGTGCTCTGTCAGCCCGCTTATCTCGCTGGTGAGCAGCGCGATCTGGACCTCGGCGGACCCGGTGTCCGAATCGTGCAGCCTGTACTCGTCGACGATCGCTCTCTTCTCTTCCTTACGCAGCATCTATTCTCCTGATTTCAACACGTGGACAATGCCCCACATGGTAGCACAAGTGGCGCTTTATCGCATGTAAGGCAGGTGGGTTGGCAAAGCGCAACGCCTCTAGGTCAATACGGCGCGCGCCCTGGCCACGTCGCTCTGCATCTGCCTTATCAGCTCCTCCTCGGTGGAGAACGCGCGCTCGTCACGCAGCCGGGCATGGAACTCGACCTCGAGGGATTCGCCGTAGATGTCCCCCTCGAAATCCATGACAAAGACCTCCATCGCGGCCGTGTCGGTGTCCGCGAAGGTGGGGTTCCCCCCTATGTTCACCGCGCACATGTACTTGCGGATGCCCAGTATCGCCTTCCCGGCATACACGCCGTCAGGCGGCACGCAGAAGTCACTCTGCAGAACCATGTTCGCCGTGGGAAAACCGAGCCTCTTGCCCCGGGAGTGGCCGTGGACCACGTTCCCCACGACCGTGTACGGACGGTCGAGGCTTTTTGCGACCTGCTCCATCCTTCCCTGCTCTATGAGGCCCCGGATGAGCGTGCTGGACAGCTGGTGACCCTCCACCCACACCATGGGCACGATGGACACCTCGAAGCCCAGGACCTCGCCTTCACGGGCCAGGGTGGAGGTGTCCCCGGAGCCCCCGGCTCCGAAACGGAAGTTCTCTCCCACGCAGACCGCACTCGCACCCAGGTCCCCCGCGAGCACGTCCCGGCAGAACCCCTCCGGCTTCAGGGAAGCGAACCGGCGGCTGAACTCCACCGATATCGTGAAATCGACCCCGAGCCCGCGCAGCACGATGAGCTTCCTCTCCGGCGACGTTATTACGCACGGCGACCTGCCCTCGACCAGCTCACGCGGATTCCGCTCGAAGGTGAGCACGACCGACGGGACGGTCAGCTCTCGCGCCGCGCTAACACACTCTCGGATGATCGCCTGGTGGCCGTGGTGCACCCCGTCGAATACGCCGATTGTCACCGCCGACGCCCGGGCGTGCTTCTTGAAATCGGCCGTCCTGCCGAGGATCATCATCTCAATTGTTCTCCGGCGTTCGCGGGCCTCAGTACCCGCCTGACCCGGTAGCACCCCATGTCGGCCTCCCCGGCCGGCGGGCCGTAGAGGGCCAGCAGCTTTCCATCGGCGTCCAGTACCCTGAAGGTTTCCGGGACTTCGTCGGCGCGGAAGCCGATGCTCTCGGCACAGGTCGGAGACAGCTTCTTACCGAACCGCACGGCGCGCGCCGCCTCTCCGGCGACGACCATGGTCGGCATGCCCTGGGTGGCTTCCTCCATCGAGATGATGCTCCGGTCCCGGCCATCCCCGCGCGCCAGCTCTTCGAGTGTCACCGCACGATCGATGGACAAGCGGCCCGAACGGGTCCTCCTGAGGCCGGACACCGCGGCGCCGCAGCCCAGCAGACCGCCCAGTGAGTGGACCAGGCTCCTGACGTAGGTGCCCGGTCCGCATTTGACCTCCAGCGTTGCGGTCACCCGTCCGCCTTCCCTGCGGACCGATACCAGCTCGAAGGAATCCACCCGGACCTCCCTGGCCATGGAGGGCACGGGTCGCCCTTCCCTGGCGTACCTGTAGAGGGGCTTTCCCCGATGCTTGACAGCTGAGAAGGCGGGCGGCGACTGCTCGAGCGTACCGGTCAGGGAGGCCGTGGCCCGCTCTATCGCCTCGTCGGTTATCCCCGAGGCGTCCTTCACGGCGACGACCTCTCCCTCGGTGTCGTAGGTGTCCGTCTGGATCCCCAGTGCCGCCTCCACCCGGTAGCACTTGATGCCGCCGGAGATCACGCCGGACAGCAGTGTCGCCCTCCCCAGCAGGACCGGCAGGACACCGGTGGCCAGGGGGTCGAGCGTACCCGCGTGCCCGAATCGGGGGGTCCCCAGCGCCCGGGCGGCGCGCGTCGCGGCCTTCCGCGAGGTGATGCCGCCGGGCTTATCCAGCACCAGCACTCCGTCCACCGAGCTCCTCCCTCAACTCCTGTACCGCGGCGTCGACTCCGCTGGCGCTCGAGGTGTACCCGGCGGCGACGCGGTGCCCTCCACCGCCCAGCCGCCGCGCCAGCGACCCGATATCCGTGTCGGCGCGCGAACGCAGCGATACCCTCACCTTTCCGTCCGGCAGCTCCTTGAACAGCGCGGCGACGCGGTGCGCCCGCAGCGTCCGCAGGCCGTCCACCAGGTCCTCCGTCTCGTTCATAGCGACCCCGAACCTCTTCATGTCCTCGCGCCTGAGGGCAGCGTAGACCAGGCCCAGATCATCGTCGTAGACCGCCCCGGAGAGGATGGAGCCGGTGAGCCGCAGGTACGCCAGCGAGTCGTTCTGGAAAACGTTGGCGAACACGAGGTTCGGCTCGACTCCCATCCTCACCATCTCGGCCGCCGCCTCGAATGTGCCAGCCCGGGTGTTCGAGTACTGGAAGCGCCCGGTATCGGTGACGATCGCCGTGTACAGGCACAGCGCCGAATCGAGGTCGAGGCGGATCCCAAGCCCGGTCGCATGCTCGTAGATGATCTGCGCGGTGGCGGCGCACTGGTGGTCAACGAGGTTCGCGTCACCGAACATGGAGTTGTCGGGGTGATGGTCTATGTTGACCAGGCCCTCGGCCAGGTCGGCAACCTGCTCGAGTTCCTCCATGCGCCCCGCGTTAGCGCAGTCCAGCGCGATCACGGCACCGGACTGCTGGAGCTCGGACGGCCGCCTCAGCAGCCGCCTTCCCGGCAGGAAGTCGTACTTTTCGGGAGGCTCGAACGGCTCGGGCCAGCTCGCCTGTACCCGGTGACCCGCCTTCTCGAGCATGAGGCCCATGCCGAGGATAGATCCGATGGCGTCTCCGTCCGGGAAATGATGCCCGAATATCATCAGCTCGCGTCTGCCGGAGATTATCTGTGCGGCTCGCGCGGTCTCCCGCTCGTCGATCAAGAGGTCACTCCTCCCCTCGCTCCTCCCTGGTCCTCTCCATGACCTCCGACAGGTGGAGCGCCTCCTCGGTAACGGTGTCCTTTACGAACTCGATCTCCGGCAGGTACTTCAGGCGGAGGTGCCGTCCCAGCCTGGCCCGCAGGTACCCTTTCGCGCTCTCGAGGCCGGCGATGGTGCTCTCCACCTCCCGCTCGTCGCCCATGATGCCCACGTATACCCTGGCGTGCCTCAGGTCCGGCGTGACCTTCACCCGGGTTATGGTCACGAACCCGACCCGGGGGTCCTTGGTCTCGCGCTGGAGTATCTCTGAGAGCTCCTCCTTGCACGCCTCCTCGACGCGGTCCATCCTCCTCGACATCATTGCCTCACTACGCGTCCAGATCCTCGGGTTTCAGTATCCACTGCTCGGCGTCGATCACTTCCACTCCGCTCGATTCTATGGTCCGCCTCGCCTTGTCCAGGGCTCCCCGCACCAGGTCCATCGAGCCCGAGACGCAGGTGACCGCGACGGTACCGGACTTCCAGGAGTCCTGCCCGCCGACCTCGCTGGCCGCGACCATCCGGCTGTTGCCCAGCCGGTCCAGCAGGCTCTTGACCAGGCGCCTCTTGTCCTTGAGCGAGGATGATTCGCCTATCAGGAGCCCGAACCTTCCGATGCCCACGTAGAATTTCACGGGAACCTCCGGGGGTATGCGCCTGAGGGGCGGGACTACCTCGGGACCTCGCGCATGCGGTACGCCTCCAGGATATCCCCATCCTTGAGGTCGTTGAAGTCCTCCAGGCCTATGCCGCACTCGAACCCCGCTGCGACGGTCTTCACGTCGTCCTTGAATCGGCGCAGCGAGCCTATCCTGCCGTCGTAGACGACCACGCCCTCGCGAAGGACCCTCGCCTGCGCGTTGCGGGCGATCTCGCCGTCCAGGACGTAGGACCCGGCGATGGTCCCCATCCCGGGCACCCTGAAGGTCTGCCGCACCTCGGCCCGGCCAATGACCTCCTCCTCGAAGAGCGGCGCGAGCATCCCCTTGAGGGCGGCCTCCATGTCCTCGGTGAGCTGGTAGATCACCTGGTAGGTCCGCACGTCGACGCGCTCCCTCTCGGCAATGCGCGCGGCTTTGCTGTCCGGGCGGACGTTGAACCCAAGTATTATGGCGTCGCTGGCCGACGCCAGCATAACGTCCGTCTCGGTGATGCCGCCTACGCCGCTGTGGATGACGTTCAGCTTCACCTCTTCCAGCGACAGCTTCTCCAGCGACTCGGCGATCGCCTCCAGGGAGCCCTGCGCATCCGCCTTGAGCACCACCTTGAGCTGGTTGAGCTCGCCTTCCTTGATGCGGTCGAAAAGGTTCTCCAGCGAGACGTGCCGCTGCGGCGTGGCCTGCTCCTCCAGCTTCTTGTGCATGCGCCGCCGGTCGGTCATCTGGCGGGCCTTCTTCTCGTCCTCCACGACGCGGAACTCGTCTCCGGCCATCGGCAGGGTCGAGAGCCCCAGGATCTCCACCGGGAACGACGGCCCGGCCACGTCGACCGCTTCACCCTTGTCGTCGAACATCGCGCGGATCTTGCCCCATGCGGTGCCGACCACCACCACGTCCCCGACCCTGGCGGTCCCCCGCTGAACCAGGACCGTGGCGACCGGGCCGCGCGCCTTGTCCAGCTTGGCCTCTACGACCACTCCGCCGGCCTCGGTGTCCGGGTTGGCCTTGAGCTCCTGCAGGTCCGACACCAGAAGGACCATCTCCAGCAGGTGCTCGATGTTGGTCCCCTGCTTGGCGGATACCTCCGCGAAGACGGTCTCACCACCCCAGTCCTCCGGGATGAGCCCCCTCTCGGAGAGCTGCTGGCGCACCCTGTACGCGTCCGCGTCCTGCTTGTCGATCTTGTTGACGGCCACGATGATGGGGACCTGCGCCTCCAGCGCGTGGTCCAGCGCTTCCACCGTCTGCGGCATCACTCCGTCGTCGGCCGCCACCACCAGGACCACCACGTCGGTTGCCTGCGCTCCCCTGGCCCTCATCGCGGTGAAAGACTCGTGGCCCGGGGTGTCGATGAAGGTGATCGGCTTTCCCCTGAACGCCACCTGGTAGGCGCCGATGTGCTGTGTGATGCCACCCATCTCGGTTGAGACCACGTCGGTCTTCCGGATCGTATCCAGCAGAAGGGTCTTTCCGTGGTCCACGTGTCCCATCACCGTCACCACCGGCGGCCGCGGCTTGAGGTCCTCCTCCTTGTCGGAGATCTCCTCGAACTCGTCGACGTGGGTGGTGGGCTTGATCTTTATCTCGGTGCCGAGGTCCTCCGCCAGGAGCTTGAGCGCCTCGTCGCTGATGGCCTGGTTGACGGTCAGCATCTCCCCGAACGACATCAGCTTGCGTATGAGCTCGGCGGGCGTCAGCCCCGCCTTCTGCGCGAAATCCTTGACCGTCACGCCGGACGGCACCCGGAGCAGCTTGGGCGCCACGGTGGTCGGAGGCGCCCCGGTCCTGGCCGCCGCTCCCCTGCCCTTGGGCACGAAGCGATAGACCTTTTTCTCCGGTTGCCTGATGCGCACGTCCGAGCGGCGGTCCGGCGGCGCCACCCTCAGCGTCCTCTTGGTGCGCTTCTTCTCCGGTCGGGCGGCGGCCGGGGGTATGGCGTCCCTCCTCGGCGCGGCTCCGGCAGGCCTGGCAGATGGCCGTCCGGCCGCGGGGGGCGCTCCCGGCTTCCTGGCTCCCGGCGGCTGCGCCGCCGGCTTTCCGGGTCGTGGCGCTCCGGGCCTCGCGGGAGCGGGCCTGCCTGCCGGAGGCGCGGGCTTTCCCGTAACCGCTGGTTTCGCAGGAGCGGGCGCGGCGGCCTTAGCCGGAGGCGCGACCTGTGGTGCGGCCGGCTTGGCGGCCGGTGCCGGGGCCTCCGCGGGAACCTTCCGGGCGACCTCGACGGCAGGCTTCTTCGCCGCCGGCTTGGCGGCTGCCTTCCTGGCGGCCGGTTTCACCGAGGCTTTCTTCGCCGCCGGTTTCTTCTCGGCTTTCTTGGCCGCGGGCTTAGCGGCGGCTTTCTTCGCCGCCGGTTTCTTCTCGGCTTTCTTGGCCGCGGGCTTCTTTGCGGGCTTCTTGGCCGCCTTCTTCTTGGGCTTCTCGATCTTGACCAGGGGGCGGTCGAAGGACTTGCGCACCCTGTTGGCGTCCTGCTGGGTGATGGAGGAGAGGTTGGTCTTGTAAGGTATCTCCAGCTTGCGCAGCCTGTCGGTCACCTCTCTGAGTGACTTGCGCAGCTCATTAGCGAGTTCGTGCACTCTTATGGTGTTGGCCAAATCAGTTACTCCCGCTCCTCGCAGAGCCTCTCTATCTCGCCGAACAGCTCTCCCGGGACTCCGGCCCCGAGGGACCGCTGAAGGCTCCCCCTGCGGCGCGCTGCCTCGACGCACCTGCCGTCCGGACAGAGGTAGACACCTCTGCCGGGGACCTTTCCCGCCCCTCCCAGGAGGAACTCCCCATCCCGGTCGAGGCCGACCCTTATCATTTCATGCTTGGGCCGACGTTTTCCACAGCCCGCGCAAGTCCTCACCGGCGTCTTCAACTCGAGGGCGGCTCCTCCTCCGCCACGCTCCCGGCCGTCTCCCCGGGCTCCGGCGCCTGCTCCGGCTCTCCAGGCTCCTCCGTACCCTCGGCGGTCTCCGGCTCCTCGGGGGTCTCCGGCTCCATCACGGCCTCCGCGACCTCGGCGGTCTCAGGCTCCTGGGCAGCCTCCGCGACTTCCGGGGTCTCCTCCGGCTCGCCTTCCCCGGTCGGTTCGGCGGCCGGTCCCTCGACCATCGCCGCCCCTTCGGGCGGCCAGGGCTCCTCTACCGCCGCGGCCGGCTGCTCCTCGGGCGCCTCCGGGGTCACCAGCTCGACGTCGACCTCGCCGTCCTCAATGAGCTTCTCAAGCTTGGCGTGAGCCGGCATCCCGCAGAACTCGGAACCGGGCTTCGCCTTGTTCCTGCACCTCTGCCCGCTCCCGGTGATCGCGCGGCACTGCCCCTCCTCGGTGGTACCTACACCGGCGGTCGCCTGCTCGGCCCTTATGGCAGCGGCCTCCATAGCCTGGGACTCGCTGAGGATATCTATGCGCCACCCGGTCAGCTTAGCCGCAAGCCTCGCGTTCTGGCCTTCCTTGCCTATGGCCAGGGAAAGCTGGTTGTCGGGCACTATAACCTCGGCGGTCATGTTCTCTGGATCGACTATCACCTCTTTGACCTTCGCCGGGCTGATGGCGTTGGCGACAAACTCCGCCGGGTCTTCCTTCCACTCGACTATGTCGACCTTCTCGCCCCGCAGCTCACTGACGATCATGCGCACCCGGGAGCCCTTTGCCCCCACGCACGCTCCCACGGGGTCGATATTGGTGTCCTTCGATTCCACGGCCACCTTGGAGCGCTGTCCACCCTCGCGGGCGACCGCCTTTATCTCGACGAGACCGTCGTAGATCTCCGGGACCTCCAGCTCGAAGAGGCGTTTCAGGAGGCCGGGGTGGGTCCGCGAGACCATGATCTGCGGGCCCTTGGTGGTCCGCCTTACGTCCACTATGTAGACCTTCACGCGCATTCCATGCTCGTACCGCTCACCGCGGACCTGCTCGCTGGGCGGGAGCAGGGCCTCGACCTTGCCGAGGTCCACCAGTGTGTAGCGCGAGTCGCTCTGCTGGACGATCCCCGTCACGATGTCACCCTCACGGCCGTGATACTCATCGAACATCATCTCGCGCTCGGCCTCCCGGATGCGCTGGATGATGACCTGCTTGGCGGTCTGGGCCGCTATCCTGCCGAAGTTCTCCGGCGTTACTTCGACCTCTTCCTCTTCGCCCGCCTCGTTGACCACGGTCTCAAAGACCCTGACCTCGCTGGTCTCATCGTCGATATCTATGCGGGACTCGATCTCGTGCTCTTCTTCTTCCTCTTCCAGTCCCTCGACGTAGTTCTTCCTGTACGCCGTCAGCAGCGCGTCCTTAAGGGCCTCCAGGACCGTGTCCATGGCAAGCCCTTTCTCGAGCTCTATCTGCTTCAGCGCGTCCATGAGCTTGAACTTCACCTACAACACTTCCTTAACCTTGGCTACCAGGGCAGCTCGGGGTCGAGCCTCGCACCGGCGATCGCCTCGTAACTCAGCTCGATCCTGTCGCCCCCGACGTCCAGGGCAAACCTCTCCCCGTCCGCCTGGCGCAATATCCCCGTGTAGCCGCCCTCTCCCTCGAACGGCTGCCGGAGCCGCACCCTCACGCGCTTTCCCACGCTGCGGCGGTAATCCTCGGGCCCCTTCAGCGGGCGGTCCACGCCGGGGCTCATGACCTCCAGCACGTATGGGCCCGGCATCGTGCCCTCACGCTCCAGCACCTGGCCGATCAGCTCGCTGGCCTCGGCGCAGTCGTTGACGGTAACGCCGCCTTCCTTGTCCACGGAGATCCGCACCGTGGAGCGCCCACCTCCGCCGGTCACCCTGACCTCGACCGGCTCCAGTCTCAGCCCCGCCAGGAGGCTGGCGATGGCATCCTCAACCCTACCCGCGAGATCGCCTTCCACGCCTGCCTCCGCAGCTGCTTGCGCCCGGGTAAATAAAAAGCGGGCTTCTGAGCCCACTCGTTCAGGAGCGCTATTACTGGCAAAAAAAGTGTAGCACAGGCACCCCGTACCTTCAACGGGGACAGGCCGAAATACGCCTCTGACCGGGGGGTCAGACATTTGCACCTGCTCAAGTCAAGTCAGCACCTGGATTGGGGTCAACGCGTGCAATTGTCTGACGCCCCTCCGGAATTCGGGGGGTCAGACACTTGCATGTGCTCAATTCCCATCATCGCTGTGATTGGAGTCAACGCGTGCAATTGTCTGACGCCCCTCTTTGTTAGGAGGGGTTCATTATCCAGACCAGCAGCAGCGTGGTCACCGCGAATATGCTGCCAAGGACTATGGTGATGCGGTCGAGGTTCTTCTCCACCACGTAGGAACCGGAGAACACGGAGGTTGATGCTCCTCCGAGCACCCCCGATATGCCTCCCCCCTTGCCGGAGTGCAGCAGCACGGAGATTATCAGCCCCGTCGACACTATTATGTGTATGACCAGCACGATTATCTTCAGTACGTTACCCATGACGCTCCTATTGTAGGGGTGAGGGGCCCCTCAGGCAACAGTGGCCGTCGATGGAAGATGCTCCGCTAAGCCCCGAACTTCTCGAGCCGAAGGGCGTTGGCCAGCAGCAACGCCATGAGTTCGCGCGAGGGAAACGCCCCGAGCCCGCCTTTCGCGCAGGACCTCTCGCCGAACTCCATCACGTCGTCGGGCCTCTCCCATCGTGACTTGAGGATCAACGGTAGAGGGTGCCAGGAGTGAGACCGCAAGGCCGCCGGGGTCGAGTGGTCTCCGGTGACGACGATGGCGTCCGGATCGAGAGAGAGCAACCCCACGATGGACCGGTCAACCTCCTCGATGGCCCTCATCTTCCCGGCGGCGTCACCGTCCTCGCCCGCGCTGTCGGCCGGCTTGTGGTGGATGAAGAAGTAGTCGTACTCGGACCAGTAACGCGCCACGGTGGCCACCTTCTCCTCGAAGCGGTCTCCGGTCTCCAGAACGTCCATTCCCACCAGCCGTCCAACCGCCCGGTACATCGGGTAGCTGGCCACGCATGCCGCGCGCATCTTGTACAGATCGGTGACGGCGGGCACGTCGGGCAGGCAGGAAAACCCCCTCGTCACTATCATGTTCGCCGGGTACCGGTCGGCGAGGATCTCCCGGGCCTTGAGCACGTACTCGTTCACCAGCCGGGCGGTATTGCGCGCCTGCTCCCCGGCGCCGGGAACGGGTTCGCATGGAAGCGCCGCCAGCCCGGTCCTCTGCGGATCGGTATCGGTGACGCCCGGTGATATGCCCCTTCCCTTGAGCACCAGGGCGGCCCTGTAATCCTTCTCGGGCGAGATGTGAGCCACGGCGCCGTCCAGGACTATCTCGTTGAGGAGGGCGCACAGGCGTGCGTTCTCCTCGGTGGCAAGCCTCCCGGCCCGCCGGTCAGTTACGAGGCCGTCTTCCACGGTGCAGAAGTTCACGCGTGCGGCTACGTCCGTTGGTTCGAGGTCCACCCCCGCCCCGATCGCAGCCAGGACACCACGCCCTATGATGTAACGGAGCGGGTCGTACCCGAACAGAGCGATATGTGCGGGCCCGCTGCCGGGCGTGATCCCCCTTCCCACCGGGATCAGGAGCCCGCAGACTGAATCGTCGGCCAGTGCGTCGAGGTTCGGGGTGTTTGAGGCCTCGAGCTCCGTCAGACCCGTCGACCGGTCCGGCAGACCTCCCAGCCCGTCCACCACTACCAGGACTATCCTGGTGTCACCCTCGATCGCAAGCTCGGATACGAACTCCATGTCCAACGGACTCGCTCCTTCTTTCAAGGCGATGCAGGGTCTGGCGCAACGGGATCAGGAAAACATGACGATGCGACTGAAGACGTCGGCCTTCAGGCTCGCCCCCCCGACCAGCGCGCCGTCGATGTCATCCATAGCCATGAGCTCGGAGATGTTTTCCGGGGTCACGCTGCCGCCATACTGGATCCTCACCGATTCCGCGACGCCGGTGTCGTACTCCGCGGCCACCAGGCCGCGTATGTATCCACAGACCTCCTGCGCATCGGCGGTGCTGGCGGCGACCCCGGTCCCGATGGCCCATATCGGCTCGTAGGCGATCACCAGCCCGGAGACCCACTCGGCGGGCAGCTCGAACAACCCGCACTTCACCTGCCCGGAGACGACGTCCTCCGTCTGGCCGGATTCCCGCTGCTTAAGGGTCTCCCCGCAGCACATTATCGGCTGAAGCCCGTGCTCGAAAGCCGAGGTGACCTTGCGGTTCACCCCCTGGTCCGTCTCGCCGAACAGCTGCCGCCGCTCGGAGTGCCCGATTATGACATGGGTGACCCCCAGGTCCGTGAGCATGCCGGGCGAGACCTCCCCGGTAAAAGCACCGGACTCCTCCCAGTGCATGTTCTGGGCGCCCAGCCCCAGCGTCATGCCCCTCTCGGAGATCAGCCGCCCCACGGACGGCAGGTCTACGAACGGCGGGCATACCACCGCCTCGACCGCGTCCTGGCCGGATATCTCTTCCCAAAGCCCGGCGACGAGCTCCGACGCCTCTCCGACCAGCTTGTTCATCTTCCAGTTTCCGGCGATTACGGGCTTGCGCAAGACGACTCCCCCTTTTCTGTCCGGATAGTACCGGCGAGGATCAGCGATCGGCCAATGCCTCGACCGCAGGCAGCTTCTTGCCCTCGAGGAGCCTCATGGCCGCGCCCCCGCCGGTGGAGATGAAGTCCATCCTGTCCTCCAGTCCGAACTGGCGCAAGGCGGCGTCCGAGTCGCCACCGCCGACCACCGTTGTGGCCCGGGCGGCGGCAATGCACCCGGCTATGGACCTGGTGCCGTTCTCGAAGGCCGGCCACTCAAAGACCCCCATGGGTCCGTTCCAGAAGATCGTGGCGGCATCGTTGAGCACCGAGCAGTACTTCTCTACCGTCGCCGGCCCGATGTCCAGCCCCATCCAGTCCTGGGAAATCGCCTCGGTGGGCACGACCTTGTGGTTGGCGTTCTTGTCGAATCGGTCGGCGACCACGAAGTCGGCGGGCACCATCACCCGTACGCCCTTGCGCCTCGCCTTCTTGAGCGCGGTGGCCACCTGCGGCTGCTGGTCCTCCTCGACCACCGAGTTGCCGATCTCGAGGCCCATGCTCTTGATAATGGTGAAGCACATGCCCCCACCGGTCAGGATACAGTCCGCCATCTCCAGAAAGCTGTCTATCACGCCGAGCTTGTCGGAGACCTTGTTCCCGCCCAGCACCACCACGAACGGGCGCTCCGGCTCCTCGAGCAGGTTGCCCAGGGTCTCCAGCTCCTTCTCCATGAGCAGTCCCATGACCGACGGCATGTATGCCGTGACCCCCACAGTGGAGGAATGCGCCCTGTGGCTGGTCCCGAACGCGTCGTTCACGTATACGTCGGCGAGGTCGGCGAGCTGCTTCGAGAAGTCCAGAAGGTTCTCCTTCTCGCCCGGGTAGAACCGCAGGTTCTCCAGCAGGACCACCGCCCCGGGGTTCTGCTCTATCGCTTCCTTTACCGCCGGACCGCAGCAGTCCTTGAGGGTGACCACCTGCCTGCCCATGAGCTCGGCCAGCCGCTTGCCGACCGGTGCCATTCGCAGGCTCTCCACCACGCCCTTCGGCCGCCCGAGGTGTGACATGAGTATCGGCTGTCCGCCGTGCTCGAGGATGTACTCTATGGTCGGAAGGGCACCCAGGATCCGGGTGTCGTCGACTACGTTGCGCTCGGTGTCCAGCGGCACGTTGAAGTCGACTCGTACCAGGACCTTCTTGCCATCCACGTCTATGTCCCGGATGGTCTTCTTGGGCGGGGTAAGCACCTGGCTCACTAACCCTCCTTCAGGAGGCTACGTACTTGAGGAGGTCCACCACCCGGCTGGAGTACCCCCACTCGTTGTCGTACCAGGAGATCACTTTCACCATGTCGCCCATCACCATCGTCGACTGGGCGTCGAACACCGAGGAATAACTGCTGCCAACGACGTCTATCGACACTATGGGGTCCTCGGTGTAGGCGAGTATCCCGGACATGCGATCGCTCTGTGAGGCCGCCTTCATCGCGGCGTTCACCTCGTCCCTGGTCACCTCGCGGTCGAGTATCGCCACCAGGTCGACCACGGAGGCGTCGAAGGTGGGCACCCTCATGGCCATCCCGTCTATCTTGCCCTTCAGCTCGGGGATCACCAGCCCCGTGGCCCTTGCCGCGCCGGTGGTGGTCGGGATGATCGACATCGCGGCCGCACGGGCCCTGCGCAGGTCCTTGTGCGGAGCGTCCAGTATGACCTGGTCGTTGGTGTAAGCGTGGATGGTGGTCATGTAGCCGCGCTGGAAGCCGAAGCTGTCCATTAGCACCTTGACCACCGGGACCAGGCAGTTCGTGGTGCAGGAGGCGTTGGAGATTATCCTGTGTGCCTCCCTGTCGATGGCGTCCTCGTTGACCCCCATGACCACGGTGATGTCCGGGTCGGTGGCCGGGGCGCTTATGACCACCCTGGGTGCACCCGCCTCGAGGTGCTTGGACGCCTTGTCCCTGGCCGTGAACAGGCCGGTGGACTCGAGCACCGCGTCGACGCCCAGGGCCTTCCAGGGCAGCGCCGCGGGGTCTCGCTCCTGGAGCACCTGCACCTTCATGCCGTCGATCTCGAGGAAGCCGTCGCCGGCGGTCACCTCTCCTTTGAAGACGCCGTGCACCGAGTCGTACTTGAACAGGTGCCTGAGCACCTTCGCGTCTGCGAGGTCGTTGACCGCCGCTATCTCGATGTCGGGATCTGCCATCGCGGCGCGCGTGACGAGCCTGCCAATCCTGCCGAACCCGTTGATTCCGATCTTGACCGCCATGTTTCGAACACCCCTTTCTCCTGCACTCCAGCGTGGATTCCATTATAGCAGGGGTCAAACCTGAGATTTTGCGTTTTTTGCGCAGCACCTGTCACTGAGTGCAAGAAATGCAAGAAATGCAAAATCTCAGGTTTGACCCCATCTTTGCGCAGCACCTTTCTCGATGAACCCGCGGACTAAACGTTTATCAACCCTTGGACGATCCGGGGGGTCGGACACTTGCGCGCGCTCAATTCCCATTAGCACTTCGATTGGAGCCAACGCGCGAAATTGTCCGACGCCCCTCTTTCTCGCATGAAATGCAAAATCTCAGGTTTGACCCCGTTTTTGCAGTTTGCGCATCCTCGCCTGGACCACGGCCTTGGAGACCGGCGGCTCCAGCGCCCTTCCCAACTCTGCCAGGGATGCCTGGGGGTAGAGCAGCCTCGCCTCCGCCAGCGCCGCAAGCTCGGGCGGGGCCTTGCGAAGCATTCCGGCCTCCTTCAGGTCGCTGACCAGCTCGCGCTGGCGAAGGCTGGCCTCGGCCAGCCTTTTCGCGTTCGCCGCGTCGCAGTTAACCAGTCGGTTCACCTGGTTCTTGGTGCTGCTGATGATGCTGTGCGACTCCCACTCGAGGTGGGCGGCGTGGGCGCCCGTGATGGCGAGGAACTCGGATATCCGGTCGCGCCTCTTCAGGTAGAGGACCCACTGGTTCCGCCGCCGGCGCATGCCGGGCTCGAGCCCTCTGCGCTCGAACAGCTCCCGGAAGGCGAGGCACGCCTCCCGGGAGGAGAACGATATCTCCATGTCGGCCGGGCCGTAAGGCTCGCTCACGTAACCTCCGCCCAGGAACGCCCCCCGCATAGCGGAGGCGGCGCAGCATTCCTTCGCGACCAGCCTTCTCGGCAGGCCGGGCTCGGGAGCCAGGCTCGAGTCCAGCGCGCCGAGCTCGTAGAGCATCTGCTTGAACCCGGGCTGGTCCGGTACCTCGACCTGGTATACGTTACCCCGGCACGGGGTGTTCCTGCCCACCTTCACAAGAGATGTCTCCACCTCGAAGAGGTCGTGGGCCAGGGTATATATCTTTCGCGCCGTCCCCGGGGTCGAGCTCTCGGAGACCAGCACGTGACCCTGCTGGCCCCTTATGGCGTACGTCCCGTCCATGTGCAGGAGCGCGCTGAGCTCCGCCAGCCTGCAGCAGCGCCGGCTGGCCTTGACGCGGGAGAGCTCCTCCTTCACCTCGCTCGACGACCGGCCCATCACTTCTCGATGTCGCGGTGGAGCACGCTGACCGGGTGGCCGCTCGCGAAGAACCTCCGGGCCAGCTCCTCGGCGATGGCCACCGAGCGGTGACGTCCGCCCGTACAGCCCAGCCCTATGGTCAGGTTGACGCGCCTCTCCTTCACGTACCCCGGGATGAGGAGGTCGATCAACAGAGAGAACTTCTCGAGGAACTCGACGGTGATATCTCTCTCGAGCACGTATGCGGCCACGGGCCTGTCCTGTCCGGTGAGGTCCCTGAGCTCCGGTTCCCAGTAGGGGTTTGGCAGGAACCGCAGGTCGAATATTATGTCGGCGTCCAGCGGGTGGCCGAACTTGTAGCCGAACGATATGAAGGTGAGCTTGGTGGTCAGCAGGGAGGCGGTACCCGGCACCATCTCCAGCAGCTTGCCGCGGAACTCGTAGATGTTGATATCCGAGGTGTCGATGAGGATGTCGGCCCTCTCCCTGACCCCGCCCAGCAGCGCCCTCTCCCGGGCGATGTTGTCGATGACCCTCAAGCCCTCGGTATCGAGCGGGTGTATCCGCCGGCTCTGCGAGAATCGGCGGACGAGGACATCGTCGGTGGCGTCCACGAAGATGATCGCGTAGGGGACGTTCTTCTCCCCCAGCGCGTCCAGGGCCTCGTAGAGCTCGCCGAAGGACGGCCCGCTGCGGACGTCTATCACCGCCGCGACCTTCTCCAGTTTCTTTCCCTCGCTCGACGCCACGTCCACGATGTTCGCAAGGAGCGACGCGGGGATGTTGTCGATCGCGTAGTAGCCCATGTCCTCGAGGCACTTGAGGGCCTCTGTCTTGCCCGCGCCGGACATCCCCGTGATTATGACTATCTCCAAGCCGCCTCCCCCTCCAGGTCCAGCAACCACTCCTTCCAGCCTTCAGCCCCGCTCCACCCCCCGGCGTAGCCGTCGCCCCTGACAACGCGGTGGCACGGCACCAGGAGCGGGACCGGGTTGCGCGAGACCGCGCCCCCGACCGCCCTCGCCGCGCCGGGCCTGCCTACCTCCCGGGCCATCCGCCCGTAGCTCGCCGTGCTCCCCCACGGTATCCGGCGGACCTCCTCGAGAACCGACCGGGTGAACGGGCTGGCGGCCCCCAGGTCCACCTCGGGCACGACACCGGTCTCCCCGCCCGCCAGGTACTCCGCCAGGAACCGGGCCAGGTCGGATGCGTTCTGACCCACGCCGGGCTTCGCTCTATCTACTATTCTCACGAGGGGGCCACGCTCCCTGCCTGGCGACATGTCGGCCAGGGGGGGCAGGACCAGCCTGCACACCCCGCGCACGCTGAACCCTGCGGCAAACGAGGCTCCGCGCACTGTTATGACCGCGTCCGGTGAGAACCCGTTATCCTTCATCTCTGCCGCCTTTCCTCCTCCTTGCCGCCTGGAACACTCCGAGCGCTACCGTGTCGGGCAGGCCGGACACCTCCTCCAACTCCTCCAGGGTCGCCTCCTCCACCTTCCTCGGGCTCCCGAAATGACGCAGCAGCGTCTTCTTCCTTCCGGGACCTACCCCGGCAACGTCGTCCAGCCACGAGCTGGAGGTCGACCTCTCCATCACGGAGCGATGATAGGTCACCGCGGCGCGGTGGGCCTCGTCCCTGATCCGTTGAAGCAGGAACAGCGGCTCCGAGGCGCGCGGCAGGACGACCGGCTCCGGCCGGTCGGGCAGGTACACCTCCTCCAGCCTCTTTGCCAGGGCCGCGATGTCCACTCCGGTGATCCCCAGGATGCCCAGGACCTCCCTTGCGGCCCCGAGCTGTCCCTTGCCGCCGTCCAGCAGGACAAGGTCGGGCTTCTTCGCCCACGAGGAGCGCTGGTACGACACGCCGCTCTCCAGCTCCTTACAATACCGCTTGAACCTGCGGTAGAGCACCTCCCGCGTCATCCCCACGTCGTCCATGCCCGGGGTGAACTTCACGCGGAACCGGCGGTAGTCCCGCCTGGCCGGGTTCCCGTCCTGGAAGACCACCATGGAGGCGACGGACGCGGAGCCCATCATGGTCGAGACGTCGTAGCACTCGATGCGTATGGGGTAGTTCTGAAGGCCGAGCCCGGAAGCCAGCCCCGCTATCGCCTCGTCGAGCCTGCTCTTGTCGCGCGCAAGCTCCAGCTTCGCCCCCTCCAGGGCCAGGCGCGCGTTCGCCGACGCCAGCGCCATCTCGTTCTTCTTCCTGCCCCGCGCCGGCACGCGGATCTCCACCCTCGTTCCCCTGAGCTTCGAGAGCCACGCCTCCAGAGACTCGCGCTCCTCCCCGCTGAGCGCCGGGACGAGTACCAGCGTCGGCACCGAGGTGGCGCCGGCGTAGTACCTCTTGAGGAACTCGGCAGCCAGCTCGCCCGCGTCCTTCTCCTCCGGCAGGTCGCTGAAGAAGACGAGGTTGCCAAGGTGGAACCCGCCCCGGTTCCGCCCCACGGCGAAACACGCCCTGACGGAATCGCTCTCGATCCCCACCACGTCGTAGTCCTCGGTTGAGGACGACAGAGCCCTGTGGTGGCGAAGCACCCAGTTCGCTGACTCGATCTGGTTCCGGATGCGCGCGGCCTCCTCGTACTCCTGGTCCCGGGCCGCCGCCCTCATCCGGGTGTCGAGGTCACCGAGGACCTCCGAGTAGCGGCCCTCCAGGAAGTCGCAGAACTGCTTGACATGCCCCATGTACTCCTCCGGCTCCACCACGCCGCGGCAGGGCCCGAGGCACATGTGCATATCGTAGTAGAGACACGGCGAGCGCCCCTTCTGGCCGGGCTCCCTGCCCGCGCAGTGCCTCAGGGGGAACACCTTCTGCAGGAGCCTGATCGTGTTGCGCGCGGCCCGCGCGTTCACGTAGGGGCCGTAGTAGCGCGTGCCACGCACCCGTCTGCCCCTGGACAGCGATACGGTCGGAAACTCGTCGGAAACGGTCACCGCGATGTAGGGGTAGCTCTTGTCGTCGCGCAGGATGACGTTGTAGCGCGGAAGGTACTTCTTTATCAGCGTGGCCTCGAGTATGAGCGCGTCCACCTCGGTCTCGCAGACGTTGACCTCGAGGTCCGCTATCTCGTCGTGCAGGGCCTCGCCCTTGTAGTCTCCCGGCGCCGGCGCCTGGAAGTAGGAGCGCACCCTGTCCTTCAGGGACTTGGCCTTGCCCACGTAGATGACTTCGCCCTCCGGGTTCCGGAAGACGTAGACCCCCGGCCTTCCCGGAAGCGAGGCGAGCTTGGACCGCGCGACGGTCAACGCCGTCCCCCCGCCCTGCGGCGGCCGTTGAGCAGCTCATCCAGGTACCTGCCGGTGTGCGACCGCCGCCTGGCGGCCACCTGCTCGGGCGTGCCGCTCGCCACCACCTCACCTCCCCTGTCGCCACCCTCGGGCCCGAGGTCGATGATATGGTCCGCGACCTTTATCACGTCCATGTTGTGCTCGACCACCACGACCGTGTTCCCGCTTTCCACCAGCCTGTCCAGCACCTCGATGAGCATGTGTATGTCGGCGAAATGGAGGCCCGTGGTCGGCTCGTCCAGGAGGTAGAGCGTGCGGCCGGTGGGCCTTCTCGAGAGCTCTCGCGCCAGCTTGACCCTCTGGGCCTCGCCTCCGGACAGAGTAGGGGCCGGCTGCCCCAGCCTCACGTATCCGAGGCCCACGTCGACCAGCACGCGCAGCTGCCTGTTTATCTGGGGTATGTTGCCGAAGAGGTCCATGGCCTCCTCGACGGTCAGGTCCAGGACCTGGCTTATGTTCTTCCCCTTGTAGTGCACCTCGAGGGTCTCCCGGTCATACCGGCGCCCCTTGCAGACGTCGCACGCTATGTAGACGTCGGGCAGGAAGTGCATCTCGATCTTGACCATGCCGTCGCCCTTGCAGGCCTCGCAGCGTCCTCCGGCCACGTTGAAGCTGAACCTCCCCGGCTTGTAACCGCGGACCTTGGCCTGCGGCGTCCCGGCGTAGAGGCTGCGGATCGCGTCGAACACCTTTGTGTAGGTGGCCGGGTTGGAACGGGGTGTGCGTCCTATCGGCGACTGGTCGATGTTGACGACCTTGTCTATCTCGTCGGCCCCCTCCAGGCCGCGGTGCTTCCCGGGGGGCGTCCTGGAGGCCCCCAGCCTGCGCCGGAGGGCCCTGTAGAGTATCTCGCTCACCAGGGTGCTCTTGCCCGAGCCGCTCACGCCCGTCACGCAGGTGAATACACCGAGGGGAAACGCCACGTCGATGTCCTTGAGGTTGTGCTCCTGGGCGCCCAGCACCACCAGCTCGCGCCCGGTCGGCGGGCGCCTGTGCGGCGGAACCGGTATCTTGATCTCGCGGGAGAGGTACTTGCCGGTGATGGAGGACTTCTTCGCCTCGAGGTCGGCGACGCCGCCGGTTGCCACTATCCGGCCGCCGTGGATTCCGGCGCCCGGCCCGATGTCCACCAGGTGGTCGGCCGCCCTTATGGTGTCCTCGTCGTGCTCCACGACGATTACGGTGTTGCCCAGGTCGCGCAGGCGCTTGAGCGTCTGTATGAGCCGGTCGTTGTCCCTGCGGTGGAGCCCCACGCTCGGCTCGTCCAGTATGTAGAGGACCCCCACCAGCCCGCTGCCGATCTGGGTGGCCAGGCGTATCCTCTGTGACTCCCCCCCGGCCAGCGTGGTCGCGTTCCGCGAGAGGGTCAGGTAGTCCAGTCCCACGTCGGCGAGGAACTTGAGGCGGGAGTTCACCTCCTTGAGCAGGCGCGCCGAGATCTGCTTCTCCCGCTCGTCCTGGTCGAGGTCCTTCAGGAATCGCATCGTGCCCTGCACCGTCAGGTCGCACAGCTGCGATATGTTGAGCCCGCCCACGGTGACCGCCAGGCTCTCGGGTCTGAGCCTGGCCCCACCGCACTCCGGGCAAGGCTTCACGCTCATGAACATGCCGATGCGCCAGCGCGCGTAATCGGACTCCGTCTCGCGGTAGCGCCTCTCCAGGGTCGGGATTACTCCCTCGTAGACCGTGTAGTAGGTGCGCTGGCGGTTACGGGCGTCCAGGTGTCTGACCCTGATCTCCTGGCCGCCCGAGCCGTACAGCACCAGGCGCTGCACGGCCTCCGGGAGCCCGCTCCAGGGCACGTCCATGTCGAATTCGTAGCGATCGGCAAGGGACTGCAGCGTGCTGTAGAAGTGGGTCTGGGTGGCCGCCTCCCACGGCGCGATGGCGCCGCCGGTCAGCGAGCGCTCGACGTCGGGAACCACCAGCTCAGGGTCTATCTCCTGCCTGTATCCCAGCCCACCGCAGGTGTGGCAGGCGCCGTACGGGCTGTTGAACGAGAACATCCTGGGTGAGACCTCCGGGAGGCTTATCGCGCAGTGCACGCAGGCGAACTCCTGCGAGAACAGGTCTCGTCGGTCCTCCTCGCCCTGGACCGCGACCATGCCCTCGCCCAGCAAAAGTGCGGCCTCCACGGACTCGGCGACCCTGCTCCCGGCGCCGGGCTTCACCACGAGGCGGTCCACCACGGCGAATATCTCGTGCTTCCTGTTCTTGTCGAGCGATATCTCCTCCGAGAGGTCGCGGACCTCGCCGTCCACCAGAGCCCTGACGTATCCCCGCTCGCGCAGGTTGTCGAAGACCCCCTGGTGCTCTCCCTTGCGCCCCCTGACCAGCGGCGCCAGCAGCATCACCCGGCGCCCCTCCTCCATGTCCAGTATCCGGTCGGTTATCTGCTGGGGGGTCTGTCGGGAGACGGTGCGCCCGCAGGAGTAGCAGTGCGGCACCCCCACCCGAGCGTAGAGCACCCGAAGGTAGTCGTAGATCTCGGTGACCGTTCCCACCGTGGAGCGGGGGTTGGTGGTGCCCGCCTTCTGGTCGATGGATATCGCCGGCGAGAGCCCCTCGATCAGGTCCACGTCCGGCTTGTCGAGCTGGCCCAGGAACTGCCGGGCGTAGGAGGACAGGGACTCGACGTAGCGACGCTGCCCCTCGGCGTAGATCGTGTCGAACGCCAGCGACGACTTGCCGGAGCCGCTGATGCCGGTCATCACGATGAGGCTGTCCCGCGGCAGGTCCAGGTTCACGTCCTTGAGGTTGTGCTCCCGCGCCCCGCGTATCTTTATCACGTCGTCAGGCACTGCGCCCTCCGTCTCCCTGCGGGAGGAGCTCGTCGCCGATGCGCCTTATCTCGTCCCTGAGGTGGGCGGCCTCCTCGAAGCGGAGCTCCTCGGCCAGCAGGCGCATCTCCTCCTCCATGTTCAACAGGAGCGTCTGCAGCTGCTCGGGTGTGAGACCGCGCGCGCGCTCGAGCGGGTCCATCCGGGCCCCGGCGTCCGGCGACATGGCGACCTCCAGGATGTCGCGTACGTCCTTCTGTATGGACTGCGGGTTTATCCCGTGCACGCGGTTGTACTCGGCCTGGAGGGCCCGCCGCCTGGAGGTCTCGGCAATGGCCCTGTCCATGGCCTCGGAGCGCTGCTGGGCGTACAGCAGCACCGTTCCGTTCAGGTTGCGGCTGGCCCGGCCCATGGTCTGGACCAGGCTTCTCTCGCTGCGCAGGAAACCCTGCTTGTCCGCGTCCAGGATCGCCACCAGGGACACCTCGGGCAGGTCAAGCCCCTCCCTGAGCAGGTTTATGCCCACCAGGACGTCGAAAACGCCGGCCCTCAGGTCGCGCAGTATTTCCACACGCTCGACGGTGTTCACCTCGGAGTGGAGGTACCTGGTCTTTATGCCCATCTCCGCCAGGTACTCGGTCAGCGTTTCGGACATCTTCTTGGTGAGGGTTGTGACCAGCACCCGCTCGCCCTTGACCACCCTCTCCCTGATCTCGGAGATGAGGTCGTCTATCTGGCCGTCGGAGTGCCTCACCTCCACCTCGGGATCCACGAGTCCGGTGGGCCTGATGACCTGCTCCACCACGCGGTCGGCCACCGAGATCTCCCACTCGGCGGGAGTGGCGCTGACGAAGACCACCTGGCGGGCCCGTTCGAAGAACTCCGCGCGCGACAGGGGCCGGTTGTCCAGGGCGCTGGGCAGGCGAAAGCCGTGCTCGATGAGCGTCTCTTTTCGCGAGCGGTCCCCGTTCAGCATACCCGACAGCTGGGGCACCGTTATGTGCGACTCGTCTATGAACGTGAGAAACCCTTCGCCGAAGAAGTCGATGAGGGTGTAGGGCGCCTCCCCCTCCTTCCTGCCGGAGAGGTGCCTGCTGTAGTTCTCTATGCCGTGGCAGTAGCCCGTCTCACGCAGCATCTCCAGGTCGTACATCGTCCGCATCCGCAGCCTCTGCTCCTCCAGGAGCTTGTTCTCGTCGTGCAGCACCTCCAGTCGCCCCTCCAGCTCGGCCTCGATGTCCCCTACGGCCCTTTCGAGCTGCTCGGAGGGGGTGAGGAAATGTGTCGCCGGCCAGATGACCGCCCGCTCCAGGGCCGCGGTGATCTCACCGGTGAGGGGGTCCACCTGGGTGATGCGCTCGACCGTACTGTCGAACATGTCTATGCGCACCATGGAGTCCTCCCAGTACGCCGGGAAGATGTCTATGACGTCCCCCCTCACCCTGAACCGTCCGCGCTCCGGGGCCAGGTCGTTCCTCTCGTAGTGGATATCGACCAGGCGCGCCAGCAACTCCTCGCGCTCGTACTCACCGCCCACCTCGAGCATTATCATCCGCTTCATGTACTCGTCGGGAGAGCCGAGCCCGTAGATGCAGGATACCGATGCCACGATGATGACGTCGTCGCGCGACAGCAGGGCGCTGGTCGCCGCGTGGCGCAGCCGGTCTATCTCGTCGTTTATGGACGAGTCCTTCTCGATGTAGGTGTCGGTGCTTGGTATGTACGCCTCGGGCTGGTAGTAGTCGTAGTAGCTCACGAAGTACTCAACCGCGTTCCGCGGAAAGAACTCCCTGAACTCGCTGTACAGCTGTGCCGCCAGGGTCTTGTTGGGCGCCAGTACCAGGGCCGGGCGCTGGACCTCGGCCATGACCCTGGCCATGGTGAAAGTCTTGCCGGACCCGGTGACACCGAGCAGCACCTGGTAGCGCTCGTCGGCCTCGAGGCCGTCGACGAGCCCTCGTATAGCCTCCGGTTGATCGCCCTGGGGGACGAACCTGGTCTCGAGCTTGAAGCCGGACAAACAAAACACCCCGGGTATTGAGGCTAGCAAAGAAGCGGGCGGCGCGCCATGCAGGGGCGCAACCCGGGCGTCAGTAGAAACCGACCACTTTCCCGTCCTGGACGATCACCGTCAACACGGTACCCGGCTGGTGATCGTAGATGTAGCCCGCGCCGAGGTTGCTCCTCAACCTGTAATCGATGTCGGTAAAGACCGAACCGGTCCCGCGTTCGACCTGTCTCGTGACCTCCAGCCTGACCACCTTCCTGGTCACCGGACCCTCGAACGCCTCCTCCGTCCGTTCGGACACCGAGACCACCTTCGCCGGGTATTCGCCGTCCGGAAACGGAACCTGACCGCCCGTCCCCGAGGTGGAGTTATCGAGGACACTGGCGACCAGCGCGAGGCCAAATATCGTGAACACGAAGGCGACCACTGTGCCGACCGCGAACCAGAGCATGCGCTTTCGCCCGGGCCGTCCGGACACCCCGAGGTCGTTGAACCAGCCCTCGGACCTGAACGCGTCCTCCCGGGCCGCGAACAGCCCCATGATCGCCTCTATGGTCTCCGGAGAAGTCTCCTGGGCTGTCCGTCTCCAGGGGTCGGGGTTCCGCGCCGGGGTCGGTGTGCGGTAACCGGGGCCCTGGTCGTAGCGGGCGCGCAGTTCGTCGTCCGAGAGCACCTCGTAGGCGCTCGCGACGTCCTTGAACATCTCCTCGGCGTAGGTGTTGCCGAGGTGCTGGTCGGGATGGTACTTGCGCGCCATCCGGTAATACGCCCTCTTGATGTCCTCTTTGCCGGCATCGCGGGAGACGCCCAGTATCTTGTACGGGTCCTTGCTCTGTGGCATAGCCTTCTTCCGGGGCGGGGGGCTCCAGGGGTCCCGCCGGGGTGGGCCCCCACATGATTATAGAACGTCGGGAACGCATGACGCGCGCGTTTGACCCCAAAGGTACCAAATGCTACCGTGAAAACACCATGAGTGATTCCGACAAGTGCTGGGAGATAAAGAAGTGCTCGGCGGCGCAGTACCTCAACTGCAAGGCCTACCTGGAGGATAAACGCTGCTGGGAGGTCTCAAACCCACGCGGCTCTCGCAGCATGATGCTGTGCCTTCAGATGGGCTGCCCCGTCTACGACCTGCACATGGACGAGATCGACCACGAGATCGAGTACCGCCTTCGGATGATGTTCCCGTTCCTGGGATCGGCGGAGGAGAAGCCCCCTGAATAATCCCCGACGTAGTCGATAGTCAACCCCCGGGCGAACCTGGGGGTCGGACATTTGCATGCGCTCAACTCCCGGTCAACACTGTAATTGGAGTTAACGTGTGCACTTGTCCGACGCCCTTCATTGTTGACGGTGGTGCTCGCGGGCCTTCTCGGAGATCTCCCCCCAGACCCGACCGACGGTCTGACGTAACTCCCGAATCGTGCCGTCGTTGGTTATCACCAGGTCGGCCATCTCCACCCGGTCGTCTTCCGGTATCTGGCTGGCGATGCGGCTGCGCGCCTCGTCCTCACTCATCCCCCGTTCGGAGAGCATCCGGCCCACCCTGGCCTCCTCGGAGGCGGTGACCACCAGGAGGAGGTCGAATATCGCCGTCGCCCCGATATCGACGATGAGGGCCGCGTCTATCACCACGGCGGGGACGTCGTCGGGATGGAGGTTCTCCGCCTTCTCGTTCACGCGGCGGACGATCTCCGCGACTATTCGGGGGTGCGTGATGCGGTTGAGGAGCCGGCGCTTCTCCTCGTCGGAGAAGACCAGGGCCGCCAGCGAGCCGCGGTCTATGCAGGCGTCGTGGCCCAGTATCCCCTCACCGAACTCCCGGATGCATGCCTCGTAGGCGGGCAGGCCGGGTTGTACGACGTCCCTGGCCACCGCGTCGGCGTCGATAACCGTCGCCCCGAGATCCTCCAGGGCTCGATCGACCTCCGTCTTGCCGGAGGCGATCCCCCCGGTGAGGCCGACCACCAGCAACCGCTCTCCGGCCCTGCCCCAGACCTCAGGATGGCCCAAGATATCTTCTCCGACCTACTCTTCGGGCTGGCCCTTCTTCCTCATGTCGGCCAGGATGGACTCCAGGGATCCGTCCGCATCGGCCTGCGCCGGCGGCTCGGCCCCGGCGGGAGGCTCCGCCGCCTGCTCGACCACGGTCTCTAAGGCGGCCTCCCCCTCCGTCGCCTCCTCCACGGCCTCCTCGACGACCGCCCGCTCCACGTCTTCCTCCATGGCCTCTTCGACCACCGCTTCCTCGACAGCCTCTTCTACCACTGCTTCGGCGACGGCCTCCTCCACGGCCTCCTCGACGGCTTCCTCCACCGCCTCTTCGACCGCCTCGACGACCGCTTCGACGACCGCTTCGGCGACCTCAGCGGCGGCGGCCTCCTCCTCGGGGGTCAACTCCGCCTGCCCCTCGAATCCCTCCGGCGCGGCGGCCGCCGCTATCTCGGCCACCTCGGCGGCCAGCTCGGCGGCCACGCTGACTATCTCCTCCCGGACGACCTCCCCTGCCACATCGGGCTCGGGCGCCTGTGCCATCGCCTCCTCGTACTCCTCGGCCTCGACCAGCTCGGGCTCCGCGACCGCCTCTTCCTCCTCGTAGGCGTACTCGACCTCACCAGGCCCCGTCAGCTGCTTCAGGCTGAGGGAGATCCGCCTCCGGCCCAGGTCGATGTCGATTATCTTGGCCTCGACCTCCTCCCCCACCGATACTATCTCCTCGGGGAACTCGATATGTTCCCAGGCCAGCTCCGATATGTGCACCAGGCCTTCCACCCCGGGCGCTATCTCGACGAAGGCGCCGAACGGCACCAGCTTGGTGACCTTGCCTTGTACCGTGGAACCCGCGGGGCTCTCCTTGGCGAGCTTCTCCCAGGGATCCTCCTGGGCTTTCTTGAGCGAGAGGCTCACGCGCTCGCGCTCCAGGTCCACGTCCAGGATCTCGACGGCCACCTCCTGTCCAACCGCGAGGACGTCCGAGGGGTCCTCCACGTGGCTCCAGGACAGCTCGGATATGTGGATGAGCCCGTCCACCCCGCCGAGGTCCACGAAGGCACCGAACTTGACGATGCTCGACACGGTCCCGGTCATCCGCACGCCCTTCTGGAGGTTCTCGAGGAACTCCTTGCGCTCCGTGGACTTCTGCTTCTCCAGGTGCGCGCGCCTGGAGAGGACGACGTTGTTGCGGTTCTTGTCCAGCTCTATGATCTTCGCCTCGAGCTTGCGGTGCAGGAACTGGTTTAGGTCCTTGACCCTGCGCAGGTCTACCAGGGAGGCGGGCAGGAACCCGCGGAGGCCGATGTCCAGGATCAGCCCTCCCTTGACCACCTCGATGACCTCTCCCTCTACGATCCCGTCCTCCTCCTTGAGGCGCTCGATGTTGCCCCAGGCCCGCTCGTACTGGGCACGCTTCTTGGAGAGTATGAGGCGGCCTTCCTTGTCCTCCTTCTGGAGCACAAGCGCCTCGAGTTCCTCGCCGCACGTGACCAGCTCGGAGGGCTTCACGTCGTAGCGTATCGACAACTCTCGGGCGGGAATGACCCCCTCGGACTTGTAGCCTATGTCGAGGAGGACCTCCTCCTTGTCGACCTTCACCACCGTCCCTTTTACGATGTCGCCCTCATTGAATATCTTGATGGTCCCCTCGTAGTCCGGGACCTCCTGGCTCTCCTCCGGGCTCAGCCCCAGGCTCGCCAGCGACTCCCGGGCGCTGGCCCCCGTAAGCATGTTCTCCTCATCTTCCCCTTCTTCCACGACCGGGGCGCTCATCGGAGCCTCCGCCGTGACCGCGGCCTCTTCCGTGACCGCCGTTTCTCCCTCTGTCGCCGTTTCTCCCGATGCCGCCGCTTCTCCCGTGACCGCTTCGTCGATGACCGTTTCTTCGCTAGGCCGACCCATCTCGTCGTCTTCCATCACAATTCCTTCCATCTGGCTTTCAAGTACCTGATATGAATAGCACAACGCTATTGAGCCCGCAAGCAAGAACGGCCGATATTCCGCGCAACCAAAAGGTTTTTCAAGCGTAATGGACAACCTCATACTCATACCCGGGTCAAGGCGGTAACGACCGCGTGATCAGCTCGGTGTAGCTGGTCCTGCACCAGGCCGGTCTCGGCTTATCCTTTGGCCTGGCCCCAGTTGTCGTAAGACCCGAGGTCCACCTTCAGGGGCACCGCCAGCGGGACGGCGCCTGACATGCGCTCCTCCACGAGCCGCGTCATTAACTCCTCCTCGTCCGGCGCGACCTCGAAGATGAGCTCGTCGTGTATCTGCAGGGTCATCCGGCTCCGGACGCCGCCACCGGACATGGCCCCGGCTATCTCGATCATCGCCTTCTTGATGATATCGGCCGCGGTGCCCTGCAGAGGCGTGTTGATGGCGAGGCGCTCGCCCAGCTCCCGCGTCTGCCTGTGCGGGCTCTTGAGCTCGGGGATGAAGCGCCTGCGACCCAGCAAGGTCTCGGCGTACCCCCGCTCCGCCGCCTCCCGGATGCAGAGATCGCGGTACTCACTGACTCCCGCGTACGTCGCGAAGTAGGTGTCGATGTACCGGGTGGCCTCCTCGATGCTTATACCGAGGCGCGAGGAAAGGCCGTAGGAGCCCATTCCGTAGACGACTCCGAAGTTCACCACCTTTGCCATGCGCCGCATCTCGGGGGTCACCTCCCCGTGAGGCACCCCGAAGATCTTCTCGGCGGTCTCAGCATGGACGTCCTGGTCCGCGGCGAACGCCTCCAGCAGGAGGCTGTCGGCCGACATATGGGCCAGTACTCTCAGCTCGATCTGCGAGTAGTCGGCGACCAGCAGCCTCCAGCCGCCTCCACCCGCCACGAACGCCTCCCGTATCCTGCGCCCCACCTCGGTGCGCACGGGTATGTTCTGCAGGTTGGGGTTGCTGGAGGATATCCGGCCCGTCGCGGTCGTTGTCTGGTTGAAGCTGCAGTGCAGCCTCCCCGTGTCTGGGCAGATCAGCTCCGGCAGAACGTCGAAGTATGTGGACTTGAGCTTGGAGTACTCGCGGTACTCGATTATCTTCCCCGCGATGGGATGCTCCTCGCGCAGCGCCTCGAGGACCGAGGAGTCGGTCGAGTAACCGGTCTTGGTCTTCTTGATGGTAGGCAGCTTGAGCTCGTCGAAGAGCACGCTTGAGAGCTGCCTGGTGGAGCCGATCTTGAACTCGTGCCCCGCAAGGTCGAATATCTCGCGCTCGAGCGAAGCGAGCTCGACGCCCGCCTCGGCTCCGAGCGCCCTTGGTACGGCGGCGTCCAGCGCCACGCCTGCGGTCTCCATCTGAGCCAGTGTCGAGACCAGTGGCATCTCCAGCTCGTCGAAGAGCGTCTCCATCCCCAGGGAGCTCAGCTTGTCCCGGAGCGCCGGGGTGAGGTGGAACACCCGGGCCGCCTCCGCGGCCAGCTCACTAGAGGCGTCGTCGGAGTCCAGCAGCGACGGCTGCTCCTCGGTCACCTGTGCCACCCCTTCGATCTCGACCGCGCCTCCCAGGTTCCGCTCCCAGACGTCCCACAGGTGATAGGTCCCCAGCGAAGGGTTCTCCAGGTAGGCTGCCACGGCGGTGTCGAAATCGAGCCCGTGGACCTCCATGCCAAGCTTCCCGATGGCGAGCATCGCGCACTTTGCGTCGTGGAACGACTTGCCGACCGCCTCGGATGCCAGGAGCTCCGCCGCCGTGGAGAAGCCTGTAGAGCCCGCCTCATCGCGGTCGAGGACCATCACCCGGTCCGATGTCGCGAGGGCCAGGCGTCGCAACTCCACGTCGCAGAAGCCGACCCCGTCCAGGGTCGAGGCGACGCCGATACGACCCTGGCTCAAGGCGTCGCGGGCTAAGGATTCCATCGCGGCGGCATCGGCGGTGTCCACCATGGTGTAGGCGACGGCGAGGCCGGCGGCGGCCTCGGGCACCTCCCCCCCGAAAGACTCGAGGAACCTCGCGGCCAGGGTCTTGAACTCGAGCGCGCACAGGTAGTCGATGACCTGCTGCCTGTCCCATTCCCCGAACCGCACGGCATCCATCGCTATGTTGACGGGTGCCTCGGTATCGATGGTGGCCAGGTCGCGCGACAGGAACGCCATGTCACGGCAGTCGGTGAGCGACTGCTTCCTCTTGGCCCCGCCGATATCCTCCAGGTGCTCGTAGAGCCCCTCAAGCGAGCCGTACTCCTTGATCAGCGACACGGCGCCCTTCTCGCCGATGCCGGCCACACCGGGGATGTTGTCGGACGGATCCCCCTTCAGGCCCACTATGTCCGGCATCCTGTCGGGCGGCACCCCGTATCTCTCGAGCACCGCCTCGCGATCGTAGGAGACGGTCTCGCTGATCCCCTTTGTGGTCATCAGCACGCGCACCCGGGGGGCCACCAGCTGCAGGGTGTCCTTGTCCCCGGTGACGATGACGGCCTCACCGCCTGAGTCGGCTATTCTCCGAGCCATGGCCCCGAGCAGGTCGTCTGCCTCGTAGCCCGTCTCCCTGACCGCAGGTATCGCCATCTTCTGGAGCAGCTGCTCGATCATGCCCATCTGCTCGCGGAGCTCGTCGGGCATGGTGGGGCGGTGGGCCTTGTACTCGGGATACTCCACGGTCCGTCGCAGCTCGGAGCGCGGGCCGTCGAACGCCACCACCACGGCGTCGGGGCTCTCCTCGGAGAGCACCTTCAGCAACATGCTGGTGAATCCGTACACCGCGTTCGTGAGCTGGCCTCCGGTGGTGCTCAGCGTCGGGGGCAGCGCGAAGAACGCCCGGTAGGCCAGGCTGTGCCCGTCCAGCAGCAGGACCTTGCGCTTCTCAGCCAACGTGCTCGCTCACCTTTCGCCTTTTCTAAGTGGGCGACGAACAACGTACCTCCAGCAGGTGGAAGGGGGAATCTCCCCGGTTATAATATCTTATAAGTGGTAAAGCCGAAGTGGCGGAATGGTAGACGCGCTGGTCTCAAAAACCAGTGGGGGAAACCCCGTGCCGGTTCAACTCCGGCCTTCGGCACTCGCACCCTTGGCTTCAGACCGGCATTTGTGGGCACCCGTACGCAGACATGGTAAAAGGCCCGGGCGTTGACCCGGGCCATCTGTGCAGTATTTGTGTTCTACAGGGCCTCAGACGCCCTCTGAGCGGGGAAGTGGATCACCTGAGTGAACACGCGCGTCCACTCCGGGAACTCGCGGGGCCGGGTGGCAGCCTGGTGGATGACGAGGACCCGGGCAGCCTCATCGACATCACAGATGAGATTCTCTGAAGGGGTCAGTCCCGTGCATTTCAGGACTACTGCATTCTGCGATAAAGCACAGGACCGACCCTCATCTTTTCAGTCGGCGTAGCCGCCGATGGTGTCGCCGCCACCGCCGCGGTTAGACCAGTACATGGCCCGCTCGCACATTATCGGCATGCCAGCGGTCTTCGAGACTACCATGACGCTCGCGCCTCCCGACAGGCCGCTGTCCGCCATGTTGAAGGTGCTGCGCGAGTTGGCGGGCACCGTCTCGGTGAACGTGACGTTCCCGGTACCGTCGAACGTCATGTAGGTTACCTGTACCTCGACGTTGACCCCGTTGGGGTTCTGCACCAGCGTCCATGTCTCTACGTCGCTCCCGACCTGCCCCGCGGGCAGGTAGAACATCATGTGAGGTGAGTCCATCCCGATGGAGTCGTGGCAGGCCTCACCGGTGCCGTTGTCCCAGTACATCGCGCGCTCTGCGATAATGGGGCCTTCCCCCTCGACCGTTGTGGAGAAGTCGCGGTTGGGCAGGTAGTCGTTCACCCTTATGGTCTTGCGCGAGTTGGCCGGCAACGCTATCGGGTTCTCCGGGTGGGGGACCGGCCCGGTATCGGTCATGTAGGTGACCTCTACCTCGGTGTCCGCGTTGCTGGGGTTCTGTATTAGAACATACGTGGTGAACCCCCAGGCACTGGTGCCTTCGGCCAGATAGTAGGCCGGCGCGGGGGTGGTGGTCCCGATCGAGTCGCTGCCTTCCCTGCGGTTGTTCCGGTACATGGCCCTCTCCGGGATGACCGGGTCATCGCAGTGCACCTGTATAGAGGCGTCCTTCGCCCCTATGTCGTCTGCCATGTTGAACGTCTTGCGGGAGTTGGCCGGGACGGCGTGGTCGACCGCCACCGGTCCCTCCCCCTCTATCATGTAGGTGACCTGGCACACAACGTCGTTGGGATTGGGGTTCTGGATTAGCAGCCAGCACTCGAACCCCCACTCGGAAGAGCCCTCGGGCAGGTACCAGTCGGGTGCCGGGGCGGTCACCCCGACGGACTGGTGCTGCTCCGGCGTGGTGGCGCCCTGGCCCAGCCACTCCATGGTCCTGTCCACCGCGATGGACTTCTCCGGGTCCAGGCACTCCACCAGGGTGGAGAAGTCCTGCTGGCCGAGCGTCTCGTCGGGGAAAACGGTGGTCTGGGAGGCTGCGGGCAGCGTCACAATGCCGCCGTCCCTCGGCCCGGAGTCTGTCATGTAGGTTATCCGCGCGTCCACTTCATCCGCTCTGGGGTTCTGTACACATATGTAGCAGTCGAACCCCCATGCAGTGGTGCCCTCGGCCAGGTACCACTTCGGGTACACCACCGTTACCGTCATAGCGTTTGAGGTCCCGTTGGAGGTGACCACGGTCACGTCCCCGGTCGTCACCCCGGCCGGTGCGGTGCACTCTATCGTATCGTCGCTCCACGACTGGTATTCGGTCGCCTGTAATCCTTCGAAGGAGACGTAGGAAGCCGCCCCTCCGCTCGCTGCCATCCCCTGCGTATCACCGAAGCCGCTGCCCTCGACTGTGAGCGCATCCCCGGGAGCGAAGGTGTCGGGAGTGACTCCCGTGATAACAGGGAAACTGCTCCGTACCATGAAGCCGTCCACCAGGGTGGCGTTCCTTCCGTCAGGGTTCTGTACGTACAAGTCCCGCGGGCCGAGTGGCGCGAGCAGGGGGATGTCGAACTCGCAGGTCATCTTGTTCGCGGCGACCACATTCACGTTGTCTGCACTGATGTCCGGTCTTCCGGCTTTCTTCAGCCTGACCGTCGGAGTGCCGTAGAAGTTGGTCCCGGCCAGGTCTGTTATCTGCACGGTGGCCCCGCGGTTGCCCCTCTCCGGGGTTATCGAGGTGACCGTCGGGGTGGGGGCGTTCACGGTGAAGCCACCCACCAGCGTCGCATTCTGGCTGTCCGGGTTCTCCACGTACACGTCCCAGGCGCCGAGCGCCGCGCCGGCAGGGATGTCGAAGTCGCACGTTATCTGCCCGGGGGCCGCCACGTAGACACCGTAGGCTGCGATGCTGGTCTCGCCCGCCTTCTGCAGTTCGACGGTGGGGATGCCGTAGAAGTTGGTGCCAGCGAGGTCGGTGACGTTCACCGTGGTACCCCTGTTAGCACTGTCAGGGGTTATCCCGGTCACGGTCGGTGTCGCGTTGCTCACCCGCTGTCCGTAAAGGTCGCCGCCCATGGTGAACATGTCTATCGCCCCGCCGGCACCATCGCTGGTTGTCGCGGTAGAGGACTGGTCTGTCGCGGTGGTGCATACCTGCAGCCCCGGGGTCCCCCAGGATGCGACACCGGTCGAGGAGATCCACTGCGCGTAGGCGCGGTAGTTCGGGGATGCCGTCCCCTCGATCCACGAGACGACCGCGCCGCCGAAGCCGTCGTAGGTTATCCCCGGGTTGGAGGTCGTGGATGGCGCGTTGCTGCTGACCGTCAGGTTCCACGGAAGGGTGCCCCCGAAGTTCAGGCGCGCCGCGAAGACCTGGTTGGCCGAGTTCTGCCATGTCGTGTACGCGGCGTTGGAGTCGGATGACAGGCGCGAACCCTGGTTGTCGCCCGAGGTCCTTACCGCGAGGCCGGTCGCCGCCCACAGGCCCGCGCCGTCGCTCGCCTGCACCTTCTGGGCGAACATCGCGTGGTTGGTGCCGCTGCCGTTCATGTCCTGGTAAGTGATGACGAAGTTGCCGGTGTCGCCGGGTACTATCTGCTCGGAGAACTGGGTGTACTCCTGGGTGGAGACGCGCTGGGCGTCATTGCCGTACTGCACCGCACCCGCCGAGTCGAACCTCTGCACGTAGGCGCGCCAGTTCACGGTGCTCTGGTCGGCGCTCATGGCCAGCATTGCGCCGCCCGCACCGTCGGAGGTGATGCCGCCGGTCTCCTGGTCCTCGTTGGCCACGTCGCTCTTGGCGCGGGGCGGGCCGGCCCACTGGGCGACACCACTTCCGTCGAGCCTCTGCGCGTACACCAGGCCCTTGCCGCTTAGCTGGTCTTCCTCCCAGGCGACCACGCTGTCGCCGGAACCGGTCATGCATATCACAGGGTTCCGCTCGGTGTTGCCGGTGGCCGCCACCACAACCCCGCCCGCTCCCCAGGGGATGCTCCCGTCGCTGTCGATACGCGATGCCTTGATGTCCCACACGCCACCTGTCTTGTTGTTCCAGCCTATGCGTGCGCCGCCGGAGCCGTCCGATACTATCTCAGGATACGGCGCCTGGGGGAGTGTGGCGACGTTGGCGGCGATGAGGACCTCGCCGGAGGGACCCCAGTTGTTGGTGGTATCCACCGTCCCGTTCGCAAGCACGTGCGCCGCGTAGATGTCGTAGTTGGGCGTGGAGCGCAGGTCCTGCCAGACCACGATGGCGCCACCGGAGTTGTCAGAACAGGCGCGGGGTAGCTCCTGGTTCTGCGCCTGCGTGCATATCTGCACCGCGGCGTCGCCCCAGCGCCTCGCGCCTGCCGCGAGCGCAGGGGATGCCGCCGCCAGAACCAGCAGCGACGTCACTATCGCGGCGACGAGCACCCTGGATGTCAGGCAGGACTGACCTCTGTTCTTGAACTGGATTCTCACCTTTGATACCCCCCGTGGCTAGAGGACGCGGGCGTCAGCACTGGCCTTTTTTCGCCCGCCGGCTTTTCCCGGCACGATTGACCGCACTTCATTCCTCAGGCGTTCCTGCTCCACCAAAATTATACCGGTGTTTCCCAATATGCCGCTTCCAATGCCGATATCCTACCACGAATCGCTCCTTTCCAGTGCGGTTGACTGCTGCTTGCCGCCGGTTCGCTGCCCGGCCCTGCCATATCGCCTCCAGGTAGTCTGATTTTCCATTGTCGTGAGACAGTTGTCCCGTGTTTTCGACCAGCAAATCGCGTTTGCGGCGTTCACGGGCTCGAGGCTGGCGCACCAGAATGCTGCGGAAAAAGACAGGACTCAGGGGGTATTCACCGGACTTCGGCAGACTCCAGCCGACGGGGTCATACAACTCCGAAACGTACTCAAAACCAGTGGGGGAAACCCCGTGCCGGTTCAACTCCGGCCTTCGGCACCAGACCTAAGGCATAACAAGCACAGCCGCTAACTCTTGGATTCGTCCTTCATCGGAAGCGGCTTGAGGATGTAAAGGACGATGAGTCCGACTATCGGCAGGAAGAAGCCGATAATGAACCACCACTGCATGCTGCGGCCCCTGCCCGCCGCCACTGCTCCTGTCCAGGTGCCCATGATCACCATCAGGAAGAACGCGCCGAAAAGCAGGTACGTCCAGGGACTGCTCCACTCGATGAGCGCCGCCGTACCGGGTAAGGCTGTCGATATCGCCATCTAGAGACCTCCAGTGCCTTTTTCCACACACATGGATGATACCAGAAGAACTCCGGTCGCCTCCACGCTAGAAGTGCAACCCGGTCGTCGCACGCTTCTCTCCCAGCCAGCCCATCAGCGCTCCGAGCGGGAACCAGACAGCGAAGATAAAGACCAGCGTATATGTGTTGAATACCTCAATAAAGGTGAAGCGCCCCGAGAGCAGCCACGCGAGGATCGCGAAGTAGAGAGGCCTGAACACCAGGGCCCAGAAGCCCACGGTGATGAGGCCCACCGCCCACCCGTTCTCCTGGAGGCGGTACCCGCTCACGAAAGTCCCGATGGTGATCGGGACCAGGAGGACCGCGAAGATGATCACGTAGGCCGCGACGGTGTTCCCCCCCAGAGCGAAAGCCACTCCCATGAAACCCATGAGCACCTCCAGCGCGCAGGAGGCGATCGCGGTCAGGAGGGCTATCCCCAGGCACTGCCATACCGCCCTCCTCCACTGGAAGCGGCTCACCCTGGCGTCGTCCTGCTGGCCCTGGTAGCCGGAAGGCGTCACCGGATAGCCGGAGCGGACTCCGTATTGCCCGATGTCGACCGGCGCGGCCGCCACCGGAGAGTAGTCCGGGGCCTGCTGCCCCGACCTGACGCCGTACTGCCCTATATCGACCGCTCCGGCGTCGGGCATCCGTGTGAACCCGTCGGGCGGCAGGTGCTGCGCGTTCGGGTCGAAACTCGAGGGGTAACTGTCAGAGAAGCCGTCCGCCTGCTGAGGAGCGCTGGTGTACTCCGGACTGTCGAACCCCACGCTCGAGCAACAGAGGTTGCAGAACGCGGCGTGCTCAGGATTCTCCGCTCCGCAGGTCGGGCAGATTATGGGCACCGCCAGGTCCTTCCTTCGTCGGCGTCGGGGCCGATTCGCCTTAAAAAAGGCGCGGCCCCCTTGAAAGTATTCTCAGGAGCCGCGCCCTAGACCTTGCAACGGCCGGCATCTACCTGTATCAGTCAGTCATGTTGCCGGCTATGTACTCCTCGTAGCCCTTCAGGTCGAGCAGTCCGTGGCCGCTCAGGTTGAACAGGATGTCCTTGCTCTCGCCGGACTCCTTGCAGCGCAGCGCCTCGTCGATGGCGCATTTGACGGCGTGGGCGGTCTCGGGCGCCACTATCATGCCCTCCGTCCTGGCGAACGTCATCGCCGCCTCGAAGATGGCCGTCTGCGGGTAGGCCACCGCGTCCATGAGGCCTTCCTTCACCAGCAGGGAAAGTATCGGGGCGTCTCCGTGGTAACGCAGGCCACCGGCATGTATGGGGGACGGCACGAACTTGTGGCCCAGGGTGTACATCTTGACGATAGGCGCCATCTCGGCCTGGTCGCCGTAGTCGTACTCGTACTTGCCCTTGGTGAGCGTGGGGCAGGCGGTGGGCTCCACCGCGATCGCCCGGACCTCCTTGCCGGCGAACTTATCCTTCATGAACGGGAAGGCCATGCCCGAGAAGTTGCTGCCGCCGCCAACGCAGCCGATGACGATGTCCGGATAGGCGTCTATCTTCGCCATCTGCTCCCTTGCCTCTATGCCGATCACCGTCTGGTGCAGGCATACGTGGTTGAGCACGCTTCCCAGGGAGTACCGGGCTTCGGGGTCTTGGAAGGCCATCTCCACGGCCTCGCTGATAGCTATCCCGAGGCTGCCGGGGCAGTTCGGGTCCTCCGCCAGTACGGCCCGGCCGGCGTCGGTGGTGTCGGTGGGGCTGGGGACCACGTCAGCGCCCCATACCTCCATCATGGCACGCCGGTACGGCTTCTGCTCGAAGCTGACCTTCACCATGTAGACCTTGAGCTCCAGGTCGAACAACTTGCAGGCCAGGGCCAGCGCCGAGCCCCACTGTCCCGCCCCGGTCTCGGTGGTGAGGCGTTTCACGCCTTCCTTCTTGTTGTAGTAAGCCTGGGCGATGGCGGTGTTGGGCTTGTGGCTGCCCGCGGGGCTCACGGACTCGTTCTTGTAGAAGATGCGCGCCGGCGTCTCCAGCGCCGCCTCCAGCCTGTAGGCCCTGTGCAGGGGGGTAGGCCGGTACAGCTTGTATATGTCCAGCACCTCGCCGGGGATGTCTATCTGCGGCTGCGGGCTGACCTCCTGCTCGATTAGTCCCATGGGGAACAGCGGCGCCAGGTCCTCGGGCCCCAGCGGCTCTTTCGTCATGGGGTGCAGCGGCGGTGGCAGCTCCGACGGAAGGTCGGGCAGGATGTTGTACCACGCGGTCGGCAACTCCGTCTCCGTGAGCATGACCCTGGTCGGGGTCTCTTTGCCTGCCATGTCCCTCTCCTTTCCTCGTGCGTCTTTCGACAATGATAAAAAGCCCGGTCCGCGACCGGGTCATAAACACGTCGGCCGCGGGTCATCGAGCCCCACGGCCTCACCAAGTCAAGGCGGCGTGGAACCCCGCTAGGAGCTCCACCACCAAGTATTGAGTCTTCCGCCGTCCGCCATCATCATTCTCATCTTGCCGGTGATAATAGAACACATTCTCTCCCCAATGCAAGAAAATGCGGTTGACCAACCCCTGGACGAATCGGGGGGTCGGACATTTGCGCGCACTCAATTCCCATCCACATTTCGATTGGAATCAGTGCGTGAAAATGTCCGACGCCTCTCATCATGTAAAACGCAAATTCCCAGGTTTGACCCCGAATGCAAAAAACGCAAGATCTCAGGTTTGACCCCTTCTTTGCCACCTCTGCAAGATCATCTTCGCGACCTGCTCGGCCGCCAGTCCCGTGGTGTCTATGTACAGGGCGTCCTCGGGCCTGCGCAGCGGGCTGTTCTCGCGAGAGGAGTCTATGCGATCGCGCTTGTCGATCTCGTCGGACACGGCCCGGGCGTCCGCGCTCATCCCCTTCTCCTCGTGCTCAAGCAGCCTCCTGCGCTTCCGCTCGTCCGCCTCCGCGTCGAGAAAGACCTTCAGGGCGGCGTCGGGGAACACCACCGTGCCTATATCCCGGCCTTCCACGACCACTCCTCTACCGCGGGAGCACGACCTCTGCAGTTCCACCATCTCCCTCCGCACCAGGCTCAGCTTCGACACCGGCGAAACCGAATCCCCCACCTCCGCGCCTCTGATGTCCTCGGTGACCTCGCGGTCCCCCAGGAAGAAACGTGTCGGACCTTCCCCGGCTTCCGCGTGGAAGAGGTCCTTGACCTCCGCGGCCAGCGCACCCAGGGACCACTCGTCTTCGAGAGGAACCCCGGCCTCGACGGCCAGCAGGGTGACGGACCTGTACATGGCCCCGGTGTCCACCAGGTCGAAGCCCAGTTTTTTCGCAACCAGGCGCGCCACCGTGCTCTTGCCGGACGCGGCGGGGCCGTCCAGGGCGATGACGTCGAGCGCTTCGTGGCTCAGGAGGCATCACCCCCGAGCAAGCGGACCGTCTCCAGGAATCCGGGGTACGACACCGCGGTCGATTCCCAGCCCGATACCACCGTCTCACCCGCAGCGGCCAGCCCGGCCACCGCGAGCATCATCGCTATCCTGTGGTCGCCTGCCGCCGATACCGCGGCTCCCCGAAGTCCGCAGGGACCTTCGACCACCATCCCGTCCGGCTCCTCCTCTATGACCGCGCCGAGCGCCCTCAGGCCCGCTACGGTGCTCCTTATCCTGTCCGACTCCTTGAAGCGCAGCTCCCGGGCTCCCCTGATGACAGTCCTGCCTTCCGCCTGTGTGGCCAGCAGCGCGACCAGGGTGATCTCGTCAATGGCCCGCGCGACCTCCTCGCCCCCGATCTCGATTCCCGCAAGCCCCGAATAACCGGCACGGATGACCCCCGCCGGCTCGCATGAGGGGACATGCTCCTCTTCCAGCGCCGGCCCCGCCTCGCAGTCCACCTCCACCTCAGCCCCCATGGCGCGTATGACGTCGAGGAAGCCGGTCCTGGTCGGGTTCAAGCCCACACCGTTCAAGGTGATCCGCGACCCGGGCACCAGAAAGGCCGCCGCCATCAGGAACGCCGCCGAGGAGAAGTCCCCCGGGACCTCCATCTGGAACGCCCGTGGCGTCCCAGGCAGGACGCTGACCGCGAGGCCCCTCCTGGATACCTCGATACCCGTCCCGCGGAGGAGCCTCTCGGTGTGGTCTCGCGTGAGCACCTTCTCCCGGACGGTGGTCCGCCCCTCAGCGCCGAGCCCGGCGAGCAGGACGCAGGATTTCACCTGGGCTGAGGCGATCGACGGCTCGTAGTCGATCCCGACGAGGTCGCCTCCCGTGATCCTGAGCGGAGGATGCCCCGCTTCGTCATCAGCCTCGATCCGCGCGCCCATCGCACTGAGCGGTTCCATGATCCTGCCCATAGGTCTGGAGCGCAGCGAATCGTCGCCGGTGATGGTCGCGGAGATCTGCCTGGAGGCGACGACCCCCGAGAGAAGCCTCATGGTGGTACCCGAGTTCCCGGCGTCGAGCGGTCCGTCGGGCCGCCAGAGCCCGCCGGCGCCCTCCCCCCGCACTCTCAGCACGGCACCGTCCAGCTCCGTGCCCACGCCCAGGGCCTTGAGGCATGCCAGCGTGCTCGCGCAGTCGGCCGCGGGGCTGTAATTGCCCACGGTGGATATCCCATCCGCCAACGCCCCCAGGATCGCCGCGCGATGCGATATCGACTTGTCGGAAGGAACGCCGATCTTTCCGGACAGGGGTTGGCCGCCCCTGAAGGTGGCGTCCACCTCAGATACCCCTGACGCCCACCTGGTAGCCCAGGCTCTGCAGGCGCCCGGCCGCCACCTGTGCGTTCTCCTCACCCAGGATGGTCAGGGTCATTATCCCCGTCTCCCCCTCCATGGGGTGCTCTATGGCGATGTCCTCGATGTTGATGCCAAGCGCCCCCACCTCGGTGGTTATCCTGCTGATGACCCCCGGCTCGTCGGGCACGGGCATGAACACCTCGAACAGCACGGCCAGGTCCACGCCCGGCTTCCCCGCCAGCTCGACACGGGCCTCGCGCGCACGCTCGAACATCATGCGCAGCCTGGCCGTGTCCCCATCCTCCAGCAGTCCGACGAGCTCGGTAATCGAGACCCCGTAGTCGAGCAGCCCCTCGATTATGGGTCCCCTGTTGGCGAGACAGATGTCCAGCCAGATGTCGGGGTTGCTGGCCGCGATGCGCGTCATGTCCCTGAAACCCCCGGCCGCGACGGTGAACACGTTTCTCATCGTCTCCCTCTGGCGGCTGGCGTTCTCCATGAGTAGCAGCGACAGCAGGTGCGGCACGTGGCTCACCACCGCCACGGTGCGGTCGTGGGTCTCCGGGTCCATGCTTATGACCCTGGCGCCCATTTCGGTGAGCAGAGCGTGCAGTCGCCTGTACGCTTCGGCGTCCGTCGACGGCGTCGGTGTCAGGATGTAGTAGCGGTCCCTGAACAGGTCCGCTCGGGCGAAGCTCACTCCGGACTGCTCCGAGCCGGTCATGGGGTGACCGCCCACGTAGTGGACGCCCTCCGGCAACCTCTCCTCGAAAAGGGCCACCACTTCTCTCTTGGCCGAGGCGAGGTCCGACACGACCGTTCCCTCCGACAGCGCCCCCCCGATCTCGCCGAGGGCTTCGGCGATCCTGCTTATCGGCGTGGCCAGGAACACCAGGTCCGCGCCGCGCACCGCGTCCGCGCCCGAGTCCGCCACCTCCGCGGCTATCTCGAGGTCCGCCGCCCGGCGCCTGGTTTCCGGGGATATGTCGTAGACCGAGACGGTCCCGACAGCGGGGTGCTCCTTGAGCGCCAGGGCCAGCGAGCCGCCCATCAGCCCGGTCCCGATAATCGCCACGTGGTCGAAACGCTCTGGCATCGGTCTCTCTTCCGCCCGGAAATACCGGCCTACAGGCTGCGGCCCAGGGTGGGCGCGACCCTCTTCATCTCTTTCATCAGCCCGGCGAACTCGTCGAGCTCCAGCGACTGCGGACCGTCACACAGTGCCGCGCCGGGGTCCGGGTGTATCTCTATCATCACCCCGTCGGCCCCCACCGCGAGCGCGCCCTTGCAGAGGGCCGGGATGATCTCCCGCTTGCCGGTGGCGTGACTCGGGTCGACGATTATCGGCAGGTGGCTGAGCTCCTTGACCAGCGGCACCGCGGAGAGGTCGAGGGTGTTCCGCGTTGCGGTCTCGAAGGTGCGAATGCCCCTCTCACAGAGGATGACGTTGCTGTTGCCGCCCCTCACGATGTACTCGGCGGCCATCAGCATCTCCTCGATAGTGCTGGACAGGCCCCTCTTGAGCATCACCGGCTTCTGCTGCATGCCCACCTCGGACAGCAGCAGGAAGTTCTGCATGTTCCTCGCGCCGATCTGGAGGACGTCCGCGTACCGGCTCACCAGCAGGACGTGCCGCACGTCCACCACCTCCGTGACCACCGGTAGCCCCGTCGTCTCGCGCGCCCTGACCAGGAGCTTGAGGCCCTCCTCGCCCAGGCCCTGGAACGAGTACGGCGACGTCCTCGGCTTGAAGGCGCCGCCCCGCAGCAGCGTGGCTCCCGCCTCCTTCGCGGCGACGGCGCTCTCGAGCAACTGCTGCTCGGTCTCCACCGCGCACGGCCCCGCGATGACGGTGAAGGCCTCGCCCCCGATCCTGGCGTCCCCCACCTCGACCACGGTCCCCTCGGGGTGAAACTCCCTGCTCACGAGCTTGTAGGGCTTCATCACCGGGATGACGCCTTCCACCCCCGGCAGTGCCGCCCAGGGGATCTGCACGATGAGCTCCCGGTCCCCGATGGCCCCTATGATGGTCTTGAACTCGCCCCTGGAGAGGTGAGCCTCCGCGCCAATCCCGTGAAGCTTGTCGATGACGGCCTCGACCTCGGCGTCGCTGCAGCCGCCCTTCATAATTATCATCATCGCGACTCACCCTTTGTTCGAATGATGAGTGGCGTCGTACGTTTTCATTGCATTATGTCCTTTTCGAAATCGACGCATTCCAACTTGTTCGAACGATGAGTGGCGTCGGACGTTTTCGTTGCGCAATAGCCCAGTTCATTCAACGTGCTCCAGCACACCGCAAACGTCCGACCCCACGGTTATCCGTCCGACCCCACGATTTCCCGTCCAGGGGTTGATCGACCACGTCATTCCCGTAACCTTCACTCGGGGAGGTCGGTGCGAAGCTGCCTGGCCTCGTGCAGGTAGACGTGCCTGAGCTGCTCCCGCGCCTTCTCGGTGTACAGGAGCATCATGGCCCGTACGGTCCTGGGAAGCGCCCCCTCCACGGACAGCTCCCGCGCGCAGATCACGGGTATGTGCGAGAGCCCGAGCTTTCGCACCGCGGCCGCGGGAAACTCCGCGGTCAGCTCCGGGGTCGACGTGAAGATGATGAGTATCACATCGTCGGTGCCGACGTCGTTTCGGTCCAGCATCTCCTCGAGGAGCTCGGTGGTGGCGCTCACGATATCTTCCTTGGTGTTCTCCCCGGTGGTGGTTGCGCCCCGCAAAGCCCTGACCCTCATCGGTCCCTCCTTAGTACTCCCTCAGTCCGTCTCCCAGCCTGTCCGGCGGTAGAGCTCTCTTACCTCCTCGCCGGTGAGCTCCCTGTGCCCGCCCGGCTCCAGCCTCCCCAGCCCCAGGCTCCCGAAACGCACCCTGGAAAGGGAAACCACACTGTACCCCAGGTGGGCGAACGAGCGCCTTATCTGCCGTTTCCTGCCGGTGTGCAGGCTCATGGAGACCTGGGCCCTGTTCCCCCGGCGTGACAGCACCGAGACCCTGGCGGGGCCCGTGTCCCCGTCCTCCAGCACGAGGCCCTTCCTGAGCGCGGCCAGGTCCCCCGACCGCGGCACCGGCTCTACCTCCAGCAGGTACTCCCTTGACACCTCGTATCCCGGGTGCAGGAGCCTGTTGGCCAGGAGACCGTCGTTAGTCAAGAGTATAAGCCCGGTCGAATCCATGTCCAGCCTGCCCACGGGGAACAGGCGGGCGTCGCCGAGCTCCTCTCCGAGCAGGTCCAGCACCGTGGGCCGGCCCTGCGGGTCACTGACGGTCGAGACCACTCCCACGGGCTTGTTCAGGGCGAAGTATCGCAACGGCGCGCCGGTCTCGATCGTGACCCCGTCCACCGCTACGGTGTCCGATGAGGACGCCCGCGCCCCCAGCTCGACGGCACGGCCGTTCACCGTGACCCTTCCGTCGCGGATGAGCTGTTCAGCCGCCCTCCGGGAGGCTATTCCCGCCGCCGCCAGCACCTTCTGAACCCGCTGCGGGGCTTCGCTCTCCATCGGGCTCCTCTCCGGCCATCTCCCAGGAAAGGCTGCTCCTGATCTTCTCCACCGTGGACTCGTCCGGCGCGAAGTCCTCCAGCGCCGGCAGGTCGTCCAGGCTCCTGAGCCCGAACCTCTCCAGGAAGCGGTTGGTGGTGGTGAAGAGCGCCGGGTAACCGGGGGGTCCCCCCCGACCGGCGACCCGCACCAGTCCGCGCTCCTCCAGCGTCCTCATCACGCCCTCGGACTGCACCCCTCGTATCTCGGCCACCACGGACCTGGACACCGGCTGCAGGTAGGCTACTATGGCGATCGTCTCCAGCGCCGCCCTCGTGAGCCTGGGGTTCACGGAAGAGCGTATCAGCCTGGATATGTAGACGGCGGCCTCAGGACAGGCGTAGAAGCCGAAGCCGCCCGCCACCTCGCGGAGCACAACGCCGCCTTCACGCCCCGAGTACTCCTCGGCGAGCCTGTTTATTATCTCCCGCACGGCTCCCGGGTCGAACCCGGTGATCTCCGAGACCAGCGGCGCGGACAGCGGTTCGGGGCTCACGAACAGCAGCGCCTCGACAACCGCTTTCTTGTCCACCCCCGTGTCCGGCGGCGCGGGCGGCAGCCCGGAGAGCAGGCCCGGCTCCGCGGGGTCCCCGTCCTGCCGCAGAGGGGCCGGGCCCTCCTGCAGCATATCGTCGTCCTCAGGCGGCACTGCCGGTCTCCTCCTCCCTGCTCCTGATCTCGATGTCTCCGAACAGCCGCTTCTGCTTGAGGGTCACCTCGCCCCTCTTGCACAACTCGAGGATCGCCAGGAAGGTGGCGATGACCTCTATCTTCGAGCCGCAGGAAGCCACGATCTCGGAGAACATGGCCTGTCCACCTTTCGCCAGGAGGCCGCGTATCACCTCCAGGCGCTCCCGCACGGACACCCTGATCGGCGCGATGTAGGAAGTGTCGACCTTCGCCCGCGCGCTCTGGAGCAACATCTCCACCATGGTCGAGGCCAGCTCGGATGCAACCACGCCCTCGAAGGGGTCCGGGTACAGGGACGCGTAGTCTTCCTCCAGCTCCCTCGACCTCGGCAGGTACCACCCGTGCTCGGCGTACCTGTCGCCCAGGACCTCCGCGACGCCGGCGAACTGCCTGTACTCGATCAGCTTCTCCAGCAGGAACTCCCGGGCCCGCTCGGGCTCCTCGGCACCTTCCAGGTCCTCGGTGGGAGGTATCAGGGCTCGAGCCTTGATCAGCAGGAGCGTCGCGGCGATGAGCAGGAACTCGGTGGCGGTGTCCAGGTCCAGCTGGGTCATTGCCTCCATGTGCTCCAGGAAGCTCTGTGTGATGACAGCGATCGGGATCTCGCTGATCTCCAACTCCTGCTTCATTATGAGCTGGAGCAGCAGGTCGAACGGGCCCTCGAAGACCTCTATCTTGACCTGGAAAGCCACCGGCGTCTCCTAGCTAGAGGGCTCCGATCCCGATCGCTTCACGCGCGCGCTCGAGGGTCCCCGCCGCGATCGGTCCGGCCGCCTCCGCGCCCCGCCGTAGCACGTCCTCCACCAGGCCGTGCTTCGCGGCAAGCTCGACCCTTCTCTCGCGGAACGGGGCGAGGTCGGACGCGATGAGCCCTGAGAGCCTGTCCTTGCAGTCGGTGCAGCCGATGTCGGCCGCGCGGCACTCGGCGGCGACCCGCTCTATCTCATCCGGCATGTAGACGTCGTAGATGCTGAACACGGTGCAGACCTCGGGGTGCCCCTTGTCCTCGCGCCGCCTGCGCGCCGGGTCGGTTATCATGCGCCTGACCTTCTTGCGGATGACCTCGGGCTCGTCCTCCAGCAGTATCGCGTTGTCGTAGCTCTTGGACATCTTGCGGGCGTCCGTCCCGGGTATGCGCGGCGCCTTGCTCAGTATCGGCTGGGGCTCGGGGAATGTGGGGCCGTAGAGCGAGTTGAAGGAGCGCGCTATCTCGCGGGTGAGCTCCAGGTGGGGAAGCTGGTCCTCACCCACAGGGACCAGCTCCGCGTCCACGATGAGGATATCGGCCGCCATCAACACCGGGTACCCGAGGAACCCGTAGGTGTTGACCACCCGCGCGTCCAGCTCGCGGAGCTGCTCCTTGTAGGTCGGGCAGCGCTCCAGCTCGCCCAGGGTCATTATCATCCCGAAGTAGAGGACCAGCTCGGGGATGCTCGCTATGTCGGACTGCCGGTATATCGTGCAGCGCTCGGGGTCCAGCCCCGCGGCGAGCCAGTCCAGCACCATCTCCCGCGTGTACTCACCCAGCTTCGAGGTGTCGCGGTACACCGTGGTCAGCGCGTGCCAGTCGGCCACGAAGAAGAAGCACTCGTTGGTCTCCTGCAGCGCGATCATGTTCTTCAGATTGCCGTGGTAGTGGCCGAGGTGGAGCCTCCCGCTCGGCCTGTATCCGCTTACGACCCTGTCCTTCAAGCAAACCTCCCGTCAGCCCGGCTTCCGCTAGAGCAGGTAGCTGGTCAGCGGCCCGAAGATCGCCTGCTGCATCAGGCTGTAGAGCGGCTCGAACCAGGCGAAGATGTACCTGCCGAATACGAAGATCAAGATGAAGAAGACTATGAAACCATAGCGAGAGAACGAATCGTATACCTCCCTCGCGTGCGGTGGAAGAAAGAACTCGAGTATGTGCGACCCGTCCAGCGGCGGGACCGGGATCAGGTTGAACACCCCCAGGAAGATGTTGATTATCGCCACCATGTACAGCAGCAGGAAGAGATCGCCGAGCGCCGCGCTCCCCGACGTGGTCACGATCCTGCCCCCCGAGCTGACGCCGAACTGGATATTGGCGATGAGCCTCACCACCATCGCGACCACGGTCACGGCCGCCGCAAGCATGAAGTTCGTGGTCGGCCCCGCGAGTGCGACCAGCATCATGTCGCGCCGCGGCTTTTTCATGAGGTAGGGATTGACCGGTACCGGCTTGGCGTACCCGAAGGCGGGCCAGGCGCCCCTGCCGATCACGAGTATCGCTATCGGCAGGATCAGGGTGCCTATGGGGTCGATGTGTACTATGGGGTTCAGTGTCAGGCGGCCGGCGTTCCTGGCCGTGTGATCGCCCAGCCTGTCTGCTATCCGGGCGTGCATGTACTCGTGAAATATCGCTCCTATCCACAGACCTATGAGAAGAAATACGATGTTCTGCCAGTTCATCAATTACGCCAGTCCGTCAGCACCGCCCGGTTATCCAGCCATTCTATTGGTCGCCTCATCCTTAGACAAGAAACCCTGCTGACCTTCCGCGCCTTCTACCGGGCGCGGGGGTGCGCACGGAGGTAGACCGAGCGCAGGTGGTCGCGGGTGACCTCTGTGTAGATCTGGGTTGTCGCCACGCTGGCGTGCCCGAGCAAGTCCTGCACGACCAGCAGGCCAGCCCCTCCCTCCAGCATGTGCGTCGCGAAGGTGTGCCGCAGCGCGTGCGGGGTGGTCACCCCGGCCACCCCGGCGTCCTCAGCGTGGCCCTTGACCACCTTCCAGCAGCCCTGGCGGGTGAGCCTGCCCCCACGGAAGTTGACCACCAGCGCGTGGGAGCGACTGCCACGCGTCAGCTCACCCCGCGAGTGCCTCAGGTACTCCCCGGCGGCGTCCCAGGCCCTGCTCCCGAACGGGATCACCCGCCACTTGCCGCCCTTGCCCCTCACCGTGACCAGGCGCTCCTCCATGTCCAGGTCGCCAACGTCCAGGCCGCACAGCTCGGAGATGCGCATCCCGGTCGCGTACAGCATCTCGATGATAAAACGGTCCCTGATCCCCAGGGTGGTCGCGCCGTCCGGTGAGTCCAGGAGCCTGGCCACCTGCTCGCGCGTAAGCGCCCGGGGCAGTCGGGAAGGCAATCTGGGTGACTCTACGCCCCCGCTCGGGTCCTGATCGACGTACTTCTCGGTCACCAGGAAACGGTGGTACGCCCGTACCGCGGAAAGGGACTGCGCCACCGAGCGGGGGGAAAGCCCGAACCCCTCGGGGTTGGAAAGGGCCGCCGAGAAGGCGGCGACGTCGTCGGAGGAGACGTCCGCCGGCTGTGAGATCCCTCGTATTTCGAGGAACTCCAGGTAGCGCACCAGGGCCCTTCGGTACGCGGCGAGGGTATGGGGCGAAACCCCTTTTTCGACCTGGATGTACTCGAGGAACTCCCGGGCACCCCCCAGCAGGGGACTCTCGTCCTCTTCGGCCGTATCCTCCAGCCTCAAAAGGGCTCCCCCTCGAACTGGCGGGCCTCGCCGGCCAGGTACAGGCGCGTCATGGTGAGACCGATGATGCTCTTGGCGTCCCTTATGACCCCCGAGGCTATAAGGTCGGCCGCGTCTTCTATGTGCACCGGCGCCTGCTCGAGGAACTCGTCCTCCTCCGCGCGTGCATGCGCGGAGGAAAGCCCTGTCGCCAGGTACAGGTAGAAGCGCTCGTCCGAGTATCCGGGCGAGTTGTAGAACTCGGCCAGCTCCACCATGCGCTCCGCCTTCCTGCCGACCTCCTCGGCCAGCTCGCGGACCGCGCACTCCAGCGGGGTCTCCCCGCGGTCGAGCTTGCCCGCGGGGATCTCCAGCAGCACGCCCCGCACCGCGTGCCGGTACTGGCGCAGCATGAGGACGGTCCCGTCCTCCAGCAGGGGGACCATCCCCACCGCCCCGGGGTGCGCGACCCTCTCCCAGCTCGCCGTCCGGCCGTCGGGCAACCGCACCTGCTCGGTGAACACCTTTATCACGCGACCGTCGAACGCCTGCTCGCTTCCCAGCACCTCGTGGTCGCCTATGTCATACGACATCAGTACCCGCCTTCCGCGGCGAGGATGCCCGCCGCCCCGGCCGCCATGAAGTACTCCGGCTCGAGGTCCGGACCCCGGCCCATCACCGTCGCCGGGAACCCGCACTCTTCGATCAGCCGGAGCACCGCGCTCGCATCGACCCGCCGGATGTCGTGCTTCTCATCCGCGCCAGCGGCGCGCAGGTCGTCCATGACCTGGTCCATCCTGCCGGGTTCCATCTCCGGCACCCCGACGACCGCCCGAACCAGGGTGGCGGTCCCCAGGACCATGGCTGTGTGGTGGCTCAGCCCCCGGTGTCGCTCCCTCTCGTCGGCGAAGGTCATCCTGGGCACGGCCACCGGCGACCCTCCCATCGAACCACAGGCATTCAGGACCACGGCCTGCTCCAGGCCGCTGAACCCGACGGTCGATCCCGTGCCCGCGATGCCGGGCCCCATCACGGCCACTACCGCATCCGCACCGAGCCTCTCCCTGGCACCGAGAAGCGCGCCGAAGACGGTCACGGCCTCTAGGTCCCCGCCGAACGCCTGGCCGCAGGTGATGACCCCCTGCAGGTATTCACCGTCCGTCAGGAACCTCACGGTGTTGCTCAGCGCGGCGGGAAGCGCCCCCCCGTCGGTCATGACGTAGACCAGCCGCCCGTCCGGCCTGGCCCGGCGGTAGGCGAGCGCGACGGGCAACAGCTGGCTGTGCAGCTCCCCGGCGACGACGGGCATCCCGGCAAGTGCACGAGAGGGATCCTCGATCTCGCCCAGGGTCTCCTCGACCGCCTCGACGTTCAGCTGCAGGGGGGTGTATCGAAGCTTCATGACGTGGCCCGGACCCCCGGTGTCCAGCTCGCCTCGCTCCAGGTTCCAGAGCACGTAGTGGTACCCTCCGGAGCCCAGCCCGAGCCCGATCGCGGTGGTGTTCACTACCACGCGGTCGCCCGTCGACACCTCACCGACGAGCCCCGTCAGGACGATCCCCCTGGCCTCCCCGCCGTCCTCGAACCTGAGACCGGCCTCCAGCGCCCCCGGCCCCCATCGCGTTACCTGCGTCACGCGAGCGGTCCCGTACGTGCTCATCACCCGGCCTCCGCCTCGGACGCCGACAGCACCGCCAGCGAGCAGATCACCCTCGCGCACGCCTCGAGGTCGGACTTGAGGATGTATTCCTCCTTGCTGTGAGCGTTGGCCAGGCCTATGCACATGCAGGCGGCGGGGATGCCGGCCCGGTTGAAGACGTTGGCATCGCTCCCACCCCCACTCGAGGTCGCATGGGGCTCGATACCGCACTCCCGCATCGCTGCGGAAAGGAACCGGACCGGCGTCGAAGAGGTGTCCAGCCTGAAACCCTCGAACGAGCGCTCGACCTCGATCTCCAGCCCGCAGCCCGACTCCTCGGCGGCGCGCTCGAACGCAAGCACCATGGCGTCGCGCTCGGAGCGAAGCCTCCCCTCGTCTTGGGCGCGGACCTCCGCCTGGACCGTCACAAGGTCGGGCACGATGTTCACCGCCTCACCGCCCCGTACCACCCCGACGTTGGCCGTGGTCCTCTCGTCCAGCCTCCCCAGGCTCAGCGTGGAGATCGCCTTCGCGGCGCAGGCGATGGCGTTCACGCCCTTCTCGGGCTCGATACCCGCGTGGGCGCCCCTGCCCCTGACGGTGAAGGTTATCTGCTCCTGCCCGGGAGCCTCCACCACGATGCCTCCCACCGGCCCGCTGCCGTCGAGCACGACGGCCCACTCGCCGTCCACCAGCGACATGTCCATGTTCTTCGACCCAACCAGCCCGATCTCTTCCTGCACGGTGAAGACCAGCTCTAGCGATCGGTGCGGAAGCCCGGCGGAAAGCAGCCACTCCGCGCATATCATGAGCACCGCGAGTCCCGCCTTGCAGTCGGCGCCGAGCACCGTCTCGCCCAGGCTCGTGAACCTGTCACCCATGTCCAGCGGGAACACCCCCCTGCTGGGCACCACGGAGTCCATGTGCGCATTGAGGATTACGGGAGGGAGCGGGGAGAACGCGCCCGCGGGGACTCTTACCACCAGGTTACCGCACTCGCCGCCCGTGGCCGCCGCGCCTGCGTCCTCGTGCACGGTGAGCCCGGCGCGCGAGAAGAACTCCTTCAGGAACGCGCACATCTTCCCCTCGGAGCGCGGCTCGCTGTCGATACGGACGAGCTCCTGGAAGAGCGAGAAGAGTCTCTCGGGTCGGGGCCCGCCGGCGGCGGTCATTTGGCCGCCTGGGCTCCGTCGCCTTCGACCACCTTGAGGTGGGAATCGGCCAGGCGCTGCCGCTTCACGGCCGCTCCCACGAACTCCCTGAAGAGCGGGTGCGGGCGCAGCGGCCTGGTCTTGAACTCGGGGTGGAACTGGCAGGCCACGAAGAACGGGTGGCCGGGAATCTCGACCATCTCCACCAGCCTTTCGTCGGGGGAGAGCCCGGAGAAGACCATGCCCGCCTCCTCCAGCCGGTTTCGCAGGGCGTTGTTCACCTCGTAGCGGTGCCGGTGCCGCTCGTATATTACCTCCTCGCCGTACGCCTGCGCCGCCAGTGTCCCGGGAGTGAGCTTGCACGGGTAGGCACCGAGCCGCATGGTGCCCCCCAGACCCTCGATGTCCTTCTGGTGCTCCATGAGGTCGATTATCGGGTACTCCGTGTCCGGCTCAAACTCAGACGAGTTCGCCCCCGCCATCCCGGCCGCGTTGCGGGCGAACTCGATGACCGCGCACTGCAGGCCCAGGCACAACCCCAGCAGGGGGACAGCGTTCTCCCGCGCGTAGCGGATGGCCGCTATCTTGCCTTCGATCCCGCGCACTCCGAACCCCCCGGGCACGACGATACCCTGCATGTCCTTCAGGGGCTCGACGGATCCGCCCTCCAGCGAGTCCGACGAGACGAACACCGGCTTCACCTTCACGCCGTGCAGTATTCCCGCCGCGTTCAGGCTCTCGACGATGCTGATGTAGGCGTCCGGGAGCTCGACGTACTTGCCCACTATGGCGATCCTGACCTCGCCCGAGAGTTTCTTTATCCGGTCCACCAGCGCCCGCCACTCGGCAAGGTCCGGCGGGTGCCCGGGAAGCCCCAGGTGCTTGACCACGTAGGCGTCCAGCCCCTCCTCGTTCAGCATGAGGGGGACCTCGTATATGGTGTCCGCGTTCATCGCCGAGACGACCGCCTCCCGGTCCGTGTCGCAGAACAGCGCTATCTTGTCCTTGACCTCGCCCGGGATGTGCCGGTCCGATCGAAGCACGATGGCGTCCGGCTGGATCCCCAGGCTCTGCAGCATCTTCACGCTGTGCTGGGTGGGCTTGGTCTTCAGCTCCTTTGAGGTCTCCAGGTAGGGCACCAGGGTGACGTGGATGTAGCAGACGTTCTCGTGGCCGACGTCCTTCTTGAGCTGGCGGGCCGCCTCGAGGAACGGCTGGCTCTCGATGTCGCCGACCGTCCCGCCGATCTCGCTTATGGCCACGTCGACGTCCTCGCCCCCGCCAAGCTTGAGTATGCGCCGCTTTATCTCGTCGGTGATGTGCGGGATGACCTGCACGGTCGCCCCCAGGAACTCACCCTTCCTCTCGCGCGAGATGATGCTGCCGTAGATGGTACCGGTGGTAACGTTGCTCTCGCGGCCGGTGTTCACGTCCACGAAGCGCTCGTAGTGGCCGAGGTCGAGGTCGGTCTCCGTGCCGTCCTCGGTGACGAACACCTCCCCGTGCTGGAAGGGGCTCATGGTCCCGGGATCCACGTTCACGTAGGGGTCTATCTTCTGCATCGCCACCCTCAGGCCGCGTGACTTGAGGAGCAGGCCCAGGGAGGCCGCGGTGATTCCCTTCCCGAGCGACGAGACCACTCCACCGGTCACGAACACGTGTTTGGTTGGAGTTCTGGATGAGGGCATTACATACCTCCGGATCGAGACTTGCCTCTAATCACTATTATTGGCCTCCCGCGCGCCGTCTCCTTTCGGGTTCCCCAGATAGTGGCCGTTCCCGCCCTGTCTTTCCGGCCTGCCGAGCCCATCCAGCCATCTAAGCACTCGGTTCGACTCTATCACCCTGCTGAAGGAGACCGCCTCCGACAGCACGTTCAGGCCGATGAGAGCCACCAGGGCACCCACCTTCCACCATGTCCCCGCGCCGGTCGCGATCCCCAGCCCCACGGCCGCGCCCATCACGTTGCTGCCGGCATCACCGAGCATGAAGCGCTCCGAGAGGTCCCCCGGAAAGAGAACCAGGGTGATCGCTGCAACCGCCAGCAGGTAGGGCATCACATAGCGTGGCTCGGTGAAGTTCAGGGCGATGACCCCGGCTATCGCCGGGAGAAACACCTTGATGGCCCTGCCCGGACGCAGGTCGAGCAGGTTGAAGAGGTTGGCCGAAAGGGCTATCACCGCGGCGCTCAGGAGCAGCATCCAGAAATCGGGCCTGGCGGTCGCGCTAACCGCGGCGGCCAGCAGGAAACCGCCCGCCGCCTTCAGCATACCGGTGGTGAGCCGTCCGTGGAAGAGCTCGGAGAAGTGGCCGGCGAAACCCCTGGCGCCCCGGTCCCCCAGCACATCGTCCAGGAGCCCCAGCAGGCAGAACCCCGAGACCAGCAGGAGCATCCGGAAGGCGAAGTCCAGCGGCACCAGGCTGGGATGCGCCCCCGGCATCACCGAGACCGGGAAGAGGTTGTAGTAGATGACCGCGACGAAGAAGACGAGCAGGTATGCCGGGAAGAAGACAATCCCCGCGGCCGTGGGCACCTCGATGTCGCGGTAGTTACGGCGCAGCAGCGCGGGGTGGGCGAGCACTGGCCGCAGACCGAGCAGCGCGAGCGTCCCGGCCACCCCCCCGATCAGGAATAACGCGACCGGTGCTATGGCGGACATGATTTCCCCCCCGGGATCCTGGTTGCGATGGCGACAAGCACATCGAAAAACTGGCGCCCCCGGTGCACGAATCCCGCGAGGTCCCGTCCGGTCTCCCTGTGCGACATCGAGGTCTCTACCTCCACCACCCCGAACCCGGCCCTCAGCGCGTCGATGGTCATGGCGACCTCCATGCCGAACCCGGGGGCGAACGGGGCGCACGCCTCGTAGACCTCCCGGGTCAAACACCGCTGGCCAGAGATCGGTGAGCGCATGCTCCTTCCGGTGAGCCGCCGTATGGCCCAGGCGGCGAGCCCCTTGACCAGGCCGAAGCCGCCCTTGCGCGACGCGCGGCCGAAGGCGGCGATGACCAGGTCGGCTTCCCCCTCCAGCACCGGCTCGATGAGCTTCCCGGCCTCCAGCGCGTGCTCCGCCAGGTCCCCATCAACCAGCAGGAGGACCTCGAATGGCAGGTCGCAGAGCGCTCTTGCGAGCGAGCGCCCCTTGCCCAGGTTCGAACCGTTGACCAGTACCCTGGCGCCCGCCTCGCGGGCGTTGCGCGCCGTGCCGTCGGGCGAGGCGTCGTCGACGACCACCACCTCGGCGACCTGCGTCAGCGAGAGCAGGGAGCGCACGGTCGTCTCAATCTCCCCCTCCTCGGAGAAGGAGGGGACGACCGCCAGGACGCCCGGCACCTCAGATACCACCGTACTCCGGTATCATGCGGGTAGCGGACTTGCCGCTTCCGTAATTCCCGGACCGCCCGTTGAACACCATCACCAGCGCGACCTGGCCGGGGGCGTCGTCTATCGGGTCAACCGTCGAGATCCCGGTCTTCTTGTAGGCGACCATGACGGACTCGGCCGTCTCCGACCCCCCTACCCCCACCAGCGGCAGCGCGGCGGCGATGAAGGTCCTTATCAGTGGGATGTCGTTCTGGTCCAGCTTGGTGGTCTCGATGCTGCCCAGCAGCGCGGCCCCGGTCACGGGCCCGGTGATCGCTCCGCGGACCTGTATGACGCCCGTCTCCTGAAGGGTGTCCAGTATTCCCAGGTTGGACGCGACCAGCATCTGGTTCACCACCTCGGCATATACACGTTCTTTCAGCTGCTGGGGGTTGGCCCCCGCCATCTGGAAGAGTGTGGCAAGGCTGTCGGTGACCTCGGGCTTCGAGTACTGGGCCGAGCCCGCGAAGAGCACCGTGGCGGGCACCGAGGCACCCGCGCTCATGAGCCCTTCGTTGATGCTTGCCAGCGCCTTTTCCTCCGGGTCGGTCCGTGCCACTATGACGTACGAGCGTTCCGCCAGGGCTCCCGTGACCAGGTACGGCTTCGCCTCCAGGGCGAACTCCTGGTAGGCGTTCAGTTGCTCGTTGAGAGTGACGTTCTTCTCCTTGATCTCCTCGAAGGTCTGCTTCAGTGATTTGATCTCCGCCCTCTGCTCGCCGACCAGGCCGCGCTCGACAAGGGTCGTGCCCAGGAGGATCCCGATACCCAGCGCCAGGAACACGGCCACAAGCGATATGACGTGGTATCTCATGTCGAGCATCCGGACCCCTCCTTCCTGGTACTAGATCAGGTTCTGCAGCTTCATTATCCAGACCTGGAAACGCATCGCCAGGACCGAGATGAACTGCCGGACCGGCTCGGACAGCAGGATTATCAGCATTATCACCAGCAGGGCGGCGGCGACCATGATTGCGAGGTGCCACCCCTTCACCCTGTTGGAGTACAGCCGGCTGACCCCCTTGGCGTCGACCAGCGCGCCACCCACCCTCAACCTCATCAGGAACGTGCTCGCCATCCCTTTGCGGTCCTTGTCCAGGAACTCGATGAGGTTGTTGTGGCTGCCCACCATCACTATCAACTCGGCGCCCTTCTCGAAAGCGACCAGCATGGCGATGTCCTCGCTGGTGCCGGGGTAGTGGAACACGGTGCTCGTCAACCCGAGGTCCTCCAGCCTCTTCATGCCCGGCGCCCGGCCGTCGGAGTACCCGTGTACCACCAGCTCGGCCCTGCCGGAGAGCGCCTTGTCGCTCACGCTGTCCATATCGCCGATGACCATGTCGGGGTGATAGCCCATCTCCAGCAGGGCGTCCGCGCCGCCGTCCACCGCCACAAGAATTGGCTTGACCTCGCGGATGTAGGGGCGCAGCGCTACCAGGTCCTGCTTGTAGTTATGACCTCTTACCACGATGAGGGCCTGCCTTCCCGAGAACCTGGTGGTTATCTGCGGGAGATCGACGCTCTCCAGCAGTATCTCTTTCTCGGCGTCGAGGAGCTCCATGGTGTTCGCCGCGAAGTCGCCGAGCTGCTTTCCCAGCCTTGCCTTGCTCTCCTCCATGCGCCCGACAATCTCATCGATGGAGAGTGGATCGCCGGATGCCACCTCTTCCCCGGCGAGCAGGACCGCGCCCGCCGCGACCTCTACGGCCTCGCCTTCCTTCACCTTCTCGAAGATGTCCGCGCCGACCTCGTCGAGTATGGGTATTCCGCTGGCCACTATCGTGAGCGGCCCGGGGTTCGGGTATGAGCCCGTGATCGAACAGGACGCGTTTATCACCACCGCCGGCGCGGCTTCTATCAGGGACTCGGCGGAGACGCGGTCCACGTCCCTGTGGTCTATTATCGCGATCTCGCCCGGCCTCAGCCTCTTGACCAGGTTCTTGGTTCTCTTGTCGAGCCTGGCGGTCCCGGAGATCGTCATCTCGCCGCGCTCCGTCACCGCCGGTCCTGGGGTCTTCACGAAAGGTCCACCTTGGTCGATCCTAAGAGGTGATTATACTGCAAAGGCCGCACCCGGACGCCGCCGGCCCCGGGTCACACCTGCTTCATCCGCTCCCGCGCCCTCTCCAGCGACGCACGCGCGTGCTCGCGCGTCACCTTGCGGCCGCTGGAGTCCCCGAGCATGCGGCAGAGCTCGTCCAGCCTGCCGTCCTCGTCGAGAGGCTCGACGTCCGTGCGGGCGCCTTCATGCTTGAACACCCGGTACTGGTGGTTCGCGAAGGTCGCGATCTGCGGCAGGTGGGTGATGCAGAAGACTTGGTGGTAGACGCCCAGCCGGTGCAGCTTCTCGCCGACCGCGAGGGCCGTCTCTCCACCTATGCCGGAGTCCACCTCGTCGAAGACCAGGATCGGCAGCCGGTCCGCCCCGGCCAGCACGATCTTCAGAGCGAGCATGACCCTGGACATCTCCCCGCCGGAGGCGATCTTCCTGAGAGGCCTGAACTCCTCGTCCGGGGCAGGTCGGAACATGAACTCGACGGTGTTGAAACCGTCGGGACCCGGTTTCGCTTCGCCGGGCTTCCCGCCAGCCCCGGCGACGTTCACCTCGAGCGCGGTGTGACCCAGTTCCAACTGCTCCAGCTCGACCGCCACCGCCTCCTGGAGCCTGGAGGCGGCTTCCCCGCGGGCCGTATCGAGCCCGGCGGCCTTCTCCTCCAGGTCACGAGTGGCACTCGCGATCTCTCCGTCTATCTCCCCGAGCCTGCGTTCGCCTCCCTCTATCTCCCGCAGGCGCTCCGACGCCTCGCGCAGGTAGGCCAGCGTCGTCTCCGCCGAGCCGCCATACCTGCGGAACAGCTCGCGCAGCCCGCTGAGGCGTGACTCGATCTCCTCCAGCCGCGACGGGTCGGACTCCAGGCGGCCCATGTAGGAGGTCAAATCACGGGCAAGGTCCTCCGCCTCGATCGCCAGGGCCTCCGCCCTGGAGCGCACGCCCTCGGCCGAGGGGTCCTTCTCCACCATGCGCCCCAGGTCGTCAGCCGCACGCGTCAGCAGCTCGCCCGCCCCGAGCCCGCCCTCTCCGGAAAGAGCCGAGGCCGCCGACGCCGAGAGCTCACCGATCAGCCTGGCGTTTCGCAACCGGCCCGCTTCCAGCTCGAGCTCCTCCAGCTCGCCCTGCCTCACGCCGGCGGCCTCTATCTGGCCGACCTCGTGACGCAGCAGGTCGGCCTCCCTCATCGAGCCTGGACCGGCCCCGGCCAGCCTCTCCCTCTCGTCGGCGAGCCGCCGGTACTCCAGGTAGCGTTCGCGGTACTTGCCGAGCAACGCGAGGTGCGCGGATCCCGCGAAGCGGTCGAGGTAGTCCATGTGGGTCGAGGGTCTCAGCAGGGCCTGGTGCGTGTTCTGCCCGTGCACGTCCACCAGCACCTCGCCGACGCTCTGGAGCGCGGAGACCGTGGAAAGGCGGCCGTTCACGGTGCAGCGGCCTTTACCAGAGGCCGGGATGGTCCTGGCCAGGACCATCTCGTCTTCGCCCTCGTCCAGGAAGCCCAGTTCCACAAGTTCCCGGGCCGCCCCGGGTACCCCCGACAGGTCGAACGCGGCTTCCAGTACGGCGCCACCGGTCCCCTTGCGGACCATTACGCCCTCCGCCCGGTCGCCCAGCAGGAGCCCGATCGCCTCCACCAGCACCGTCTTGCCGGCGCCGGTCTCACCTGTAAGGACGTTGAAGCCGCTTGCGAACTCGATCTCGGCCAGGTCGACCAGTGCGAAATCCCGCACCTTCAGATAGGCGAGCAACTCTCACCCCGCTCGGGCTCGTCCGGCGGTGGACCCATGAACTTGCGCCGCAGCGTCTGGTAGAAGGAGGATCCCTCCAGCTCAAGGATCTTCACCCTCCAGTCCAGGGTGTGGAAGTCTATGCTTGCCCCCGGCGGCACCTCCACGTCTTCCCTTCCGTCGATGCTGAGGGCAAGGCGCTCGGGCTTCTCCTCGACGACGACGGTCACGCGGTCACGCGAGTCCAGCACGATGGGCCTGCTGAACAGCATGTGGGCGCAGATCGGTGTCAGCAGGAAGCACACCAGGGAAGGGGTCACTATCGGACCTCCCGCCGACAGCGAGTAGGCGGTGGAGCCCGTGGCGCTGGAAACGATCAGCCCGTCCCCCGAGTATCGCATGAAGAACTCTCCGTTTATGTAGGTGGACAGGTGTATCAGGCGCTCCCGGACCAGCTTCCCTATTACTACCTCGTTCAGGGCCCGGTACTCAGCAGTGGACCCTCCCCCCTCCACGGTGCAGCCGACCGGTATGCGCTCGCTTACGTAGTACCTCCCGGCCAGTATCTCCTCCAGGACCTGCTCGGCCTGGTGAACCTCTCCGGCCGTCAGGAAGCCCATCTTTCCGATGTTGATCCCGACCAGCGGCACCTCGCCGCCCCAGAGCACGTCCACCGCGTGGAGGACGGTGCCGTCACCCCCGAGCACCACGGCCAGGTCGGCCAGGCTCCTCGCCGACTCCACGCTTATCCCGTCGTGTTCCCCGGCGAGCCTGTCGGCGTCGGTGTCCAGCACCAGGCGCTGCAGGCCCCTGGACTCTAGCCAGCGCGACACTGTCGCCACCATCTCGTCTATGCCGGGCTTGCCGACGTTCGGTATTATCAGCACCTTCTCGAAGCCACGGTCCACCATGTGATCCTAGACCCCTCTTCCGGCCGCCTCGACCGCGGCCTGGATGCTCTCGAGGCCGATGCCCTCGGCCGGGGGGCGCGCCACCACCAGCAGGAACTCCACGTTTCCCTTGGGGCCCTTCAGGGGCGACGGAGTGACCGCTACCGCCTCGAGGCCGTTCCCACGCAGCCAGTCTACCAGGCCGGCGAGCACCTGGAGGTGCACCGCGGGATCCCTGACCACTCCTCCCTTTGAGACCTGGCTCCGCCCCGCCTCGAACTGGGGTTTCACCAGTGCCACCGCCCTCCCCTTCGGCTCCAGCACGCTGAATACCGGACCCAGGACCTTCCTCAGGGAGATGAATGAGACATCGACCACCGCGAGGTCGGGGGCCTCCGGCAGCAATCCCGGGGCCAGAGCGCGCGCGTTCACCCCCTCCAGGACGTGCACCCTCGGGTCGCCGCGCAGCTTCTGGTGCAACTGACCCCTACCCACGTCGACGGCGTAGACGGATCCGGCGCCACGCTGCAGCAGGCAGTCCGTGAAGCCGCCCGTCGATGCCCCCACATCGAGCGCCACCCTGCCCGCGACGTCTATATCGAACTCGTCGAGGGCACGCTCCAGCTTCCTGCCCCCCCTCGATACGAAGGGCTCGCCCCGGCTCACCACCTCTATCGACTCTCTCCCGGTGACCTGGGTGCCCGGTTTGACCTCGAAGCTCCCGTCGACGCACACCTGGCGTTCCATGACCGCCGCGCGCGCGCGCCCTGCTCTCGAAGATCCCGCGCTCGTGCAGGAGGGCGTCCAGCCTCTTCTTCATGCGAGCTCGAGCCGTGACGCCGCCTCTTCGGCCACCAGCCCGGCGGTCAGCCCGCTCTCCTCCATCAACTCGGGGATGCTGGCGTGCTGCAGGTAGCGGTCCGGCAGTCCCTTGAGCAGGAACCCCCGCACATCGGCGGGAAGCCCCTGCATCGCCTCCAGAACCCCGCTCCCGAAGCCGCCCGCCAGGATCCCGTCTTCGAGGGTGACCACCAGCTCCGCCCCCGCGCAGGTCTCGGCCAGGAATCCGGTGTCCAGGGGCTTTGCGAACCGGGCGTTGACCACCCCCGTGGAGATCCCCCGTCCCTCCAGGATATCCGCGGCCTCCAGCGCGGTCTCGACCATGGGCCCGAGCGCGAGCATCACCACCCGGCCGCCTTCCCTGAGGACCTCGCCCTTTCCCGGCCTGAGGGACGTGAGCCCCACCCCTTCCAGCCGGGGCGCGGTACCACGGGGATAACGGATGGCGGCGGGCCCGTCCTGCTCCAGCGCGAAGCGCAGCATGGACTCCACCTCGACGGCCGTGCAGGGGGCCATCACGGTCATTCCCGGCAGGGACCTCAGCATCGATATGTCGAAGTAGCCGTGGTGTGTCGAGCCGTCCTCCCCCACAACGCCGGCCCGGTCGACAGCGAACACCACGGGCAAGCCCTGCAGGCACACCTCCTGTGAAAGCTGGTCGAACGCTCTCTGCAGGAACGTGGAGTAGATGGCCACCACCGGCTCGAGCCCTCCCAGGGCCAGGGCGGCCCCCAGGTTCACACCGAGCTGCTCTGCTATGCCGACGTCGAAGAACCTCTCGCGGTACCGATCCGAAAACTCCAGGAGCCCCGTTCCCAGCCGCATCGCGGCCGTTATCACCACCAGGCGCGGCCTCTCGGCGGCCAGCCCGACCATCGCCGCGCCGAACTTCTCCGTGAAGGTGTTACCGTCCGCGGTCTTAAGCGGCGTCCCGGTCTCCTCGTCGAACGAGGCCACGCCGTGAAACCTCTCCGGGCGGCGCTCGGAGTGCCCGTAACCTTTTCCCTTCACAGTCATCGTGTGGATCAGCACGGGCCCCTTGATCTGCCGTGCCTCCCTGACCGTCTCCTCGACAAGGGCAACGTCGTGGCCGTCGATCGGGCCGACGTACTTCAGCCCGAGCGACTCGAAGAGCCCGCCCGGGACCAGCGCGTGCGTGACCGTCTCCTTTAGCTGGGAGGCGACCCTCACCAGCCCCGCTCCCAACCCGGGCATCGTGCGCAGGAACTCCTCCAGGTCCTCCTTGAAGTGGGTGTACCCGGGCTTCAGGCGGATGCGCGAGAGGTAGGCCGCGAAGCCGCCTACGTTCTGTGAGATAGACATTTCGTTGTCGTTCAGAATGATTATGAGGTTGGAATCGAGGTGGTGTCCGACCTGGTTCAGGGCTTCGAAGGCGACCCCCGATGACATGGAACCGTCCCCGATGACCACCGCGACGCCGTGGTCCTCCCCCAGCAGGTCGCGGGCCAGGCAGAGCCCCAGGCCGTAGCTGATGGAGCCGCCGGAGTGCCCGCTGTCGACCACGTCGTAGTCGCTCTCGGACCTGCGGGGAAAGCCGGATATTCCGCCCTTACGGCGGAGCGTGTGAAAGCGGTCCCTCCTGCCGGTGATTATCTTGTGAGCGTACGACTGGTGACCGACGTCCCAGACTATACGGTCACGGGGCGCATCCAGGGCGCGGTGGACCGCGATTGTCAGCTCGACCACGCCCAGGCTCGAGGCCAGGTGGCCCCCGGTGGCGCAGGTCGTATCGATGATGAGCCGCCGTATCTCGCCTGCGAGCTGGTCCAGCTCCCAGGGATACAGCCTCTTCAGGTCAGCGGGCGAGTCCACCCGCTGCAGGATAGAGTCCATCAGTAGCGTCGGTTCCCTTCGCGGCCTGCCCCGCTTTCCACCTTCCCGCCCGCTCCGGCAAACGACCGGGGCGTTCATCGTAGCATTGTACTCAAACGTCGCTCGCGACCACAAGAACGCCGGCCGCTGTTAGAATACGCACATGGAAATGCCGAGCAAGCACGCCCTATACCTCTCGAGACGCATCGGAGCCCGGGGCCCCGGCACCGAAGGCGAGGCGGCCGCCGCCTCCTACATTCTACGCTGCATGGGCGACTCCGGCGCCGAGGTGAACATGGAGAGTTTCTCCTGCTGGAAGTCCGACCTGGACGCCCTGCTCATCCTTTACCTCGCCGCGATCGCCGGGTACGGGCTCTTCCGATTGTCGTTCACGGCCAGCATGGTGGTGGCCATACTGGTATGGTTCGCCTTCCAGATGGAGACGTACTCGTGGGCGATCGTGTCGCGAATACTCCCGCGGAGCCAGGCATCCAACGTGGTCGGCCGGGTTCCGGCGGCGGGCGGCGCGAGGAGGCGTGTGGTCATAACGGCCAACTACGACACCACCATGAGCTCCCCCCTCGGCCGCCCCGGAATAGCCAGGGCCTATCGGGTCCTCTACATAATCGCCTTCATCTTCATCACCGTACTGGTCGTGCTGAGCATTGTGGGCCTCGGGGCGTCACTCACGCACGTGAGCAGGCGGGTCATAAACAGCATCTGGCTCTACTCCTCGCCGGCGGCGCTCTACCTCCTTCTCATGGCCCTGCTCCTTGCGATCGGACGGGGACGTGGCCGCTACACCGTCGGGGCGAACGACAACGCCTCGGGGGTGGGGGTGATGCTGTCCACCCTTCAGGTCATAGCCGCCGATCCCCTGGAGCATACGGAGGTGTGGGGCGTCGCAACCGCCAGGGGCGCGGCCGGGGGCCGGGGCATGGTCGCGCTGCTCAAGCGGCACGGCTACCAGCTGAAGGACGCCTATATCATCAACGTGGACCATGTCGGTCACGACGAGCTGAAGGTCATCACGCGCGAGGGGATCATACTGGGCTTCCGCAACTCCGGCCGCCTCAAACGACTGATATTCCAGGCCGCGGTGAGGTCAAAGGGGCTCAGGGGGCTTCGAAAGGGCCGCTGCCGGGTGAAGCGTAGCGATGCCATGGTGGCAACGGTACGTTCTTTCCGGGCCATTACCATAGGAGGTCTCAGGGGCGGATCCTACTTCGGCTACCGGAACGAGGCCGACAGCATCGACAGGCTCGAGCGGGCGGGCCTGGACCGGGCCTTCAAGCTCCTGCGGGTCACCCTCGACGAGATCGACACCGAGGGGACGAAACGCGGGCCCTCCAGGAGGCTCGACGAGGAGCTGTCCGCCGAGAAGGAGGCCGGCGGTGACGGAGAGGAGGAGGCCGCGGTCCCGGACGGCGAAGAGACCGGGGAGCCGGAGAGGCGCGGGAGGCGCGCCCGCGGCACAAGGCCTCGGCGGGAACGACCCCGACAGACCATCCGGGAGGAGCCCGGGGAGTAGGTCGCCTGCTACTCCCCCATCACCTGGCAGACCAGCTCGCGTTCCCTCGGCCTGTTGTCGAAGTCGACCAGCACCACCTGCTGCCATATGCCCAGGGTCAGCTTTCCTCCGGTGAAGGGGATGGTGAGGGAAGGTCCCAGCAGCGAGGCGCGCACGTGCGAGTGCCCGTTGCCGTCGTGCCAGCGCAGGTTATGGTGATAGTCGCGCCCCGCGGGTGCGACCCGCTCGAACATCTCGTCGATGTCTTCCACCAGCCCCGGCTCGTACTCGATGGTGGTCACGCCCGCGGTCGCTCCAGGCACGAACACCGTGACCGTTCCGTCCGTGAGCCCCGAGCCGCGCACCGCCTCGGCGACGTCGGGGGTGATGTCGACGACGTCACCGTCGCCGCGGGTGCCAACCGGGAAGCTGCTCGTGATGACCGTCATCGGCTACATGGCGTAGAGCTCTTCGGGTGGGATGCTCCTGAACCCGGCGGCCTTCAGCGCACCGATGGCCTGCTCGGCCTCCTCCACCCGGATGATGACGATGGCGTTGTCGCCGGCCTTCTCCAGGAAGCAGTAGAGGTACTCGATGTTCATCTCCTGCTCCACCAGGGGCTTGAGAACCGCGGAGAGCCCGCCGGGCCTGTCGTCCACCTCGACCGCCACCACCGGGGTCTCCTTTACGGTGAAACCCTGCTCCCTGAGCCATTCGTGCGCCTTCTCGGGGTCGTCTACTATCAGCCGCAACACGCCGAAGTCGCTGGTATCCGCAACGCACAGCGCCCGTATGTTGACGCCCGCCTCGCCGAGATGACGGGTGACGTCGAGCAGCCGCCCTTCCTTGTTCTCCAGGAACACCGAGATCTGCTTTACGGTCATTGCCGGCACCTCCTAGATCTCGCGATTGTCGATCACCCGCACCGCCTTGCCCTCGCTCCGGGCGATGCTGCGCGGCTCCATCAGGTTGACCAGTACACCGATCCCCAGGTAGCTCTCTATCTCGGCCTGGATGACCTCCTGCCATTCCTCGAGGCCCCGGATGCGGTCCGAGAACATCTCCTCTGAGACCTCCACCTGTACCTCGAGCATATCCAGCCCGGCCATCCTCTCCACGATTATCTGGTAATGCGGACTGATACCCTCGATCTGCATCAGGACCGTCTCGATCTGCGAGGGGAAGACGTTGACGCCCCTTATTATCAGCATATCGTCCGAGCGTCCGCGCACCCGCCTCATGCGGACGTGAGTACGCCCGCAGGGGCAGATCTCGTCGATGAGCGAGGTGACGTCGCGGGTTCGGTAACGTATCAGGGGCATGCCTTCCTTGTTGATGGTGGTGAAGACCAGCTCACCCTGCTCTCCAACGGGCAGGGGCTCCATGGTCGATGGGTCGATTATCTCCGGCAGGAAGGCGTCCTCGAAGATATGCAGCCCTTCCTTGTGCTCGCACTCGATGGACACGCCGGGCCCCATTACCTCGGACAGTCCGTAGATATCGAAAGCGGAGAGGTTGAGTATGTGCTCGATCCGGTCGCGCATCCGGTCGCTCCACGGCTCCGCCCCGAAGACGCCGCTCTTCAGCTTGAGCTGCTTGAAGTCCACCTCCATCTCCTCGGCCGCCTCGGCCATGAACAGGGCGTAGGACGGCGTGCAGCAGAGCACCGTTGTGCCAAGGTCGACCATCATCCTTATCTGGCGCTTGGTGTTACCGCCCGATATCGGTATCGCGGTCGCGCCCAGCTTCTCCACGCCGTAGTGCAGTCCCAGCCCGCCCGTGAACAGCCCATAGCCGTAGGCCACCTGCACGATGTCCGACGAGTCTGCCATGGCGGACACCAGCGCACGCGCGACCAGCTCGGACCACACCTCAATGTCCCTGTCGGTGTAACCGACCACGGTGGGGGTGCCGGTCGTCCCCGAGGAGGCGTGTATCCTCACGATGTCGCGGGTCGGGACGGTGAACAGGCCAAAGGGGTAGTTCTCTCGCAGGTCCTCCTTCGAGGTGAACGGGAGCCTGGCAACGTCCGCGATGCTGTTCATATCCTTCCAGGACACCCCGGCCTCCCTGAGCTTCGCACGGTAGAACGGCACCATCTCCTCGCAGCGCTTTACGGTCGCCTTGAGCCTTTCCAGCTGCAGGTCCGCGAGGGCCGACCTGTCCATCGACTCGATCTCAGGATTAAACATCGTCACCACCTCGGATAGTCTCAAACAGCAGATATTCTAGCACACTAATCCAGCAGGGCTTCGGCCAGGCTGCCGGCCACCGATGTCGGCCGGATGCCGGTCGCTTCGACCTCCTCCAGGCTGGAGATACCGGTCAGTACCAGCAGGGTATCCACCCCGGCCGCGAGCCCCACGGCCACGTCGGTGTCCAGTCGGTCGCCGACCAGCAGTGTCTCCCCCCGCCGCGCGCCCATCCTCTCCAGCGCCAGCTCCACCATGAGCGGGTTCGGTTTCCCGGCGACGTACGGCTCAGTGCCCGCCCCGGTGCTCACGGCCGCCACCAGCGCCCCCGCCCCGGGCCACAACCCCTCCGGGGTCGGGTAGGTGCTGTCGCCGTTGGTGGCCACGAAGTAGGCGCCGTTCCGTATCGCCACCACCGCGGCCTTCAGCTTCTCGAAGTCGAAGGCTCTGTCCCACCCCACCACCACGACGTCCGCGCCCCTGGAGTCCACGGGCTCGAGGAGCGACAGGCCGGCCCCCTCGACCTGGCGGGTGAGCCCCTCCTCGCCTATCACGAACGCCCGCGCCCCGCCCTCCGGCCACCTCTCGGACAGGTGGCATGCGACCGCCTGGCCTGAGGTGACGAAGGCGTCGGGCTCCACTTCCAGTCCCATGCCATGAAGCTTGCCCGCGTACTGCTCGGGGCTGGTGGAGGAGTTGTTGGTGAGGAAGACGAAGGGCACACCGTTTTCCGACAGCCGGCGGAGGGCCTCTATCGCGCCCGGCAGGGGATCGTTCAGGAGATAGACCACACCGTCCAGGTCTATGATGAAAGCGCGGTACTTCCCCTTGATGCCCATTCCCGCACTATCCCCCGCGCCCGCCGCGCCCGCCCGCGAGGAAACGGAGCGCCATCTCGCGGTACTCATCGAGCGGGTTCAGCGTCCAGGCCAGCTTGAAGTGCCCCCCGGCCTCCACCGTGCGCCCGGTCTTCAGGTAACACAGCCCCAGGCAGTAGTGGGCATAATCGTTGGTCGGATCGACTTCGAGCGCTTCCTCGAAGCTCCCCGCGGCGGCGGCGAACCTCCCCCACCGGTAGTAGGCGCGGCCGAGCATCTCCAGCAGTGACCCCTTACGTGGCTCCACCAGTTTCGCCGACTCGAGCACCATCGCGGCCTGGGCGGGATGCCCCTCTTCGAGGAGTTCCCGGCCACGCTGCATCATGTCGTAGGCGCAATCCTCGGTCACGACCAAGCCCTTTCAATCGTGCAGCCGGCGCCCCGACGACGTGAGCGCTGATCGCGACAGACCGACGGGGCCAGCACCCGTATGGTAACGTAAAACGTCAACAATCAGGGGCGTCAGACAATTTCACGTGTTGACCCCAATCGAAGTGTTGACGGGAATTTAGCGCGTGCAAGTGTCTGACCCCCCGTTCGTCCAAGGGTTGGTCGACGAGCAATACTGAGATGTGTAGATTTCACGTGTTGACCCCAATCGAAGTG
>JAHJCO010000010.1 GCA_018831265.1 Actinomycetota bacterium
ACACTTCGATTGGAGTTAATGCGTGAAATTGACACATCTCAGTATGTGCCCGTCGACCAACCCTTGGACGAACGGGGGGTCGGACACTTGCGCGCACTCAAATCCCGTCTACACTTCGATTGGAGTTAATGCGTGAAATTGTCCGACGCCCCTGTATCTACTGCTACTGCTGCTCCTGCTGCTTGATCGCCCCGGCCTTCATCTTCTTCAACGCCAGTGCCTCGAGCTTCCCGTCGGTCCCCTTGCGCACCGCGACCACCACTCTCTCCCCCTGCCGCAGGTCACCGGCCGCCCCGGCACCGCCGGCGGCCGTCTGGCCGTCGCCGGCGGCCTGCCCACCGCCCAGCACCCGCGTACCCCCGGTGATGGCGATGGTCTGTTCGCCCTCGGGCGTCCGCACGCTCACGCTGCCGTCACCGACGCCGGTGACCTCTCCCCGGACGAGGGTGGCATCGTTCTGATCGAGCCATTGCTGGACTCTCTGCTGCACCGCTCCGGCCGTGCCGCCCGCCTGCTGCCCCTGCCCCGTGCCCCGGAGGCCCGGTCCGCCTCGAGAGCCGCCGAGCCCGAGCCCCGTCCCCGCGGTCCCCGGCCGGTTACCGACCACGTAGCCGATCGCGAACATCCCGCCGCAGATGAGCACGACCAGGATGCCGGCCCCCACACCGAGCAGCACTCTCTGGTTGCGCTGCGTCCTGTCCGCCTTATCCCGCGTCGCGCACTCGGGCGGCTGGATCGCCGTCCGGGTCGCTTCCCCGCCCGGCTCCGCGGTCTGGGCGGGCCCGCCGGTAACGGGGTCGGGCTTGTCCTTGCGCCATATCATCTCCGACTCCTCTCGCAGGCTGCTCTCGAGCAGCAGGTCACGTCCTTCCACCATCAGTATCAGCACGGGCGGTTAAGGCGTGTTTACTGCCGCGTTAATTCTCTGTTAAGGTTCGGACTGGGGAATAACAACAGCAAGAAGGCATCCCTTTGGATATCGAGACCCGCAATATCCAGGCCACGAGGCTACTGTTCTGGCTGGCCCTGGGAGTGGCGTCCCTGGCCCTGGCCTTCGGGCGCTCGTGGGTCAGGGTCCTTCCCTTCTCCGTGGTCCTCGGCGCGGGCGCGCTGACAAACGCCCTGAGCTACCTGGCGCCGGTAGAGAGGCTCGATACACACCGCAGCCGCCTGGCGTTCCTGTCCGTGCAGCTGGGTGTTTACATCATCGTCCTCTCGCTGGCGGTGGCTTTCTCCGGCGGCTTCGCCTCACCCGTCTACGCCTGCTACTTCCTGGTCCTGCTGGTGCCCGCGTTGAGCGAGGGGCCGGTCCTCACGGCGGCGTCGTGCGTGCTCGCGGCATGCCTCTTCGCGGTGGCCGGAGTGCTGGCGCCGGAGGTCTCGGTCCAGGCGGACGCCCCCCGCATCTTCATCGGGATAGTCCTGCTGGTAGCGTTCCCGGTGCTGGCGAACGTCCTTTCCGGCGGCATCAGGAGGAGGCTTCGCGACGGCGCCACCTTCTCGGCCCTCTACAGGGTGTCGAGCTCCCTTGGCGAGTCGCTGGACCTCGACCAGGTCCTCAAGCGCCTGCTGGAGCAGCTCGACCACGTCTTCCACACCGACATAAGCTCGGTCCGCCTTCTTGACCCGACCTCCAACACGCTGGTCGTGAAGGTCTCGGGCGCTGATACCCGGGGGTCGGCCGACGAGGAGATAGAGATAAAGCTCGGCGAGGGCTTCATCGGCTGGGTGGCCAAGACGGGGGAGCCTTTCATCACCAGCGATATCAGTACCGACCCACGCTTCGCGTCGTTTCCCCGCGCACGCAAGAAGGTGGTCAGCGCGATCGCGGTCCCCATCCGAATCGCCGGCAGGACGGTGGGCGTCATCTCGTGCGCGGGCTCCCGACAGAGGCGGTTCGGGTCCGATGACCTGTCGCTCCTGGAGTCGGTGGCCAGCCTGGCGGGGGCGGCGATAGAGAGGGCCGAGCTCTACCAGCAGCTTCTCTCCCGCGGCGAGGCGGTCATGGAGAGCCTCGCCGACGGGCTGATCGTAGTCGACGGCAAGAACCAGACCGTGCTCACCAATCCCTCGGCCCGCCATATGCTCGGGGTGCGGCCCATGCAGGGGGAATCCCTGGAGGACATCCTCAAGGGCAGGGTGCTCGAGTGGCGCCAGTTCGCGCGCGACGTGCGAATCAGGATCCTGGAGCAGCCACAGGGCGCCCCTCCGGCCTTCACCATGGACCTCAACCTGGAGCAGGCGGAGGGGGCCGCGCTTCGCGCGCGGGTCGGGCCGATCTCGAGCCACTGGGACCAGGTCATCGGAGCGGTCATCCTCCTCGAGGACGTGACCGATATGCTGCGACTCACCGGTGAGCTCGCCGTGGAGAAGACCAAGCTGGAAGCGGTCCTGGAGAACGTGGTGGTCGGCGTGGTGGCGGTGAACGACAGGGGCGAGGTGCTCATCGCGAACACCGCCGCGTTCAACATGCTTGGCATCGCCCGCCCCTGGTGGTGGCTGGGGGCCCGGCTCGACGAGGCGGTCACCGAGCCTGAGCTCGCCGGTGCCTTGAGGGCGGCGGTGGAGTCGAGCGGCGGGGTCACCCGCAGCATGGTCTCCCTGAAGTCCGGCCGCCAGCTGGACGTCTCGTGCGTCCCGATAAAGGACCTGGCGCCGGGCCGCTCGGGCGTGGTCGCGGTCATCAACGACGTCACCGAGATACGCCGGCTCGAGCAGTCCAGGAGCGACTTCGTCTCCATGGTCTCCCACGAGCTGCGCACCCCCCTGACCAGCATCAAAGCCTACGTGGACACCCTGCAGAGGCAGGACGCCGGCTTCGACGAGGAGACCCGGACGGGATTCGTCAAGGTTATCGCCCGCGAGACGGAGCGCATGATCAGGCTTATCAACGACCTGCTCGATCTCTCACGCATAGAGGCCGGCCGGCTCGAGATACGTCCCACTCCGCTCGACCTCGCGGAGCTGATCTCCAGGGTGGCCAGCCGGATAGAGCCACAGGCCCTGGGCAGGCGGATCTCGATAGACGTACCGGGGGAAATGGAGCCGGTGATGGCGGAGGCCGGCAAGCTGGAGCAGGTCCTGTTGAACATCGTGAGCAACGCGATCAAGTTCTCCCCGGAGGACGGGGAGATAAGGATATCGGCGAGGCCCCTGAGGGAGAAGGTCATGATCGAGGTCCGTGACCAGGGCTCGGGAATAGCCCCCGAGAACCTGCCCTACATATTCGACCGCTACACGCGGGTGGGAAGGCCGGGTCCGAGCGGTGCCCGCGGCTCCGGGCTGGGACTCTACGTGACGCGTAAGCTGGTTGAAGCGCACGGGGGTCGCATCTGGGCGGACAGCGAACAGGGGAAAGGTACCAGCATGCTGTTCACGGTCCCGTTCGCCGCCGGCGCGGAGGAGTCGGAGACGTCCGCCGGGGGTGGGTCGGGTGGCTGAGCGCCTGCTCATCATCGAGGACGAGGAGACCGTCGCCGATATCCTGGCCCTGAACCTGGAGCTGGAGGGGTTCGAGGTCGAGAAGGCGTACAACGGGACCAGCGGTCTCTCAGCCGCGCTGGAGGGCCGGTTCGACCTCGTCATCTGCGACGTGATGATGCCGGACCTGGACGGCTACGAGTTATGCCGGAGGCTGAAAGGAGATGAGCGCACGGGCGCGACCCCGGTCATACTGCTGACCGCAAGGACGGACGTCGAGAACAAGGTGGCGGGACTGGACGCGGGCGCCGACGACTTCGTGACCAAACCCTTCGAGTTCGATGACCTGCTCGGCCGAATAAACATGAACCTGGACCGCGCGGCGAGCAGGTACACCACGGACAAGCTGACCGGTTTCCCGGGGAACATCAGCGCCGATGACGAGCTTCGCGCGCGGGTGCTCTCCCGGAAGCCGTTCGCGATGATGCTGGTCACGGTCAACAGCCTGAGACCGTTGCGGGAGGTGTACGGCGACGAGGCCTGCGAGAAGGTGATGCGCTTCACCGCCGACACGATGAGGGCGGCGACCGGAGGGCTCTCCGGCCGGGGCGACATGGCAGCGTACCTGGGCTCGGGGAGCTTCTGCCTCATCACCTCGCCCGATCGGGCGGTTGAATACGCGGAGAAGATCGTACGCCGTTTCGACGCCGGAGTCCTCGCTTTCTACTCGGAAGCGGAGCGTAAGACCGGCATAATCAGCACCTTTGACAGGCAGGGGGACTTGATAGATAATCCATTGATGACCGTGTCCATCGGGATCGCATCCAATGCGCACCGCAGGATACGGTCTCACTGGGAAGCGGCAGAAATCGCAAGAGAAGTGCTCGACCATGCGATGACATTCCCCGGCAGCAAGTACGTCGCGGACCGCCGTACCGACGATACGAAGAAGACATGAACGACGAGAAGCAGACCGTGCTCGTCATAGAGGACGAGCCGCTGATAAGCGAGATGATCACAAAGAGCCTCCGCCTGGAGGGCTTCAAGGTGGAGGCGGCCAGCACCGGCGAGGAAGGCCTCCAGAAGGTCAAGGACGTCGCGCCGGACCTGGTGCTGCTAGACGTGCTGCTGCCGAAGCTCGACGGCTGGGAGGTCCTCACCCTCCTCCGCGACGACTCCCGCACAAGGGACATCCCGATCATCATGCTCACGGCGCTGGCCGACGAGAAGTCAAAGGTACAGGGCCTGCGGGGCGGGGCGGACGACTACGTGACCAAGCCTTTCAGCGCGCTCGAGCTGATGGCCCGCGTCGAGGCCGTGCTCAAGAGGACGGAGCGGCCCAGCCACCGCGACTCCTCCCGATCGCAGATACCCGCGCGAAAGGGCGACAAGATCTACCTGGTGAACATCGACGACATCAATTTCGTGAACATCCAGCGCGAGTACACCTACCTTCACACGGACACCGACCGCTTCCTCACCAACCACACCCTGGGTGAGCTCGAGAAGATGCTGGATCCCGACCGCTTCTTCCGCGCCCACCGCGGTTACATCGTGAACCTGCGCAAGGTCCAGGAGATAACCAAGGTCGGGGCCTCCTCCTACGAGCTGACCATGGGAGATCCGGCCAGGAGCAAGATCCCCATGAGCCGCCGACAGAGCTCGGAGCTCAAGAAGATATTGAACATGTAACCGTTCCTCTGTCTATTATTCCCGCTAAACCCCGGATTCGGCTTTTCACGGCCGAATAACGCCCGCAAGTAGGAAACCCCTTGAACCCGACGCCCTGAGCCGGTGAGAATAGGACCAGAGGTACCGCTTCTCATCCGACAGGCAGCCGGGGATACCGGCCCTGACGGCCGGATGGTTCGGTTGCCAGTACCAAGTTCGGACAACCGGGTACAGCTCTGGGTTAAAGTATTTGGACCATCCAAATATCCCCAAGAGTTGCCGCATTAGGTCTGATACGCCGATCTGATCGGGACCCGGTTCCAAGGCCCGGTTGTCCTCTCCCCTATAAACAATGAGTGGCGTCGGACGATTTCGTTGTGTTGTGGCTTTCTGACCGTTCAGAGTAATCCAACGACAACGCAAACGTCCGACCCCACAGTTATAGACGTTGGGTTGCTGGGAGTCGGGGATTCTGCGCCTTACGGCTGTGTGACCGTGTAGCCGATAACGCAGTGGCCTCCGGGGAGCGTGCCCCCGTACCTGAAGTACATGGGGCGCTCGACGATTATCTCGGGGCCGCTCTCGCTCACCACGCTCGCCGAGAAGTCGTGAGCCGGGTCGTCGCCTTCACCCAGCTGGTCCTTCACCCGGACGGTCGAGCGGGAGTGCGGTGGCACGGCGATCTCCTGGTCCAGGTTGGTGCCGTCTCCACGCATGTAGGTGATCCTGACCGAGGCCTCGGCGCCCCCGGGGTTCTGCAGGCAGAGGTAGGGGTCGAAGTCCGGCCTGCACGAACCCTCCGCGAAGTAGAACTCCCTCGCCGGCTCGGTGGCGCCTATAACGCAGTGCCCGCCCTCTATGCTCCCCCCGTACCTGAAGTACATGGGGCGCTCGACGATGACCGGGCCGGAGGCCTCGACTCTCGCGGCTACGTCCCGCGCGGGGCCCAGGTCCTCGTTCACGCTGATGGTGGTGCGGCTCCTCGGCGGGAGGGTGACATCCCGCGGGTGCTCCTCGGCGTCATATACGTAGGTCACGGTCGCGACGACCTCCGAGTCGTTGGGGTTCTGCAGGCAGAACCATGTGTCGAAACCGCCGTGGGTGGTGCCCTCGGCGAACAACCAGTCCTCCGAGGCCGTGTTGGTCCCGAGCACGTCGTGGCCGCCTGTTATCGACCCTGTGTAATCGAAGTAGAGTGGACGCTCGACGATGATCGGTTTTCCGTTCGTGGAGGAGACGGCTGCCGAGAAGTCGTGAGCCGGGTCGTCCCCCTCGCCGAGCACGTCCTTGACCCTCACCGTTGCCCGCGAGCTCGGCCCGACTTCGAGGTCCTCCTCCAGCACGTCGCCTTGGCCCGGCATGTATGTGATCCTCACCTGTGCGGCCTCATCCCCCGGGTTCTGAATGCAGATGTAGGGCTCGAAGCCGGGCCGGCATGTACCCTCCGCAAAGTACCAGTCCATCATCTGGATGGAGCCGGGCAGGATCGTGAACGGCTCGTTCTGTGAAGTGCCTATCGCCGTCTCGACCCGCAGCTGCACCTCGCCGGCGGGGCTCGCGGGCACCAGCGCCTTTATCTCGGTATCGGACCATGATGTGTAGACCGATGCCTGCGTATCCCCGAACCATACCGCAGAGTCGGCCCGCGCGTCGCCGAAATCCGTCCCGCTGATGGTGACTTGCGCTCCTACCAGCGCAGCGGCCGGGCTGACCTCCTCGATGGCGGGCGGAGTCGCCTTGTCTATTACGAACTGCTCGAGGAGGTTGCCGTTGGTACCGTACCTGGCGGTCACCGTCATGGTGTCGTTCGCGAGTACCTCCACCGTGCAGTAGTGATAGGACTTCTCCTGCCGGGCGTACTTCGCCCCGGGATTGAAGTCCGCCAGTGGCGCCCCCACCGAGCCGGCGGTGACGTAGACCGAACCCGGAGGCTTGTAGTAGTAGCCGGGATCGTCGTCGACCACGTTGCCGTTCTTCAGGGGGAAGGTACGCTCGTAGTAGTGGTTGTGGCCGCAGAAGACAAGGTCCACCCCGTACTGGTCGAAGACCGGGATCCAGCCCGCGATCACGTCGCTCTGGTCCCCGTGAGAGCCGGACGCGTACGGCGCCCGGTGGAAGTACACCACCAGCCAGTCGGCGCCGGCCGCCTTCGCCGCGGCGAGGTCGGCCTCCAACCACGGCTTCTGCTGCCCGATGAGCGCCTCCTCCCCGTCATCGGTCAGGCCCGAGTCCAGGCAGGTAAAGTGGACGTTCCCCACGTCGAAGGAGTACCACCTCTCGTTGCCGGGCAGGGCGATGCGCTCGAAGAAAGCGTCCTCGTAGTTCTCGTGGTTACCGTGACAGGACATGAAAGGCGACCTCGAGGAGAGCGGCGCGACCTTGTCGTACCAGGTGTTCCACTTGCTCTCCGAATCGCCGGTGCGCACGGCGTCGGCGGTGAAGATGCTGAACAGCGGGTCCTGAGCCGCGATGCTGTTCGTACACTGCTCCCAGATCTCGAAGTTGGAGTTGTCCCCCGACTCGAACGGCCACCAGCCGTCGCGCGAGTCGCCGTACGCGCAGAAAGTGAAAGCGGACCGGACCCCGGGAGCCGTCCTGAACGAGGCCTCGGACGTCCAGCCGTAGCCGGGGTCTCCGCATACGTAGTAGTACCTGCTCGCCGCAGAGAGGCCGGTCAGCTCGACCTCGCGGACCTCCACCGTTGCCCCGGGGTAGGTATGCGAGGCGCCGGTCGAGGTCTTCGAGTAGGTCCCGGGGGAGGTGCCGTACCGTACGGTCGGGACGTACCCGGCAAGACCCGTATCCGTGTGCCAAGACACGGTGGTTGTGGTGGAAGCGTCGCTCTCCCATGACAGGTGCACGTGGCGTGGTTCTCCCGCCGCCCCGGCCGACGGGGCAAATGCCAGGAGCAGCAGCGCCGCGGCCGCCAGGAGCAGCGCCGCTGCCCGAAGCGATCGTGCTCTGAATGGAGTCATTCCGACAATCCCGATCCCGTCAGGAGCGTATGACTATGCGGTGCTCGAGGAAGGTTATCTCCTCCAGCGCGCCTTCGAACTCCTTCTGCTCGCCGAGGATGTCGGTCACCCGGACCCGGCCGTCGACGTTCTCGACGGTCACGGCGTCCTCCATGACCAGGTGGTCTCCCTCCTCGTCACGCAGGAATACGTTTGATTCACACAACTCGCTCGCCTTCTCTCTCGGGAGGGTACTCCCTCCATTCTAATGGAAGGGCCCGGCCGGCGCATCGGCGGTCCAGCCCGTCCACGACGCCGTGGGCGCCGTCCGGCGCCCGCCTGGTAGAGCGGGGTCCCTGTCTAAACGCTATAATTGGACCTGGCGCCCAACCGGCGCGTGGATCAGTGCCTCGAGAGTGGAGTCTTGCCTCTTGGAGACCCCGGACGATGTTGTCGATCTCAGGGACATAACCAAATCGTATCGCGTCGGTTTCAGGCACGCCCGCAGAGAGGCGGTCTCCGGGCTGTCTCTTTCGGTGGGGCCCGGACAGATCTTCGGGCTTCTCGGCCCGAACGGAGCAGGTAAGACCACGACCCTCAAGGTCATGCTCGGGCTCGCCTTTCCGGACGCGGGAGAGGGAACCGTCCTCGGCAGGCCGCTCGGTGACCGGGAGGCGCACATGAGGCTGGGCTTCCTGCCGGAATCCCCGTACTTCTACGGGTTCCTCACCGCGGAGAAGGCGCTGCAGCTGTACGGCAGGCTGTTCGGGCTCGACGCGGAGGTGCTCTCGGAGCGTTCGGCCCGGCTGCTGGATCTGGTGGGCATTCCGCGTGAGTCGCACCTCACCCTGGACAAGTACTCCAAGGGCATGCTCCAGCGCATCGGCATCGCCCAGGCTCTCATCAACGATCCCGAGCTCGTCATAATGGACGAGCCGTCCAGCGGGCTCGACCCCCTGGGTCAGAAGGAGATCCGCGACGTGCTGCTGGGGTTGCGCGAGGACGGCAAGACCATCCTGCTCTCGAGCCACCAGCTCTCCGAGGTGGAGAGCATCTGCGACAGTGTCAGCATCATCGACAGCGGCCGCGTGGTGATCGAGGGGTCCCTGTCCGAGCTGCTGACAGAGCCGGGCACGACCAGGATAACCCTTCGAGGCGGCGGCGAGGCGGCGGGGGCCGCCCTGGCGCCGCTCGCCACGAACGTTCGCCGGGACGAGGGTGAGATCATCATGGACGTGGCCGCCGATGACGCCTACCGGGCCCTGGAAAAAGCATCGGAGCTGGGGCTCGGGCTCGTTTCGGTCGAACCGGCCCGCCGCTCCCTGGAGGACCTGTTCCTCGAGGCGGTCAGGGGGGACGGCCCTTGAGGAACACGCTCCTTATAGCCGGCAACGTGATAAAAGACGCGGCCCGTAAGAAGCTGTTCTACGTGGTGTTCCTGTTCGGGCTGGCGGTGTTGGGGCTCTCGCCTCTCCTCCCGACCTTCGACCTGGGGGTCAGGGCGCAGTTCCTCCGTGACATCTCGATCAGCCTGACCTCACTGTTCGGCGTGGTGATGGCCGTGGTCCTCTCCGTAAACCTGATACCCGGCGAGGTCGACATGCGGACCATCTACAATATCCTCTCGAAGCCGGTAAGCCGGGCGCAGTACCTCGTCGGCAAGTACCTGGGCATCCTGGGGACGTTGGCGATCATACTCAGCGTGATGGCGCTGGAGATCCTCATCCTCGTCGGGGCCCGGCTCAGCCTCTTCACTCCCGTGGTGCTGGAAGGAGTCCTCGCGGTGTTCCTGGAGGCGGCGGTAATCGCGGCTTTCTCACTGGGTCTCTCCACGTTCGCCTCGGCGCCTATCAACGTGTTCGCCACCGCCCTCTTCTACCTGCTATGCCACGTGAAAACCGGCTTCCTGCACCAGAAGCTGATGGAGGGCGCGGGTGGCCTGGCGAGGGTGTTCATGTGGGTGTTGTATTACCTTCTCCCGAACCTGGAGGACTTCAACGTCTCGCAGCAGGTGGGGTACGGAAGCGGGGTGACACTGAGCTACGCCCTGCGGATCGCCGGGTACTCGATCCTGTTCAGCGCGATGTTCGTGTTCATCGGGTACCTCGTATTCAAGAGGCGGGACCTGTGAGCGGGCCGCGCGCAGAGGGTAAGCGCCGGCGCTTCACGGCGGTCGCCGTCGTGCTGGTGCTGGCGCTGCTGGGGGGTGCGGTCGCGATACAGTACTCGCTGGACGGCCGGACCACGGCCACGGCCTGGGATAAATCGGGGCCGTTCGACACCGTGCGCTCGCTGCTCGACGTGCTCGGCGGGGTCCGGGAATCCGTGGCGGCGTACTTCTGGACCAAGACCGATACCGTCTTCCACGAGTACCTGGGCGGCTCGGTGATGAAGGAGCAGGCCCTCTACCCGTACTACTGGCTGATGACCAGGCTCGACCCGCACTTCGTGATGCCGTACTACTTTGCGAGCTGGATACTCTGCCGCATGGGAAAGGTGGACCAGGGGTACGAGCTGGCGCTGGAAGGGCTGCGGAACAACCCCGAGTCGTGGGAGCTCCAGGAGAACCTGGCATCCATATACCTCTTCTTCAAGAGGGACCCCCGCAAGGCGCGCTACCACCTGCTACAGGCGCTGCGGCTGACCGGGGACCCCGAGGAGAAGGCGGTGGTGGCCCCGTTCCTTCACATTGTCGACCTGATAATCGCGGGCAAGCGGAGGATCCCAGAGACGGGCACCTTCACCCCGGCCGAGCGGCTCCACGAGGAGCAGCACCACCACGATGAGGAGCACGACCACGATGAGGAGCACTGAGGGGTCAATCCAACGGGGTCAGGCTCAATTCAATGTCAGCTTCAATGCTGGACAACCAGTCACATCGTGACCCTGTATGTAGGTCGAGCAAGAGCGGGGCAACGTGGTGCGGCCCGAGATGAACGTCAATGCGACCTGGCTGTGACTTGAATCGTGCCTGACCCCTAGCGTAGTCACTTTGTGTCTAGTAATCCCGCATGTAGGCATCCATCGCCACGGCAGCGGACTTCCCCGCGCCCATCGCCTCGATGACGGTGGCGGAGCCGGTCACGATGTCACCCCCGGCGTAGAGTCCGGGCAGGCTGGTGGCGAAGCTCTCGGGATCCACCTGTATGTAGCCCCTGCGGTTGAGCTCCAGGTCGTCGACCGTCGATGTGAGCAGCGGGTTCGCGCCGGTCCCGATCGCCATCACCAGGACATCCACATCCAGTGTGAAGAAATCCCCCGCCAGGGGGACCGGCCTGCGGCGCCCCGACTCGTCCGGCTCGCCCAGCTCCATACGCTGGCAGACCACGGCCCTGCACGAGCCCTGCTCCCCCAGCACCTCGACGGGGTTGGACAGCATGTGGAAGACGACGCCTTCCTCGGCGCCGTGCTCCACCTCCTCGACGCGCGCGGGCATCTCGACCCGGGAGCGCCTGTAGACTATGTTGACGCGCTCGGCACCCATCCTCAGCGCGGTCCGCGCCGAGTCCATGGCCACGTTACCGCCGCCCACCACCGCCACCCGGCGCCCCCTGCGTACCGGGGTGTCGTACTCGGGGAAGCTTCGCGCCAGCATGAGGTTGCTGCGGGTGAGAAACTCGTTGGCCGAGTAGACGCCGTTGAGGTTCTCCCCGGGTATCCCCATGAAGCCGGGCAGCCCCGCGCCGATGCCCACGAACACCGAGTCGTACATCTCCATCAGGCCCGCCAGGGTGACGGTCCGCCCCGCCACGAAGTCGAGCACGATCTCGACGCCCATGCGCTCCAGCATCCCCACCTCGCGGTCCACCACCCTCTGCGGCAGCCGGAACTCCGGTATCCCGTAGGTGAGCACTCCCCCGGCCACGTGCAGGGCTTCGTACACGGTGACCCTGTGCCCGAAGCGGGCCAGTTCCGCGGCGGCTGTGAGCCCGGCGGGCCCGGACCCGATCACGGCCGCCGATCTGCCGGTGGGCTCCGCGAGCTGCGGCACCAGCCCTTCTCCCTGCTCGGCCTCCCAGTCGGCGACGAACCGCTCGAGCTTGCCGATGGCCAGCGGGTCCCCTTTCTTCCCCAGGATGCACTGCTCCTCGCACTGAGTCTCCTGGGGGCACACCCGTCCGCAGACGCCCGGCAGGAGGTTCGCCTGCTTCACCAGGTCTATACCCTCCCGCGTCTTTCCCTCCTTGACCGCCGAGACAAAGCCCGGGATGTCTATGCCCACCGGGCAACCCTGCACGCAGGTCGGCTTGCGGCACATCAGGCAGCGGTCCGCCTCCGCGCGCGCCTCGCCCGAGGCGTATCCCAGCGCGACCTCGTCGAAGTTGGTCGTGCGCTCGCCCGGCCCCTGCCTCCTGACCGGGACCCGGTCCGGTTTCAGTCTCTTCGAAGCCACTCCGCTCCCCTCTGACCAGGATGTGACTATGCTGGGGGTCAGGCGGGATTCAAGTCACTTTTCGGCAAGGAGGACCACCGCGAAGGCCATGATACCCTCACCCCGGCCGGGGAAGCCCATCCCCTCGGTGGTGGTACCCTTCAGCCCGACGCGCCCGGGGTCAATGCCCAGGGCGGATGCGATCCGCCCGGTCATCTCGGCCCTGTACGGCGATATCCTCGGTTCCTCGCAGACGACCACAAGGTCGGCGTTATCCACGGCGAAGCCGCGCTCCCGGACCGACTCCATGACGCGCTCGAGCAGCTCCAGGCTGGAGGCGTCCCGGTAGGCCGGGTCGTCGTCCGGGAACATCTCACCTATGTCGCCCAGCCCGCCCGCGCCGAGCAGGGCGTCCATCAACGCGTGCAGGACCACGTCGGCATCCGAGTGCCCGCCCAGGCCGGTCGCGGCCGGTATCTCCACTCCACCTAGCACGAGCCTCCTGCCCGGCTCGAACCTGTGGGCGTCCATCCCTGCCCCCACCCTCATGGTCTGCTCCGGCTGCTCATGAGGAACTCAGCGAATGCGAGGTCCTCGGGGTACGTGACTTTTATGTTGTAGCGGTCCGACTCGACCACCAGCACCGGCTCGCCCAGTCTTTCCAGCAGCGACGCGTCGTCGGTCCCGGCGAACCCGTCCTGAAGCGCCCTCAGGTGCGCCCGCTTCAGGACCTCGAGCCTGAATGCCTGGGGGGTCTGAACCGATACCAGGGCCTCACGCGCGACGGTCTGGAGCACCTCCTCCGAGGCGACCTCCTTGAGGGTATCGGTGACAGGGATCGCCGTGATCGCTCCGGGCGCCCTGGAGAGCATCTCGAAGGTCCTCTCTATCAACGCGGGGGTCACCAGCGGCCGCGCCGCGTCGTGCACCACCACCTCGCCGGTCTCGCCGAGGAGCTGCAGGCCCCGCCACACCGACTCCTGCCGGCTGGCCCCGCCGCCGGCAACTGCCCACGCCTTGTCGATGCCGAGCTCCCGCAGGCGGTCGATGGTCCACTCGTCCAGCCTGTCCGGGGGAACGACCAGCACCACGCCCTCGACACAGGGCGCGCGCTGGAACGCCTCCAGCGAGTGGATCACCATCGGCCTGCCTCCAAGTGGCACCTCGAACTTGGGCACCGGGGCGCCCAGGCGGTCCCCCACTCCTGCAGCGACGATCAATCCGAAAGCCATCAAACGCACCGACCCCGGAGACCAACGGACTTTCCAGAAGTCGCAGGGGTGGGCTGCACGGCAGATGAAAGAAATGGTCTGAGGTATTCTTTCACGGCAGATGAAAGAAATGGTCTGAGGTATTCTTTCATCATTCTTCCTTCAGCTGGGTGAAGATCATCTTACCCGCGGGGGTCTGCAGCACGCTGGTGGCGATCACCGCCGCCTCGCGGCCTATCATCTTCTTACCGTGCTCGACTACCACCATGGTGCCGTCGTCGAGGTAGGCGACCCCCTGGTCGGGTTCCTTGCCTTCCCGGATGATCTTTACGTCGAGCCTCTCACCGGGGAGTACCGCCGGCTTGAGGGCGCTCGCCAGCTCGTTGATATTGAGTATCCCGACCCCCTGGATCTCGGCGACCTTGTTCAGGTTGAAGTCGTTGGTGACGAGCGGCATCCCGGTCATCTTGGAGAGCGCGGTCAGCTTGGCGTCGACGCTCATGAGCTCGGGGAAGTCCTGGTCGGTGATCTCGACCCTCACCCTGTCAAGCCGCTGCAGCGCGTTCAGGACGTCGAGGCCCCTGCGCCCGCGCGCCCTCTTCAGGGTGTCCGCCGAGTCGGCTATGCCCTGGAGCTCCTCGAGCACGAACCGGGGCACCACCACGCTGCCCTCCAGGAAGCCGGCGCGAGCGATGTCCACCACCCTGCCGTCTATAATCACGCTGGTATCCAGGATCCTGGCGGTCGGAGACGTCGACGCCCCGCCGAAGGTCGGGCCGAGCTTGAGCATTGCGGAGAGCTCGGACCTCTTTATGACCCCGATGCGGGTACCGGCGAAGCCGCACACCAGGAACAGGACCGCGGAGGCTACCGCGCCGGCGTACCCGAACTGGAAGAGTGCTACAGAAGGGAGCAGGGCCACCAGCAGCCCGACCAGCGCTCCGAGGAGTCCGAAGAAAAGGTCCGCTCCGGACACCTTGTAGAACCAGGTGTCCATGCGGCCCAGTACGCTAGCGGTCGGCCTCCCCAACACGCCGCCGAGAACGTACCCCACCAGGAGCCCCAGGATAATACTTACGATGATTGCGAGAATCCGCTGGGGATCTCCGAAGATGTAGTTCTCGTTGAGCAGGATCGCGACCCGGTACCCCCCGTATGAGCAGATAAACATGCTCATCAGGCGTACCGCAACAACCACCAATTGACATCCCCCCAGTTGCCGTCTGCGCCGTCATGCCGGCGGGCTGGATAGGGTTCATCTCCCCGAGAACACCTCTTCCAGCATCCTCGCCGCTTTCTCGTCATCTATATTAAGCACGAATATGATCTCGCTCAAGAGTATCTGCTTGGCCTGGTTGAGCATCCTCTTCTCGCCGGTCGAGAGCCCCTTCTCGCGTTCCCTGATGGAGAGGTTGCGCACGACCTCGGCAACCTGGTACACGTCGCCGCTGCGTATCTTGTCGCGGTTCTTCTTGTAGCGGTGGTTCCAGTTGGTGGGCATCTGGCTCTGCTCCTGGCCCAGGACCTCGAAGACGGAGCGGACCTCTTTGCGCGGGATGACGCTTCGCAGTCCGACGTCGGTGGTGCTCTCTTCCGGAACGGTGATCTTGAGGTCTCCCCTGCAGAGGCTGAGCACGAAGTATTTCTTGCGCTCCCCCTCGCAGTCCCTGGTCTCGATCCTCTCGACGACTCCGGCCCCGTGATGCGGATAAACGACCTTGTCCCCCACGTTGAACACTTTCCAACATCTCCCTTCCGGCACCAGGTCGGCGCTGGTTCAAGGCCCCCGCGAGGCCCGAGGGCGACCTTAAGACACCAACGGGAACCTCTTTGTGTTTCAGGGCGAAACTCTAATCGGAGAGCCTGTTGTCTCTATGTCGGACGAGCACGAATATGATAGCACAACGCTACCGGATGGGGCAACAATTCGCATGATAAAAGCATTTCTTGACACTCGTTCGTCGTTGAAAATATAATGAATCAACGGTCGCCAGGGGCTTTTCAAACCGGAAGACGGGGTCTATTAAATGCCCAGGGAAATCGAAAACACCTGTAACGGGTTCCAGCAGACGGTGTCTCTGCACCTCATCCGCCACCGCAGCGTTCTCGACGTCATGACCAAGTACCAGGACGCCTGCTCGCGCGTGAACCGGGCGCTGGCGAAGGCGGTCACCACCTGCGGCTGTCTCAAGGTCACGGCCGGCAAGCAGGAGCTGCCCGCCGACGCTTCGCTGAGCGAGATGAGCGAGTACGTCCAGACCCACCTGGAGGGCCACCTCTGCCCGAACTGCGCCGAGGTCATCGAGGAGGAGATGGGCAAGTCCATCTTCTTCATGGCGGCCATCTGCACGTTGACCGGCCTCGACCTGGCTCAAGTCATCCACGCCGAGAACGACCGCATAAGCACCCTCGGGTTCTACAGCCTCACCTGAGCGCGCCGCCGTTCGTCCTGCCCCCCGTCAATGCGCCTCCCGATTCATCCTGCTAACATAGTGGCTACTGGCCGGCGGTGGTCCGGCACGAAACACTGGAGGGGTCTCGGGTGGCGGAAGACGAGTTCTTCAGCAGATACCACAAGGCAATGGTCGAGGCGTTGGGGGGGCACGCGGAGAGGATCAAGCCGAGGATAGCGTCTGCGTGGGTGAAGGAGTGGCAGGAGAAGCTGGACGGCTCTATCGAGAACCCGGACGAGTTCGCCCGGGCCTTCGAGGGCTTCCTGTCCGGGGAGCTCGGGTTCGCCGACACCACCCGAGTGAGGTTGGACGACGACCTTCTACTCATCGATGTCGGCGGCTGCTCCATCTGCTTCGGCAACGAGCTGCTCAGAAAAGAGGGGAAGCAGGCGCTCTGCCCCATACTTCCCACGGGGCTGACCGCGATCAACAGGGTGCTCGGCAAGAAGGCCACGCTGCTCGGTGTGGACAAGGACGGCACCGTGGGCGACTGCACGATCCGCTACCGGCTTTCGGAAAAATAGTGGAGGCCCGCCGGTGTTTGACGGGCGTTTTTCCCGTTCTATAGAATGTATAATGTGGGTGAGGCGGCTCCTGGAAGAGGGTAGGCGTTATTCCCTGATGAAAAAGCATCTTCTGAATCCGGATAGCGGGGACCGGCCATGATCCTGAGACAGGCTCTGGCCCTCAGATCGATACGGACCCGCCTCCGGGACGGCGACGGGGCCGGCTTCACCCTCATCGAGCTCCTGATCGTCGTGATCATCCTGTCGGTACTGGTGGCCCTCGCGGTGATGGTGATGGGCGCGGCGCGGCGCAACGCCTGGAACAACACCGCCAAGTACAACAACCGCGTCGGATGCACGTCCACCGACAACATCTGGCTGTACTTCGGAGGGCTCAACCCCGTCGGAACCCCCTCGCGCTACAACCGCTACTACGACGGCCTCGGGGTCTGGGCGAGGTCCATGAGCCGCTACGAGACAAGGATCAAGTGGGTGAACATCGACCGTCCGGCGGTCAACCGGCTCCGCAACCGCGGGACCTGGAAGAATAACGTCGTGGAGCCGGGGTCGAATGCCGCGACCGCCTATTACAACTGGGACTGGGTATACGGCAGGGTCGGGGTCTATCGCGGCTACCGCAACACCGCCACCAACCAGTGGATAAACTCGGCCACCACCGGCAACATGGCCTACGCCGAGGTAACCGTGGTCGTTCTCACGCAGGGGACCAACAAAGCGTACTACACCTCCTACCGGCTGGGCTCCGTCATCGCCTCGGGGTCGTTCACCTGGACCCCGGGTAACGGAAACACCGTCAGCTTCGGCCCCTGAGGCGGCCGCTTGCCCGGCGAGTCATCGCACCGACTCCCGCGGCGGCGCCGCACCGCCGCCCCCGAGCGAGGCCATACCCTCAGCGAGGTGCTCGCGGTGATCCTGATCATCGTGGTGCTGGTCGGTATCGCCATCCCGATCTACACGGTGGGATTCGCCGGAGCGGACAGGCGCGCCGCCGAGCTGAACTCCAACATCGGGGACAGCGTGCTCGAGGAGGCGTGGTTCGACATCGCCAACGAGGGCGGCAACGACTACCTCGACTACTCCCCGCCGGGCGGCCTCGACGCTCCGTCGCTGGTGAACGCCCGCTACATGAGCGTCGTGGAGCCACGCATCTACTGGTCCGACCTCCGTGTCACAGACGGCAGGTTCCGATGCTACGGCGTCTACAAGAACGGCGAGCTGGTCGAGGGCACCTCCGGCCCCGAATGTTACTACGACTGGTCGAACTGCAGGGGCAGGATAGCGGTCCTGCAGAACGCCTACTGGGAGGACGGCGCCTGGAGGACCAACGACGGCCAGAGGTACGCGACGATAATCACGCTCGACCGGGGCGGCACCGCGCACTACCGGACGTACCGGCAGGGCTCGCTGCTGGACTCAGGCACCTTCAAGTGGGAGGACGGCCGGGGGCACCCGGGGGGAGAGGGATAAATAGGGACGGTCACCCTCACCCCGGCCCTCTCCCTCCAGGGAGAGGGAGTAACAGAGACAAAGGCTCGGTTGAAGACGGGGTTATATAAAGGGCTCGGGGACCATCGACTCCGAGAGCCTTTCCAGGCCTTCCTTGATCGCCAGTGCGCGCCTCTCTCCGACCCCGTCGACCTCATCCAGCAGGGCGGGCGACGCCCTCATGATGTTCTTCAGGTTGTCGAACCGGCCGACAAGGCTCTCGACCACCGCCGCCGGGATTCGCGGGATGTTGGAGAGCATGCGGTAGCCCCTCGGCCTGACCAGCTTGTTCATCAGCTCCTGCGAGCTGCGATAACCCAGCACCTTGGCGACCGCTCCGTCCTCTGTCAGCTCGTCGCCGGATAGAGCGGCCAGGTCGACCAGTACCTCCTCGGGGGTCCTGGCGTCCCTCTGGATGAAGTAGTCCTTGACCAGCAGGCGGCGCGCCCGCTGCACCCCGGCCATCAGCTCGTTGAGCTGGAGGCTCACCAGCCTGCCGTCCTTGCCGAGCTCGCTTACCTGGAAACGCACGTCGTCCGCGATGCGGGTCACCATCTCGTTGCGCTGCAGTACCCTGACCACGTCTCGCAGTGTCACCATGTCCTCCAGCTCCATCGCGTTCATGTGACCGTACTCCCTGTCCAGCCTCACCCGGTAGCGGCTCAGAGTCTGCAACGCCTGGTCCGCCTTGGCCAGGACGAGGGGGATGTTCTCCAGGGTGAAGTGATCCTCGTCGACGTAGATCGACACGGTCCTCATCTTCTCGCTGATGGCTATGACGAAGGAGCTTCCCTGTCCCCTGGCAACCCGTTCAGCGGTCCGGTGGCGCATGCCCGCCTCGTGGGTCGGGATGCCCGGGTCCGGCACCAGGTGGACGTTCGACGAGTGGATGGTCTTGAGGTCGCGCGAGAGCACCACCGCCCCGTCCATCTTGGCCAGCTCGTAGAGCCGGGGGGACGAGAACTCGGTGTCGATGTCGAAGCCGCCCGACATTATCGAGCGCAGCTCGGCGAGGTTTCCCACCACGATCAGCGCACCGGTACCCACCTGCATCACGCGATCGATCGCCTCGCGGAGCTCCGTGCCGGGTGCGACCTTCTCCAGCACGCCGATCAGGCGCTCCCGTCTTTCCTTGATGCTCTCAGCGCGCAATCCGCCACCTCCATGCCCGCCGTCACGAGTAAGCGATAACCTCTATGATTGACTCTGTTCGACCGCCGCCAGGACCCCGCCACGTAAAAGCCGGGCCTCCAATAGGATATCAGAAGCCCGGCCTCTGTCTGTCCTCCGTTGTCGTCCGGGGCTAGTTGTTGGCACCCACCGGCGCCACCTCGTTGTCCTGGCGCACGTCGAACTCCAGGCGCCCCTCCTTCTCGGCGACCATGATCACCTGTCCGCCGCTGAAGGTCCCACGCAGTATCGCCTCTGAGACCGGGTTCTCGATCAGCCGCGTTATGGCGCGCCTGAGCGGTCGAGCGCCCAGGGACGGGTCGAAGCCCTCCCCGACCAGGACCTCCTTGGCCTCCTGGCTGAGCTCGAGCTTGATGTCCTGCTCGGAGAGCTGCTCCCGGACCCTGTTCAGCAGCAGGTCCGCGATGGCAAGCACGTCGGAGTGGGTAAGCTCCTGGAAGACTATCACGTCGTCGATGCGGTTCAGCAGCTCCGGCCGGAAGGTGCGCTTCAGCTCGGAGACGACCTTGTCCTTCATGTCGTCGTAGACCAGGCCGCCCTCGCCGACGTTGTGGAACCCGACCGGTGCCGCGTTGTGAATCTCGCGGGTGCCCAGGTTGGAGGTCATGATGATGATGGTGTTGCGGAAGTCCACCTGGTGACCCTGGGAGTCGGTGAGCCTCCCGTCCTCGAGAATCTGCAGCAGGACGTTGAAGACGTCGTAGTGGGCCTTCTCGATCTCGTCCAGCAGCACCACCGAGAACGGGCGCCTGCGCACCGCCTCGGTGAGCTGGCCGCCCTCCTCGTGGCCCACGTAGCCCGGGGGCGAGCCGACCAGACGGGAGACGCTGTGCTTCTCCATGTACTCCGACATGTCTATCTGGAGCAGGGCGTCCTCGTTCCCGAACAGGAACTCGGCCAGCGCGCGGGCGAGCTCGGTCTTTCCCACGCCGCTGGGGCCCAGGAAGATGAACGAGCCACCGGGGCGGCGCGGGTCCTTCAGCCCTGCCCGCGTGCGGCGCAACGCCTGGGATACCGCGACAACCGCCTCGTCCTGGCTCACGATCCGCTGGTGCAGCTCCTCCTCCATCCGCAGGAGTTTCTCGCTCTCCTCCTCGGTGAGCTGGTAGACCGGGATGCCGGTCCAGGAGCTCAGGATCTCGGTGATGTCGTGCCCGGTCACCTGGAGCTGGTGGCTCTGCTCGGGGACCTTCCAGTCTTTCTCGGTCTCGGCGATCTCCAGGATGATGCGCTGCTCGCCGTCCCTGATGTCGGCGGCCTTCTCGAAGTCCTGCGCCGCGATGGCGGCCTGCTTCTCGGTGCGGAGCCTGGAGAGCTCTTCCTCCTTCTCGCGGACGAAGGGGGGAGCGGTCATCGCGCGCATGCGCAGACGGCTCGCCGCCTCGTCGATGAGGTCTATCGCCTTGTCGGGCAGGAAACGGTCCGAGATGTAGCGCTGGGCGAGCCTGGCGGCGTTGACTACGGCGTCGTCGGTTATCTGCACCTTGTGGTGCTCCTCGTAGCGGTCCCTCAGGCCCCGCAGGATGTCTATGGTGTGCTCGACCGTCGGCTCCTCGACCGTTATGGGCTGGAAGCGGCGCTCGAGGGCCGCGTCGCGCTCGAGGTGCTTACGATACTCGTCCATGGTGGTGGCGCCGATGGTCTGCAGCTCGCCCCTGGCCAGCGCCGGCTTGAGGATGCTGGCGGCATCTATCGCGCCCTCGGCCGCGCCCGCCCCGACCAGGTTATGCAGCTCGTCGATGAACAGGATGATGTCCCCGCGCCCGCGGATCTCCTTGATGACCTTCTTGAGCCGTTCCTCGAAGTCGCCGCGGTAGCGCGAGCCCGCCACCAGCGCGCCCAGGTCGAGCGTGTAGAGCTGCTTTCCCCTGAGCATCTCGGGAACGTCGCTGGAGGTTATGCACTGGGCGAGCCCCTCCACGATCGCGGTCTTTCCCACCCCGGGCTCACCGATGAGCACGGGGTTGTTCTTGGTGCGCCGCGAGAGGACCTGCATCACACGCTCGATCTCCTTCTCACGGCCGATGACGGGGTCCAGCTTGTTCTGGGCCGCCAGCTCGGTGAGGTTCCGCCCGAACTGGTCCAGCATCAAGGTACCCTGGGGGCCTTCGCCTCCCGCGGCCTCCGCCGCCGGCGCGCCCCCCGCGATGGTCTTGAGCACCTGGTTTCGCAGGCGCTCGAGGTCGACACCGAGCTTTACCAGCACCTTCGCCGCCACGCCCTCGCCCTCGCGGATGAGCCCGAGCAGGATGTGCTCGGTGCCTATGTAGTTGTGCCCGAGCTGAAGGGCCTCGCGGAGCGAGAGCTCCAGGACCTTCTTGGCGCGCGGCGTGAAAGGTATGTGCCCGCTGGGAAGGGACGAGCCACGGCCGATCACCTCGACCACCTGGTTGCGCACGGCATCCAGGTTCACCTGGAACGTCTCCAGCGCCTTGGCGGCCACACCGTCGCTCTCCTGGATCAGTCCCAGGAGCAGGTGCTCCGTGCCTATGTAGTTATGGTTGAGCTTCCTGGCCTCTTCCTGGGCCAGGACCACAACCCGTCTGGCCGAATCCGAAAATCTCTGGAACAACTGCTTCCTCCTACATTTATTCTAAGCCATACAGCCCTGTGTTCGCCTCACGTCCCATCAAAGGTCCAGCCACCGCCGGACCTCGACCGCCCTCTCCCTGTCTACGTCCTCGCCGGCCGCTTCCACCCCGAGCGCCTCTCCAAGGTGGTACGGGGCCACGGCGGCCCCCACCTCCAGCAGGTTGAAGTCCCTCAGGGTGAGGACCTCCAGCTCGACGCCCAACCTGACCATCGAGAGCAGCTCCAGGCACTCGTTGAAGCCCAGCTTCCTGGCCCTCTCCAGTATACCCAGGGCCCGATACACGCGGTCGGCCAGGTCGAGGCCCGGACCGCGGGTCAGCACCTTGCGGGCTGTCTTCTCGTTACCGGCCACCTGGGCGACCACCGTGTCCATCTCGGTGACGATCTCTTCTTCCGAGCGACCCAGCGTCCGGCGATTGGAGACCTGGAACAGGTTCCCGGCCACCCCCGAACCCTCGCCGTAGAGGCCCCTCACGTACATTCCCGCCTGGCCCAGGGCGGCGATGGTCTTCCCGATGTCCCCGGTCACCACCAGGGCGGGAAGGTGCATCATCGCCGACAGGCGAAGGCCCGTTCCCACGTTGCTGGGGCACGCTGTCAGGTATCCCAGCTGGTGGTCGAACGAGTACCTCACCTCCCTCTCGAGCCTGTTGTCAATGGTATCGGCCTCGCTCCAGGCTTTCATGAACTGGGCCCCCGGCATCATGACCCTTATCCTCACGTGGTCCTCGTCGTTTACCAGCACACCCGCCGCTTTGCCCGGACCGAGGGCCATCGCTTTCGCGGCCGGCTCCTCACAGAACGAAGGGCCCGTGAGGTGCTCCTCGGCCATGATCCCCAGCTCGTCGCGCCTGAGCTCCTCGGCGAACAGGATCTCCCAGTCGCGTTCCTCGGCCACCCCGCGGCTGACCGACTCCAGCACCATCCCGCGCGCCCGCTCCAGCTCCTCCTCGTCGGACGCCCCGGGGAAGGGCAGGCCTTCCAGGTTCCTCGCCAGTCGCGCCCGCGACGAGAGCACCAGCGGGTAACCCGGGCCCTTCGAGCCCAGCCAGTCACCCGCGGTAGGGACGGGGCTCCTAGCGGCCATTGCTCGACGCCCCCTCTATCCTGCCCTGGATCTCGCGTATCTGGTCGCGCACCGCGGCGGCGGCCTCATACTGCTCCTGTGATATCTGACGAGCGAGGTTGCGCTCGAGCTCCACCAGGCGCCTGCGGAGCAGGGCCCCCTCCGAGGCGTTGCCCGGGACCTTCCCCCGGTGCTCCTCGCTCCCCTGGAACTCGGCGATGACCATTCCGAGGGGCTCCGCGAAAGCCTGGTAGCAGTCCGCGCAGCCGAGGTAGCCCATCTTGGAGAAATCGTTGTACGAGGTGCCGCAGATGTCGCAGACGGACAGCTCGCCGGGGAGGACCTCCTCAACGACGTCCTCATCCACACCCTGGAGTCCGGCCAGTATGTGGGGAAGAAACGCGAGGAGGTTCGCAGCCTCGGTGGTCTCCTCCATGCGCTTGGCGCACTCCTCGCAGAGCTGGACCTTGGAGACCTCGGTTGCCGAGACCTTGGTCAGGAAGACCGTCGCGATATTCTTCTTGCACTCGTCGCAGAAAATGTTCATCCTCACTCCCGCGCCGCCGCGAGTATTCAAATACTATAACGTCCGTCGGGTCGTGCCGATGACATACATCAAGAGAAAAACACTGTGCCGGCTGCCAGCCGGACCCTGATTAGTATTCGACACCCGGTGCCGCTGACCTACCACCCGCCGGCCGCAGGTGGGGGAAGGTTATGACGTCGCGGATGTTCTGGCAGCCGGTTGCGAGCATGGTCAGGCGGTCGATGCCGACCCCCAGACCGCCGGCCGGCGGCATGCCGTACTCGAGGGCCGTCAGGTAGTCCTCGTCGACGGGGTGCGCCTCCTCGTCCCCGGCGGCCCTTCTGGCCGCCTGTGCCTCGAAACGCGATCGCTGGTCGGTGGGGTCCGCGAGTTCGGAGAAGGCGTTGGCAATCTCCTGCCCGCCTATCAGTATCTCGAAGCGCTCGGTGAAGCCCGGCGAATCTGGCTTCCTGCGCGCGAGGGGTGAGATCTCCTCGGGGTAGTCGAGCACGAAGGTGGGCTCGACGAGCAGCGGCTCCACCAGCTTCTCGTATAGCTCGGCTATAACCCAGCCGGCTCCGGCGCCCGAGGGCACCTCCACCTCGCGCTCGTCCGCGATCTTCATCAACCGGTCAACGCCCATCGAGATATCAACCTCGAGGTCCGCGTACTCCGCGAGCGCATCGACCATGGTGACCTCTTTCCAGGGAGGCTCCAGCGAGATCACCCGCCCGGCGTGCAGGACGTCCCTGCTCCCCCGCACTGCCTCGACCGCGCATACGATCATCTCCTGCAGCAGGACCATCATGTAACGGTAGTCCACGAACGCCTGGTAGGCCTCGAGCATCGTGAACTCCGGGTTGTGCCTGGTGCTTATGCCCTCGTTGCGGAAGTTGCGGTTCAGCTCGTAGACCTTGTCGTATCCCGCCACCAGCAACCTCTTGAGGTACAGCTCCGGGGCGATGCGCAGGTAGAGGTCCATGCCCAGCGCGTTGTGGTGGGTCACGAAGGGCCTGGCGGTAGCGCCGCCGGGCATTACGTGGAGCATGGGGGTCTCGACCTCCATAAAGCCCTTCCCGTCCATGAAATCGCGTATGGCCCGGATGAGGGTCGCCCGTGCCTGGAGGACATCGCGCGCCTCCTCGTTCATCACCAGGTCCAGGTAACGCTGGCGGTAGCGCTGCTCGCGGTCCTTCAGCCCGTGCCACTTCTCGGGAAGCGGACGCAGCGACTTGGAGAGGAGCTCGAACGACTCCACGGCGATGGAGAGCTCGCCGCGCCTCGAGCGTATGACCTCCCCGGTGGCACCCACCCAGTCGCCAAGGTCGAGCTCGGAGAACTCGCCGTACTCCCCGCTCCCGAGCGCGTCCTGGCGCAGCAGCAGCTGTATCCTTCCGTGGGAGTCCTGCAGGTCGGCGAAGGTGGCCTTGCCGTGCTCGCGACGCGCCATCAGCCTGCCTGCGACCGAAGCGGTGAGCCCGGAGCCCGCACCCGGCTCGAGCTTCTCGTGGGCGGTGGCGAGATCGTCCGAGTACGCGAGCCCGCCGGGCTCCCCGTAGCGTGGACGGTACGCCTCGATCCCACGCTCGGTGAGCCTGTCGAGCTTTTCGCGCCTCACCTTTACGAGCTCGCTCTCGTGCTGGCCCGCGTGGGGGGCGTCTCTGTGAAGATCTTCCTGGGACATGGAACCTCCGCCCGGTCGCGGCTATTCGGGGGCCGGACCACCGGACTAAAGGATATCATTTTGTAATATGGAGTGGTGTCGCACGGCGTTTGGTGGCGGCGAATCGGGGATGTGGCGGTTGGTAATGTGGAGTGGCGTCGGACAAGTTCGTTGCGTAATAACCTTCCGGCTGTTCGGAGTGATCCAACGGCAACGCAAATGTCCGACCCCACGGTTGTAGACGTTGAGTGGCTGGGAGGCGGGGATGTGGCGGTCTTATCGCTTGATGGAGACTACGCGGTACCTGATCTCGCCGGCGGGTGCGCTGACCGTGGCTACCTCTCCGACCTTCAGGCCCATGAGCGCCCTTCCGACCGGACTCTGGAACGAGATCATGTGGTTGTCCGGGTTGGCCTCCGCCGGGCCGACGATGCGGTACTCCTGCTTCTTGCCCGAACCTACCTGCTTGATCTCGACCAGGGAGCCGATGTCGACCTCCTTGGTCTTGACATGGCGCCTGTCAATGACCCGTGCCTTGGCCAGCATGGTCTCGATCTGGTCTATGCGGTGCTCGACGCGCGCCTGCTCGTTCTTGGCGTCGTCGTACTCTGAGTTCTCCATGAGGTCGCCGTAGCTGATCGCGTCCTTGAGCCTCTCGGCCACCTCGCGGCGTTTGACGGTCTTCAGCTCGTCGAGCTCCACTGTGAGCTTGCGGCGTCCCTCCTCGGTGAGGACCACCTCTCCCTTGATATCTACTTCCATGTCTCCCAATTCCTCATCCTTACAAACAAACGCCTACCGCCCGAAATCGGCGGTAGCTGCGTTTGGCCTCAAGAATCGTGCTGCGTATTATACGCACCGTCCGCCCGCTTGGCAAGAAAGAAAGGGGGCGGCTGTCGGATGCGAATCGGTGACGGAACGGTTCCGGAGGAAATTCACCTCAACGGGTCCGGCCCCCCCGCGGAGGCCACCGAATTACGCCCCTTCTGCTTGGCGGCGTACAGGGCCATGTCGGCGCCGCTGACCAGCCCTTCCTCGTCCCGGGCGTCGGCCGGCAGCGATGCCAGGCCGATGCTTATGCTCAGGGCATCCACCGGCAACCTCTCCTCGCCGGGGAAGTGGAAGTCGTAGACCGCCCCGCGGACCTTCTCCGCCACCACCAGCGCCTCCTCCGTGCCGGTCTCCGGGAGCACCACGCAGAACTCGTCCCCCCCGTAGCGGAAAACCTTGTCCACGTCGCGCGTGTTGCTGTCGATAATGGACGCTATCTGGGACAGGACCACGTCTCCCTTCTGGTGACCCAGCGTATCGTTATAGGCCTTGAGGTTGTCGACGTCCACCATCAGGAAGGAGACGGGGCGCTCGTAGCGGCGGGCGCGGGAGACCTCGTCCGCCAGGACCGTCTCCAGGCGCCTCACGTTGAACACCCCGGTCAGGGGATCTGTCACCGCGAGGCGGTTTATCTGCTCGAAGAGCAGCGCCCTCTGGATGGCCAGCGCCACCTGATCCGCGATGGCGAGGGCGAGCTGCTGGTCCTGTTCCCCGAATGCGGATACGGCCTCCGAGCGCACGTGCAGCACACCCAGGGTGCGCCCCTCGGCCTGCATGCCCACGCAGATGCTGGAGCCCCTGCCGATGCGCTCCAGGGTGGCACAGGCCAGCCCGGGCGCCGAGAGGTCGTCGACGCCGATGAGGCGGCCCTCCGCCACGGTCCAGCACTCGCCTGTGCGGGTGTGCGGCGGGGACGCTATGCTGTCCGAGATCTCGGGGGGGTACCCGAACGAGTCGACGTACTTCAGGCAGTCCGACGCCTCGTCCACCAGGTAGATGACCCCCGAGGAGCAGTCGAACAGGTGGCGCACGCTCTCCAGCGCGAGGCTCATGATCGTCTCCAGGTCCGAGGTCGACCCGATAGCGTTGGCCAGCTGCACCAGGCTCGCCATCTGCACGGCGTCGGACTTGATGGTCTCGTGGAGCCTGGCGTTGAGCACCGCCAGGGAGACCTCCCCGGCGATGGCCGCGAGCTGTGAGATCTCCGCTTCGCCATAGGTCCTGCCCGCGCCGTCACTGACGCAGAGCAGGCCCGATATCCTCCCCCGGGTGAAGAACGGCGCGACCACCAGGGCTCCTCCTCCGGCCAGGAAAGCCGGGATCACCGCGCTCTCGGAAGGCCTGTTGAACGTAAGCGCCGGCGGCCTCTGGGACATGTTGTAGGCGTCCTCGAACTCCCGGACCGCGATCGAGCTGCCCTCGGGAAACCTGGAGCTCTTCGCACCGTCGGCCGAGATCGAGAGGCGGGGTTGCAGCCTGGCGTTCGGCTCGTCCAGCAGGAACGCCGAGCAGGCGGCGGCCTCGCAGGTCCGCATCGCCAGCCTGCAGGCGTTCTCGAGCACGCGGTCCATGTCGAGCGTGGAGGTCAGCTCCCGGCTCGCCTGGTAGAGCACGTCGGACTCGCTGCGCTTTCTCTGCTCGTCCGCGTAGCGCATCGCGTTGTCCAGGCCCGCCGACGCCTGGGAGAGGATGGTGTTGCAGATCTCGACGTCGCTCTCGGAGAACTTCCCCCTGTGGCCCCTGCTCTCCACGAAAACCACGCCCCTGACCTCATCGCGAAGGACTATGGGCAGCACCATCAGCGGGCCGACCCCGAAGTCCTGGATCCACCTTCTGTCCAGCAGCGGTTCCCTGCTCGAATCGACGACGACGAGCGGCTGCCCTGACTCGGCGGCCTTGCTGACCACGTTCTCCCTCATCAGGTCGATGCGCGTGGAGAAGAACCTCTCGCGGATGTCGGGATCGGTCTCGGTGGTGCTCTCGGGCAGGCCCCAGAGCCCGTCCCGGCTGAACAGGAAGGCGCTGCAGCGCCCCAGGCCGGCCGCCTCGCTGATGCCCTCCACCACGGTGTCCATGAGCTGGCCCGGGTCGAGGGTCGAGCCCATGGCCACCGCGACCATGGACAGGATGTGGGCCTCCCGGCGCAGGCGTCTCTCCCGCCGGGTTATGTAGACGGTTGCCATGGCGACCAGGAACAGGAAGCCTATCCGCAGCACCGTGTCCGCGATGACCGTCCTGGCGGGCTGGCCCCCGTCCAGCCGGACGACCAGCGTGATCGCGTACAGCACGGAGAGCCCGACGGCGGCGAGCGCCGTCTCACGGTACCCGTAGCGGGCCGCCACGACGATGACCAGGAGGGGGAAGAAGAAGAAGAGGTCGGGCAGGAACCGCGGCCAGACCATGAGACATACGAAGATCAGTATCACGTCCAGGGTCGCGGTGATATTGACGACCCACTCCGCGGCCTTGCCGGACCGCTTGCGCGCGTACAGGTAGACGACGGTCATGACCGCGGTCACCGCGTAGCCCCCGAGCACTATCCCCAGTCGCACGCCGAAAGCGACCGGCTCCCGGGGGAACAGGGGCAGCAGAACGAAGGGGGTCAGCAGGACCGCGATGATCCACTGGAAGACCATCGCCAGGTCTTCGGCGGTGAGTTGTTTCCTCATGGAACGGCCCCTCGGACGGGCTCGGTCGTCCGGTACGCTACGGCACTACCTTGCCCAGCGGTATCTCCAATATGCCCGTGGCCCCCGCGGCCTTCAACCCCGGTATTAGGTCGGCCAGGGTACCCTTCTCGACCACCGTCTCGACCGCGAAGCCGCCGTCAGCCAGGGGGCTCAGGGTCGGCGAGCGCATGGCGGGCAGGAGGTCGAGCACCGCCGGCCGGTTCTCCTCGCTCATGTTCAGCTTGAGCAGGACCTTGCCCCGCGCCTCGATGGTGGAGAGGATCAGGGTCATTATCTCTTCCATGACCCGGCGCCTGGCGGGGTCCGCGTACGAGTCGCGGTTGGCGATGAGCTTGGTGGAGGTCTGGAGGATGTCGTCGATGATGACCAGTCCGTGCGCCCGCAGGGTGCTGCCGGTCTCCGTTATCTCGACCACCGCGTCCACTATCTGCGGGACCTTGGCCTCGGTCGCCCCCGCCGAGGGGATGACCTTGACGTCGATACCCAGCCGCTCGAAGTACTCCCGCGCGATGTTGGGGTACTCGGTCGCGACCCTGGTGCCCGGCGGCATGTCCCCCGGCTTCTCCACGCCGGAGTCCTTGAGCACCGCGAGCACTATTCGCAGGGAGTCGCCGGGCCCCGTCTTCGCGTAGGGGAAGTCGGCCAGTATCTCGACGTCGGAGCCGGTCTCGCGTATCCAGTCGAGCCCCGTGATCCCCAGGTCGAAGATGCCCTCCTCGACGTACTTGCCTATCTCCTGGGGGCGAAGGATGGCCACCTGGCTGAAGCGCTCGTCGTCTATGCGCGCGTTGTACTCGCGGTCGCCCGCGCGGCGCACCGGCAGGTCGGCGTCGCGCAGCAGCGACAGGGTCTGCTCCTCCAGGCTTCCCTTGGGTATGACGAAACGGATCAAGTAAGCCTCCAGTCCCGCGGATCAGCCCGTCTAGTATAGCAAACGGGTCCGACACGTAGACGTTGCTTTCCACGGCCGTCGGCGGTCCACGCTCAGGTCACGTCTGAATGGTGGGTGATGCGCTCGAGGGCCTCTTCGACCATACGGTCGCCGTCGGTGATGGAGATCTCGATGGCCCCGCGCGGGCATCGTGCAACGCAGAGGCCGCAGCCCTTGCACCCATCCGTCACCCTCGCCTTCCCGTCCCCCATGACCATCGCTCCCGCGTAGCACTCGGAGACGCACCGGGCGCAGCCGTTGCACTCATCGGTGACGGTCACCTCGAGCCCCTCGAGTCGATGGGTGCGGGCCCGCACCTCCGGCGCGAAGTAATCGAAGTCCTTCATGGCCACGCAGCAGCACTGGCAGCAGAAGCACAGGGTGAGGAAGTGCTTCCTGTCGCGAAGTCCCAGCATGTAGGGGTCGGGGTCCACCTTGCCGATGTGCATGACCAGCCCCGCGTCCACCGCGGCGCGCACGTGCTCGAGCGCCTCCTCCACCGGGACCGGCCTGCCCATGCTGGGGTGGATGTTCCGGGTGCTCGCGCCCAGGAACAGGCAGCCCAGCCCCATGGAGAAGCGCTCGCAGGCGCATGCCGAGCGGCAGAGGCACAGGTTCATCTTCACGGTGTGGCACGAGCGCCTCACCATCTCCTCGACTATGGTGACGGGGAGCACGGTCGAGCCGCCGTCGGACAGCTCCCGGTTGATGGGTACGACGGTCTGGTTGAAGTGCTCGTCGTCCCAGAACCAGGTGACGCGCGGGCCAATGACCGGGACGTTGCCGAGTCTTTTGACGAACTTCGTGACCGGGTCCCAGATCAGCAGAGACTTCTTGAGCCTGCTCCACTTCGTCTGGCCTATTATTGGATAGAAGACCTCACGGTCGGGCCTGGCCATACTTCCGTCCTTTCCCTCGACTTGCCTGCTACTCGAGGTGGCGCCGCAGGAAATCGGCCTCTAATGCGCTCACTTTCTCGAACCACTCCCCGGAATACACGTCGAAGTGGCCCACCGGCAGCCTGACCAGCTCGACCTGTGGTATGCGGCGAGCGGCCTTCTCGACATCCGACGCGCGTACCAGCGAGTCCTTGTCCGCGCAGACGACCAGGGTCGGGCACTTTATCCGCGGGGCGTATCTGACCGGCCTGTAGGCCAGCAGGGTGAGCAACGCCCGCGCCGGCATCTCGTTCCGCCAGTCCGACCCCTCGGGCACCAGCGCGAGGTACCCTTCCTTCGAGCCCGGTGTGTTCATGGCGGCGAAGTCACCCGGGTCGGCTACAACGGGGACGTAGTGAGGGCCAATGCCGACCGCGGCCAGGGCGAGGCCGCAGGCCGCGTGGGAGGACGCCTGGGCGACGAAGCGCGGGGGAAAGGAGAGGCCGACGGTCGCGCCGTCCACGAACGGCACCTGGGCGACCGCCGCCCTGAGGCCGTGCACCCGGGAGGCCGTCACCAGCACGTGGCCGCCGCTGAAGGAGGAGCCCCACAGGGCCAGGCGCGAGCCGTCCACCTCGGGGAGAGAGCGCGCATGGTTCACGGCGGCCATCCAGTCGGCCAGGTGCCGCCGGGGGCTCACCAGGTTACGGGGCTCGCCCTCGCTGTCCCCGAAGTTCCGGTAGTCGAAGGCGAACGACGCGATGCCCTTCGAGGCGAACGCCTCCGCGAAGGCGGGCAGGCGGAAGTCCCTCTGCGCCGCCAGGCCGTGAGCCATCACCACCAGCGGAGGCCTCTCGACCCCCTCGGGCAGGAACAGCCAGCCCGCGCAGTGCAGGCCGCAGCTGTAGAAGTCTCTGTCTAGTCTTTTCGAATGATGAGGGGCGTCAGACATTTTCGTTCCTTGTCTCCCGGAGTCGATCAGCGGCAAGGAATGAACGCAAATGTCTGACCCCCCGGTTCGCCCAGGGGTTGATCGGCCGCTCACTCCACGGTTAGCGTTCTGACCCCCCGGTTCGTCCAAGGGTTGATCGGCCACTTCGCTCGGAGACTAGTCGAGTTCGACGACGGCGACGCCGCGGGTCAGTATGTCGACACCGTCCTGGTTCCTGGCCCCGACCTCGAGGGTCACCCGCTTCGAGGCGTCGTCCTTCCCGGTGATCCTGCCCCAGAAGGTGCAGGTGTCGCCCGGGCGGGCGGGCGAGGCGAAGCGGACACCGAACCTCTTCAGAGCGCCGGGATCGCCGGTCCACTCGTTGATGCAGCGGCCCAGCCGGGCCATGCTGGACAGCCCATGGGCGATGGTCCCGCCCAGGCCGACCTTCTCGCCGAACTCCTTGTCCACGTGGATGGGGTTGAAGTCGAGGCTGGCGCCCGCGTACATCCAGAGCATCATCTGCTCGAGGGTCACGTCGAGGGCGGGGATCCCGTCGCCTACCTTCACGTCGTCGTACTTCACGTCGGTCATTTCAGTTGCCCCCCCTCACCACGAAGGTCGCCCTGCCGATAGTGACCAGCACGCCCTCTTGGTTCACGCTGCGGGCTTCGAACTTGATCACGTCGTTGTTGCCCTTCTCGGCTATATCCACGATCTTGCCGGTGCTGGTGATGACGTCCCCGGGCTTGACGGGCTCGAGGTACTCGAACTCCTGCTCGCCGTGCACCAGCATCGCGAAGTTGACCTGGATCTCGGGGTCGAAGAAGAACTTGGCCGCCCCCAGGAGGTTGTAGACCGCAGCGAAGGACGGCGGGGCTATGTTGTCGGCGTAGGCCGAGCTCCGTCCGAACTCGGTATCGTGGTAGTAGGGGCTGGTCTCTCCGATCGCCCGGGCGTACTCCCTCATCTTCTCCCGCCCTATCTCGTAGACGTCGGGCGGGTACTCCTTGCCGATGAACTTATGGTCGATCACACCGCATCACTCCTTTCGGCCGACGGGGGTCGGGTCCCCGGCCCGGCTCACTCCGGCAGTCTCAGGTCGATCACCCTGGTCATCATACGGTCGCCGCTCGTGACCAGCTGGTCGGCCATCTTCTCATAAGTCGTCACCATCACCCTGTCGGGGGTGAGCTCCAGCGAGTTGCGCAGGTCCTCGACTATACGCTCGCGAAGCCCGCTCACCTCGCCGACCGACGTGGGGCAGACGTACACCCAGACCTCGTCCACGTCCGCCGGGTCGTCGTTCCTGTTCCTTATCTCGACCACCCACTCGAGCACGTCCACGTTGTTGTCCAGCACGGCGACGAAGGTGTTGAGGTCCACGAGGTTGCCCTTGACCTTGGCCAGGTTGAACTGCCTGGCGTGCGGCCTCCGGTATGTCTGGCTGCTTATGCGCGGGACCGTCCTGCCGCAGGCGGGGCACCGCTCGGTCGAGTAGCCTCCCACCAGTACGTCGCCGGTGCGGTAGCGCAGCACCACCGAGCCGCGCGCGTCCAGGTTTGTCACGACGAGCTCGCCGGTCTCGCCCTCGGCGAGGACCGCGCCGGTCTCGGGGTCTACCACCTCGATGATCTCCATGTCCGGGTATGTGTGGTAACCCCTGCTCTCCCAGTCGCCGCAGTCGCCCCAGGCGTACTTCATCTCGGTGCAGCCGAACGCCGCGGTCACCACCGGGTCGACCGCCCCCGTCTCCTCCAGCAGCCCGGCTATCTTCTCCCTGGCCATGGGCGTCACCCGGTCGCCCCCCATGGCGACGACCTCTATGCTGGAGAGGTCGCGACCCTCGGAGACGGCCGTCTTGAACAGGTCGTAAGTGTAGCCGGGCAGGCCCATGAACAGGGTGGGGCGGACCCTCTCCACTATGTTCAGGACCCTCTCGCGGCCCATAGTCGGCCCGCCACCCGTGTTGAAGGTGGTTATGGCCGCTCCCTCCGCGCCGGTCAGGGCGACCCAGTGGGCGAGGTGGGCGCTCCCGGGGAAGTTGTTCACCGCGACCACCCGGAGGTCGTAGTCCTCTCCCGCCCTGCTGGAGGTGACCGAAGCCAGCCTCCGGCCGGCCTCCTTCATCCGCTCGAGGTCGTACAGGGTGAAGAAGAACGGAGTGGGCTCCGCGGTGGTCCCGGTGGTGAACATCGGGAAGACGGGCTGGTACCTCTCGCTCTGCTCCTGCGGATCCCCTCCCGCGCCGGGGGCCGGCAGCGGCGTCCAGCCCCTGGCGGTGGACGCACGACCGAGCGCGAGCCCCGGGTCCAGCACGAAGCGCCTGGGGTTCTCGGGATCCTGGGGGTGCGGTGCGATGTCCTCCTTGTAGGTGAAGGGGATGCGCTGGAGGTCCGCGACGGTCCGTATGCTGCGGGGGTCTATCCCCTCGCGGTCGAACAGCTCGTGGTAGTAGGGGTGGAAGGGGTAGACCTGCTCGGTGATGAAACGGCTGAGCATGGCGTCCTGGAGCGCGCGGGACTCGGCCGCGTCGCGTGTATCCCATCCGGGAGTGCACCTCCTGTCCCAGCGGCGTACCGGGCTCCTGTTCCTTGCCATCGGTCCCCTCATCCCTCGTTCTCTACGGGGCGGAAGTATTTTATGTCGTGCAGCGTGCCTTTTCTATTCTCGGCCCAGACCGCTTTCACCCGCATGCCGACCCTGGCGCGGGCGGGATCGACCTCCCCCAGCAGGTGCGGGAACTGGACGGCGGCCCCGTCCAGCATGATGAACGCGTAGATGTAAGGTGGCTCGGTCGGCTGGCCCGGAAACGGCAGCTGGACGTTGGTGAAGGTCTGGACCGTCCCCTCGTCCGCGAGCTCCACCCATCGGTCGACGGGCTCGTAACAGAAACCGCAGTACGGCCGCGGCGGCAGCAGCACGCACCGGCACCGGGCGCAGGCGACCCCCATGATGCGGCGGTTGTCCCGCATCTCCCGGTAGAAACGGTCGTAGTACTCGCCGTAGGCGTAGCGATACTCGATGTCCAGGTCCCCCTCGACCACCTCGACCGGCTCCTCCGAGCCACCCGCTACCTCGAGCAACCGTCCTCTCCTCTCATTGCTCACGGGTCCGTTCTTCGGCGGACTCGTCCGGTACGAACCACTTTATGTCCGTGATGGCGCCCCTACGCACCTTCCTGAACTCGGGATGCAGCGTCGCCCCCACAACGACCCTTTCGTCGTCCGGGGCGAGGTGCAGCAGCGAGGTGTCGGCACCGGCAAGCTTCACCAGTACATACCGGAACGGCGCCGGCAGGGGCGCATCTGGGAACCCGGCGGCGACCCTGGTCCACGACATCACCACTCCCCGCGGTCCGACCTCCCGGTAGTCCTCCATAGCCGAGCAGCATTCCTCACAGTACGAGAGCGGCGGGACGGCCACGCGGCCACATCCGGAGCAAACGGCGCCCAGTATCCTGGCGTGGTCTCGCAGGGCCCCCAGGAAAGAGCCGACGACCTCACCCGTCGACCAGGTGTAGTGGCAGCGTGTCTCTCCCTTCAGGTAGACGAGTTCGGGCGGCTCGAGCGGTCGCCGGTCATGAGTGGCGTCGGAGGTTTTCATTGCGCCATGTCCTTTTTTCCTACGGCTCGTTCGAGAATATGGTCACGGTGCTGAACTGGATGGCCCCGCCCCAGGAGTGCGCGAGGGCGCGCCTGACCCCCCCGACCTGGTGGTCTCCGGCCTTTCCCATCACCTGCCGCGCGGCCTCGAGCTGCCTTATCATCGCGGAGGCGCCGATGGGGTTGCTCGACAGCACCCCGCCGGACGGGTTCACGGGGAACTCACCGTCCAGCTTTGTTATCCCCGACTCCACCAGCCGCCCGCCCTGGCCCGGCTTGCAGAACCCCAGCGTCTCGTACCAGATGAGCTCCTGGAAGCTGAACGCCTCGTACACCTCGGCGACGTCCAGTTCCTTGAGCGGCTCGTACACCCATGCCATCTGGTAGGCGTGCTGCGCCGCGCGGACGCACGACTCCGGGTAGGCCAGGTCCACGTCGGGGACGTAGGGGCTCTCAGTGCAGGTGCCGACCCCGGTTATCCACGCGGGTCTTGCCGCCAGCTTCCTGGCACGACTACCCGAGGCTATCACCAGGGCGGCGGCCCCGTCGCTGGTCGGGCAGCAATCGAGCACCTTAAGCGGTGAGGCTACCGGCGCCGAGTCCATGACGTCCTGGACGGTAAGCTCCATCCTGAGCTGTGCGCACGGGTTCAAGAGCGCGTTCTTCCTGTTCTTGACCGCCACCATCGCACCGTGCTCCTCGGTAATCTCGGGGTGGTAGCGGGCCATGTACTCCCTGGCCTGCAGGGCTACCAGGGCGGGAGCACCGCAGGCGAAGTCGCGGTCCCACAGGGGATCGCAGCAGGTAGAAAGCCCGTACTGGGCCGAGCCGTCGGACAGCTTCTCGTAGGCGACGGCCAGGACGGTGTCGAACAGTCCGCTCGCCACGTGGTAGTAGGCGGCGATTGCGGCCGAGGCTCCAGCCGTTCCCCCGGTGTGAATACGCAGCATCGGCTTGCCGGCCGCGCCGACGGCGGGACCGACCCAGTTCTCAGGGCTGTTGACGCCCTCGAATATCTCAGGGGCGCTCCCGACGACCACCGCATCCACGTCGCCGGGTCCCAGCCCCGTGTCCTGGAGGGCCAGGAGCGCCGCCTCGCGGACCATCTCCGCCATGTTGACGTCGTCACGCCTGCTGACGTGCCTGGTCTGTCCGGTACCCACGACCGCCACGGAGCGCGCCATCACGCCTCACCCCCGGCTATCACCGTCAAATCCGAATACAGAGTGGCGTCGGAGGTTTTCATCGCGTAATGACCTTCTCGAAATCGGCGTAACCCAACGGCACCGCAAACCTCCGACCCCACGGAATAGACGTTTTCTCACGGAGGAATAAGAGCGTCACCCTGGTCATCGTTCCACCACCGCGCACGCCGCCGTCTGCATCGCCAGGCCTCCGGAGGAATGGGCAAGGGCCCTCTTCGCGTCCCTCACCTGGAGCGGCCCGGCGCGGCCGGTCACCTGGGCTGCCGCCTCGGCGAGCCTCACCAGCCCCGTGGCGACCAGGGGGTTCGCGCAGGTCACCCCTCCGGAGACGTTGACCGGGAGCCCACCGTCGCGGGTGGTGGTCCCGCTTGCGAGCAGGTCCGCCCCCTCACCCTCGTCGCAGAGGCCGAGGGCCTCGCAGAGCATGAGCTCCTGGTAGGCGTACGGCTCGCTGAGCTCCACCAGGTCGAGGTCGCGCCCCGGGTCGAACACCCCGGCCTGTCTGTACGCCGAGCGAGCGGCTTTGGCCGCCGGTGTGCACCGCTGAAGGTCGCGAGAGCCCAGGAAGTAGGGATCGGTGCACATTCCCACTCCCACCAGCCAGGCGGGCCTCGCCCTGAGTGCCCTCGCCACCGAGCCCTCGGTCATCACCAGCGCGCAGGCGCCGTCGCTGACCGGCCCGGCCTCCAGCTCCCTGATCGGCGGGGCCACCTCCCGCGAGCCCAGCACCTCCCCGAGCGAGACCGCGGTCCTCAGCTGGGCGTGGGGGTTCTCGACCCCCGCCGCCCGGTTCTTGACCGCGACCCGGGCCGGCGCCGACCCGTCAACCCCGTAGTGCCTGGTGTAGGACCGCGCCTGCAGCGCCGCGGCCGCCAGCGCGTCGAGGCCGAGGGGCCTGGTATAGAACGGCTCGGCCATCGAGCGTGACTGCGCAGAGGGGCCGCTCTGGGAGCTCTTTCCGTAGGCGACCACCAGGGCGGTGGAGAACATGCCCGTGCGCAGGCGCATGTAGGCGTATATGGCGGCGAGCAGGCCATCGCCGGCGACCTTGGACTCCTCCTTGAGGTGGGCACCCAGCGCGTCGGCCGCCACGCAGTTGGAGATGCCCCGCCCGTCCAGGAAGTCGCTGCCCGCGTCGATCACCACCTCGATGTCGCCGATGGACAGGCCGCAGGAATCCAGCGCGGCGTTGACCACGGAGTAGGCCAGGCCCAGGTCCGTCCGGCGGGCCATTTCGTGGCTATGGACGGTCTGCGCCCATCCGACAACCGCTACGTCCTCGGCCAATCTTCCCCCCTGGTCCGGCACGTTTTCTAGATGTCCAGGATCCGGGCCGTTATGGTCTCGTCGAGATCGAGGAACCCCACGGTGTGCCGTCGCGCGAACATGCGGTCCGTGGGGCTCCCGGGGTTCACGAAGAGGACCCCGCCCCTCTCCTTTATCAGCGGGTGGTGCGTGTGTCCGAACACCACGCACTGCACGTCGTCGAACATCGCGGCGACCTTGCGGGTCATGCTGGTCGGCGCGCCGTAACCGTGCGTCAGGCCGATCCTGAACCCGGCCGCCTCGATGACGCGCTTCTCGGGCAGGGTCCGGGCGACCTCCGCGTGGTCCATGTTCCCCCTGACCGCCACGGTCTCGGCCACCTTCGAAAGCTGCTCGAGCACCGCCAGGTCCAGGATGTCGCCGGCGTGCAGGATCAGATCGGACCCCGCGAGCGCCTCCAGCACCCTGTCGGGCAGGGCCGTGTCCTTCAGGTGGGTATCGGAGATCACGCCGATCAGCACCCGCTCACCCCTCTTCCCCTACGACCGCCGCGCTCCCCGGTGCCGCGCCGGGCGCGCGGGGGAACTCCAGCACGAACGTCGCGCCTCCGTCCGAATCGGCGAGGGAGACCCTGCCGCCCAGCGCCTGCATGACGCGCCGGGTCACGGAAAGCCCCAGCCCGCTGCGCCCCTCCCGCAGGGTGAAGAACGGCATGTACATGTGCTCCCGCGCCTCCGGGGACACGCCGTGGCCCGTGTCCTTCACCTCCACTAGGACGCTCCCGGACTCCTCGCGCCCCGTGACGTCTACCTTCTTCCCACCCTCGGACGACGCGAGCGCCGCGTTCCCGATCACCTCCTGGAGTGCCGTCTTGATCATGCGCCGGTGACCGAACACGCCCGGCAACCCGCCGAGCCTCACGGTGACCACCACCCCCCGGACCTCCTGCGAGTCAAGGGCGCCCTCCACCGCCGAGGCGGCTATCTCCTCGATGCTGTGCTCGCCGGGGGCGTCCCACTCCCTGGTCGCCGTGCAGCTCAGGTACAGCTCGACGTCCTCCAGCAGGCCGAGCAGGGCGGCGCTGCCGGCCTCGAGCATCCTGATGATATCCTGCCGGCCGGTGGACCACTCCTCGGGGTCCATGGCGCGCGTGCGCTCCAGGACCTTGGCCAGCGGGTGCGTGTACAGCCGCTCTATGCGAGCTCCCAGCGACCTCAGGAACACCTGGTAATCGACGCCCCGGCGGTCCACCGCCATGGACGGCTCATCCCTGGATTCCATGAAGACGGCGGCCGCGCCCACCACCTCGGGGCCGTCCATCAGCGGATAGATGCGGTAGGCGACAGGCAGCAGCGTGTTGTCCCTCTTCATGACCACCGCTTCGCCCTCGCTCACCGCCCCGGTCCCCTCCAGGGCCTCGAGCATTCCGTGCTCCAGCGGGCCGAGCGGGTTGTCGTCGAGCGAGGCCTCGGGGCGCAGCATCACCTGGGTCCGCTCGCCGAAGCTATAGCCGGTCAGTCTCTGGGCTTCCCTGTTGAAGATGGAGATCCTTCCCTTCGAATCGCAGGTCATCACGGCCGCGACCATCTGCTCCAGGACCGATCCCGTTATCCCCCTCTCGCGCGCCAGCGCATCCAGGCTCTTGCGTGCGATCCTGTAGAGCTCGGCGTTGGTGATGGCGAGGCTGGAGAGCTCCGCGAACCCCTCGAGCATGCGGGTCTCGTCCTCGCTGTGTTTGTGCGGCTCCCTGGTGCCCGTCACCAGCATGCCCACGAACTTGCCCCTGGCCACCAGGGGCACCAGCACCTGGCTGGCTGGCTCGGCGGCGCCGAAGAAGACGTTGTCGCGCTCGTCCAGCGACTCGGTGCTGTCGAAGACCTTCAGCTCCAGCTCGCGGGCGGTCTCCCCCACGAGGCCCGCGCCCATGGGAAACTGCTTGAAGATCACCTTGTCCTGGTCGACGCCCCTGACCAGGCCGAGGACCAGGTTGTCGGCCGCCTTGTCCCATAGGTAGACCGCGCCCATGTCGGCCCCCGTGACCGCGAACGTGTAGCTGAGCATCTTCTCCAGTATCTCGGGCAGGTCCAGCGTGGAGCCCATCTCCTGGCCGGCGGCCAGCAGCAGCCTCAAGCGCCGGTTCGCCTCGCTCATCTGCGCGACTATCCGGTCCGCGTATCTCAGGTTGACCATCTCGCGGACGATCAGGTAGATGATCAGGGAGGCGACCATCACCGCAAGCCCGATCCTCATGACCCAGAAGATGGTCTCGCCCTGGAGGTAGTTGCGCAGGACCGCCAGGTTGGTGAGGCTGAACAGGGCTATCGCGGTCAGGACGAAAACGATGGCGAGGACAAGGGTGAGCGGCCGCAGCCGGGTCTTGCCCTCCAGCCGCGAGGTAGGAGCCATCACCTGCCACCACGACCTCTCGGCCTCCTCGGGCATCTCGCCGGGGAGGAGCGGGGCTGCGGAGGGACGGGGCGTCACCTCCGGGGTCTCGTTACCGGTATCGCGGGTCTCTTCATCGGGCAATGGCTCTCCTGCAGGTGGCACCCCGGGCGGGGCCCGCCCGGAGGTCAGTTGATTGTTTCAAAAGAAGCGATTTTCATCAAGGAAGCGCCGGCCGCCTCGCTCAGCGCCCGGGATCGTAGATGAAGACACCCCCCAGGCCCCCGACCGCCCAGGCGTGGTCGGCATCCGGAGCCGTGATGTCGAACAGGGCTTCGGCGGACTGGTACTGCCTGACCAGGGTGCGTCCGTCGCAGAAGTAGATGGGACCCTTCAGGCCGATGCCCCCGGCGAACCAGGTGTGCCCCGCGTCCGCGGCGGCCACCCGGTGCAGCTCCTCGGCTGTGAGGAACCTCCTGTCCCAGCGCTTCCCGTCGAAGAAGAACACCCCGCCGCCGGAGCCGGTACCTTCCCCGGATGAGACCTCCGAGCCCCCCGTACCCACGGCCCAGACGTGTGCCGGGTCCGAGGCGTCCACACCGAAGAGCACCTCTCCCTCGGGAGTCTGGTACGCCTTGCTCCACGAGGCGCCCTCCAGCGAGTACACGGCGCTCCCGCCGCCCGGAGCCTCCGCCACGAACCAGGCATGCTGCGCGTCGGTGGCGGTCATGTCCTGGACGTGAAGGGGCGCCGAGTACATCAGCGACCAGGAGTTCCCGTCGAAGGAGTAGATGTTGGAAGCGCCCTCGTTCGCGCCGACGGCCCAGGCGTGGGTGGCATCTGCGGCCGCGACGCAGCTCATGGAGGAGTCGGCGGTCTCGAACTGCCGGTTCCAGTCGGTCCCGTCGAAGAAGTAGACGACCCCGGAGCCGTCGCCCCCGACCGCCCAGACGTGGGCCGGGTCCGCGGCGGAAACATCGAGCGGCTCGGGCGAGAGTCCCTCCACCTGCTTCCGCCAGGAGACCCCGTCGAAGAAGTAGACCGGTCCTCCGCCCGCCGCCCACACGTGCTCCGGGTCGGCAGCACTGGTCGAGAGCAGCGACGCGGACTCGGCCTGCCACTGGATGGTCCACGGCGAACGACCGCAGGAGGCGGCGAGGAGGGCGCACGCGGCAAGGAGCACAAGGACGGTGGTCTGTAATATGGAGTGGCGTCGGACAAATTCGTTCATTGTGGCCTGGATTTGATCGGAGTTAAGGAATGAACGCAAGTGTCCGACCCCACGGTTTTCGACGTTTGGTGGCTGGGGGTCGGGGATGTGTCGGTCTGTAACTTCAAGTGTCCGACCCCACGGTTTTCGACGTTTGGTGGCTGAGACGCGAGAATTCAGCGCTCCGGATAGAAGCCCCGGCCACAAAGGGCCGGGGCTCACGCTCTACTTCCGGGTCCAGCTGCTACTTCAGCCTTGCTATGAACTCGTCCACCGGTATCGCGGCCAGCGTCTGGATGTGGACGGAGCCACGCGAGCCCAGCTCGACAGAGATGCGTGCGATGGTCTCCATGTCGGGTGCTTCAAGGATGCTGATGAAGTCGAACTCTCCGAGGACGGCGTACTGGTCGAGCACCTTGCCTCCCAGCGCCTCCACGTCCTTGTTGACCTCCTTGATCCTCTCCGGGTTCTTCTTGATGGTCTGCGCACCCTCATCCGTGAGGCTGCTCAGCATGATGTACTTCGCCATGCCACTTCCCCCTTTCCTACCGCTTTTCGCGGTCGCGTCACCACTCCCGGTAACGAACAGGCTGCAGTAACGTATTCTACACCTTGCAGGTCAATTCCGCGCCAGTCCCACGCTCCCGCGGAAACAGGAAACGCAAGCGGTCTGTCAGAATTACTAGAGAAGCAACCGGCGAATCGAAAGGGGTACGTTGAGGGTCTTCGGGTGGATCGCGAAGATGGTCAAGGAGCACCCCTATGCCGTGATCGCGGTGTGCCTGGTCTTCACCGTGGCGATGGGGCTCGGTCTACTCTTCCTCGAGGGGCAGGTCACATACGAGAGCCTGCTGCCCGAGGAGTTCCCCAGCATCAAGGCGCTGGACCAGCTGCGGAAGCAGTTCGGCGGGATCGCCTACGAGTACGTGCTCATAAAGACCCCCTCGGCCACCGACAACGACTTCGTGGAGTTCCTGCTGGGGCTCGACGAGGAGTTCCAGACGGACCCCCGTTTCTCAAAGGGTCAGATACAGACCATAGAGGGACCGGGCGGCACCACCGTACCGGTGATCCAGTCCTACCTGTCCCCTTTCATAGCGAACATCAAGAGCGAGATGGCCAAGGGAGGCTTCAACGTCCCCTTGGGCACTATCACCGCCGAGATGGTCAAGCAGTTCACGGGCAAGGACTGGCAGGGCCTGGTGGAGCAGGACTACCTGTCGAACCCCGAGGTCCGGAAGGCCATGTACGGTCGCTTCCTCACCCCCGACCAGAAGGTCACCCTGATCATGATGAAGGTGGGCTCCGACCTCTCCCAGAAGGAGCAGGTGAAGCTGGGCCAGGACCTCGAGGAGTTCTTCCGCCAGAAGCTCAAAGGCATACCCGGCACCACCTTCGAGATAGCGGGCGATCCCACCCTGGCCCGGGACTTCGACAACCACATCCGCAACAAGACCCTCCTGCTCTTCGGCGCCGCGCTCATGCTGGTGGTGCTGACGCTGTTCCTTGCCTTCCGCCGGTTCACCGACACCATGCTGCCCATCGTGGTCATGGTGCTGGGCCTGGTGTGGACCTTCGGGTTCATGGGGTGGGTCGGCATACCCTACTCGGTCGCCTCGATCGCGGTGATGCCGCTGCTGCTGGGCACCGCGCTGACTTTCGTGGTGCCGCTCGTGGCGCGCTACTACGAGGAGATGGTCTTCCACTTCCGATCGGTCAAGGCGGTCGGCCTTGCTGTGACGACGGTCGGGGTGGGCATCTTCCTGGCCGCTATAACCAACGTGTTCGGCTTCCTGGTCTTCGAGTTCTCGGTCCTTCCTCCGCTTCGCGACTTCGGCCTGACCTGCGGCCTGGGGACCGTCTTCATCTTCGCGCTGACCATCACCATGCTGCCCGCGATCATGGCTGTTCGCGACCGGGTCTACGAGAGGTCGCCGGAGGACATGGGGAAGCTGAAGACCCACTTCGACGGACTGTCCCGGCGCAAGAGCCGGGGGCTGTTCACCCGGGCCATAGACCGGGGCCTGAAGGGGGCCGGGGACCTGGCAATACAGCACTCCACCGCCGTGATAATCGTGTTCAGCGTCCTTATACTCTTCGGCTTCGCGCAGATCCGCGGCCTGACCACGGACTCGGACCTGCGCAAGCTGGTGCCCCGCAGCCTGCCGGGGATAAAAGCCGACTTCGACATCGAGCAGTACTTCGGGGGGCAGCAGCAGGACGTCATCCTGGTGAAAGGCGACGTCCTGTCACCGGAGGCCCTCCAGGCGATGGCCGAGCTGGAGAAAGGCATCCTCGAGGACCCCGACAACTTCTACGGAGAGGAGCAGCTCTACAAGGAGGGCGGCCTGACCGGCCTGCCCGACACCCTCGCCGGCGCCAACGGCGGCCGGCTCCCGGCCACCAAAGAGGAAGCGCAGGCGGTGGTGCAGATGATCCAGGACAACAACGGGTTCATCGTCGGGGGGCTCCTGAGCGAGGACGGTAAGGAGGCGCTCATCACCCTCAACGCCAGGGGCGCCCAGTCCACCGACGTGGTCAACCGCAAGATGCGTATCCTGCAGGAGAACAGCCGCAAGTACCTGGGGCCGGCGGGGCTGACCTTCCAGCTGGGGGGCATCACCCCGCTGACAAAGGATATGACCAGGAACATCATCCCCACCGAGACGGTCTCCTCCGTCCTGTCCCTGGTGCTCTGCGCCCTGGTCCTGGTGGTGATATTCCGCTCCATCCCCTACGGGCTCATCACGCTGACGGTGGCCCTGGCCGGGGTCGCCGCCGAGATAGGCTTCATGGGGCTCATGAGCTGGCCGCTGGACGTAGTCACCTCCCTGGCAAGCGCGCTGGTGATAGGGGTGGGGGTCAACTTCGGTATCCTTTTCACCCACCGATACATGCAGGAGATGCGGCCGGGGGACCGGCTGGCATCCGAAGCGCTCGACACCACAATGATCAATCTCGGCCGGGCCAACGTCGTGGCGGCGATCGCGACGGTGGCGGGATTCCTCATCATCATGATGTCGGGCATCGTCCCCCTGCGGCGCTTCGGCGGGGTCACCGCCTTTGCCATCGGCTGGTGCCTGATCACCTCGCTGACCCTGATGCCGGCTCTGCTGTTCCGCCTCTCGAAGCACCAGCGAGCCGCAGTGGAGCGCCAGCCCATCGAGCCCGAGACCGCCCAGGCGGGATGAATCGGCCAGGGGCGACCGCCGCCCGACCGGGAGGTCGACCCGGTGAATTGATTCCCGCCTGGCACCGCTTTCAGTCAGTCGAGGCCCAGCGATCGTCTGACGTCCTTCATGGGGCAGAACTCGTTCTCGCATCGCGGGCAGGCGTCGAGGACGACGGCCGTCAGCCCGGCGGCCAGGGACGCCAGGTACGCGAGGGCCAGTCGGGGCCTTTTCAGCGCGGAGGGTAGCGGGATGAGCGCCAGCGCCCCGATGAAGGCGAAGTCCACCATCATCGTCTGGCGGTCGAGGGCATGCTCCTCGTCGCGCGGCATCATCCTCGCCGTCATCACGCCCAGCATGGTCGAGCACTCCCGCCCGTAGTACCGGCAGCGGGCGCATACCCAGCGGCGCCAGAGGGTCATGAACGCCACGGCCGCCGGAAGGTAGAGGAGAAGGCGGCGGGGACGGTGGCGGGCTATGGCCCAGGCACCGAGTACCACGGGAGCTGACATGAGCACCTGGTTCCGCACCGCGCTCGACCGGTCCCACGGCGTAACCTCGGTGACTCCGCATTCCATGTCGCATTCCATACGACCACCTCCCGGCTCGGCGAACGCCTCGGTCCAGGACGTTTAGCCTATAATAACCCTACGTAACGATTCCACATGGAGGTGCCGCCGGTGGCGGTCGTATGCCATAACTGTGGTGGCGAAAACGAAGAGGGAAGGGAATGGTGCTCACGCTGTGGCGCGCCGCTGGAAGCGCCCGCGGTAAGGGCAGCCACCCCTTCGGCAGGCAGCGCCACCGCGGCTCCCGCGGTATTTCAAGGGGAAGAAATCAGCATTACACTGCAGCTGACAGAGCAACAACAGCGCCAACAAATTCTG
>JAHJCO010000011.1 GCA_018831265.1 Actinomycetota bacterium
CGAGCCCGACGTGGGCTCCAACGCCGCCGAGATACAGACATCCGCCGTGGCGGACGGGGACTCACTAGTCCTCAACGGCACCAAGACCTGGATATCCTGCGGGCACGTCTCCGACCTGGCCGCGGTCATCTGCAGGGTGAAAAGCGAAGAGGACTCACGCATAGGCATCCTGCTGGTTGACCGCGAGGTCTCACCGTACGAGGCCAGCGAGCTTCCCCACCTGGGCCTGAAGGCCTTTCCCACCTCCGAGCTCTACTTCACCGACTGCAGGGTACCGAAGGAGAACCTGCTGGGAGGTGGGGGGAGCAAGGGCTCATCCGGCTCGTCTTCCTCCGGGGACCTCAAGTTCGTGCTCCAGGGGTTCGAGATAATGCGCACGCTCATGGCGGTGGGCTCGGTGGCCATGGCCCAGGCGGCACTCGACCACTCCGTCACATATGCCCGCCAGCGCAGACAGTGGGGGAAGCTCATCGGCGAGCACCAGATGATCCAGGAGATGATCTGCGACATGACCACATCCGTGGATGCGGCGCGCCTGCTGGCCTACCGGGCCCTCTCCCTGCTCCAGCAGGGGAAGCGCTGCGACCGCGAGACCTCCATGGCCAAGTGGTTCGCGACCGAGATGGCCGTCGAGGTCACCTCCAAGGCCATACAGATACACGGGGCCAACGGGCTTTCCGAGGAGTTCCCCCTCGAGAAGCTGTTCAGGGACGCGAGGATGTTCACCATACCGGACGGCGCCACCCAGATACAGAAGCTCATCGTCTCCCGGGACGTGCTGGGCCTGAGCGCATTCGAGTAGGAAGGCGGAAGGATGGTGAGGGACCGTATGACAGAGAAGACGCTCTACTCGGTGGTGGAGCGCAACGCCCGGGTGGTGCCCGACCGCCTGGCGGTGCACTGGGGTCAGGAGCGCATCACATGGCGCGAGGTCCACGAAAACGTCAACCGGGCGGCCAACTTCATGCTCTCCTCCGGTGTAATGCCGGGACACAACGTGGGGGTCATGCTCCGTAACGGCAACCAGTTCATCGAAGCTTTCGTGGCCGCCCCCGCGGTAGGCGCTCGCCCTTTCAACATCAACTACCGCTACAAGGAGGAGGAGCTCCGCTACGTCCTCGACAACGCCGGCGCGGTGATGGTGTTCATCAACCCGGAGTACGAGGACCTGCTGGAGGGGGTCAGGCCGTCGGTCCCGACCCTCAGGCACGTGGTGGTGGTCGGCCGCAGCAGGCACGGGAACCCCGAGTGGTCGGAGTCGGTCGCGACATGCTCGGCCGCCAGGCCGGAGCCGCCGTGGGGGCCGGGCACCAACGACGGGGAGATACTTTTCTACACAGGTGGCACCACGGGGATGCCCAAGGGGGTGCGCTGGCCGCAGGAGAACGTGCTCGCCATGATCGCCAACAGCGTCTCCAACGCGCTGGTCAAGAACCTGAGACTCCTGGCGGACGCGCCCCCCCCGGGTCCCCGGAACCTGCTGGACATGCTGGACCTGCCGCTTCGCGGATTCGGCCCCGCGCGCAACCTCTACCTGTCGGCGTTGAAGAGCCGGCGACTCATGGACCGCGCCACCGACCTGGTGGAGACGAGCGTCTTCACCCCGCCGGGCCGCACGTCACTGCTGCGCTTCACCGGCTCCGCCTTCAGGCTGCTCATCGGCTCGCCGTTCATGCACGGCGCCGCGTGGATAGCGGCCATGCCCTGCATTGCCGCCGCCGGCACCATCTACCTGCTGCCGGACTCCCAGGTCTTCGACGCCGACGCTTTCTGGCGGCTGGTCGCCGATGAACGCATAAGGATTGCCGAGATAGTCGGCGACGCCTTCGCGGTGCCGCTGCTGGCCGCCCTCGACGAGCGCGAGTACGACCTCGACTGCCTCGCGGTGATAGGGAGCGGGGCGGTCAAGCTCTCGCCCGTCATGAAGACGCGGTTCCACGAGCTGCTCCCCAACGCCATCATCGTGGACAGCCTGCTGGCAACCGAGGGAGGGGGCGCGGTGTCCGAGGTCTCGGGCGCGCGCACGGCGGGCAGGCCACACCGGTTCAAGATCGACTCCACAGGCCGGTTCCCGGTGATGGTCATCGACCCCGAGGGGGATTTCGTCCGGCCGGGGTCGGGGGCGACCGGGCGCCTGGCGTACGGCGGCCGGCAGTCCATCGGGTACTGGAACGATCCGGAAAAGACCGCGGAGACCTACGTCGAGATAGACGGTGAGACCTGGGTGATCCTGGGAGACCTCTGCAGGGTAGAGGCGGACGGGTCCATCGAGTTCATCGGCCGCGAGCAGACCTGCATCAACTCGGGCGGCGAGAAGATCTTCCCCTACGAGCTGGAGGACATGCTGCTCGCGCATCCGGCAGTCCGGGACCTGGTGGTGGTCGGAGTGCCCCACCCACGCTGGGGCGAGGCCGTGACAGCGGTCATAGAGCTGGACGGAACCTGGGAGGGCTCTGACGAGACGGCCTCCGCTCTCAGGTCGTACGCGCGCGAGCGCATCTCGGACTTCAAGGTGCCCAAGAACTGGGTCTTTGTCGAATCGGTCGGAAGGTCGGCATCGGGAAAGGTCCCCTACGGGACCGTCCGCGGTGTTGCTATGGAAAGGCTCGGGATAGGCGCGACGGGTAAGCCCCTCGGCATGGCCCCCGCGGACGCCGGTGTCCCGGCGGACAGGAGGTAGAGAGATGGATTACGAGTTCCTGACGCTCGAGGTGAACGACGGGCTCGGCGTGGTAACGATCGAGCGGCCGCCGGGGAACGGAATCTCGGTAGAGCTCGCCGACGAGCTGATGCGCATGATGGAGCAGGTAGAATCCGACCAGGCCGTCCGGTGCCTGGTGTTCCGCAGCCCGTTTCCCAAGTACTTCATGGTGGGAGCGGACCTGAAGAACATCCCACCTGAGGTGGACATGTCCACGATCGACTTCACGCTCCCCCCGGAGAAGGTGATGGCCGAGACGTTCTCACGGCTATCGCCCCACATAAGCGCGATGCTCCGGCGCGCCCAGGAGATGATGAACGCGGTGGAGCGGCTGGGCAGGCCCACCATCGCGATGATCGGGGGCCACGCCTTCGGGGGCGGCCTCGAGTTCGCCCTGGCGTGCGACTTCCGGATCATGGCCAGGGGCAGGGCGCGCATCGGGCTCACCGAGACCGGCATCGGGCTGATACCCGCCGGGGGAGGCACCCAGAGGCTGCCCGCGGCGGTGGGCACCGCGCGGGCGCGCGAGCTCATCATAAGCGGCAGGCGGCTCGACGCCGATGAGGCGGCCTCCATCGGGCTGGTCACCCGTGCGGTCGATGAGGAGAGCCTCCAGGAGGAGACCATGGAGCTCGGGCGCTCGCTGGCCAGGGGCGCGACCAGGGCCATGGGGCTGGCCAAGAAGATCCTCGTCGAGAACAGGGAGATGAGCCTCGAGGAGGGGCTGGCGGCGGAGAGGAGCTACATCGAGGCGCTCATGGAGACCAACGACATGCTCGAGGGCGTGATGGCGTTCATGCAGGGCCGCGAGCCGGCCTACGTGGGCCACTGACCCAAGCGAGGAGCCCGGGGGATGGGAAAGGGAGCGTGAGGGAGATGAGCGGCGGCTACACCGGGACATACCTGGACGTGGACCTCAGCACCGGTGAGGTGTCCCTGATGCCCATGTGGGCCGATGACGTGCTGCCGGTCCTGGGTGGCAAGGGCGCCGCCGCGCTGCTGTTGAGGCAGCTAGTACCCCCTGGGACCGACCCCCTCTCCCCCGGTAACGCGGTCGTAATAAACACCGGGCCGCTTACCGGGTGCGGGACGCCGGGCTCCTCCCGCTTCAACATAAGCACGAAGTCGCCGCTCACCGGCAGGATGGCCAGCTCCAACTCGGGAGGGCTGTTCGGGATGTTCCTGAAGCGCGCCGGCTACGACGGGCTGATTTTCAGGGGCCGCGCGCCGCATCCGGTCTGGCTCGATATCGACGAGACGGGGGCCCGGCTGCGCGACGCGTCCGGCCTGTGGGGAAAGGGCACGTTCGAGGCGCAGGGTTCGATCTCCTCCGCCGAGGGCAGGATAGCCATAGGGCCCGCGGGAGAGAACCTGGTGAAGTTCGCCGCCGTGATGTCGGGCGACAGGGTCCTGGCCCGCTGCGGGGTGGGCGCGGTGCTCGGCTCCAAGAATGTAAAAGGCGCTACGGCGGTGGGGAGGGGTAAGGTCCCGGTTGATCGGCCGGAGGACCTCCGCGAGCGGATAAAGGAGTGGACGGCGGCCCTGAAGGCGCACACGATAACCGGGGAGATGCTGTCCACGTATGGGACGTCGGTCCTGGTCAACCGGTGCAACGCCACCTCCCTGCTGCCCACGCGCAACTTCCGGGAAGGCACCTTCGAGGGCGCCGGCGACATAAGCGGCGAGGCCCTCGAGGAGATACTGGTCGGCCGAGGCGGCTGCTTCGCCTGCCCGGTGAGATGCGGGCGGGTGGTCAGGCACCCGACCGGGGGAGAGGAGATCCGGGGGCCCGAGTACGAGACGCTGGCCCTGATGGGCTCCAACCTGGAGGTCTCCTCCCTGTCCCACATCATCGAGTGGAACCGGCTGTGCGACGACCTGGGGATGGACACCATCTCCGCCGGGGCCACCATCGCTACCGCCATGGAGCTCGCCGAGCGGGGCGCATTCGACGCCGGGGTGCGCTTCGGAGACGTAAAAGGCGTGGCTTCCCTGCTCGAGGACATCGCACACCGGAGGGGCGCGGGGGACCTGCTGGCCGAGGGCTCGGTAAGGCTGGCGGAGAGGTTCGATTCTCGGGAGCTGGCCCACCACTCGAAAGGCCTCGAGCTACCCGGCTACCATCCGAGGTTCGCCTGGGGACACGCCATCGGCTACGCGACGGCCAACAGGGGCGGCTGCCACCTCAACGGGGGCTACCTGGCGTTCATGGAAGGGGCCGGGCTGTCCCTCCTCAAGCCGGACTCCTGGAAGGGCAAGCACTCCCTGGTGGTATTCATGCAGGACATGATCGAGGCGCTGTCCGCAGCCGGCTGCTGCGCCTTTACCGGCTTCCTGATGGTCCCGAACACCGTGCTCAACTGGATAGACTCGCACAACGTCCCCCCGGCGCTTTCCCGTCTGATAGCAGCTGCACTGCGGGCCACGGCGCTGCGCGGCTACATGCCCGACTCCGCCATGGCGTTCAACCTCCCCGCGCGTTACTGCCCGGCCCCGCCGGCGCTCTCCGCGGTGACGGGTGCGCGCTTCAGCTTCGGCCGGTTCATGGCCGCCGGGGCGACCATCTACAACCTGGAGCGGCGGATGAACCTGGACGAGGGGTTCACGGCTGAACAGGACAGACTCGAGGGCGTGTACGCCAACGCGGAGGAGATGCCCATGGAGAAGGCGGTCGCGGCATATTACCGCGCGCGGAGCTGGACGGCCGACGGGCGCCCCCGCTCGGCCCCGCCGCCCCCGATACCCATCCGCCGAATCGGGATCAAACCCGAAAGTTTTTGCATAAGGGGTCAAACCTGAGATTTTGCATTCCTTGCGCTACAGGCAAGAAACGACAAAATCATCAGGTTTGACCCCGGAGAAGGAGGAGTGATGGCAGACGACGTGTACATCATCGGGGTGGGGATGACCCCGTTCGGCAAGTTCGCCGAGAAGAGCGTGAAGCAGCTGGTGGCCGAGGCGATGGAGTCGCTCTGCCGCGACGCGGGCTGCGATCCGAAGGACATCCAGGCGGCGTTGTTCAGCAACTCCGGCTGGGGAATCGACACAGGGCAGCACTGCATACGGGGGCAGGTGGCCCTGGCGCCGCTGGGCATCCAGGGCATCCCCATCACCAACGTTGAGAACGCCTGCGCCGGCGCGTCCACGGCGCTCCGCGAGGCCTGGATGAGCATCAGGGCGGGCGAGTACGACCTGGTCATGGCCCTGGGAGCCGAGAAGGTCTGGATGCCCGACGATAAGGACAAGATGTTCGAGGCGTTCATGGCAGGCACGGATGTGGACTTCAGCAAGGCCATGATCGAGCAGTTCAAGGCCGACGCCAAGAAGAAGGCCTCCGAGGCGGGGGACGGCGGGGCGGAGAAGGAAGGCGGACACTCCGGCTTCATGGACATATACGCCATGGGCGCGCGGATGCACATGGCGGCCCACGGGACCACCCAGAGGCAGATAGCGTGCATCGCGGCCAAGAACCACCGCCACGGCTCTATGAATCCGCTGGCGCAGTACCGCAGGGACATGAGCGTGGAAGAGGTGCTTGACGACCTGGTCGTCGCCTTCCCGCTCACCAGGTCCATGTGCGCGCCGGTCGGGGACGGAGGCGCGGCCGCACTGCTCTGCAGCGAGCGGGTGCTGGACAGGTACCGCGATGCCGGGCCGGTGAAGGTCCTCGCCTCAGTGCTGGCATCCGGGGCTCTGCCGGACAGCGGGCTGGATACCATAGGAAGGCGCTGCAGCACCCGTGCCTACGAGATCGCCGGGCTCGGGCCCGAGGACATCGACCTGGCGGAGGTGCATGACGCCACGGCGTTCGGCGAGCTCATGCAGTACGAGGAACTGGGCTTCTGCGAGGTCGGGCAGGGCGGGCCCTTCGCGGAGTCGGGGGCGACCTCCCTCGGGGGCAGGCTCCCGGTCAACACCTCGGGCGGCCTGGAGTGCAGGGGGCATCCCGTGGGCGCGTCGGGCATCGCCCAGGTGTACGAGCTGGTGACCCAGCTCAGGGGGCGGGCGGGCGACCGCCAGGTAGAGGGCGCCCGCGTGGCGATGGCGGAGAACGGAGGGGGGTTCATCGGCCTCGGCGAGGCGGCGATGAACATCCACATCCTGGAGTCGATGAACGCCAGCAATGTGTAGAAGAAGTGGTGCAAAAGGGTCAGGCACTTCTGCACATAAAGCAGCACGCGGGAGCAAGATGTCGCCGAAGACTGTTGTCATAACCGGGGCCGGGTCCGGGATAGGTCGGGCCATGGCACTCGCATGGGTCGATCGAGGTTGCGCCATCGGTGTCTCCGACTACAACGCGGAGGGCGCCGCCCGGACCGTGGAGCTGATCGAGTCGGCGGGTGGCTCCGCCGACTCTTTCTGCTGCGACGTCCGCAGCGAGGAGGACCTCGAGGCGATGGCCGCCCACTTCTTCGAGCGCTGGGGCCGGGTGGACGTGCTGGTCAACAACGCCGGGGTCATTGACGCCGGGACGGTGGGCGAGGTGGCCATGGAGGACTGGAGGCGGGTCATGGGCACCTGCTTCTGGGGAGCGGTCCACGGCTGCCACGCCTTCATCCCCAGGATGAAGCGTCAGGGCGGCGGGCACATAGTGAACGTGGCCTCGATCGCGGGGATAATCTCTCTCCCGGAGGCGGCCCCCTACAACACGGCCAAGGCGGCGGTGGTCTCGTTGTCCGAGACGCTTCGCTCCGAGCTCGCGCCCCACCATATCGGCGTGACCGTGGTGTGCCCCTCGATCCTGCAGACGAACCTTCTCGAGGGCATGACCGTGACGGACGAGTGGGAGAACGACTTCATCAGGAGTGCCTTCGCGAACTCGCGGATGGGGGCCGACCGGATAGCGGAGAAGGTCGTGGCCGCAGTCGACTCCAACCGCCTGTTCGTCTTCCCGCAGAGCGCGGCCAAGCTCGCCCGCGCCCTCATGCGGTTGTGCCCCCGCACTTTCTACTCACTGCTGGCGCTACTCTACCGCTCGCGATTGCGCCAGCCGGTCTTCATGTGGCTTGCCCGCCACGGCCTCACCTAACACTAATACGGTGCCAGGCACATTAGCTCCTGACTATTAGCCTCCAGGGCGCAAGTTGATTGCTGGACTAATACTTTCGGGCTAATGTGCCTGGCACCCTAGGGTGGAAGTATTAGTTCTGCGAGTAAGCGCGCGCTATTTCATCCCCGCTTTGAACGTCACCCAGGGCATGGTCGGCCTGTCCTCCAGGAAAGGAGCCAGGTAGTCCCACTGGGGGTGCTCCTCGAGGAACTCCTCCGCGTCGAACGGGAGCCCGCTGGAGCTTCCCCATCTCGCGGTGAAGCTCATCTCACCAGCCATGTCGCTGTCGGTGGCCTTGCCGTCCAGGCAGCCCTGCGGTACGTATGGGCGCCTGGCCTGCCAGTAGGCGAACGGGTCCAGGTCGTAGCGCCCCTCGATGGTGCGCGAGCAGGGGTTGTCCGCCTCGTCCAGGTAGACGTCGTAGTGGTCGGAGAGAACGGCGTGGGCCACCTCGACGTCGATGTCCCCCCGGTAGTCGTTCATGAGCTGTGTCAGTCTCACCCTCCGCGCTCCCATGGGCGTCCTGATGTCGCTGTAGGTGGGGTCGCCGTTGCACTCCAGGTTCCTTATTCTAGGGTCGACGGCGCTGTTGAAGCCCACGTAGAAGCCGTCCCTGGTCTTCTGCACGCTCTGGTTCTCCAGCGCCTGCTCGAACCTCATTATCTCTCGCGAGTCCGTGTCTGCCAGCAGCCAGCTGTTGGCGTACCCGCCGTTGTTGTCCTGCTGCATCAGCGCGACCCACTCGTCAAGCGTGTCGGCGTACTGGGTGGCGTTGCGCATCCGGTAGAACTCGGCCATCTTGTCCGGGTCGAAGCTACTGTAGCTGCCGATGGTGGTCTCGGTCCCCATCAGCCCGGCGTCGGTCACGAAGTAGTCCGTCATGCTGGCGATGCACCCGGGGAATGACTGCATCAGGATGCGATGCCCTTGCGCCGGCTCGATGTCGAGCACCAGGTTGGCGTTCTGCCCGTTCACGTAGTGGTCCCAGTCGTTGTGCGCCATCACCACCTTGCCGCCCTCGGTGTAAGACCCTGTGGCTATGAAGGCGCTGCAGTGGGTCTTGTCGATACCCTGGTAGTCACCGGCCTGGACCCCCGGGTACCAGTAACCGGTCAGCTCCATGTTGCCGTTCCACTCGAGGACCTCCTGCCAGGTGATGTCGGTACCCGCGCTTCGAGCACCATCGGCCACCCCTTTGATCTCGGTGAGGAACTCGTCGATGCTGTTCCGGGTGAACAGCTCCTCGGCCGCGCGCACGAAGTATTCGTAGTCCTGCCCGGTATCGTCGAGCATCGTTCCCTTCAACATCTTCTTGATCTCCGCGAGTTCCGGCGCCACCAGGCGACCATACTGGAAGCCCCTCTCGTACGGCTCGCCCTCTATGTGGACGTATATCCAGCCCTCCGAGTCGAAGCGGTAACCTTTCTCGTAGGTCTTGATCTCGCTCTGGGGCTTCGCCTCCGGTGCACCCGTGTTGCCGCACCCGGCCGACAGGCCCAGTATCGCCGCCAGCACCACAGCGACGACAAGAAAGCGGATAGCCTTTCGCGATTTCATACCCCTCCCCGATCTCGAAACAGCGCCCTGCAGGAGCCGGCGCCAGGACGCGCTACACCCTGGTCCAGGTGATCTGGCCCTCGAGCCTGTCCTGCATCATCTCGGCGCCCTTCACGTACCTGTACTTCACCTGGTTGCCCTTGGTATCGATCAGGGTCACGTTTTCGCCGCTTATCATGAAGATGCCCTCCGAAGCGGCGCCGGCGGACCTCATCCCGTATGTGCCTTCGGGCCTGAAGGTCAGGTAGTACTGGTCCTCGGGCTGCCCGCTCACCACCCACGGCCCGGCCAGATCGGCGGCCACTACGACTGACGAGGGCTCCGGCGCCGACCCGGGGGAGGTGGACTTCTCCGGCTGGCTCTTGACGACCTTGCCGGAGCCCCCGCACCCGGTTGCCAGGACTGCAACGAGCAGCAATGACACGAAAATGGCTGTCCTCTTCATCCCCGCCCCCTTTTCCAATGCAGATGTTATCATGAGCCGGTGAGTGTCCGGTTGTTTCTGGGGCAACCGGCAACGCACTAGTCTCACGGGGGTTGCTCAGACGTGAAGACCTGTCCGAAATGCGGGAAAGAGGTCGGCGAGCAGGAGGGTGTCCGGTTCTGCCCGTTCTGCGGCACGGGGATCGAGGTGACCTCGAGGGGGACCATATACCTGGGCGGAGGTACGCCGGGCACCGTCGACGGGGAGCCGGTCACGGACGGGAAGCCCGATCACTTCGGGCGCTACCGCGTCATCAAGGAGATCGGCACGGGGGCCATGGGCGTCGTCTACCTTGCCAGGGACGACAAGATAGGCCGTAGCGTGGCGATCAAGACGTTGTCTGTGCGGCAGGGCCTGTCGCCCGACGAGGTCTCGGAGGTCAAGGAGCGCTTCGCCCGGGAGGCCAGGGCCGCCGGTACCCTCCAGCACCCGAACATAGTGGTCATCTTCGACGTCGGCGAGGAGGAAGGCGTACCGTTCATAGCCATGGAGCACCTCCAGGGCACGACCCTGGTGGACTTCATCCGGGAGGGCGCGAGCCCCGTGCCCAGGGCCACCCACATCGTCACCCAGCTGCTTACGGCCCTGTCGTACGCGCACGGCCACAACGTGGTGCACAGGGACATAAAGCCCGACAACGTGTTCCTGCTGCCGGACGGGACGGTCAAGGTCGTGGACTTCGGCATCGCCCTCGTTCAGACCGCGTCGACCATCACGGTGTCCGGGCAGGTGCTCGGGACCCCGCGCTACATGAGCCCGGAGCAGGTGAAGGGGGAGGCCGTCGGCCCCCCCAGCGACATCTTCAGCACCGGGACCCTGCTCTACGAGATGCTGGCCGGCCGCCCCGCCTACGACGGAGACACGCCGACGACCGTGATGTACAAGATAGTCCATGAGCAGCCCCGGCCCCTGCTGGAGCTCAGCCCCTCGGTCCCCCACGAGCTGGATGCCGTGATAGCGAAAGCTACGGCCAAGATACCGTCGGAGCGCTACTCGAGCGCCTCGGAGATGTCGGTGGCGATGAACAGGGCGGCGTCCGCCGGTGACGCGGGTGCGATGGCGGCCGTCGCTCCCCGGCCCGCCGCTCCACCCCAGGGCCCCGCTCCGGAGCCGCAGGGCGGGCGACACAAGTTCTGCGGAGGGTGTGGGATAAAGCTGCCGCCCGATGGCAAGTTCTGCCCCGACTGCGGTACGCCCTGCTACGACCCCCTCGAAGCCGCTCCGGCGGCGGGGCGTCCGGCGAGGCTGCTCTTCTGCGGGCAGTGCGGAACGGGACTGCCGGCCGCGAGCAGGACCTGTTCCCGGTGCGGCTTCAATAACTGAGGCGGGGGGATGGTGAACGGGGGACGCGGCCGCATTCACCCGGTCCTCGCGGCCCGGGATCTGCGTAAGGTGTACCAGCTCGGTGATTCCGAGGTGCACGCGCTCAGGGGTGTGAGCGTCGCCATCGAGCCGGGGGAGATGGTGGCGATAGTCGGGGCCTCGGGCTCAGGCAAGTCCACGCTCCTGCAGATCATCGGTCTCCTCGACCGCCCTACCGGCGGTGGGGTCTACGTGGACGGCCAGGATGTCGGCGAGATGAGCGACGGAGAGCTGGCCAGGACCAGGAACCGCAAGCTGGGTTTCATCTTCCAGTCCTTCAACCTGATGCCTCACGAGACAGCGTTGGACAACGTCGCGGTCCCCCTGCAGTACGGCGGCCTGAAGAAGAAGGAGTGCCGGAAGATGGCGGAGGAGGCTCTGGCCTCGGTCGGGCTGGCCGAGAGGATGGAGCACCGCCCAAACGAGCTCTCCGGTGGACAGCGGCAGCGGGTGGCCATAGCGCGGGCGATAGTGACCCAGCCCCTGGTCATCCTCGCCGACGAGCCGACGGGCGCGCTCGACGTCAGCTCCGGGCTGGAGGTCCTGAACATCCTGCAGGAGTTCAACAGGCAGGGCCGGACCATAGTGATCGTCACCCACGACCCCAACATCGCGCAGCAGGCCGGGCGAATCATCAGGATCTCCGACGGGCTGGTGGTCGAGGAGCAGCGGGTCGAGGCACGAACACCGGTGAAAGCCGCGCCTGCTCCGACGGCGGTTCCCGCCGGGGCCCCCGGGACCGACCAGCCGCGGGTCTGCGGGCAGTGTGGAAGCGCCAACAGGGCGGTCGCCGCCTTCTGCCGTATCTGCGGCGCGCGGTTCACGGAAGCCGGCGCGTCCGCCGGCATGTGCGCGGCCTGCGGGACCGGGAACAGGCCGTCGGCCCGGTACTGCAGGATATGCGGGGCTGGGATCGCTACGGGAAACCCGGATTGAGGAGGCCGATGCTCTATGCGCCCCGGTGAGCTGATGCGGACCGCGCTACACTCGCTGCGGATAAACCCGCTCAGGGCGGCTCTCTCCGTCCTGGGGGTGACTATGGGCATCATGGCCGTCATCCTATTGATCTCTATCGGGCAGGGCGTGCGCTCCCAGGTCGAGGACCAGATCAAGGGCCTCGGCACGGACCTGGTAGTCGTGAAGTCGGGGCAGGAGGAGACTGGCGGCGACCTCAACCCGACCGCGACCCAGATGAGCGGACAGCTCAACACGAGTTCGCTGGTCCAGGCCGACGTGGGCGCCGTGGGGAAGGTGGAGGGAGTCGAGGCCGCGTGCGGGGTCGCGGAGCAGCTCGACGTGATCCAGGCTGGAGACAAAGCCCTCAACTGCAAGATAATCGGCGGGGACGAGGGGTTCAGGAAGGTGAGGAAGCTCGAGTTCGCCGAGACGGAGGAGGGGTGGAGTTTCGAGGGCCAGGAGCCGCGGACGTGCGCCATCGGGCAGTTCATCGCGGAGAACCTCTTCGGCAAGGGAAACGAGGTGGTGGGAAAGACCATAAAGATCGCCGGCAACGATTTCACCGTCAAGGCTCTCCTCGTGCCGCGCGAGAAATCCATGTTCCTGGATCCCAACAAGGAGGTCTACATACCGATAGCGGACGCGCGGGACCTCTTCGGAGCGCCCGGTACCGACAAGGTCAGGGAGATCGACGCGAAACTCTCAAATCCGGCGACCTCGAAGGCCGTGGTAAAGGAAATAGAGAGCAGGCTCGCCCCGGCGCATAGCGCGAGCTACGAGGAGGCGAACCCCGGCAGCGAGTGGCAGAAGGACTTCTACGTGGCCACGCAGGACGACCTCATGTCCTCGTACGACGCGATCATGTCCATCCTCAACGCGCTGGTCATAGGGGTCGCGGCCATCGCCCTGGTCGAGAGCGCCATAGGCGTGTCCAATATCATGTACGTCTCCGTCAGGGAGAGGACCCGCGAGATAGGCGTACGGCTGGCCCAGGGAGCCTCGAAGAAGGCGATCCTGGCCCAGTTCCTGTTCGAGTCCATGACCATCAGCCTCATCGGGGCGGCCATCGGGGTACCGCTTGGCTGGCTGATCTCGGCCCTGCTCGATTCGTTTACGCCGCTCCCTGCCCAGACCCCGCTCTGGGGCGTGCTGGTTGCCTTCGGCGCGGCCGCGCTGGTGGGGGTGCTGGCCGGCGTATACCCGGCGTGGAAGGCGACCAAGGCCGATATCGCGGTGGCCTTGAAGGCGGAATGAGGAGACTGTCCGACATTTATGCTGCCAGGGGAGGCGTAAAGACGTGAAATATTGTGCGCAGTGCGGGGCGGAAAACCTTGCCGACGCCGTGTTCTGCGAGGCGTGCGGCAGGCCGTTCGAGGCGTCGCAGAGGCCTCCGACCATCAACGTGAAGGCCCCCAGGGCGGTGCTGGAGGACGTGATGCTAAAGGAGGCCTACCCACTCGTTCCGGACCTGGAGATGATGCTGGGGAGGGGGGACGAGGACGCCGGCCTGGCGCCGGATATCAGGCTCTCCGGTCAGGCCGTGGTCTCCGCGGGGGTCTCGCGCATGCACGCCAAGGTGTTCTGCCGCGACGACGTGTACTACGTCGTGGACATGGGGAGCACGAACTCCACCTTCCTCAACGGGAAGAGGCTCGTCCCGCAGGAGGAGAGCAGGCTCTCCGACGGCGACGAGGTCCGCCTCGGCAGGTACCTCCTGACGTTCAGGGAGCTCTAGAGTCCGCGTATCGCTGCGTCTACTGCAGCTTGGAGTAGCCGTCCTCTATGACGTCGTTGACCTTCCAGGCGCTGCCCGTCTTCACCAGGTGCCACTCCGTGGTCGCCTCGAAGAGCTCGCCGAAGTCGTCCCTCTCCTCGACGACGGTGAACGTCGCGGTGTCGCCATCAACCGTCCCGAACTGCACCTCCTCGCTGAGGACCCTGTAGCTGACCTGCTCCCAGGGGATGGGGGCGTTCTGGTAGGCGCTGAGAAGGGCCGGCGTCATGTCACCGGTTATGGCAGGCCAGCTACCCCCGGCGAACCGCGAGAGGACCCACTCGAAGTCGGCCTGGACCCCGGCGACGGCGTCACCGGAGTCCTGGTCGATGTCGGCGCCGGTATCGCTGTCGCTGACGGTTACATCCCCGCCCGTTGCGTCGTCCACCTCGGTCGCGATGGCGGTGGGCTTGTCGAATATGGCGGGATCGAACGTCGCCCCGGCGGTGACCGCGGTGTTGTTCTCCAGGAACGCCTCGGCGAGATCTTTCGCCTGGGTGGCCAGTGCGGTGAGCTCGTTCAACGCCGACTGGATGGCAGTCAACTGCGTGTTCAGCGTGTTCGCGGCGAGGGCGTCGGCCAGTGTCACGTACAGGCCCTCGAGCTTCCTCACGTAGCGGTCGTAGTAGCGGATGCTGCCCGCCAGCTGGTCGTACTTCTCCTTCCAGACGCTGTCGGCGGCCACCTTGGTCCTGGCGAGGGCTTCCTCGAGCGCGTCCACCTTCTTCCGGGTCTTCTTCAGCTCCTCCTGGTTCTTCGCCAGCGCGGCCGCGGTCAGCTCGTTGTCCGCCTGCTCCCTGTCCGCCTCGTCGACTATGACCTCGTACTCCTCCCAGACCCTTGCGAGCTCCGCCTCGTTGGAGCCCGATCCCTTGAAGGCGAACACCAGCCCGATGGTGATACCGCCTATGACGGCTACGGCAAGGATCACCACCAGGGCGATCCCCGCGCCGGAGCGCAGGAAGCCCGACCCGCTCTTGCCCGGGGGCTGCTCCTGATACTGGGGCGCCGGCATCGGTGCCGGCGCGTCAGTCGTCGGGGCGCCGCAGGACTGGCAGAACCTGAGCCCTTCAGTGACCTCCGAGCCACATCTTCTGCAGAACATCGGTATCCCTCCTCGAAAACGTCGAATCGCGCCACGGAGATTCTACATCGAACCGGGGGCCGCCAGAAGCATATGGCCGCGTAGGGCCCGGCACCCGGGGACTCCCGGGTTGTCTGGGCCGGAAGGGACCGTGATAAAATATCGGGGAGCCCTTGAGTTCTTCGGATCGGGGGAGCTATGGTGACATTCTGTCAGAAGTGCGGCGCGTCGGTCCGTGAGGGGAACAGGTTCTGCACCGAATGCGGCCGGGTGATGCCCGCCGAGGTCCCGGTGGACCACCGGGCGGCGGTTCCGCCCGCGGCCGCGCAGACTGGCATAAAGAAGGAGAAGAAGGGGTTCTTCTCCTCTCCCGCCGGCATCGCCCTGGTGGTCATCATCGGGGTGGCGGTCGTGGCGGGCATTGCTCTGGGGGCCTTCTTCCTGCTCCGGAACTCCGACGGCAAGGTGGACGCCGAGACCGTCGGTGTCTGGGACGAGTACGAGAGCCTGCTGGAGGAGAACAGCGAGGGCGTCCCCGCGATAACCCTCGACCAGGCCGCCCTGCAGAAGACCCAGGCCGACCTGGAGGAGACCCGCAAGAAGGTGGCCGCCCTCGAGAAGACGCTGGAGAAGACCGGAGGGACCGAGGCCCGCCGGTCAGGCAACGACACCAACAGCATCCGCGACGTCAAGGCCGACCAGCTCGCAGAGGCCCTTGCAGCCTACAACGCCTACGTCCAGAAGATGAAAGAGCTGTTCGCGGCGCTTGTCGGGGCCAACCTGCTGGACCAGAACGTGATCAACAACCTGAACGCCATACTGGCCGACCTTCAGAAGCTGGGCGCGAACGTGACGGTCACCGCCAACAAGTTCTTAGACGGCAACGCCCAGGTGGTGACGGTGAAGGTCGACCCGCCGGTAGCGAAGTTCGCGGAGAAGTTCCAGGCCGACCTGCAGGCCCGGGTGAACGCCGCCGTGCAGGCCGAGCAGCAGCGGCTGGCCGGGGAGCAGGCGGCCGCGGCGGCCCAGGCCGCCGAGCTGGAGAGGCAGAAGGCCGCGGCGGAGGCCGCGCAGCTGGTGACCTGCCCGCTCTGTGGGGGAGTGGGCACCATAGAGGGCGGCGACGGCAGGTACATCTGTCCGTTCTGCGGCGGTAGCGGCGTGGTCACTCGCGCGAAGGCGGCACAGTTCGATCCTGCGGACTGGATTCCGTAATAAGACCACAGGGGAGGGTGAAAGATGTTCTGCGAGAAGTGCGGAGCGCAGGTCAACGAGGGAAGCAGGTTCTGCACAGAGTGCGGCTGGGTCCTGCCCGCGGAGGTGCCCGTCAACTACCAGGCCGCCGTGTCGCCTCCCGCCACGGAGTCCGAGAAGAAGGAGAAGAAGGAGAAGAAGGGCTTCTTCTCGTCCGGGGCCGGTATCGCACTCGTGGTGATCGTAGGTGTCGCGGTCCTCGCCGGCATCGCTTTCGGCGCATTCCTGCTGGTCCGCAACCCCAACGGTGAGGTCGACGCCGAGACGGTGAAGGTATGGGACGAGTACGAGACCATCCTCGAGGACGACAGCAACGCCATCCCCCGGATCACCCTGGACCAGGCCGCCCTTCAGAAGTCCCAGGAAGACCTGAAGAAGCAGCAGGAACGCGTCGCCGCCCTGGAGAAGGTGCTCAAGGAGACGGGCGGCACCCAGGCCAGGCGGTCCGGCCGGAAGCCGAAAAACACCAGGGACATAAAGGCCGAGCAGCTCGCCGCGGCACTCGCGGCATACAACCGCTACATCCAGAAGATGAACGAGCTGTTCATAGCCCTGGTCGGGGCGAACCTCCTGGACCAGAACGTGGTCAACACGCTCAACCAGATTCTCGCGGAGCTGCAGAAGCTGGGCGCCACCGTGAAGGTCACCGCCGAGAAGTTCCTGGATAACAACACCAAGGTGGTGACCATAAAGATCGACCCACCGATCCTCAAGGTGGCAGAGCAATACTCCGCTGACGTCCAGGCCAACGTGACCGCGGCCCAGCAGGCCGAGCAACAGCGCATCGCGGCGGAGCGGGCCGCCGTCGAGGCAGCCGCCGCCG
>JAHJCO010000012.1 GCA_018831265.1 Actinomycetota bacterium
GCGGTGAGGTCCCGGGACCGGCCTTCGACCTTGCCCCGGGAACCCGCGAGTCCATCAACGTGGGAGATACCGTCTCCACCTACGAGGTATCCACCGAGGTGACCTCCGATGAGGGCGTCCTGGCAGAGAGGGCGGTGTACTTCGGGGGCGGTGGTTCGGCCCCTTTTGAGAAGTACACGCTGTTCGCTCCGCTCCGCTCCCGGACCACATACCTGATTGACGGCGCGGGGACCGTGGTGCACTCGTGGGAGTCGGCCTACACCCCGGGCAACGCGGTGTACCTGCTGGAGAACGGCAACATACTCCGCACGGGCCGCGTATCCAACCCGGAGTTCGACGCGGGCGGCGCCGGGGGGATCGTCCAGGAGATAGCCTGGGACGGAACCGTGGTCTGGGAGTACACCTACTCCAGCCAGAAACACCTCCAGCACCACGACATAGAGCCTCTACCGAACGGCAACGTGCTCCTCATCGCGTGGGAGAAGAAGACGAGGGAGGAGATGCTGGCCGCGGGCGTGGACCCGGGGCTGATATCTCAGGGGGAGCTGTGGCCCGACCACATCATAGAGGTGGAACCCGAGGGTCGGAGCGGGGGCCGGATCGTCTGGGAGTGGCACGCCTGGGATCACCTGGTCCAGGACTGCGACCCGACCAGGGCGAACTACGGCGACATCGCGAAGCACCCCGAGCTGATCAACCTGAACTACGGTGTCATCCACGGCGGGGTGGACATGACCCACACCAACTCGGTCGATTACAATGCCGCACTCGACCAGGTCTTGCTCAGCACGCCGAGGTTCTCCGAGGTGTGGGTGATAGACCACGGCACCACAACCGCCCAGGCGGCGGGACACGCCGGGGGCAACTGCGGCATGGGTGGAGACCTTCTCTACCGATGGGGCAACCCGAAGACGTACCGGGCCGCGGGCCCTCAGCAGCTCTTCTCGCAGCACGACGCCCAGTGGATAGACCCGCCGAACCCGGGCGCCGGCGACATCCTGGTTTTCAACAACGGAAACGGCCGGCCGGACGGGGCCTATTCCACGGTCGACGAGATAGTGCCCCCGGTGGACGCCCACGGCCGCTATGCCCGCGACGGCGGCGCCTACGGGCCCGCCGCGCCGGCCTGGACGTACTCCGCTGTGAACCCGACCGATCTCTTCTCGAAGAACATCTCCGGCTGCCAGAGACTTCGGGACGGCAACACCCTGATCTGCAGCGGAGCGAACGGGACGTTTATCGAGGTCACCCCGTCGAACGAGGTCGTATGGCAATACGTCAATCCGTTCTCCGCGCCGGCGCGGGGTGAGGAGGACAACAGCGTCTTCAAGGTCAGGGGCTATCCCGCGGACTATCCCGGGCTAGCCTCGAGGTCCCTGTAGCAACCCGCAACAAATCCGCCCCGGGTACGGTAGGAATAGAACCCATCTGAAGGTATTATTCTCAATATCGAATACTTCAGCCATCGAACGGCAGGACCGCCGGTGACGGACGCCGGTGACGCCGGAGGGAGGAAGCCTCATGTCCCGTACAAGCAGCCTCGCGCCCGCTGGAGATGGAAGCCGAAGGACCGCTGCACGAAGACCGGTACTGGTCCTGGTCTCCTCGTTGTTGTTCGTCCTCGCGCTCTGCACCTTCGGCCCGCCGGCCGGGACGTCGACCTTCCTCGACCTGCGAAACGGGCGCAACGGGTTCGGGGATCCCGCCAACACCAGCGTAGAGGGCATGAGCTACTGGGACCAGTCGCTCTACTTCGCCACCGGCAACTGGGCGGGCGCATCCATCTACACGGTTGATGCTGCCGGCAACATAACGAAGGTAAAGGACCTCCCGGCCAACGATACTGGCGCCCCGGCGTTTCGGCCGTACAACGGGTCCCTGTACTTTGGCACCACCAACGACACCAACGGCGCGTCCCTGTGGCGGATCGGTCCGGACGGCCAGATCACAAAGGAGAAGGATCTCGGGGCGACGAGGCGGAGCGTGAGCCAGATGAGTGGCTTCAACAACACGCTGTACTACGGCACCATCAACTCCGACGGCTCGAGCTCGATCTTCAGCATGGACTCGACTGGCAAGCTCACCAATCTTCACAACATCCCCAACGCGAGCACGACGGGGATGGCGAGCACCAGCAACTCCGTCTGGTACGGGACGCAGAACTCGGACGGCTCGAGCACGGTATACAGGATGGACGCCACCGGGCACACCACCAAGGTGCTCGACATCCCGAACAAGCAGGTCTCGGGCATGGAGAGCTACAAGGGCGATGTCTGGTACGGGACGATCAACCAGGACGGAACCTCCACGCTGTACCAGATGAACGGCACCGGGCAGGTCACCAATCATCTGAACATCCCCGCGGCCGGTAACGAGGTCCAGACCCTGTACTCCACCGGGGGCACCCTCTACAGCGGTACGAAGGATTTCGCGAACGGCGGAAGCGTCTGGGCGACCGACGGGAACAGCATCACCCCCGCGAGCGACCCCGGGTTCGGGAACACGAAGAATATGTCGGTCAGCAGCCTCGGGGAGTACAACGGGCGGCTCTTCGCCGGCACCTTCAACGTCAATTCCGGGGCGGAGCTCTGGAGCGGCGACCTCTTTCCCAACACCTACTACTTCGCCGAGGGGACGACCCGCCCCGGCTTCCAGCCCTTTGTCGCCATCAAGAACCAGTCTCCGACCAATGACGCGACCGTCGACATCGATTTCCTCAAGGGAGACGGAACTACCCAGGAGTACCAGACCACAATACCCCCGAACTCACGCGGCACCGTCAACGTGCAGGACGTGCTCGGGACGGGTGACGACACCGCCCACGACTTCTCCGCCACACTCCAGAGCACCGAGCCGATCCTGCCCGAGCGCTCCATGTACTTCAACTACAAGGGTCAGTGGCCGGGCGGGACGGACGTGCTGGGAGCCACCAGCCCCGGCAGCACGTTCTACTTCGCGGAGGGCACCACGCGGCCCGGATTCACATCCTACGTGGCCGTGGCCAACACCAGCCCGACGGACACCGCCGATGTGACAACGACTTTCTACAGGGGGGACGGCGGCACACAGGATACCTCCATACACGTTCCGCCTTCATCCAGGGCGACCGTGAACGTGAACGACCTGCTGGGCAACGCGGACAGCCCGGCTTCGGACTTCTCCACGAAGGTGGAGAGCACGGGCGGAGTCCCGATACTGGCCGAGAGGCCGATGTACTTCAACTACAAGGGCATGTGGCCGGGCGGGACCGATGTCATAGGCGTTCCATCACAGGGCACCGACTTCTACTTCGCGGAGGGCACCACCCGGCCGGGGTTCGACTCGTACTTCAGTATCGCGAACTTCGGCGGGAGCGACGCGAGCGTCCAGGTCACGCTCTTCCCGGGCGAGGGCGACGTGAAGACGCACGACGTCACGGTCCCCGCCCAAAGCCGCCAGACGGTGAGCGTGAACGACATCCTCGGCACAACCGACAGCCCCGCCTCCGACTTCTCGGCGAAGGTCGAGAGCACGAACGGGCAGCCGATCCTGGCGGAGAGGCCGATGTACTTCAACTACAAGGCCGTGTGGCCGGGCGGGACCGACGTCATCGGAGCGCCGCAACTGGGAACCGATTTCTACTTCGCGGAAGGCACGACAAGGCCCGCCTTCAACACCTACTACTCGATCGCGAACACGTCGCCGACGACGACCGCGGACGTCCAGATAGACTTCTATCCCGGGGCGGGCGAGACGAAGACGACCAGCGTGTCTCTCCCGCCACAGAGCCGGGCGACCATAGACGCCAGCAGCGTGATGGGCGTCGGCGAGGATGCCGCCCACGACTTCGCGGCGACCGTGACGTCCACCAACGGCGTGCCGATACTGGCTGAGCGCCCGATGTACTTCAACTACTCGGGGCAGTGGAGCGGCGGTACCGACGTGATAGGTTACACACCGTAGGTACAGGGCTCGACGGACCGGCACCAGCGGTGCAGGGAGCGCAGTGCTCGGTCCGGCGCGCTCCATCCCGCCGGGCCTCTGTCGTCGTGGATCCGGGGATGGGAGGTGTTTGTGGTCAGGGAACTCACCGTTGAGATAAAGGCAACCGCCGAGCAGGTATACACCTTCTTGAGCGACTACGCCGGGCACTTCAAGGAGGTGAGCCCCGACCACATCGAGCGCGGGGCCGTGATAAAGAGCATCCGCATGAAGGACGGGCAGTTCGTCGGCGGCAGGATCTACTTCTACTTCAAACAGGTCTCCCCCGTGACCGGAAGGGTGCAGAAGGTGCGGGGCAGGCTGCTGGAGGTCGAACCGAACAGGTACATCAGGTACAAGTTTCTCTTCCCGGTGTCGCTGGTACTGCCGAGGATCGAGAACACCCTCGAAGCCCGGGAAGGGCTCACCGAATACAAGACGTATCTCCACTTCAGCAGACCCGTCTCCTGGCTTGCCGCACGGTCCGCAAAGGTGAGAGAGAAACTGGAGGCCGTCGTATCCCATATCCAGGAGGAGATGGACAACACGAAGCGCATACTCGAGGAGCAGACCTCAGTGGCTCCTCCCTAGGCCGGAACATTGTCCCGCTATCTCACAAAGTGTAAGCAATAAGCCGACCGCCCCGTCTCCGCGCCGGGTGACCTGAAAAACAGCCATCCGGTCAGTATGCCGGCTCACCCGTTTCGCCGATAGGATGTTGTGGCGACCGAAAGGGTGGGTGGCATGAAAGAAGTTCGACGTCCCAGATTCGGCTTGTGGTGGTGGCCCGCCGCGTTCGCGGTCCTCGCGCTGGCGGGCATGGTCGCGCTGTGGACCGTCACCGGCGCACTGTACGGCTTCATGTCAGCGGAGGCCGCTTCCAGCTACGTGCTGGTGGGCGAAGGCCTGCTGGTTTGCCTGTACATCAGCGCCACGGCGGCGACGATGATGCGCTGGATCCGGCGCAGGCAGCGCAGACGCCCCGAGCTCAGGCTGGTCATCAACGAGACCCGGTTCGAGACCGCGGCATAGCGGAGCAGCCGCGCGGGTCCGTGAGTAAGACGGTGGGGTCCGTGCCCGCAGCCCCCGGTCGCTGTGGCGACACTCACCCTTCGGCGATCGCATGTCCCACGAGGGGACATGGAACGGGTCGGATCCCACCACCCCTTTTTACGGCGGATATGCAGCCGGCCACCCGCCTGATTCCAACGTTGCGACGTACTCTTCACAGTCTCCCCCCGGAAGTAGTAGCCTGTGCGTAAGGGGTCACCTGCGATCGAACGGGGGAGCCAGATTGATATACCGCCTGCAATCGCTGAAGTACTGGCTCGCGGGCAGGAGGCCGGAGGTCGGCTGGCGCGAGATGCTCCGGTTCATGACCGAACCCGTCTACAAGAAGAAGGCGCTTTCGGCGATCGACCGCGTGGAGCTCGATGACGGGTACCGGGTGGTCCACCTGAAGAACTTCGAACGACCCCTCTTCTACCCGGCCGAGCTGCCCGTGGAGTCCCTCTACCTGTCGCTGTCCGAGCAGTTCTACCCCGGCAACTGGCACGACTACGAGAAGCTGGAGGAGACCCGGGTGCGGCACGGCGACGTGGTCCTGGATTGCGGAGCCGGGGAAGGGGTGTTCAGCCTCGCGGTGGCGGGCCGGTGCGAGCGGGTCTATACCGTCGAGCCGCTTCCCAGGTTCGTGGAGGCACTGGAGCGCACCTTCGCCGGGGTCGAGAACGTCGAGGTGCTTCCTTACGCTCTCTCGGACCGTGCCGGCCGGGCGCGGCTCTCACCCCAGGACGTGTCGTCGAGCCTCCAGGAGGAGGGGGAGTCGCTGGTGGAGGTGCCTGCCGAGACCGTGGACAACCTCCGGCGCTCACTGGGGACCCGCATCGATTACATGAAGGTGGACGTGGAGGGCGCCGAGGCCGCCATGATGAGAGGTGCCGAGAGCACGCTGAGGGAATGCAGGCCCAGGCTTGCCGTTGCCACCTACCACGTGGTCGGGGCGGCCGGTGAGATAAAGGACTTCCTGGAAGGGCTTGATGTCGGCTACCGGGTCCGGTTCACCGGGGTCGCCGCCCGTGAGGGGGAGCCGTTCATGCTCCACGCCTGGTGTGAGTAAAGCCTCCGGGGCACGGCAACGTGTAGTACAATAGTCCTACTCGGCTGGGGTCAACGGTGATTGGGGCACCAGGATCAACAACATGGCAGGCAACGGCTCCACCCATAACATCCTTATCGTCGAGGACGAGGCGGACTCGGCGCGCCTCATCGAAATGCTCCTGAGGATGAAGTTGGGGGCCGCCACTGAGATCGCCACGGACGCCGCGGCCGCCCGGGACCGGCTGGCATCCGGACGCTTCGACGCGGTTACCCTGGACTACCAGCTGCCCGACGGTGACGGGCTCTCCCTCCTGGAGGAGATCCAGGCGATGGAGTCCCCTCCGCCGGTGGTGCTGGTGACGGCGCACGGGGACGAGGACGTCGCCGCCAGGAGCCTCGAGCTCGGGGCGTCCGGGTACGTGGTAAAGGACCAGAGGCTTTCCTCCCTTCTCGTCGCCACGGTGAAACGCGTCCTGGAGATCGCTCAGGCGCGACTCGAGCTGAGGGGGAGCGAGGAGCGCTCCAGGGAGTACCTTGACCTGGTGGGGGCGATAATCGTGGCCCTGGACCGCCGGGGAAACGTGATGCTCATGAACGGCTACGGCCTCAGGCTGCTCGGATACGCGAGTGAGGAAGAAGTCATCGGTGTCAACTGGTTCGACCGGCACATTCCTGAGGAAGGCCGCGCCACCATCCGTGATGTGTTCGACGACGTGATGGAGGGCCTCGAGGACGTGGACTACCACGAGAACGAGGTCGTGACGACGTCCGGCGAGCGGCGGCTCATCGGATGGCACAACACGATACTGCGCGGCCCGGCAGGCGAGATCACCGGGACCCTGAGCGCCGGGGAGGACGTCACCGAGCGCCGCCGCATCGAGCAGGCCCTGCACGACAGGGAGGAGACGTACAGGGAACTCTACGAGCAGTCCCCGGTCGCCTATCAAGCTCTGGACGCGGAAGGGTACCTGATGACGGTCAACGAGGCGTGGCTGGAGACGCTCGGGTACGAGAGGGACGAGGTTGTCGGTCGGTGGTTCGTGGACCTGCTGACGCCGGAGTCCATCGAGCACTTCAAGCAGTGCTTCCAGGAAGTCAAAGCGACCGGGAGGGCCCACTCCGAGTTCGAGATGATCCTCAGGGACGGGAGCCACCTCATCGCGGCGTTCGACGGCAGGATCGGCTACGACGAGCACGGGGACTTCAAGCAGACCCACTGCATCCTTCAGGACATCACCGAGCGTACACGGGCCGAGGAGGAGCTGCGCCACGCCAATACGGAGCTGAAGGGGTACGCGCATACCGTTTCACACGACATGAAAGGCCCGCTTTCCGCGGCCATCACGGCTAAAGACCTCGTCCATGAGCTGCTCACCAGTGGGCCGACTCCCACCCTCGAGGAGCAGCTCGAGGGAGCCCTGGGGATCCTGGACTCCTGCCTGTCCAGGGCTTACGCGCTGGCCGATGACCTGCTGATGCTTGCCGAGGCCGGCAACGAGCCGGTCAGGCTGGAGGAAGTGGAAGTCTCGGAGGTGGTTGGCCTGGTGCTCGCCGAACGCGATAGCGGCATCCAGGAAGCGGGGATTGAGTTCGAGGTGGATGGGGACCTTGGGAGAATACGGGCGCAACACACTCACATCTACCAGGTCTTCGCCAACCTCGTCGACAACGCCCTCAACTACGGGCGGGGGCAGCCCCCCAGGGTGCGGATATCGAGGTTGGAATCGGACGAGCCCGGCTCCCACCGCTACCTCGTACGCGACAACGGCCCGGGCATCCCGGCGGAGATGATCGACGACCTGTTCACCCCTTTCACCAGGGGCGAGTATGGGGGGACGGGCATCGGCATGGCGATAGTCGCCAGGATAGTCGGGATCTACGGTGGAGAGGTGAAGGCCTATAACGACCCGGGCGCGTGCTTCGACCTAACCGTCAGGGACTACGAATCTCCCTGAGGCGGGGCTCTCAGCCCCGCAGCATCCCGGCCCGAGAGGTCGGGCTCAAGAGGCCGGGCGCGAGGTGGAACATCTATCCGCCGGCGTTCCCAGTCAGTATTATTGTCACAGCGTCGGGTTGCCCAATAGGAGGAGGTCGCGATGTGGTCTAACAGCATGGAGCTGCTCAAGGCATCGTGGGCGGTGCTCCGCAAGGAGAAGTCGCTGGTGATCTTCCCCATTGTGTCGGGGATACTCAGCATAGTACTTATCGCCGCCCTGATCGTGCCGGTGTACTTCCTGACCGGGATCAAGGACGGAAATGTCAGGAACAACCCCCTGTTCTACGTGTTCTTCTTCATCTTCTACTTCGTCACTTCATTCGTGGTTTTCTTCTTCAACACCGGGCTCATAGCGTGCACACAGGAGGTCATGCGCGGCGGAGACCCGGATTTCAGCTACGGGTTCAATATCGCCATGCAGAACGTCGGCAAGATCGCAGGCTGGGCGCTGGTGAACGCCACGGTAGGGGTGATACTGAGGATTATCAGGGAGCGCCTCGGCATCTTCGGGGTCATAATCGCGGGGCTGGCCGGCCTGGCCTGGAACCTCATCACCTTCTTCGTCATCCCCGTGCTGATATTCCAGGGTTACGGCGTCATCGACGCCGTCAAGGAGTCCGCCAAGATATTCAGGCGCACCTGGGGGGAGAACGTGGTGGCACGCTTCTCCCTGGGGCTCATCTTCCTCCTGCTCGGGATCGTGGGAGTAGTCCCCATAGCTCTTGCCTTTCTTACCGGTTCCGGTCCTGTCATCATAGGGGCGATCGGCATCGCCCTCGCCTACTGGGCCGTGCTGGCGGTCGTCAGTACCAGTCTTACCGGGATCCTCTCGACGGCGCTGTACGACTACGCGGTGACGGGGCAGGTGCCGGCGCCGTACGACGCCCAGATGATAGCGGCAGCGTTCCGGCCGAAGCAGAGGAGGGGGATGTTCAGCCGCTGAAAGACGGGGTCAAACCCCGCTTTTGTCGTTCGATGAGTCAGCCAGCGACTGCGTTTGAATGTAAAAGCAAGGGGTTTGACCCATAGTTGGAATAGCCTCCCCGGGAGACAAACCCGGGTTCCTTCTTTATCCAGATCTCGGTGCCGTCCACGGTACGATAGGGCTCGTAGTTCCGGTCGATGTAGTCGAAGACGATCGGCAGGCGCTTGACGTTCTTTATGTTGTCTATGTTGTTGACGGGGTTCCTGTTCCTGTAGATGACGTACCTGACGTTGTTCTTCTCCATGTCGGCCACCATCTCGCGCTGGAACTGCTCGGGCATGGCGAACCAGACCACGGGGAAGCGCACCGGTGAGGGCCTGCCCACGAAGTAGTAGTACGACGCCTCGTTGGTCATGGTGACGAAGTTCTCCCCGGGTTTCAGGGTCCCGCTCAGGAAGGTCGAGGCGTTCTGGTACTCGTCGGGGATGAAGTAGGAGTCCTCGTACCCTTTGACGACCGGGAAGTTGGAGTCGAAGCGGTCGCGGTCGACGATACGGTAGGCGTCGACCCCGATCAGCACAGCCAGCACTATCGCCAGCCCGGCCGCGAACACTTTGCGCCCTCCGAGCCCGGTAAGCCAGCGCGACAGGTAGTGCTTGATGAAGATGAAGACCAGCAGCAGGTAGGTGAACGCCGAGCTGTACTGGATATGCCCCATGTCCGCACGGCCCAGAGCGCTCCTGAACGAGAACACCGCCAGCATCAGCAGCGTCAACTCGACCAGGTACTCCTGAAGGAATGACCGGACGGCGACCATGAACCGCCGGGCCGCCTTCTCCCAGGTGCGCAGGAACCGGTATCCCGTCCAGAAGATGACGAGGGCGATCAGCAGCACCATCCTGAGGCCGAAAGCGGAGCGGATGGGATAGACGAAACCGTCCATGAGCTCCTTGTAGCGCGGCATGTCGAGGAAGGCGAACCGGAAGAAAGCGACGTACTGCCAGCGGATGGCGAACCCCAGCACCAGCAGGCCCGCCGAGACCCCCAGCAGCGTCGAGGATATGAAGGTGAGGCGCAGCCCCTTCCGGTAGAAGAACGCGATGAACAGGAGGAAGACCAGGACCGCGTAGGTCCCGGCGTTGTAGAAGCCGCGATCGATCGAGTAGGCGAATGGGACCAGGGCGAAGAAACCCATGAGCGCGCTGATGATAAAGAGGCGGCGGCCCCCGGCTTTTCCGGCTTTCAGCGCCTCCCACATGTAGGTGACCGTGATGATGAACGCGAACGCCGTCATATCCCTCTCGGGAAAGTACATGACTATCGGGTTGCGGAAGAACGGCCCGGCGAGCGGGCCGCTGAAGAACACGATCAACACGAAGGTGAGGAAGGTGAATAGCCAGTCGCCCTGGAACAGGCGGAAGAGCATGAACGCCAGCAGCAGGAATCCCACTATCTTGTTCAGGGACTGCAGGGTCCGCGCGGAGGCTATGGACCTGCCGAAAAGCTTCCAGGCCAGGACGCACCGGATCGGGTCCTCATAGGGCCCGTGCACGAAGACGAAGTCGCGGTAGGGAGCCTGGCCCTGCGCCAGGCACTCCCCGGGCCCCAGGCTCTCACCCTCGTGGAAGGTGTCCATGACCGGGGCGTCTGAGGGGAAGGTCGGGAAGTCGAGTGCCGCCACGATCGCCAGGGCTATCAGCAGAAACGCCAGCAGGACCGTGACCCCGCGCGTGAGGCGCGGCCCCGGCCGGTAGTCCGGGGCCCCCGGCTCGAAGAAGAGCACCCCCACCGACCGATCCCTCATGGCCAGCACCAGCAGGAAAAGCAGCACGGTAGGCAGAAGGACCACCAGCCCGAAGCGCGCGATGTTGTTGGCGGGATTGAACCGGATGAGGGTGAGCGGGCCGGTCACGTTCCAGGGATTCCTGAAAGGCAGCCGGATGAACTTCCAGGCGGCCAGTCCCAGGCCCGTGCCGAGGACGAACAACGCGGCGAGGACGGCGTACTTCCCGGGGTACCTACCGCGACTCATGGTATTCGTCCTCGGCGTTGACCTCCCATATCTCCGACTTGTCCTCCACGCCGGATATGATGTTGTCCACCGCGATCATGGCGGTCAGCATGGAGTGGTCCTGGTTGTTGTAGCGATGCATGCCGTTGCGACCTACGGGGAAGAGGTTGGCGAAGCCGTCCAGGTATGAGCGGACCTCCTCGAAGCGCGCGTATGTCCCGAAGTAGGCCGGGTAGGTCTTGGGCATCCTGATAACCGTGGCGTCCAGCACCTCGTCGGGGGTCGAGAACCCCAGCCGGTCAAGCTCCTGGACGGCGAGCGCGATCACCCTGTCGTCAGGCATCCTCCAGAGGTCGTCGGTCTCGTAACAGAAGTACTCCAGGCCGATCCACACCCTGACCGGGTCGGCCACCAGGTAAGGGCTCCAGTTGTTGAATATCTGCATTCGGCCCACCAGCACGTCCGGCTCCTGGATGTAGATCCAGTTGTCGTCGACCAGCCCGCCTTCCCCGTCGCCGTCGCCGAGCCGGAGCCGCTCCAGCAGCAATCCCACCGTCAGGAAGTCGCGGTATGCCAGCCCGTCGCTGATCTCCACCACCTCCGATGGTTTCTCCACATCCAGGGCCCGGATAAGGTCGCGCACCGGCATCGTGGAGAATACGTAGTCGGCCATGAAGGTCCGCGGCCCCTCGGGGGTCGAAGCCTCCACCGCTGAGATGCACCGCCCGTCGACCAGGAGCCTCTCCACGCGGCAGCCGGTGAGCACATCGCCGCCTGCTTCGACCACCCGCTCGGCGACACGCTCCCACATCTGGCCTGGCCCGTACTTGGGATACAGGAACCGCTCGATGAGAGAGGTCTCGACGTCCTTCTGGGCGACCCCGGAGCCACGTCGGAAGAGTGACCGGAAGAAGTGCAGCGCCGCGCTGAAGATGGAGAGGCCTTTCACCCGCTGCGCCCCCCACTCCGGGCTGATCTCGCTGCAGGGGACCCCCCAGACCTTCTCGGTGTACGACTTGAAGAACGTCCGGTACAGCTCGCGGCCGAAGCGGTTGATGAAGAAGTCCTCGAGGCTCCTCTCATCCCTGATGGGGAAGGCGGCGCTGCGCAGGTAGGAGAGCACGATGCGGAACGCCCGCGCCAGGCCGAGCTTGAGCAGGGTCTCGGGGGAGAGGCTCACGGGGTAGTCGAACAGCTTGCGGTTGAAGAAGATCCTTGACCTGCGAGTACGCAACAGCATGACCGGGTCGTCCGTCTCGGGGTCGGGGCCGTCAGGCGATTCGGTGGACCTTGCCATCGGCATCATCTCGAGCCACCAGTCCATGACCCTGTCCGACTTTGAGAAGAACCGGTGGCCCCCGATGTCGATGCGGTTTCCGTGATACTCGACCGTCCTGGAGATTCCGCCGAGAGTCCGGTCGGCCTCAAGCACAACCGGCTTTATCCCGGTCCTGGTGGCGAGCTCGTAGGCGGCGGTAAGCCCCGCGGGGCCCGCGCCGATGATTATCGCTGTCTCACTTCCGGGTTTATCGGCCAAGTCGTCACCGGTTGGATGTAGGGTGGACGGCCGTGCCAAGCCGTTCCGCGTACCGGACTCAATCTAATAGTTGTAGGCGGGGCTCATGATTTCCTCTTATGGGAGACGTCTTGTGGCCGCGGCAGGTTTTCCCGTGCCCGGGCGTATCCGTAACAGAAAAATGGGACTCGACATATAGTGCCTGCGTCGGGCTATTCAGCGCGATTCCCACAATATGTAGCGTTTGAAGGGGCAGGGACGGTTTGCTTGGTCTGTTTGACGTTGCGCCCACCTGTGATAGAATGGTTCAAGGCGATACGAAATCGCCGTTTTTTTATGCTCAGATTCACCCCTTCCGCGACCTCTCACCGTTCACGGTCAGGGACCGATGTCCTGTCCGGACCCGATACCCGACATCTCGATCCAGGCCCGGTCGGCCAATTGGTGAGGGGAGCGGTCACCCTATTGCCCGCGGTAATGGTACCAACGACGTATGTTGTTGACGCCCGGGGTTCCCGAATACTAATACGAGGTAGGTATCCACGTAAGCGTGAAAGGATCCGAGTTGTAAGAAGTGTGGATGCCAGTCTGTGTTAGTTTGCCCTCAGGTGGGGCGGGAGGAGTGCACCTGCGTCAGACCTCAAGCAACCGCCTACCCGCCTTCCGCCTCACCTGCCCTCCCCATATATAACGTCAAAACCCCCAAAAGGGGTCAAACCTGAGATTTTGCATTTTTTGCATATGGGGTCAAACCTGAGATTTTGCATTTCTTGCACTGGAACACAAGAAACGACAAAATCGCCAGGTTTGACCCCACTACCACTTGTGGTCTTTGAGGTCGGCGCAGTAGTGGCCCGGCTGCTTGCGGGCGGTCTTCAGTACCTCCAGGGCCACGTTCTTTACCTGGAGGGGATCGCCGAACTGCTTGCGCTCGTTGGTCACGACTCCGACGGCTATCTTCACCCTGTCCGTCTCGGGACCGCACTTCTCGTCGAAGTCCGGGCAGATCTCGCTGAGCGCCTCGTCGAAGCGCGCGGACATCCTGTTGAAGATCTGCTCCACCCTGAGGGGCACCGAGATGATGACGAAGTCGTCCTCGCCCATGTAGCCCAGGAACTCGGCGGTAGGGTTCACTATCTCGCGTAGCAGGTTGCCCAGGCCCCGGATGAGCAGGTCGCCGCGATCCACGCCGTAGTGGTCGTTCACCAGCCGCAGGTTGCTGATGTCTATGTAGAGAAAGGCGAAGAACTTGCCCCGCTGCTCCAGGCGCTTGCGCGTCTCCTCGTAGATCTGGTGCTTGCCGGGGAGGTTGGTGAGCGGGTCCACGGCCATGCCCTTGCTGGCCTTGGTCAGAACCGACTTGATGCGGGCGAACAGTTCCGCGTTGTCGAACGGCTTGGACAGGTAGTCGTCCGCCCCGCTCTCGAACCCCTTGACTATGTGGTGGGGCTCGTCCAGCGCGGTCAGCATGATGATGGGTATGTACCTCGTGCGGGGGTCGGAGCGAAGGCGGTTGCAGATCTCCCAGCCATCGATGTCCGGCATCATGATGTCCAGGATGACAACGTCCGGCTGGTCGACCACCGCGGAGACCAGCCCCGTCTCACCGCTCATCTCCGTGACGACCTCGTAGCCCTCGATCTCCAGGTTGGTCCTCATGACCTCCAGAAGGGCGATCTCGTCATCGATGAGTAGTACTTTTCGTTTGGTGACTTCGACCATAGTTCCACCGGTAGGATGTGATTCCGCTACCCGGATTCTAACATAATGAGTGGCGTCGGACGTTTTCATTGCGTTATAACCTGATCAAAGTCTACGTACTCCAACGGCACTGCAAACGTCCGACCCCACGGTCATCGCCGTCTGGCTGCTGCTGTTCGAGGATGTGGCGCGCCTGAAGTGGCGTCAGACGTTTTCGTTGCGCGGTGACCAGATCCTACTCAGAGTGCTGCAACGCACCGCAAACGTCTGACCGCCGGATCATCCATGGGTTGATCAACCACTCCGTTCGGATGTTGCATGTGCTTCCTCCCGGGCCGGAGCCCCCTCGTATGGATTCGGCGCGATCCGCGCGCCTCTTGAGCACCCTCGATGAGGCCCTAGAGCAGGCCGTGGCGCTCCAGCAGTGCCGCGTCGCCGAGGACTGAGTCAGTAGTACCGTCCGCCACCACCCGGCCGTCATCCATGAGTACGACGCGCCCCGCCGTCTTCCGGGCCATCTCCAGGTCGTGCGTGACAATGAGCTTGGTCGCCTCCAGGACACCGATGATCTCCAGGAAGTGCCGCCTCCCCCTTGGATCGAGGTTGGAGACGGGTTCGTCCAGCACGAGTATCTCCGGTTCCATGGACAGGACGGTGGCGAGGCTCACCCTCTTCTTCTCTCCGAAGCTCATGTGGTGGGGAGAGCGGTTCTCGAACCCATCCAGGCCTACCCATTTCAGGGCGCGTTTCACCGCCAGGTCGACCTGCGCGGCGGACATCCTCATGTTGATCGGGCCGAAGGCGACGTCCTCGCCGACCGTGGGGCTGAAGAGCTGGTCCTCCGGATCCTGAAACACCAGCCCGACCTTGCCGCGCACCTCCCGCATGTTCTTCTTGTTGACCTCGAGCCCCGCGACCTCGACGGTTCCCTCTCCCTGGAGTATCCCGTTGAGGTGCAGCATGAGGGTGGACTTGCCCGCGCCGTTCGGCCCCATCACCGCGACCGTCTCACCCGTGCGGACCAGCAGGTCGACGTCCCTGAGAGCCTCCGTGCCGTCGGGGTAGCGGTAGCTCAACCCCACCACCCTCACCGCGACGTCCGCCATGGATATCACGCCCAAATCGCCACCACCCTTCCACCGGCGGCGATGGCGATGACCACGGCCATGAAGAAGTAGTCCGCGGCCCGCATCCGCAGCTCGACCGTCCTGGGGAAATGCCCGTCGAAACCCCGGGCGGTCATGGCCTGGTACACGCGCTCGGCCCTCTCCTGGCTCCGCAGGAACAGCGAGGCGACCATGTGGCCTATCACCTTCGCCTGCCAGATCCAGCGGCCCTGGAAGTTGCGCGAGTCGCGGGCCCTCTTCATGCGCTCCGCCTCGTCCACGATGATGAAGAGGTAGCGGTACATGAACGCCGAGACGACCGTGAAGAACCTGGGTACGCGCATGCGCTCCAGCCCGTGCATCAGGTCGTTGAAGTGCGTCGTCGAGGACAGCAGGATGAGGCAGGAGACGGAGATAAGCGCCTTGATGGTGACCCCCCACAGGACCAGGAGGCCTTCCCTGGACACCGAGACCGGTCCCAGGTCGACGGTAGGCCCTCCGGGATGCATGAACGGCACGAATATCGCGACGGCCAGCACGAACGGCAGAACCACCAGCATCCTGGTGAGCAGGTAGGACATCGGTACGTTTGAGGCGACGGCGATTATGAGAACCACGCCGGCGTATATGCAGAACGAGTACCAGGAGCCGGGGGGTGTCAGGACGCAGGCGATGATGAGGGCGAACAGCGCGAGGGTCTTGGCGCGCGGATCGAGGTCGTGGACGGGGCTCTGCAGCCGGGAGTACCGGTCGATGAAGTCGTGTTTCACAACCGGGTACCCCGCTGTGCCGGTACGACGTACGGGTGTTTCTTCGCCGCACTCATGTGACGTGGCGCGCTCAGTCGGTCGGCGGCGCGTGGACCGGCGGGGTAGCGGACGCGGGACCGTCGCCCGCACGGCCGCTCCTGCGCTTAGCCACCAGGTAGAGGAGGGCGCCGGCCCCAAGGGCCAGGGCCAGCGTCACCAGCACCCCGACCAGGCCGGCCAGACCCGTGGAGGCACCCTCGTCCCGGATGCCGGGCACCTCGTAGTCGGCCAGGGGAGACTCGCCCTCCCTGGCGCGCTGGCTGAGCCCTTCCTGCTCCACCGTCCGCTCCAGGCCGTCCGGGCTCCTCGAGGCGAAGGGTGAGGCGAAGACCGCCAGCCCGACCGCCACCACCAGTGCCGCGCCGATGAAGACCCAGAGCCCGACGTGCTTCCCTTTGAAGAGGTCCCTTATCCTGTCGGGCATCAGGCCACCTCCCCGGCGGGCAAACCCGCCGAGAGCCCCGGGCTCTTGTACGCGCTGACCAGGTCGGGCCTGGCCTGGAGCACCACAGCCAGTACGGCGACCGTGATGAACGCCTCGCCGATCCCTATCAGGCTGTGCACCCCGACCATCGTCGGCAGCCCGGTGGAGAGCGGAAGGGTCCCCGATATCGCCAGCTCGAAGGAGCAGGCGACGCTGGCGATCACGACCGAAAACCAGGCGAACAGCCCCGCGGAGGTCAGTATCGCCGCCTTCTCGCCGCCCCGCCTGGCGATCAGTGACTTGGCCAGCGCGAACAGGTAGTAGGAGAGGAGCCCGGACAGGATGGCCATGTTGAAGATGTTCGCGCCGAGGGCGGCCAGGCCGCCGTCGGAGAACAACAGGCACTGGACCAGCAGGACCACCTCCATCACCAGGAAACCCTCCCAGGGGCCGAGCAGGACGCAGGCCAGCAACGCGCCCACGAAGTGACCGCTCACCCCTCCCGCCACGGGGAAGTTGAGCATCTGGGCGGCGAACACGAACGCGGCGGTGACACCGATCAGCGGGACCTTCTTCGCGTCATCGAGGGTCTCGCGGACCCTGTACAGCGCATAGGCCGTGGTCGCCCCGGAGACGCCCCACAGCGCCCCCATGGTCCTGCCGTCCAGGAACCCGTCCGGAATGTGCATTCGTCACCTCCAGTCGACATGTGGCATAGAAAAAAGCCACGCCTGCCGGTTTCGCACCGCTTACCGGCCTTCGTGGCCTTGCTCTTGAAAGGACTACCGTATCTCCTGGAAGCCTACTTAGCCTCCATTCGATTCATTTGTACCAGAAACCGGGCCGCGCCGCAAACGGGCGGGGGGCCACCGCTACTGGGAGAGGATTATCTCGTGGCCGGTCAGGTCAACCTTCTCCACCTTCGCCGTAATCAGCTTCTGCTCGCCGAACAGGTCGGTCAGCAGGAGCTGCCCGCCCTCGGGTGTCACGGTGACCACGTTCTCCATCACCTTGTGCCGCTCGCCGCCGCGGACCACGAAAACGGCTGCCTCACACATCTTGCTCCTCCCGGGGGCCCGCGGGCAGACCGAAGTGCTCCCGGACCACTTCTATCGCTTCTTTTATCAGCGCCTGGAGCGGTTTCCGCGAGGCGCCCATGATGTCCAGCGGCGGGTTGGAGACGGGCAGCAGGACCTTGCGGCCCGGCGCGCCCGCTATCGCGGTGGCTATGGCCGGGCTGACCTCGCCCATCATCGAGTTGGGGACGACTATGGAGAGCGAGCCCATGATCAACCCCGCCTCCGGGATGCTGTAGACGATGGCGTTCTCACCGGTCGCCCCGCGGGTGGCCTTCGCCTTCATCATGGAGCCGGTGGCGATGGCGTTGGTGCCGAGCGCCATGATCTCCGTCTCCTCGGGCAGGCATCGTCGCAGCTCCAGCACTATCTGGGTGCCGATGCTCCCGCCCATGCCGTCCACTACCGCGATGATCAAGCGGCGCCTCCCGGGTAGGCCTTGCGGGCTCCTATGCGCTCCAGGTATCTCTGCGAGCTCATCGCGGCCAGGGCGCCCTCGGCGGCCGCCAGGATGACCTGCTTGAAGTTGCCGCTCCGGACGTCGCCCGCCGCGAAGACGCCCGGTATGCTGGTCTCCATCAGCGTGTCGGTGATGATATATCCCGCCTCGTCCACGTCGACCGAGTCGGGCAGGAACTCCGTGTTGGGGACGTTACCCACGTAGAAGAAGACGCCGGAGACCGGCACCTCCCTGCGCTCACCCGAGATGGTGCTGGCGACAACGACCGAGCTGACCAGGTTGTCCCCCTTTATCTCGGTGAGCTCGCTGTTCCACATGAACTCGACCTTCGGCTCGCTGAGTATGCGCTCCTGATGGTAGGAGGCCGCCCGCAGCTCGTCGCGCCGGTGGACCAGGATGATCTTGCTGGCGAAGCGCGCCAGGTGGAGCGCTTCCTCGACCGCGGCATCGCCGCCGCCGACTACCATGACGACCTTGTCGCGGAAAAGCGGGGCGTCACAGGTCGCGCACCACGAGATCCCCCTGCCCGTGAACTCGTCCTCTCCGGGTATGCCCATCTTCTTGGGTCGCCTGCCCGTAGCCACCACCACCGCGCGGCACTGGAGCGTGTCGCCCTCGATGCGCAGGGTCCTGGCCTCACCGCCGCTCTCCAGCGCGTCGACCCTCTTGAAGGTCCTGGTCTCGACCTCGAAGCGGTCGACCTGCTCCTTCATGAGCCCGGCGAGGTCGGCCCCGGAGATGCCCTGGGGGAAGCCCGGGTAGTTCTCGATGAGGGGGGAGTTGACGGCCTGCCCGCCGGGAAGCTCCATCTCGACGAGCACACAGTCTATCCTGGCGCGCCCGAGGTAGAGCGCCGAGGTCAGCCCCGCGGGCCCCGCCCCGATCACCGCCACGTCTCTTATCAGCTCAGCCATGATAACCCCGATTGTAGCAGATACTTTTTCGCCCCGAGCCGGCGCGATCCCCCCGGGGTCAGGCTCAATTCAATGTCAGCTTCAAGTCCACCCGACCTGTGTGGTGTGACTTGAATTGTGCCTGACCCCTGATCCAGTCACTTTGTGGCCGCTCAAGAAGAGCCCGCGGCACTATAATTGATTCGAGATGCTGGACAGGTACTTCGCGATAGAGAAGAAGGAGAGGTTCGCGGTCCACTGGGTGACCCGCTCGGTAGCGAGCCCCTGCCCGGACCCGGTGTCGGGGGGTGAGGAAGAACTGGTCAGGGCCAACGCGCTCGGCCTCGAGCGTGTTCGCGGGCTGAAGGACCGGCCGGCGTCCACCGCCCTCGAACCCGCCGAGCCCAGCCTGCTGGACGTGAAGGTGGAGCTCGCGCGCCGGATGCTGACCCACTGTCACTTCTGCGAGAGACGCTGCGGGGTAGACCGGACGGCCGACGAGACGGGCTTCTGCGGGGTGGGGGCCGAATCGCGCTACAGCTCGGACTTTCTGCACCTGGGGGAGGAACCCGAGCTGGTGCCCAGCCACACCATATTCTTCTCGGGGTGCACCTTCGAGTGTGTCTACTGCCAGAACTGGGACATCGCAATGCACCCCGACTCCGGGTTTCACGCCGAGCCGGAGATGCTGTCCGCGGTCCTGCTGGAGGGCATCTCACAGGGGTCCCGCAACGCCAACTTCGTGGGGGGCAATCCCGATCCGAACCTGCACACGATCCTGGAAACCGTGAGGCTGGTGGGCTACCACGGCCGTTTCCTGCCGATAGTATGGAACTCCAACATGTACACGTCGGAAGAAGCCATGGACGTGCTGGAGGGAGTGATAGACGTCTACCTGGGGGATTTCCGATACGGGAACGACGGCTGCGCGCGTGAGCTGTCCGGCGTGGAGCGGTACTTCGAGGTGGTGAGCGGGAGCTTCGAGCGCGCCTGGAAGAGCGCCGAGGTCATGGTGCGGCACCTGGTCCTGCCGGGCCACCTGGAGTGCTGCACGCACCCAATCATGGAGTGGGTCTCGAAGAGAATGCCCGGCGCCTACTTCAACCTGATGTTCCAGTACCGGCCCGAGTACAGGGCCGGGTTGCACCCGGAGATAGATCGCCGGTTGACGCAGGAGGAACGGAACAGGGCGCTGGCCCTCGCCGCGGAGTACTCCATCAACTACCAGTGAAAGATAACCTCAAACTGAAAGATAACCTCAGACCAAAACTTTCATCGAAAGCTTGAATGAAAGATAACCTCAAACCAAAACTTTCATCGAAGCCTGAATCACCATTCCCTGCCGATCATGAAAGAAATGGTCTGAGGTATTTTTTCACTCACTGGGTCTGGGGGGTTATCTTGATGACCACGTTCTTCGCCCCGAGCTGCTTGAAGACTTCGGCGATGCTGTCCTTGAACTGCTTGTTGGTGGGGTTGTAGTCGCGGCTCTCCAGCTCTTTGGTCGAGATCTCCACCGTGAGGGTGACGTCGGAGTTCTTGACCGCCTGCTTTATCTTGTGGCTTTTCTGGTAGCCGGGGAAGTACTGTACCAGCATCAGGATGAAGACCAGCAGGGCCACCACCAGCAGGCTGATGATGTAGACCGCGAAGCTGACCTTCAGAGGCTGGCTCTTGACCGGCGGCATGGTCTCGTTCTGCGGTATCTCGACGTACTTCTTGGCCATTTCTGACTACCCCCCGGGAGCGGAACCGGCGGCCCGGCTGGAACCGTCTAAACTCCGGGTGCCGCTGTCGGCCGCGAAAAAGTGGCTGAAATCGGGTGTGCTAGAATCTGGTGCGGCTCCATAATGGGACGAGTATAGGGGAATGATCCCTTGCGTACAAGGAGGACGAGGCAATGAACGGGACCGAGGGAGGCGTGCCGCCGGGCGGCACTCCGCCGACTGAGCCAGGCGGGTCCAGGCCCGGAGACTACAGCGCCCCGGGGCTCGGGAGCCAGGGCCCGGGAGCGTATGACGCGGAGCCCGTGGGCCCGGGACAGCCCCCGCAGCAGGCGCCGTACCAGGGCGCCGCGGAGCCGCCCGCGCAGCCGCCGGCACAACCCCCGGGGCAGGTGCCGGGCGAGACACCGCCGCAGCACTTCACGCCCACCCCGGGCGCCGGAATGATCCCCGAGTCCACGCTGCCTCCACTGCCGAAGCGGGCCGACATGAAGAACCACAGGTCGCGCGGGGGAGCCTGGATGATGGTCCTGCTGGCCCTGGTGGCGGGGATCATCGGGGCTCTCATCGCGATGCTGGTGGTCCCGTACGCCGTCGGAGTGAACCCGGTAGACCTCCTGCGCGGCAAGCTGCGGAAGGCGGAGGAGAAGAGTTCGAAGACTTCGACGAGCGTCCTCAGCCCCACCGAGGGCGCGACCGGCGTGGCGGGCATAGCCCGTAAGGCGATACCCTCCGTGGTGAACGTCGACATCCGGACCGCTCCCCAGGCCAACCCCTTCTTCCCCACCCAGGCGCAGGAGGGCACAGGTTCGGGGGTCATCTACAGCGCCGACGGCTACATCATCACCAACAACCACGTCGTGGCCGACGCCCAGGAGATCAGTGTGACCCTGGCCTCCGGCAAAGAGCTGAAGGGTCAGAAGGTCGGAGCCGACCCGGAGAACGACATCGCGGTCGTCAAGATAGAAGAGAGCGGGCTGCCGGTCATGACGCTCGGCGACTCGGACAACCTGGTGGTCGGCCAGCTGTGCGTGGCGGTGGGAAGCCCGCTGGGATTCGAGAAGACCGTCACCTCGGGCATAGTCAGCGCGCTGCACAGGAGCGTGCCGGTGACTTCGAGCACCGGGCAGACCACCGTGCTGACGGACCTCATCCAGACCGACGCCGCGATAAATCCGGGCAACTCGGGCGGCGGGCTCTGTGATTCCCAGGCGAGGCTCATAGGGATAAACGCGGTAATCGCGACCCAGTCGGGCGGCTCCGAGGGAATCGGCTTCGCGATCCCCATCAACACCGCCAAGCAGGTCGCGGACGACCTTATCGCCGGCCGGCCCGTTTCGCACCCCTACCTGGGGATTCTGGGACAGACGGTCAGCGCGAACGTGGCCCAGCAGTACAACCTCCCGGTCGACGAAGGCGCCTACGTGACCAACATCGTGCAGGGAGGGCCCGCGGACAAAGCCGGTATCAAGACCGGCGACATAGTCGTTGCCATAGACGGCAAGCCGGTGAAGTCGATGGACGACGTCATCGCCGAGGTCCGCACCAACCAGGTGGGGGACAAGGTCGTCCTCACCTACTACTCCGTAAACGAGAAGAAGACCGCGGAGGTCACGCTCGAGGAGAAGCCCCAGACAACACCGTGACATCCAAGCGGAGTGGTCGATCAACCCTTGGGCGAACCGGGGGGTTCAGACACTTGCAGTGCTGTTGGATTACGCCGATTTCGAAAAGGTCATAACGCAATGAAAGTGTCTGACGCCCCTCTATTCTTGAAAAGAACGCAATGAAAACCTCCGACGCCACTGTTCATTTAGGAGCCCCGCGATGTCCAGGGAGAAGATAGTCGAGCTCATAGAGGGCGCGGTGGCGGCGGCGGTCGAAGCCGGCGAGATACCGCCCGTCGCCGACGTATCGGTCGCGCTGGAGCGCCCCAAGAGGCTCGAGCACGGTGACTGGGCGACGAACCTCGCCCTGGTGCTGGCGAAGCATACAGGGGCCAGGCCCCGCCAGGTGGCCGAAGCCCTCGCCCGGCACATTGAGCCCGTGCCCGGCGTGGTCTCCTGCGTGGAGGTCGCCGGCCCGGGGTTCATAAACTTCCGCCTGGCCCCGGAGTTCGTACGCGGGATCCTCTTCGAGATCGACGCCAGGGGAGACGGTTTCGCTTCCTCAGACGCCGGGGGCTCGCGTAGGGTCCAGGTGGAGTTTGTGAGCGCGAACCCCGTCGGACCCCTGCACGTGGGGCACGGCCGCTGGGCCGCCTACGGCGACGCTCTGGTCCGGGTGATGGAGCGCGCCGGCTTCGATGTGCAGCGCGAGTTCTACGTGAACGACTACGGGACGCAGGTCGCAAATTTCGGCAGGTCCATCTCCGCGCGTTACATGGAGGCGCTTGGGCGCGAGGCGACCTTCCCGGAGAGCGGGTATGCCGGTCGCTACATCGTGGACATCGCCGACAGGATCGTCGAGGAGCACGGCGAGGAGTACGCCGATCTGCCGGACGAGGAGCGCTCGCGCCTTTTCGCCGATGCGGAGTACCCGAGGATGCTCGAGTCCATCCGTGCGACTTGTGAGCGTATGGGGGTCGGGTTCGACGTGTGGTTCAGCGAGCGGGAGCTGTACCGGAAGGGCGAGGTCGAGCGCACGCTGGCCGAGCTGGAGGAGAGGGGCGAGGCGTACCGCAGCGAGGGCGCGCTCTGGCTGAAGACCTCGGAATACGGGGACGAGAAGGACCGGGTGCTGGTCCGCTCGAACGGTGAGCCCACCTACTTCGCCTCGGATATCGCCTACCACCACGACAAGATGCTGCGCGGCTTCGACCTGGTCATCGATATCTGGGGGGCGGACCACCACGGCTACGTGGCCAGGATGAAGGCGGCCATGGACGCGATGGGGTACGGGGCCGAGCACCTGGAGGTGATCCTGGGGCACCTGGTGCGGCTGTACCGGGCGGGCGAGCCGGTGGTCATGTCCAAGCGCACCGGCGACATCATCACGCTCGACGAGCTGCTTGATGAGGTCGGCCCGGATGCCGCGAGGTACTTCTTCCTGCAGCGCACCAGCGACTCGCCGCTCGACCTTGACATAGACCTGGCCAGGAAGGAGTCGCCCGAGAACCCGGTCTACTACGTGCAGTACGCGCACGCCAGGATTTGCAGCATCCTCCGGTTCGCGGCCGAGCAGGGGGCGGGCGACAGGGTGCCCTCGCCCCGGGACGTCGCCCTTCTGGACACCGCCGCGGAGATGGACCTCATACGCAAGCTGGCCGAGCTGGAGGAGACGGTGGTCATCTGCGCGCGGCAGAGGGCGCCGCACCGGTTGACGAAGTATGCGGAGGAGCTGGCCGCGCTCTTCCACGTCTTCTACCGTGACTGCCGGGTGGTGACCGAGGACGAGGGCCTCACCGCCGCCCGCATGTTCCTGGTGAAGGGGGTCAGGCGGGTGCTCAAGATCACGCTGGGGCTGCTGGGTGTATCGGCCCCCGACAGCATGTGACGGCACTAATACTTTTCAACTAATGTGCCAGGCACATTAGCGAAAGATTATTAGGGAGTGCGATGCGCTTCGGTTACCACGTAGGCGTGAGCGGACCGCCGGTCTCCGCCATCCTCAACGGGATAGACACCGGCTGCGACGCCATCCAGATGTTCCCCGGCAGCCCCCAGCAGTGGGGCACGACCGAGGTGGGCGACGAGGAGGCCCTGGAGTTCGCCGAGGCGAAGCGTTCGTCGGGGATAGACCCCGTGCTGCTGCACTCCATCTACCTGGTCAACATGGCTGCGCCCTCAGAGCAGATCTTCAAGCGGTCGGTGGCGTCGCTCTCCAGCGCCCTTCAGAAGGCCGAGAGGCTGGGCGCGGCCGCGGTCATAACCCACATCGGCAACCACAAGGGCGAGGGGGAGGAGTACGGCGTGCGCAGGATCGCCGGGGCGGTGACCGAGTGCTTTGAGCGCACAGGTGGGGAGGCGATGCTGCTGCTCGAGACCACCGCCGGCGCCGGGACCTCCATCGGAAACACCTTCGAGCAGTTCGGGGCGGTGTTCGACGCCTCGGGGTGGCCCGCGAGGCTGGGGTTCTGCATGGACACCTGCCACGTGTTCGCGGCGGGCTACGACATCAGGACACCGGAGGGGATCGAGGGCGTCCTGGAGGAGATGGAGCGCTTCATCGGGCTGGACCGCCTGAGGGCCATACACATGAACGACTCGAAGGGTGAGCTGGGCTCCCATCTCGACCGCCACGCCCACATCGGCGAGGGGGAGATCGGGCTGGCGGCGTTCTCCTACATCGTCAACCACCCGGCGCTACGCGACCTGCCCGCCATCGTCGAGCTGCCCCACGAGTCCCCCGAGGACCCCGACGACCTGGCCCTCCTCCGCTCCCTGTGAAGCGACTACATATGGGGTCAGGTCAGATTCAAGTCACTCCATGGGTGACTTGAATCTGACCTGACCCCGATCTTAGTCATCATCCGCCTGCTGCGCTTCGAAGCAGGCCGAGGCGGCCGCCTCTGCGTGGCTCGCGGCATCGTCGAGCGCCGCCGAGAGGGCCTCGAACCCCGCGGCCACCTCGTCGAAGCCCCGGTTACGCGACAGCGCCGCCCACTGGGACGCCGCTTTCGCCTCGACCTCTACCCGCGAAGCCTGCTGCCTGGCGGCGGTCTTCAGAGCGACCAGATCGGGGTTTGTGGTGTGCATGACGGTGCGGCTCCTTCCCGGGTTCGGACGGTTTTAACTACTTCTGACGGTTATGTTATTGTAATAGCCCAACGACTCTCGCGGGTGGTGTCTTGAACGATTTTGTTTACAGGGACGGCGTGCTGTACTGCGAGGAGCTGAAGGTCAGCGACATCGCGGCCAAGGTCGGCACGCCCTTTTACCTCTACAGCAAGAACACCTTCACAAGCCACCTGCAGCACGTCGAGGCCGCCTTCGGGGACCTCGCCCACATCGTCTGTTACTCAGTCAAGGCGAACAGCAACGTGGCGATCCTGTCGATGATGGCCAGGGAAGGGGCCGGGGCCGACGTGGTGTCCGGAGGCGAGCTGTACCGGGCGCTCAAGGCCGGCATGGACCCCCAGAAAATCGTGTTCGCGGGGCTGGGCAAGACAGAGCAGGAGATCGAGTACGGCCTGTCCGAGGGCATACTCATGTTCAACGTCGAGTCCAGCCAGGAGCTGATGCTGGTCAACGACGTCGCCCAGCGCCTGGGAACGCAGGCTTCTATCGCCCTCAGGGTAAACCCCGACATCGACGCGAAGACCCACCCCTACATCGCCACCGGGCTGAAGCAGAGCAAGTTCGGCATCCCCCTGAGCCAGGCCATGGCCGAGTACGAGGTTGCCCAGAAGCTCCCCGGTCTGAACCCGACCGGGGTCCACCAGCATATCGGCTCTCAGATACTGGAGCCGGGCCCGTTCGAGGCCAGCCTTCGCAAGGTGACCAACCTCGCCAAGAGCCTCAAGGTGCTGGGCCTGGACATACGCTACATCAACATCGGCGGGGGCTTCGGCATCCAGTACACGGACGAGGACGCTCCGGAGCCCGAGCAGTTCGCGGCGGGGATAGTGCCCATCCTCAAGGAGACGGGTTGCACGGCAATCATGGAGGTCGGCCGCATGATCGCGGGTAACGCCGGCATTTTGGTGACGAAGGTCCTGCTCAACAAGCAGGGCGAGGACAAGCGCTTCGTGGTGGTGGACGCCGCCATGAACGACCTCATCAGGCCGAGCCTGTACCAGGCCAACCACCACATCGGCCCGGTTGTCTATCGAGAGGGCGCGGCCGAGGTCAAGGTGGACGTGGTCGGTCCCATCTGCGAGTCCGGTGACTTCCTGGCCCAGGACCGAGCAATCCCCGAGGTCCAGTCCGGGGAACTGCTGGCGGTGTTCACGGCCGGGGCGTACGGCTTCACCATGTCCTCCAACTACAACTCGCGCACCAGGCTGCCGGAGGTCCTGGTCTCCGGGCGGCGGGCGTTCGTCATCCGCCGGCGCGAGACGTACGAGGACCTGGTCCGGGGCGAGGCCATACCCAAGGACCTCTAGCGCGAGGGCCTGATCGCCGGGAGTGCGATGACTCACACCACCGTCTCACTGATCGACGTCAAGAGGGACCTGCCCGGAGCGGTCGCCCTGGTGATGGACGAGCACGGCGTGGCCGACATCGTGAAGGCCAGGCCTGAGGTGTACGTCAAGGTCAACGCCATCGACTTCAAGCCGTACGTCTTCACCAGCCCGGCCGTGGTCGCGCAGGTGCTCGACTACTGCCACGACGCCGGCGCCGAAAAGATCTACCTGATGGAGAACGCGACCCAGGCCAACTTCACCCGCCTGGTGTTCCACGTGACCGGCCTCGAGCAGACGGCACGGACCCACCACGCCGAGCCCCTCTACCTGGACGAGGGGAAGCAGGTCCCCGTGGAACTGCCCCACATGGGATACCGGGTGCGCGTGTCCCGACATGTCAAACACATCATCGAGGAGCGCGACTCGGTCACGTACATAAACGTACCAAAGCTGAAGACCCACTCCATGACCGTGCTCACCTGCGGGTTGAAGAACCAGTACGGGCTCCTGGCGCACGCCGACCGCTCCCCGGACCACAACTGGCGCCTGCACAGGAAGATCGCCGACATCTACAGCGTGATCAGGCCGGACTTCACCCTGGTGGACGGGACGGTGGGGACCGCCTACGGGCACTACCCGCCCATCGCCCTGCACAAGCAGAGCCTGGTCCCGTTCAACATGCTCATCGGGGGGACCGACACGCTCGCGGTGGACACGGTTTGCGCGCGGATGTTCGGCTACTCGGTCGACGAGGTAAAGCACCTGGCCGAGGCGCGCGACATGGGCCTGGGGTGCGCGGACCTGGAGCAGATAGAGGTGCTCGGCGAGAAGCTGGGGAGGTTCCGAAGGAAGTACCCCTACGAGCTGTACGACGCGTTCCCCCACGACGTGGAGATCATCAGGGGGGAGGAGCGCAACTGCCTGGAGGGGTGCGACGCCAACACCATGGCGCTCCTGCAGGTGCTGTACCTGGACTTCGACGGCAGGGGCGGGTTCACCATCGTGATGGGCAAGGGCTTCGACCGGGAACGGATCGATGCCATCGAGGGGAAGGTGCTGGTCGCCGGGCCGTGCGCCTGCGAGGAGGTCGGCGGCCGGCTGGTGAAGAGGCTGGGAAAGAAGAACGTGTTCTTCAGCCGGGAGTGCAACGACCTCGCGGGCACCACGGGGGCGCTGAACAGGCTGATGAGGGTAAACCCGCTGAAGATGGTCCCGATAAACCCCGTGAAGTCCCTGGAGCTGCTCGCGCAGGCGAGGCTGCACAGGACCACCGCTCGCATAACCCCGATAATCCCCTGGTAGGGACAGTGCTTGGGCGCGGACTTCAGTCCGCGATGAAGCGAATGGACAGAAAACGCAAAGCCCGCGAGATAGACAAACGCCTCGTAAAGGCGTTCGGCATGAGGCTTCCTCAAGAGCGCCGCGACGTCATCCACGAGCTCGTCCACGCCGTGCTCTCGCAGAACACCTCACGCCGCAACTACAATCTGGCCTACGCACGCCTGATTGAGGAATTCCCCACCGTCGAGCAGCTGGCCGCGGCGCCGGTCGGCCGCATCGAGCGGGCGATAAAGCCGGGCGGACTGTCCCGCCAGAAGTCGGCCGCCATAAAGGAGATACTCTCCCGGATCGCAGACGAGCGCGGCGACCTCTCGCTCGAGTTCGTCCGGGATTTGAAGGTGACCGAGGCGCGCGAGTGGTTGACCTCGCTGCCGGGAGTAGGCCCCAAGACCGCATCGGTGGTCCTGATGTTCGCCGACGGCCGCAAGGTCCTGCCGGTTGACACCCACGTGCTCAGGACCTCAAAGCGCATAGGGCTCATCGACAGCCGCGCGACGGCCGAGAAGGCCCAGGAGATCCTTGAAGAGATCGTTCCCCCGGCGATCCGGCCCCGCATGCACCTCAACCTGGTCGAGCTGGGCCGCGAGGTCTGCCACGCCCGCAACCCCGCGCACGAGATCTGCCCGGTCAACATGCTCTGCGACTACTTCGCACTGGGAAAAAACCTCTGAGGTGAATTCTCACTTGAGGTTGAGGACGTAGGCCCAGGGGGTGTCGCGCAGCATGTCGAAGGGCGTAAGCTCGGGCAGCCTCGCCAGGAATGAGTCCACCAGCGCGGCGTACCCGGCGCCCTGCCCCTTCTTGATGTACAGCCAGTTGGAGAAGTACTGCCTGACGTACCTCTGCAGCAGCGCCTCGGGGTCGGTCATCGCGCCGGACGCCAGGACTATCTGCGGCGTGTCTCCCAGGTAGTAAGTGAGCACCGCCTCCCTGTCCAGCGACTTCTCGTCCAGCACTACCACGACTGGCGTGTCGCCCGCCCCCGACCTCATCAGGCGCGCGTCGTTCTTCGTGGAGACGGCGTAATCCCAGTACTGCTCCATCTTCGCCTTGTTGTACCCCAGGTAGCCGAGAGTAACACCGGATACCAGCCCCACCACCACGACGACGGCGACCACCGCGACCAAGGCCACCTTCCTCGGCTTCTCCTCCTTGAACACCGTCGAGCAAAGGTCCAGCGCCCCCAGCGCACCGATCCCGCACAGCAGGGCCAGGGCCGGAAAGGCTGGCGGTATCATCCAGTAAGGCTTGCCAACCGAGAACGAGAGGAACAGGTAGATGCCGCCGAACCAGACCAGCGGCAGGACGTAGTCCTTCTCACGCCGCTTCGCCAGGTGGTACACGCAGGCCGCCAGGCCGGCGAGCATCAGCACGAACAGCGGCCAGCCCAGGTCGCGCGGCAGGCCCGTGAAGTAATACAGGAACGGCTTGCCGAACAGCGGGCTTTCCGAGCCCCCGGTCCGGAAGAACTCCCAGGAGTGACCGACCCCCCGGCTGAACCAGACGTACCACCAGGACGACATCAGGAACCCTATGCCGGCGACGCCGGCGGTCCGCTTCATCCTGGCGCCGTCCCAGGTGGCCAGCGAGTAGAGGAAGATGACCGCGAGCGCGAAGACCGCGGTCTCCTTGGTCAGCATCCCGATCCCGAACGCGATGCCGGCCCAGACCCAGTTCTCGCGCACGAAGAGGAAGATCGCGAGAACCACCAGGAGGTCGGCCAGGGGGTCCTGCTTCACCCAGGTGTCCATCACGAGAGCCGCGGGCATCACCGCCAGGCAGAACGCGGCCAGCAGTGCGACCTTCTCGCCGTAGAGGCGCCTGGCCAGCAGGTAGGTGACCGCGAGCGTGCCGAACGAGAACACCACCGAGAAGAACCTGTAGATCGCGCCGCTCGCGCTCAGCAGCCGCGCGACGCCGGACATCAGCCAGAGATAGAACGGCGGGTGTATGCGGGCCAGCGAGCTCCAGACGTCCTTCTGCCCCGCGGAGAAAGACCGGATGGTGAGGGCGAGCTGGGCCTCGTCCCACGGCAGGACCTGGTGCAAGTTCCTGAGCCTGAGGTAGAAGAAGACGGCCGCGATTCCGCCGAGCGCGCACCACACCAGCCACCGGGGCAGGCTTCCGTTCTTGGGTTCTTTCTCCGCCGGCATGCCTGGATTGTAACACCGGAGCGCGGGGCAGCCGCTACCCGGTGGGTCGCCGCTCGGCCCCCCCGACGGGCCAGTCCGACCGTCCGCCGACCCCGGTGCCACGCTTGCGCGATAGCATGCTGAGCAGGCCCGCACAAGTGCTAGAATTACTAAGAATCACCGTGGGTGCGAGAGAGGGTAGCATGACCTGGATTTCGCGGGCCTTGTCCGACAAGTCGTCCGAGATAATGGAAGGGGTGGCGCGGCTGGCGGCCGGAGCCGCCGGGCCGGCCGTTCCCGCGCCCGAGATCACCAGGCAGGCCGAGCAGACCCTGGAGCTGCTGCCGGACGCGCTGGAGGGCAACAACCCGCGGCTGCTGGAGCGGTGGGAGGCCATCGGCCGCCGCTACGCGGAGCTCGAGCTCGCCATGTCCGAGATACCCGACACTCCCGAGGTGCTGAAGCACGCCGTATGGAGCGTCATGCAGGAGCGCGTCAGCGCCGGGGCGGTAGAGCTGGCCGACCTGGTGGACGCGATGATGGACGTGGAGAAGGTCCTTGGGGACTGCTGGACCGCCATGATCCTGGGCTTCCTGGGATCCCGCGACACCGCGGTCACCGCCCAGGCCGAGCGGGTGGCCGCCATGTACGCACTGACCGACGTCCTGTCCACCGAGGGAGACCGCTTCGACGTGTACAGGGCCATAGTCAACCAGGTGGCCGCCATCACGGGGATCACCCGCTGCAGCCTGCTGGTGTTCGAGGACACCGGCAACCTGGTCCCGGCCGCCTCGAACTTCAGCAACGCGTTCGAGATGCTGATGAGCCTGCCCGCGGACGAGCTCGCCGCCCTGGAGGCGGCCGGGGCGCTGGGCGGGCCCACAGTCCTCAAGAGGGGGGACCGCAATCCCGCACTGGTGGAGAGCCTGCTGACGCACTACCACACCCCGGTCCTGCTGGTGATCCCGGTCCGCACGCCGGAGCGGCGCCTGGGCCTCCTCCTGCTGGACATGGAGAAGGAGGGCGAGTTCACCGGCGAGCAGATAGAGCTGGCCGCCGCCTGCGCCGGCCAGGCGGCCATGGCCATCGACCGCATAGGGCTGCTTTCCGAGATCGAGACCAGGCTCAAGCACATGGCGGCCATCGGCATCGTCGCCCGCTCCCTGGGCACCTACATGGCGCCCGGCGAGCAGATGGACGGCCTGCTGGACATGGCCTGCGTGCTGGTCAGGGCGGACTCGGGGGTGCTGCTGCTGGCCGAGGAGATGTTCGGCGAGCTCAAGCTCGAGGCGCACACCGGGACGTTCGACTGGGCGACGGGGAGCGATTTCCAGGGTGTGGCCCGCTGGGTGCTGAACAACGGCGAGCTGGTGCTGTGGCGCAAGGGGATCGGCGATCCACGGTTCGTGGAGCTGGACCTGCCCGTGCAGGCGGTACTTGCCGCACCGCTCAAGGTGCGGGACAAGGGCATCGGGGTCATCGCGGTGGCGAGCTCGGGCCCGGGCGAGACCTACAGCGCGGAGGACCTCCAGATGTTCGACAACTTCAGCGCCCAGGTTGCCGTCTCCATTGAGAACACCCAGCTGTACGACCGGCTGCAGGATACCTACCTGGGCGCCATCGGCGCGCTGGCGGCGGCCATCGAGGCAAGGGACCCATACACGGTGGGGCACTCGGCCCGCGTGACGCAGTACGCCGTGGCCATCGCCCAGTCCATGGGGCTGGCGACTGAGGAGGTGGAGGACCTGCGCCTGGCCGGCCTGCTCCACGACCTGGGAAAGATAGGCATACCGGACAGCATCCTCAACAAGCCGGGGCGGCTGTCCGAGGAGGAGTACTCGGCCATCAAGATGCACCCGGCCCTTTCGATGAGGATAATCGAACCGCTGCCTCAGCTGGGGAACATTATCCCGATCATCTACCACCACCACGAGCGGTTCGACGGCCACGGCTACATAGAGGGCAAGGCCGGGGAGACCATCCCCCTCGGCGCGCGGATAATCGCGGTGGCCGACTCGTACGAGGCTATGACATCCGACAGGCCCTACCGCTCCGCACTCACACGCGAGCAGGCGATGGCCGAGCTCGAGCGATGTTCGGGCACCCAGTTCGACCCCCTGGTGGTAAAGCACTTCATGGAGCTGCTCCAGAGCACCGTCGCCTGAAAGATAACCTCTGAAAGAAAACCTCAGACCATTTCTTTCACAACAGCCGATAGGACGGGGATTGTATATGATGAAAGAGATGGTTCGAGGTATTTTTTCATCACCGGGAGGCGGTCTCACGTGAAACTGGCTGTCAGCGGAAAGGGCGGGGTAGGAAAGAGCACCATTGCGGGCGCGCTGGCGCGCTCCTTCGCGGCGGAGGGCCGCAAGGTGCTGGCCATTGACGCGGACCCCGACGCGAACCTCGCGGTCTCGGTCGGCATAAGCCCCGAGACGGCGGCCGACATCATCCCGCTCGCGGAGATGCAGGACGTTGTGGAGGAGCGCACGGGGGCCAAGCTCGGCACCTACGGGCAGATGTTCAAGATGAACCCCCGGGTGGACGACCTGCCCGACCAGATCTGCGTCGAGCACTCGGGCGTGCGCCTGCTGGCCATGGGCACGGTCAAGGAGGGCGGCGGCGGATGCGTGTGCCCCGAGTCCGTCCTTCTCAAGGCATTGATGAGGCACATACTCCTGGAGCGCGACGACGTGGTTGTCATGGACATGGAGGCCGGTATCGAGCACCTGGGCAGGGGCACCTCGGAGAGCGTCGACGCCATACTGATAGTGGCCGAGCCCGGTCTGCGCTCCGTGCAGACGGCCAGGACCACCGCCAGGCTCGCGGACCAGCTGGGCATCAAGCGGCTGTTCGTCGTCTTCAACAAGGTGATTGACGAGTCCGAGGTGGAGATGCTCTCCGACGGGCTCGGCGACATAGAGAACCTGGGGATGATCCACTACAGCGACATGGTCCGGAAGGCGGACCTGGAGGGCATGAGCGCCTATGACGCCGACCCGGAGTTCGTGGGCGAGATCGAGCGGCTCAAGGAGCGGCTGGAGGAGGCGCTGGAAGGGAGCGGGGTTGGAGCGGGCTAGGTTCGAGGTCACCGACAGGGAGGGTCTCGCGCCGGACGTCTTCCGGATGACCGTTCGGGCACCCCTCATCCCGCCGAACGCGGCGGCCGGGCAGTTCATCATCGTGCGCGTGGACACTCAAGGTGAGCGCATCCCGCTGACCCTCATGGACTACTCCCGCGAGGAGGGGACGGTCGAGATGGCCTTCCAGGTGGTGGGCACCACCACCATGAAGCTCTCCCGCTGCGAGGTCGGCGACTGCCTGGCCGACGTGGTCGGGCCCCTGGGGCGGCCGACCGAGGTGATGAGGTTCGGGAAGGTCGCCTGCGTCGGGGGAGGGGTCGGCATCGCCGCGCTCTACCCGATCGCGCGGGCCATGGTGGACGCCGGCAACGAGGTGCGGGTGCTGCTGGGGGGGCGGGACCGGGAGCACCTGATACTCACCGACAGGATGGAGGCGCTGGACGCGGACCTCCGGGTCGCGACCGACGACGGCTCCTTCGGCGTGAGGGGCTTCGTCACCGAGCTGGTGCTGGAGGCCATAAACGAATGGGGCCCTGACAGGGTCGTCGCGGTGGGGCCGGTTCCCATGATGCGCGCGGTCTCGATGCTCACGAAGGAGCACGGTGTCCCGACCGTGGTCAGCCTCAACGCGATAATGCTCGACGGCACAGGGATGTGCGGTACATGCCGTTGCGAGGTCGCCGGCGAGACGAAGTTCTCCTGCGTGGACGGGCCGGAGTTCGACGGCCACCAGGTCGACTTCGAGGTCCTGGTGTCAAGGCTCAAGGCCTACCTGGACGAGGAGGCGGTATCGCGCGACCGCTTCGCGGGCCTCGCCGAGGGGTACAGGCCGGCCTGCGGGGAGGGCGGATGAGCGCGGACGAGAAGGTGAGGGTCCGCTTCGCCCCGAGCCCCACGGGTAAGCTGCACCTGGGCTCGGCCCGCACGGCGCTGTTCAACTGGCTGTTCGCGCGGGGGCGCTCGGGCGTGCTGGTGCTGCGCCTGGAGGATACGGACCCCGAGCGTTCATCGAGTGAGTTCGAGCGCGACATCATCGGCTCGCTGCACTGGATGGGCCTGGACTGGGACGAGGGTCCCGACGTGGGGGGAGAGTACGGGCCCTACCGCCAGAGCGAGCGCATGGACCTGTACCGCGAGCACGCCGACCGCCTGCTGGAGACCGGCAGGGCCTACCGTTGCTTCTGCACCGCGGAGGAACTGGACGCGCGCAGGAAGGCCGCGATCGCCGAGGGCAGGGCCTGGCGTTACGACCGCGTGTGCACCGGGCTCGGCGAGGCGGACGCGGCGGGGAGGGCTGCCGCCGGGGAGCCGTTCGCCCTCCGCTTCCGCGTCCCGGAGCAGGTCATCATAATCGACGATATGCTGCGCGGCGCGGTCGAGGTGGACTCGCACGAGATAGACGACTTCATAATAATGCGCTCTGACGGGACCGCGGGGTTCCACCTCGCGGTGGTCGTGGACGACTTCACCATGGGGATCACGCACGTGATAAGGGGGGACGACCACCTGACCAACGCGGCCAGGCACGTCCTGCTCTTCGAAGCGTTCGGCGCCCCGACGCCGCGCTTCCTGCATCACTCGCTGCTCATGGGAAAGGACGGGGGGAAGCTGTCCAAGAGGCACGGCTCCACGGCCGTCTCCGACTACCGCGAGAAAGGCTACCTCCCGGTGGCTCTGACCAACTACCTGGCGCTGCTGTCCTGGGCGCCCGGCGACGACCGTGAGCTCTTCAGCCTGGGCCAGCTCGTGGACGAGTTCGGCATCGAGGGTGTCTCGGCGAGCAAGGCGATATTCGACGTGGACAAGCTCAACTGGCTGAACCGCCAGCACATGAAGGCGCTCTCCGACTCCGAGCTCACCGACCTGGTGATACCTTTCCTCCAGGCCGAGGGCCGGACCGCCCTGCTGGGCCTGCCCCGCGTCAGGCTGGAGGTCGCGGTGGCCTCGGTGCGCAACGGCATGGAGACGCTTGTCGACGCTGTCGAGCCGATGGACATCTACGCGCGCCCCGCCGGTGAGATCTCGGCCAAGGCGCTGGCCGAGCTGCGCAAGTCGGGCGAGCTGGACGAGGCCCTGAGGCTCTGCGTCGAGGCACTGCGCTCAGAGTCCTCAGACGACATGGAGACAGCGGAGCGGATAGTCGCACGGCTGCGCGGTGAGGCGAAAGAACGTGGATGGGGGGCCAAGAAGGTGCTCTGGCCGTTCAGGCTGGCCGTGACCGGCCTCACGGTCGGTCCCGACCTCGTCTACCTTATAATGTTCTGGGGGCCGGGCGGCTGCGCTGACCGCATAGAGGCCTCGATGCCGGCACTGGAGGGTAGCCTTGGCTGAGGGTCACAGAGGGCTCGGGGAGTTTATAAACGATGCCATTGCAGTGCTGCGCTCAGACGTCCGGGCGGTCAAGGACCGCGACCCGGCGGCGACCAACACGCTCGAGGTGATCCTCACCTACCCGGGCCTGCACGCGGTCTGGCTGCACCGCGTGGCCAACTACCTCTGGCGCCGGAAGGTGCCGGGACTGCCCAGGGCCATCTCCATGTTCGCCCGCATGCTCACCGGCATCGAGATACACCAGGGCGCCACAATCGGCCACGGCTTTTTCATAGACCACGGCATGGGCGTGGTCATCGGCGAGACGACCGAGATAGGCGAGAACGTCACGCTGTTCCAGGGCGTGACCCTCGGCGGCACGGGCAAGGAGAAGGGCAAGCGCCACCCCACCATCCAGGACAACGTGGTTATCGCCGCGGGTGCCAGCGTACTGGGGCCGATCACGGTGGGGGAGAGCTCCAAGGTGGGCGCCGGGGCGGTGGTCATCCAGGACGTGCCACCGAACTGCACGGTGGTGGGGGTCCCGGGGCGCGTGACGGTATGCTCGGGAGAGCGCATCAGCCCCATCGACCTTCACCACGAGGATCTGCCCGACCCGGTGCTGGACATGTTCAACACCATCGAGCGCCGCCTGGACCGCATCGAAAAACGCCTGGACAAAGAGCCCCGATAAGGAACTCAACCTACCGCACAACCCTTTAGAAAACCTCCCAGTTGCCGATACTACATCTAACTCTGGTGGAACCATGCCTGGGCTCTGCCAGGACCGGGGGCAAAACGATCGAAGGGGAGGCGGGGATGAGCGGCAACCCACACGTAAGGACCAGGACCCTTGTGACCACAATCGCGGCATTCCTGTTCGTAACCTGTGTTCTGCTGGCAATCTCGACCATCGCACAGGCATCAAACCCGGATAACGACCAAACCCCAATGGGGGGGGGGCCTAGACTCCCTCCTGACCTCTACCCTTAGCTCCCGTGCCCCCGCCCCCGTCGTCACCTCAATCACCCCCGATTTGGCCAGAAGCGGCGACACCAACGTGAAGATCACCAAGCTCTCCGGCACCGGCTTCCGCTACGGGGCCACTGTGAGGCTCACCAGGAGCGGCCAGAGCTACATGGAGGCCAGGTACGTAAGGGTAGTCTCCTCGAAGAAGATAACCTGCACCCTGGACCTTACCGGCGCCCTGCCCGGGGCCTGGAACGTGGTGGTCATAAACACCGATGAAGGAAGGGGTACACTCAGAAACGGCTTCACCGTACTGCCCCCTCTTCCCACCATCACCTCCATAACCCCCGACAACGCGGGAAGCGGAAATCCCGCCTTGTCCACCGCGGTAATCGGCACCAACTTCGTCTCCGGCGCTCAAGTCGTCTTGAGGCGAAACGGCCATGACGACATAGTCGCAAACCCCGGGACGTTCATCTCCTCCACCAGGCTGGACTGCGTATTCGACCTCACGGGAGCCGACGACTGGTACTACGAAGTGGTTGTGACCAACCCGGACGGGGGGAGCGCCACCCTCCAGTACGGCTTCTACGTGAACCCTGCTCCCGACGTGCGTTCCATCAGGCCATCCTCGGCTGGAACCGGGAACCCGGCCTTCACAGCCCAGATTCGTGGAAGGCACTTCGAAGAGGGTCTCGTGGTGAAGCTCACCCGGACAGGGTGCCCGGACATCGTGGCATCAAGCGTTGAAGTTCGCTACGGCACCACCATCAGCTGTTCCCTCGACCTCTCAACTGCTGAACTCGGTGCCTGGGACGTGCACGTCATCAACCCTGACGGGGGCAGATCCGTGCTTCCCGCTGGCTTCACCGTCACCTCCAACCCGACTTTGACCTCCATCACCCCGGACAACGCCGGGAGCGGGAACCCCGCCTTCCAGGCACTGATAACGGGGGCCAATTTCGATCCTCTGGCCGCGTTCAAGCTCCAGAGAGGCAGCACCAACATACAGGCCTCCACCACCTCGGTTGACGAATCGCGCACATATGCCGACTGCACCTTCGACCTGAGGGGCGCTTCCGTCGGTCCGTGGGACGTTGTGGTCACTAACCCGGACGGAGGAACCGCCACACTGGTTCGTGGTTTCCGTGTGAACCAGTATCCCAGGGTGTACGCTATTACCCCGAACAGCGCCCCGGGCGGGAAAGCGAGCGTTCCGGTTGCCATCTCCGGCAACCTCTTCTTCTCCGGAGCCCAGGTCTCCCTCGAGAGGGAAGGGGAGCCTGCAATCGATGCTCGAGAAGAAGTGGTGACCCCTTACTACGCGATTACCTGTACCCTCGACCTCACCAACGCTCTCCCGGGAGCCTGGGACGTGGTCGTGACCAATCCCGACGGGGGGAGGGGAACGCTTCCGGCAGGCTTCACCGTCACCCCGGGACCGACCGTAACCTCAATCACCCCAAATAGCGCCAGGACCGGTGAGATCGTCCAGATAACGGACCTTGCCGGAGACCTCTTCCAGGCCGGAGCGACAGTCAGGCTGACTCACGAAGAGCTTCCCGGCATAGACGCCACCGAAGTGGATGTGGTCTCACCTCAGGAGATAACCTGCTCCATCGACCTCACAGGCGCCTCTCCCGGGGCCTGGAACGTGGTCGTCACCAACCCGGACGGGGGCTCCGGGTCTCTGGGAGGAGGCTTCACCGTCGATTCTCTCCCTCCGCCCACAGTCACCTCCATCGAGCCCGACTGGGCGAACAGCGAAAACGGCGTGGTCTCCGTCACGGTCACCGGGACCGGCTTCGTAAACGGAACCTCAGACGAAAAGACCTCCTTCCGGCTCTCTCGAACGGGCCACACCGACATCGAAGCCGAGAACGAGACAGTGCTCTCCACATCGGAGATGACCGGTACCCTGGACTTGAGCCAGGCGGCTTCCGGCTCCTGGGACGTAGTGGTGACCAACCCCGATTCCCAGAGCGGTGTCCTTCCCAACGGCTTCACGGTCAACCCCCCGCCATCTCCCACCTCCATAACCCCTGCAAGTGCGGGAAGCGGCGCTGCCGAGGTCAGGATAACCATCCAGGGCAGTCACCTGGACCACACCGATACTGTGGTCCTTGTAAGAGGCGATCTGACCATCACCGCCTCCAACCTCTCGTTCTCAGCGGAGCAGATAACCGGCACTCTGGACCTCAGGGACGCCGAGCCCGGCCCCTACGAACTGGTGGTGAGAGACACCTATGCCGGAGAGGGGACGCTTCCCAATGCCTTCACCGTGAATCCCGCTCCCATTGTCTCAGGCATCACCCCTGACAAGGGACGGACCGGCGAGGTAATGGAGGCAGCCGAGGTCTCCGGCTCCAGCTTCGCACAGGGAGCGATCGTCAGGCTCACCCGGGAAGGACACGCAGATATCACCGCCATGGAGGTGATCGTGGTCTCCCACGAGCACATCACCTGCACACTCGACCTCTATGAGGCCGAGCCCGGCCCCTGGAGCGTATCCGTGATCAACCCGGACGCAGGCATGGGTACCCTCACCGACGGATTCACCGTAACAGCCGTCCAGACCCTCACCTCCATAGAAGTCACACCCTCTGACATCACCCTCTACAACGGCTCGCAGCAGCAGTTCGAGGCGATCGGGCGGGACCAGGATGAAAACCCCGTGACCATAACCCCGGAGTGGTCATGCGATGCCTGGGTGGGAACCATAGATCCTCAGAGCGGTTTATTCGACGCCACCGGCTGGGGCACAGGGACGATCAACGCGACGTTTGAAGGCGTCACTGGTACAGCCCAGGTACACATCCCCAGCATCCTACCCGAGGTCATCAACGACCCCGATTACCGCCTGGAGAAGAAATACAGCCCCTACATCCTGACCAGGCCGATGACCATCGATTACGGTGCCAGGCTTACCATAGAGCCCGGGGTGATGATAAAGGCCCAATCGGGAATCCGGAACGCGACGATAATCGTGTATGGAGTACTCCATGCCGACGGGGCCATCAGGGACGCGGAAGGAAACATCACGGCGGTGGACCCCGTCACCATAACCTCCCTCAAGGACGACGACCCTGTCTACGGCGACACCAACGGGGACGGTCCGAGCCAGCCCCGCTGCGGGGACTGGTTCATCGTCTACTTCTACAACCCGGCCGAGGCCTCCACTCTCTCCCACTGCGTGATGCGATACGGCGGAGGGTCTGGCACCGAGGAGATGAACCTGGTGCTGGACGGAAGCCACCTGATAGAGAACACGGTCATGAGCGACTACACCCGGGTGGGGGTGGAGGTCCGGGGCGGCTCTCCCCTCATCCGTGACTGCCTCTTCCACCGACTGGACGAGGTCTCGGGCGCCCTGACCCAGACCGCGGTATCGGTACTGGGCGGCTCTCCCACCGTGGAGGACTGCACCGCGAGCGGCCTCGCCGGCACCGGACTGGTGGCAAAAGGGGGCACTCCAGTTTTCAGGAACAACACGATCGCGAACTGCGCCTCTGGGATCGTGGTGGCAAAGGAACCGGGCTACGGCGAGCCATGTCCCGCCCTCACCGGAAATCGCATCCATGCTTGCGCCGGTGACACTATTTATATGAGCGACTGCTCCTGGAGCGCTCTATCGGCCAACACTTGGAAGAGGCCCGGGGGAGAGGACCCCTCAGACTGCAACGGCATAAACGGGATACGGGTGCAGGGCACCTACTCCTCGGACATGAGGTGGAACAACGCCAATCCGGACCTGCCGTTCGTACTCTACGATACCGGTCAGCCCTCCGGCGTCACGGTGACGACCGGAGCCACCCTGACAATTGAGCCCGGAACCAGGATCAAGGCCGGTGCGGCTTCATCCATCTGGGTCTGGGGCCGACTGCAAGCCCCCGGCACCTCGGACCAGCACATCACCATGACCTCCATCTTCAACCTGGATGGAGGTTCAACCTACAACCTGGCCCCTATCCAGAACCCTACCCCCGGGGATTGGAAGGGCATAAGGCTGGAGAACACCGACCCCGCCCTCGCCTCCAGTCTCTCATTCTGCGACGTCTCATACGCGGGGGGAATACCCACAACGGATGGAGGTGCTATCGGGGTACGGGGAGACCACCAGGTGACCTCCTGCTCGATATCCTGCTGCGCTTCCGACGGCGTGCATGTCTTCTCGGGCTCTCCACTTGTGAGGGACCTGTCCACCTACCAGGTGAAGCTCCTCGGCGGTGATCCCCCGCCGGCACCCGCGATGGCATCGGTGAGGGTGGTGGACGGCAGCGCACTGGTCGAGAACTCGAGCGGCTCTACCGCCTCCATGCAGGATGGAGACTACGGGGTCTGGATCGAGGGGGGGAGCCCGACGATACAGAACGGACTGCATATCAACGGGATGCGGGCGGTGGGGGTGCAGATCACCGGGGGGACGCCGGCAGTTCAAGGAAATCTGATCGAGAGCTGTCAGTACGGGATCAAGATCGATGGGTGCGATGCAATGACCACTGTCGCTGAAAACACCGTGAACAACTGCACGGAGTTCCTGGGCCGTGTTGAAAACGGGTTGGAGAACCTGCAGATATTCGACAATAGTGGCTCGGGCTGCAGGATTAATGGCATTGAGCTTTCCGCCTACTCGTGGTTCGCCACTAACTCCATTCGCCTCATGGCCAACCTCGTTCCGTATACCATGACCGAGAGCGACTTCACGGTCCCGGCAGGTTCTACCCTGGTGATAGACCCAGGCGTTATCATCAAGTGGCTGGATGTGAGGATGACTGTCGCAGGGTCTCTGCAATGCGTAGGCACGCAGCAGGACCGGATCTGCATCACCAGTCTGTACGACGATTCTGTTGGAGGACCGACGAGCAACGACGGTTTGCCTCACTACCCATCGTACAACGATTGGGGAGGGATCAGTCTGGCGAATGACCAGTGCTTCGTCCAATGGACCCGGCTCGCCTACGGTGGTTCCGGGAACGCTCTCTTAAACGTGGAAAACTGCTCTCCAATTCTGAGCAAGCTCACTATAGACGGTGGTACATCCTACGGGGATAGAGGAGGCACCGGGATCAGGCTATCTGGTGATACTTGCACCAGGATCGATGACGACGAACCTGGAGCCACCACGATTTCCTATTGCGATGTCGCGGTCCTGGTGGACCTAGACGACCACTCCCGCCCTGGCCAGCCTATCGTGAATGGCTGCAATCTATGGGATTCCAACTACGGCGTGCAGTTACTGAACGGCGATCCGGAGAACCCGTTTAACGCGGAGTGGAACGACTGGTGCCACTTTGGAGTAGAAAACGGCCCGGCGCCGGCGGGCGACGGAAGCGCCGTGTCTGACTTCGAGACAACGGACGTTCTGCCATGGAAGGGCCTTGGTCAGAATCACGAGCAAGACCACGACAACGACGAAACGCAACCCGAGGTGGGGATATCATATAGTGTTTATGACAGGCCAGGAGCAGTTGATGCATGCGAGGGGCTTGCGACCGTCTTCGCCCTCGATGGAGCCACTATCCGGCAGAGAAGAGGCAACGTAGCCCCATCTGAACCCCATTATCCGTTACTCCTTTCCGGCAGAGAAAGAGATCTCCGCGACTATTACCTGAATCCCGGAGACCCACAGACCGAAGGTCAAGATCCCCTTTCTTCCGACAATGTGGACCTTGTAATGAACGCGGGCCACGGGTGGCTAAAGCAGCCGCCTGGTTCAGGTGATTCGATCATCGACTACCAGAATGGGATGGGGCCTAATGGTGGTTTGTTGCCTTCATCCAGCCTGGGCTGGGGGGACCAGGATCTAGAGTGGGCGATCGTATACAATTGCAGGCTCCTTGCCAGGAACGATCAGGCAGACGTCGCTGCTGAAATGCCGGACAGGGCTGGAACACCGGGTGTAGTACCGGAAGACGTCCAGTATAACGAGAATGATTATTACACTCTGCTGGATGTGGAGAGTAGATTCCGCTACAGAACTGTTGCCAAGGGCCTTCATCTGCTGATGGGCATGGGGACCAAGTGTTGGATGACGGGTGCTGTGGGGGTTGAGACCGCACAGCGGATCACTCAGCCTGACCCGAGGAATATGACGGATGCATGGAAGCTTGCCAACTACCATAATCAAGCGCAGGACAGGCGGGACGAAGCCCAAGTTTGGGAGGACAGAAGTATCTGGGACCCCTATAACCTGGCTGTCGTTTACGGCGCAAGTGAATCCTTCGGTGATTTCTTCTTCGGGCACGGGCCGCAGTCATCAGATCCGGGCCTCAATTCCGGGCGTCGTCTCGAGTACCAAGTGTGCGACTACGTACGAGAAGACGGCGGCTATGTGGAGTTACCGAGCAGTGAGCTACCAAAGGGCAACATCGTTGTCGTAACAACAAACTATAACGTTCAGCCGGGGCAGGAGGTTGAGTTCATCGCTCTGTCCGAAGGGGGCCCCGGTGAGACCCCCCAGCCGTTTGACTCGGGCGTGATCGTCAGATTCAGGAAGACCGAAGCCGAGGGGACCCGGCAGTACATACAGCAACCAGCTACATTCATCGACGAGCACAGAGTCAGGGTTGTTATTCCCTCGAACGTGGAAAGAGGCAAGGATTATCAGGTGTTGTTCCTCAACCACAACATGAACTTTGGATACCTGGAGGTCGATTTGCACATAGAGGAGGCGTTACCCCCGCCATGAGTAAGTCACTGTCCAAATCAACCTGTATTGCTCTTGGTGGTGCGCTGGTCGCAGTGGTCGGCACTGCAATTGTCCTCGTGATGTTCCTGGGGGGTGGAAACGCCGTCCCTCCACTGGACGCCCCACCGGAGGCTGCCAATAAGCCTGTGAAAGGTAGCTTACTCCTCACCGCAAAGGAAGCACCTCAGGTTCCCGAGGTACTCACGGTATACCGCTTAGAGCAAATTGCGAAGAACAGGAAAGAAATCGAGGAATTGGCAAAAGAGTTTGATCTCGTACAACCTATCAAACTCGATGAATTAGGAGCAGGAAGCAGGAGTAGCGGAGTTGAACACGAAGAATTCGACAACTACTACGCGCGTGAGGGCGATCCGAATATTGGCCGCATCTTTCACTACTACTTCAGGACAGGTAATTACGAGTTCTGGATAGGTTCTAAGTACGGGGAGGAGAATCCCGACCTTCCAACGGTCGAAGAAGCCGGTGCGCTTGCTATGCATGCGCTTGAAGAACGGGGCCTTTTGCCCGACGAGGCCTTTGTGTCAACAATAGGTGGACCCCAAGCCGAGACGATTATTGATGACCAATATAGGAAGTTCCTTCTACAGAGAGACGTCGAGATATCAAGAGAGGTAGATGGCAGGACGATCGTCGGTCCCGGGATGCGCATCATGGTTTCGCTGGGGACTGATGGGGAGCTGATCGGCGTCGACAGCACCATGAGAAACCTGGTTCCTTACAAGAAGTTCGAGGTCAAGTCGCTTGAAGAAGCAATCGAGGACGCAGAGAAGGGCAATGACACGATGAACCTCCATCCTGATGTGGAGAACCCTGAAGTCTCGCGGGTGGAGCTGATCTACTACGCCGACCCCTCGAAGACGACCAATCAGTTCCTGCAGCCCGTCTACTGCCTTTCCGGCCCCGAAACCTGCATCTATGTACCTGCAATAAAGCAGTGATGCCAAATACTTAAGCTATAAGGCAGTCTAACCCAGAATCTTCACATTGATATAATGTCTAGACGCTCGGGGCGCTGAAATCCCGAGTGGTTATCGGTTCCTTTCAGCCATCGACAAGAGCCAACAAGGTTGAAACATGGCCATCAGGCTATACAACACCATGACGCGAAGGAAGGACGAGTTGGTCACCCGCGAGGAGGGTAAGGTCCTCATGTACGTGTGCGGGCCGACCGTGTACAACTACATCCACATCGGCAACGCGCGCACCTTCCTCAACTTCGACTTCATACGGCGATACATGGAGTTCGCGGGCTACGACGTCACCTTCGCCCAGAACGTCACCGACATAGACGACAAGATAATCAACCGGGCGCGCGAAGAGGGCATAGAGGCCGAGCAACTCGCCGAGAAGTACCGCGTGGCCTTCGAGGAGGACATGAGGGCTCTGGGGGTCAGGCCCCCTTCAATCGCCCCCCGCGCCACGGAGCACGTCAACGAGATGCTCGAGGTCATCGGAGCGTTGGTCGAAAGAGGCGTCGCTTACGTGTCCGAGGGCGACGTCTACTTCGAGGTAGCGAAGTTCCCCTCGTACGGGAAGCTATCCGGGCGCGCGCTTGACGAGCAGATGGTGACCGAGTGCGTGAACCCGGCCGAGCGCAAGCGCGACCCCCAGGACTTCGCCCTGTGGAAGGCGGCCAAGCCGGGGGAGCCCTCGTGGGAGAGCCCCTGGGGCCCGGGGAGACCCGGCTGGCACATGGAGTGCTCGACCATGTCGGTGCAGTACCTGGGCATGGGCTTCGACATCCACGGCGGCGGGCTCGACCTGGTGTTCCCTCACCACGAGAACGAGAGGGCCCAGGCCGAAGCATGGGCCGGCGCCGGGCCGTTCGTGCGCTACTGGATACACAGCGGGATGCTGAACATCGACGCGGAGAAGATGTCCAAGTCGCTGGGCAACATCAAGACGCTGCGGGAGGTGCTCTCCGATTTCGACCGCGACGCGGTCAGGATGCTCATGCTGGGCACGCACTACCGCAGCCCCCTGAGCTTCTCCGACGAGAGCCTGGCCGAGGCGGCCGCGGCCCTGGAGCGGATAACGAACTGCCGCTTCAATGTGCGGGACGCCATCGCCCGGTACGACGCCGAGGTCGGCGGGGAGGACGGGCCGGCCACGGAGGCCGAGCGCGGATTCCGAACCATGCTGAACAGGACCGAGGAGGAGTTCCGCGCCCACATGGACGACGACTTCAACACCGCCGCCGCCATGGGGTCCGTTTTCGAGATGGTACGCGACACCAACTCCTACCTGGCGGGTGTAACCGGGGCATCCACGGCCGGCGAGAAAGCCGCCCTCCGTGACTCGCTGGAACTGCTGGAGGGACTCTGCGGCGCCCTTGGCCTGTTCGAGGAGGAGGAGGCCGGCGGGGAGATGGCCCGCCTGGCCGACGGGCTGGTCGGCCTGCTGCTGGAGGTGCGGCTGGCGGCGCGCGCCAAGAAGGAGTTCGAGCTGGCGGACCGGATACGGGAAGGTCTCGCGGAGCTCGGCGTCCGGGTGGAGGATGTGGCCGGCGGGTACCGCTGGCGCCTGGAGTGACGGCTCGAGAGAAGTACCCGGGACGACCTATGAGCGGCTCAGATCGCAATAACCCCAGAAAGCCCCCCCGCGTATCCTCGTGCCGTATCGAGCAGGTCGAGGGCAGGAACCCCGTGCTCGAGGCGCTGAAGGGCCCCAGGAAGGTCCACGCGGTCTACATCGCCGATGGTGCCGGAGGGGCGGCCGTAGCGGCCGTGAAGGAGCTCGCCGCGCGGAAGGAGGTCCCGGTCAAGATCATCCCGCGGGGGGACCTGGAGAGCATGGCCTCGACCGACGTGCCGCAGGGTGTCATCGCGCGGGTCGCTCCGTACAGGTGCTTCGAGCTCGAGGACGTGCTGGAGCGAGCGAAAAGCCGGGTCCCGCTACTCCTTGCCCTGGACGGCGTCGAGGACCCGCACAACCTCGGGTCCCTCCTGCGCGTGGCGGATGCGACCGGCGTCGATGGGGTCGTGGTCACGAGACGTCGCACCGCCCCTATCGGACCCTCGGTCGCCAGGGCGTCGGCGGGAGCCCTGGAGCATGTCCATCTGGCGCGGGTGGCGAACATCGCCGCCACGCTGGAGCGGCTCAAGGAGGAGGGGCTCTGGGTGGTCGGCGCTGACGGCGACGCGCCGGATGACTACACCGCTATCGACATGACCATGCCGCTGGTGATCGTCCTGGGAGGGGAGGGAAAGGGCCTCTCCCGCCTCGTCCGCGAGCGGTGCGACTTCCTGGTGAAGATCCCCATGCTCGGGCGGGTCTCCTCCCTCAACGTTGCGACGGCGGGTGCCGTCCTCCTGTACGAGGCGGTGCGGCAGAGAGGAGGTGGTTGAGGGTGCCGAAGCGCCTTATCGTGGATGGCTACAACCTCATCCACGCGGACCCCGGGCTCAAGGCGTTGTTGGAGAAGGACGCGGAGGCGGCGCGGGCCAGGCTGGTCGAGATCCTCATCGAGCACTGTTCCAGGCAGGACGTGGAGATCGAACTGGTGTTCGACGCGGCCGGACGCGACGGCCCGGCCGCGACCGAGCGCCCCTCGAAGAGCCTCAGCGTCACTTACACCGCGAAGGGTGAGAGCGCCGACGCCTACATCGAGAGGCTGTCCTGCGGCACGAGGCCGCCCGGCTCCGCGGCCGTGGTGACCGGGGACTACGACCAGCAGAAGGTGGCAGGCGGCGCGGGGATGCTGAGGATATCGTCCCGCGAGTTCGCGATCGAGATGCGGACCTCGCGCGAAGAGGCCGCGCGGGAGGCAGAGCCGGCGTCCTCGTCCTGGAAGGTCAGCGTCCGCGACCGGATCCCCCGCGACGTCCTGGAGTCCCTGGACGAGCTGAAGAGGAAGAGCCGCAAGTAGTCCCGCCGGGCGAAATACAGGAATTGTCTCCGGGCGATTTCCTTCCCGGATACTGCTCAGTAATTAACAGCCTCAACACTCCTGAAAAAAAATCCAGAAATATCCACTCAGGGCATTGACACCCGGCGATAATCAGAATATATTGCGGCTGAAATACGAGGTTAAAAGGTCTGAAAAGGGATTTGGACGGTAATAATTGGCTGATAAACGGGAGTGGGTGGGTCAGGTGTCGAAACCCCGGGAACAGCGCGAGTCGAGGATCTTCATGTACCAGGAGGCGACCGACGTCGAGCTCGTGGGCATGGCGCAGGCCGAGGACACGAAGGCGCTGGTTACGATGCTCGAGCGCTACCAGGACTTCGTGAGGCTGAAGTCCCGTTCGTACTTCCTGGTCGGAGCGGACCGCGAGGACATCGTCCAGGAGGGCATGATCGGTCTGTACAAGGCGATCCGCGATTACCGCAGCGACCGCGAGACCTCATTCAAGGCGTTCGCCGAGGTGTGTGTGACCAGGCAGATGATCACCGCAATAAAGACGGCGACCCGCCAGAAGCACCTTCCGCTGAACACTTACGTATCACTGCACAACCCCATAAGCGAGTCGGACGAGCCCGACCGCTCATACATGGACTTCCTGGCCTCCAGCCGCTCGACCGACCCGGTAGAGATGGTCATCAGCTTCGAGGAGGCCGAGAGCATAATGACCAACTTCCGCGAGATGCTCTCGCCGCTGGAGACAGAGGTGCTGCGCCTGTACGTCGAGGGGCGCTCTTACCAGCAGATCGCCGAGGACCTGGACCGGCACGTGAAGTCTATCGACAACGCGCTGCAGAGGATCAAGCGGAAGGTCGAGCAGCACCTGGAGTACCGGGAGAACCTGGCCAGGGGCATCCTGCCCGGGGGTAGCGTGGCACCTCGCTCGCTGGCGAGCTAGACTGCCGTTCGACCGGACCGCGATTGACTGCGAATATCTCCTCACCCTATGCTCGTAGGTGCATGCCGGCGTAGCTCAATTGGAAGAGCATCGCACTTGTAATGCGAAGGTTGGGGGTTCGATTCCCTCCGCCGGCTTGATTCCACGTCTTCCCGAACCCCCAACCAGGGGGGAGCCGGGGGGATTCCCCCCGAATTATTTCACTGTCAGGGGGGTAACAGCGGACCTGCGAAGCAGGTCCAGCGCCGTAGGGGGGACGGAAGTCCCCCCTCGGGGAGCGAACGGAGTGAGCGACGGTTGGGCGGTTCGATTCCCTCCGCCGGCTCTCTTACTCCGGGGTTATGGAGCGGGGCGTATGAACAGGCGCATACCCCAGGCGCGCCAGTCGGCGGGGTCCCTGGGGGGTCGGGGGACGGTGGGCGCGGGACGCCCCGACAGGCTGTCCCTGCGCAGGTCGATGGGTCCGCGGAGCAGCGACTGGTTGCGTCGATGCGCGGCGAGCCATCCCGTGCTCTCCAGCAGCGGACCGCTGGAACCAGAATCCAGGCCCATCCTTTCCACCTCTCATCCAGCCAGGTCTATTAGATCTCCACTCGGGTTGCATCACGTATCGTGGTACCGGTCCTGCCTGCATTCACAGCATAAGAACCCTTGCGTCGCAAACCTGGCACCACTTGCGGATTATTTCGGCCATCATGCCTGTATTCCTTTATCCAATATCGCGGCCGGGCGAACGGCACATGCCACCGCCACGGGCACCTGCTATACTTGCGGGTGCCGATAACACATCGACGGATCGAAACCGCGGAGGAAACGTTGTGAAGAGGCTTGCATCGATATTGATGATAGCGACCGTTCTGATCCTGGTGATCGCCCTGGTGGGGTGCGGTGGCACCGAGCAGGCCGACACGGGCGGGACGGATGAAAGCACGACAGGAGAGGAGCAGACCACCATGCCACCATCGAGTTCAGCGACGAAGACCCTCGCCGACTTCCCGAACGACCAGGACGGAGCGAGCGTCCGGGCGGTCGTGAAAACAGACAAGGGTGACATCACCTTCGACCTCTATCCGGACGTGGCCCCGGTGACCTGCGCCAGCTTCCTCAACCTGGCCAGGTCCGGCTTCTACAACGGGACCCGCTTCCACCGCGTCGTTCCGGGCTTCGTTGTGCAGGGAGGCGACCCCAAGAGCAAGGACCCCAACGCGACGGACGCAGGCACCGGCGGCCCGGGCTACAGCGTTCCCGCGGAGTTCAACGCGCGCAAGCACGAGACCGGCACCGTGGCGATGGCGCGCTCGAGCGACCCCAACAGCGCGGGCAGCCAGTTCTACATCTGCCTGGGGCCCCAGCCCAGCCTGGACGGCCAGTACACGGTCTTCGGCCAGGTCGTCTCGGGCCAGGAGGTCGTGAACGCGATCACCCAGGGCGACGTCATCAACGAGGTAGTCATCCAGCCCAAGCCGCAATAGCTGCAGAAGGGTGCAATTGTGCAAAAGGGTCAGGCACTTTTGCACAACTCTCGCAATGGTGCCAGACGCCGATGCGAAACGCCAACGATGTAACGAAAGGGTCAGGCCCTTTTGTTGTATGCGGACGACTGGAGAACCCGCGTGAGCCACTACCAGGGTCGCATCATCGATATGCATACCCACTTCTTCCCCGAGAAGGTGTTCGAGTCAATCTGGGAGTGGTTCGGTAAGCGCCTCTGGGGAGTGCGCTACAAGGACACCCCCGACGGCCTCGCCGAGATTCTGCGGGGGTTCGGTGTGGAGCGTTTCGTCACCTACAACTACGCGCACAGGGAGGGGATGGCCGCCGGGCTGAACGAGTGGACGGCGGGGTTCGCGCAAGAGCATCCCGAGGCTATTCCGTTCGGCACGGTCATGCCGGGGGACGATGGCAACCTGGCAATGCTGGAGGACCTCTTCGACCGAGGCTTCTTCGGCATCAAGATACAGCCGCTGGTGAGCGACTTCTACCCCTGCGACGAACGGATGTTCGAGGTGTACCAGCTGCTGCTGGAGCGCGGCAAGGTGCTGGCGGTCCACGCGGGGACCGCCCCCATCGCGAATCAGTACGTGGGAGCCGGCCACTTCGAGCCGGTGATGGAGCGCTTCCCGGAGCTGAAGGTGGTGGTCGCCCACATGGGGGCTTACGAGCTCGACCGCTTCTTCGGGATGGTGCGGACCTACCCGAACCTCTATCTGGACACCGCGGTCAGCTTCATCGCTCCGGCGGTTGTCGCCGAGCAGGTGGCGCGCGGGCGGTTTCCGCCTCTCCCCATCCCCCACGAGTTCGATCCCGAGGTGCTGCTCGAGTTCTCCGAACGCATCCTGTTCGGCACCGACTACCCGCACTTCCCCTACGAGTACGAGGACTGCATGGACGGCATCCTGGCCCTCGACCTTGGCGAGGAGTTCGAGCGCAAGGTGTTCCACGAGAACGCCCGGGGGCTGCTGAGCCTGGATTGACCGGGATACGGAACCCCAGGGGGTACGTTGCCGATATAATCGTCGCTGTAGCTGGAGGGAGGCGCACAGGGCTTTGAGGATACTCATCGCGCACGGGTACCTGCTCAAGGGGACCGGCAGCAACCAGTACGTGCAGTCGCTTGCCCGGGCGTTCTGCGGCCAGGGCCACCACCTCCTCGTCACCTGCCAGGACGATGACCCCGACCTCGACTTCGTGAGCGTGTTCATGGCGGACGAGGCCGGGCTCGCGGCCCCGCGGGTGGTCTGGGAGAAGGAGACCGACTACCCGGGAAGCTGCATGGTGGTCAAGCCGGACATAGGGGGGCTGCTCCCGGTCTACGTGATGGACAGCTACGAGGGGTTCAGGGTCAAGGAGTTCACGGACCTCACCGACGACGAGCTTCACACTTACGTCGAGCTGAACCGGGGGTCCCACACCAGGCTGGTGGAGCAGTTCGTGCCAGACGCGATCCTGGCCAACCACGCGGTGATGCTGCCGGCGATACTGAGGCCGGTCGCCGAGGCGGCCGAGGTTCCCTACTTCGTGTGCACCCACGGCTCGGCGATAGACTTCACGGTCAGGCGTGACGACCGCTACCTGCACTACGGGGCGCTCGGGCTGGCCGGCGCGCGTGCGGTATTCGTGCCCAGCGAGCACTCACGCGAACAGGTACTCGAGGTCTTCGCCGACAGGACAACCGCCCTCGACGAGAAGTTGGTGCTGGTCTCGCCCGGGGTTGATACCGAGCTGTTCGACCTGGCCAAGCGGGAGTTCGACGAGGCCGTCGGCCTGATGGGGGAGGAGGTCTCGGCGAGGACCGCCTCCGTGAGGGTGGGTGACTTCCTGGGAAGGGGCGAGGACGGGGAGGCAGGGGGCGGGTCCGGCGCCTCGGACTTCGCGCGCGACATAACCTGGATCAACGGCCTGCACCCGGAGTGGCTCCCCGAGCCTGACGTGACCGAGAGGCTGGGTGAGCTCGCTGAGAGTGAGAGACCGTTCGTCATGTTCCTGGGCAAGCTCCTGGAGACCAAGGGCGTGCAGTGCATCCTTCCGGCGCTGCCCCTGGTCATGCGCGGGCACCCCGACCTCGCGCTGGTGGTGGTCGGCTTCGGCGAGCAGAGGGGGATGCTCCAGCTGATGCTGCAGGCCCTGGCGGACGGCGACCTGCTGCGGCTCAAGCGGCTCTCCGAGTACGGGAACCGCGAGTACGATCGGGTGGACGGGGCCTTCGAGCCCGTCCTGAGCTTCCTGGAGGGCCTGTCGGACGCCGGGGAGATGGACGAGTATATCCGGTCGTGCCGGGAGGGCGGGCTCGTCGACGCGGTTACATTCACCGGGTATCTGACCCAGGAGGAGCACCGGCACATACTGCCGTACGCGAAAGCCCTGCTGGTGCCGTCCCTGGCCCCCGAGGCGTTCGGGCTGGTGGCAACCGAGGCGATGGCGTGCGGGGTCGTGCCTGTCGCTTCGCTGCATTCCGGCCTGCGGACCGCGCTCGAACCCCTGGAAGGGATATGGGGCGATGACCTGGACGAGCTCCGTCTCGAGGACGGTGAGGGGATCGTAAGGCGCATCGCGTCGGCCGTATCGGCCGTTCTGGACATGCCGGCCGACCTGCTCGCGTCGCGCGGGCGCGAGATGCGCTCGGTGGTCAGGGAGCGGTTCAGCTGGGACGCGGTAGCCGCGAGGATGACCGATTCCTTCGACGAAGCGGCGGCCGACTGAACGGGGGCTGACTCTTGAAAGAATACCTCAGACCATTTCTTTCATCGAGTGAAAGAATACCTCAGACCATTTCTTTCATCGAGGGTCCTTTCCCGTTCCACCAGCGAGAATTCAAGTCAGAGTCCATTTCGCGCCGCGCTTGTGAAAGTTTTGGTCTGAGGTGTTTTTTCATGTTGGGGGTGGACTGATGTTCGGTGATTTCGACGAGGCGGTAGCCAGGCAGCAGAGGATCTCTCGTTCCGGGCACGCGGCGGACAAGGTGATGTCGCTCGAGGACGCGATCGACCGCTTCGTGCGGCCGGGGATGTTCATTCACATCGGGCACAGCTACGCCAGGCCGTGCGCGGTGTACCAGCAGCTCGCGCGACGGTTCTGGGGTACAGACCCCGGGTTCACCATCAGCACTCTCGGGTTCACGGGCGACATGTCCACGATCTTCTCGGCGGGCATCATCAAGAAGGCCATCGGCACCTTCTACGGCGACGCGTACCCCATGCCGGGGCCCAATCCCGTCTACCAGCAGGCGTACCGGGACGGCACGGTGGAGATGGAGCACTGGACCATACTGTCGTTCTCGCTGAGGGTGCTGGCCGGGGCGCTCGGGCTCGAGTGCATCCCCGCGCCGTCCCTCGCGGGCACCACCATCGCGGAGGAGAACGAGGACTACTTCGAGGTCGAGACGCCGGACGGGCCCGTTGGCTTCGTTCGCGCTCTGGTCCCGGACCTCACCTTCCTGCACGGCTGGGCGGCCGACCCGGCCGGAAACCTGATATGCGCCCCACCCTACGCGGAGACCGCCGCCTCGGCGCGCTCCGCGAGGCAGGGCACCATAGTCACCGTCGAGAAGCTGGTGGACGACTCGTTCCTGAAGCGATTCAGTCACTTCGTCAAGGTGCCCGCCTACCTCGTGAACGCCGTCTGCGTGGTGCCCATGGGCTCGCACCCTGCGGGGATGTCCAACTACGGCCTGGAGCGCGAGGTCGAGGGCTACGAGGTGGACCGCGAGTTCCTGATGGACCTGCGGGAGAGGGCGAAGGACCCGGCGAGACTCCAGGAGTGGATGGACGAGTGGATCCTGGGGTGCGCGAACCACGAGGAGTACCTGGCGAAGCTCGGCCACGAGAAGATCTGGTACCTCAAGGGCAAGTCGGCCCCGGACTCCTGGACCTCCGAACTGGTGGACGCACTACCCCGGATGAACCCCGGGCCGGAGTACAACCCCGTGGAGATGATGGTGAGCGTGGGGGCCCGCGTGATAGCCGGGAAAGCCAGGGAGAACGGCTACCGGACCATCCTGGCCGGAGTCGGTGCGAGCAACCTGGCGGCGTGGCTGGCATACTATAACCTGGCGGAGGAGGGGCACGACTGCGACCTCATCGCCGAGGTCGGTTTCTTCGGCTACAGCCCGCAGCCGGCCGACCCGTTCATCTTCAACCTGCGCAACGTCCCCCAGTGCACGATGCTCACCGACATCAACGACATCCTGGGCTCGCTGGTGGGCGCCCCAAGCAACAGGTGCATAGGCTCGCTGGGCGCCGGTCAGGTGGACCGGAGGGGCAACATCAACTCGACCGCGATACCCGACATGAAGCTCCTGCTGGTCGGCTCGGGCGGCGCGGCGGACGTGGCCGCCGGCGCGAAGGACGTGGTGATACTGACCGATCACCTCCCGTTCCGGCTGGTGGAAAAGGTGCCGTACGTGACCTGTCCCGGGGAGCGCATCACAGCGGTGGTGACCACCAGGGGGCTGCTCGAGAAGCGGGACGGCGAGCTGGTCCTGACCGGCTACTTCCCGTCGGCGGACGGGGACCGCGAGGCGGCCCTGGCGGCTGCGCGCGAGACCTGCGGCTGGGACCTGAAGGTGGCCGACGACGTCGCGGAGATCGAGGTGCCCTCGGTCGAGGAGCTCCGCTTCGCGCGGATGTTCGACCCGCACCAGTATTTTCTCGGCAAAGGTGATTGACAGAGTTCGCCTGGTCTGCTAATATCTGATTTGCTTGCTCCGCTTCGAGCGGGGCGCTGAATCAGGGAGAGGGCGCTGCGCCGGACCTCCGGGTCAAAGGCGCGGCGCTTTATTTTGGGCGGCCCAGGACGATCTCGACGGGGAGGCCCCACATGGACAGGAGCTTCTCGTCCAGTACCTCGAATCCCGCGTCCTCCAGCGTCTTGCGCGCGAATATCGGCCTGCAGTCCACGAAGTGCGGAAACCTGCGGTGTGCCCACACGTACGACCGCATCATCAGACCGTTCTTCCCCCGGGCCGACATGCTGGCCACACAGATACGGCCGCCGGGCTCCAGGACGCGCCGGCACTCCGAGAGGACCACAGGTATCTCGTCGTCCGGGAACAGCTCCAGGGTGAAGCTCATGAAGACGGCGTCGAAGGTGGCATCGGCGTAGGGCATGGACGAGGCATCCCCCCGTCGTATCTCGACTCGATCCTCGACCCCGCTCCCCGCGAGTCGCCTGCGGGCGGCCGCGACCATGCCGTCGGATACGTCTATGCCACAGACCCTGCCCGTCGGGCCGACCATCCGAGCCAGCGCCAACAGGACCTGCCCGGCACCGAACCCCGGCTCGAGTATCACCTCACCATCCCGGGGCTCGAGCACCTGCCGGATGGCGACCTCGACGAACTTCTTCTCGCTGCTGTTGGAGAGGAGGCCGTAGACGCGGCTCATCCTGTTGTAACTTGCCCTCGCTGCCTCGCTCTGTTCGACACTCATCAGACGCTGCGCTTGAACATGTCGAAGGAGCGGTCGTAGGTGCGCTCCGCCTCCGGCGGGAACGCGCACGCCGGCAGCTGCCGCTTCGTTACGTGGTAGCGCACGCACTCGCAGCACCGGCCCTTGCGGCTGCACGGCTCGTAGGTGCAGTTGCAGAACTCCAGGTTCTCCTCGGTCCTCGGACAGTCCATGACACCTCCTGGTGGTACTGAGTACTCCAACCCACAATCGCGGTTACGTATTCTCCCGACCATGTTACTACGCTGCCCCTGCCGAGATCACATGGAGGCCGTCGGGGCACCACGCCTAGCGCGACCGCCTGCACCATCCGCGGTCCGGAATTCCTCAGCGTGGAGCCGGCTCTGTCCCTGTTCTCGACCGACAAGAGAAGGGCCCGCAACACATACATCGACTTCGTAAGCGGGTTGTCACCGGAGGTCGAGCGTGACATGAAGTCCAGGTACTACTCTAGTGAGCCCGTTACTTCGTGCAGGGTAAGGGAGCGTACACGACCGACTCTGGCCGAGTTGTTCGACGGGTGCGGTTCGATCGAAACACGGAACCATGCAATCCGCCAGGCTTACATGGTGTTCGGGTATACACTGGCCGAGATCGGGGAGCATGTCGGGTTGACCGCTTCCATGGTCTGCAAGATCTCGCGAGGTGTCGGAGGTTTGAATCACCAGCAACACCAGTTGACCCGACAGATCAACAATCACAGGAAGACTCCAGATGCAGGTCTGCAAGCCCTACTGGTCGTTATTCCAGTTGAAAGGGTTCTTTTCTGATAATCTAGTCAACTATTGTTAGTCAAACCTCCGAGACCGCACTAGGCGAGCAGGTCCTCTCTGGTCAGCATCACCGGGCCCTCGCGGCCCAGCTCGAACAGCTTGATGTCGCCGTCGATCTCCACCCAGGTACGTGTGGGCATCGCCTCCTCCTTCTGCCGGACCCACGACCCGCAGTTGACGATGACGGTCTTTCTGCCCGGAAGCCTCCCCACGCCCGGACGGTGGGTATGCCCGTAGACGAAGCAGAGCGGCTCGGGGGTCCCGAACTGCGGGAGGAGCTGCTCTATCTCGGCGTAGTTCTCCCTGATGAGGGAGTCGCGCAGCGGCGACTCGCGCAGCTTGTCGGAGCTGAACAGGCGCCCGAAAAAGCTGATAACCCTGTAGTAGCGCAGGCCCTCATCGACGAGCTCGGGCACCCAGGGGGCAGCGGACATGGCGCCGCAGAACGGGATGTTGGCCATCTCGATGTCGTGCAGCGTGACAAGCTTGTGGCCCCTCTTGCCTATTATGTGCCGCCCCAGCCAGAAGGTACGGGCCCAGCCGTGCGTCTTCGCGTAGAAGTCGAGGTGGTGGCCGTGAGCCAGGACGACCTCCCCGCCGTCCAGCGGCCGGACCAGGTACGGGTAAGTCATGGAGATGTGGAGCCTGCTCCGATGGGCCGCCAGACCGTTGAGCAGAGTCTCGCCGTAGGAGCGGGCGGGCATGAACCGGGCGGTGGACAGATCGCCCTGCATGATGCGCACGTCCTGCTCCAGGCGGAACGCGTCCATGAACATCTGGTGGTCGTGGTTCCCCGGCACGTAGATCGCACTCGCCACGTTTGTCAGGCGCGACAGGCTCTCGATGAAGTACCGGGCCTTACGCAGCGCGGGCATCAGGGTCTCGACCCAGAGGTCCAGTATGTCGCCCAGCAGGACCAGCTCGGACACGGGCCCGCGGTCGGCGAGCGCCTCCATGAGGCGGTCAACGGTGCGCCTGTCGTCCAGCAGCTGGGTCTCATCCCCGAAGTGCGTATCGGAGATCACCACTATCTTCCCGTGCCCGGGGGCCTTCTTTGCTCTGCTCATAGGCAAGATGATAACAATGGTGCCCGTGGTAAGTCACTGACACGCACTCCAGGGAGCCGGACCCGGCACTCGCGATACCGTTGACTGATGTCAATGCGATTCCCCCTCCCCGGGCGTATTCTTGGAACAGAAAGGTCGCTTATGCGTCAAAAAGTCAAGGACCGGAAGAAGGCGGAAGCGGGAAGTACTCAAGGGTACTGCTGTTCGCACTGTGCGGGATCCAAGTTCCCTTGTGTGAACATGGAGAAGGCGCTGCGGTCCGCGAAAAAGGACAGGGACCAGGACAAGAAGAGAGATTGACAAGAACGGTTTGCTCCTCCCGGGTGCTGTACTCCGGGGACCCCCCTCCCCGGTAACGAGCCACGAGCAGCCCCCAGTGCCATCTCCTGCTGCCGGGTACTCGGGAGGAGTCTCCTTTATCGGGCGGGTTTTCGGGCCCGCCCAACGGGATGGCGGGCCACCATGGCGAATATGGACGAGTCAAACGGAAGCGGGACCGGAAGGTTCCGCTTCAGCCCAGGGCCCAACCGCGCGGGCGAGATAGAGTGGCGCGGGTGGGGGAGAGAGGCTTTCGCCGAGGCCGGGGCCGCCGGCAGGCTCGTCCTGCTCTCCATCTCGGCGGTCTGGTGCCACTGGTGCCACGTGATGGACGAGACCACCTACTCCGATCCCCGCATTATCGAGGCGATCAACCGCGATTTCATCCCCGTACGGGTGGACAGCGACATGCGGCCCGACGTCAACCGCCGCTACAACCAGGGTGGGTGGCCCACCACGGCTTTCCTGGTCCCGTCGGGCAGGGTGGTCGCGGGCCTCACCTACGCGCCCCCCGAGCAGCTGCTGGCCCTCCTGGGGAGGCTTGCAGCCGTCTACGGGGCGCGCAGGGACGACGTCGAAGTGGACGCCGCGGCACAGGGAGCCGGGGAGAGGAGCGCCCTGGAGAAGCTGCGCGCGGCCGGGGAGATAGACAATGACGCTCCCACCTACGTGGCCGAGGCCATCCTCGAGGAATGGGACCGGGGGTTCGGTGGCATGGGCGAGGGGATGAAGTTCCCCCCCTTCGCGGCCCTCGAGTTCGCCCTGCAGAGGTTCGTGGACACGGGCGACGCCTCTCTCCGGTCCTTCGTGATATCCACGCTCGACGGCATGGTGAACGGCGGACTGGAGGACAGGGTCGAGGGTGGGTTCTTCCGCTACGCCACCTGCCGGGACTGGAGCGAGCCCCACTACGAGAAGATGCTCGATGACAACGCCCGGATGGCTTACCTGTACCTGGCGGCCTCCGTAGCGCTGGAGCGCCCCGACTATGCGGAAACGGCAAGGAGGACCCTTGACTACGCGCTGGCGAACCTGCTCGACGACGAGCGACGCGGGTTCTTCGGGAGCCAGGACGCCGACGAGAAGTACTACCACAGGGACGCGGCCGGACGTGCCGGCATCAAGACGCCGCCGGTGGACCGCACCATCTACGTGGACTCGACCTCGGCGATGCTCTCCGCGCTCTCGTACGCGTCGGCGGTGCTGGAAGACCGGGACCTCCTCGAGCTGGCCGGTGGGGCGGCCGACCATGCGTGGCACAACGGTTTCAGGCACCCGCTGGGAGTCTGCCACTATTTCGACCCGGAGGACGGCTCGGCGATCCTGTGGGGGCAGGCGGCCGACCAGGTGGCGTTCCTGGGGGCGCTGCTGGATATCTACCAGGCGACCGGCGAGGCGGCGACCCTGGAGCGCGCCACCGAGCTTGCGGACGTCATCACCGCGGCCTACGTCGACGGGCCGGGATGGCTGGTGGAGGCAAGAGCCGAGGCGGGGAACGGGGGCGTGCTCGACGACCTGCCCGTGGACACACCCGATGTGGCGGTGAACGCGCGGGCGGCCCGGGCCTTCCTGCTGCTGGAGGCGCTCTCCCCCGGGAGTGGTTACGGGGAGGCGGCCCAGCGGATCCTCCTGGCGCTCGGCGGCACGTACAGGGGTTACGGGCACTTCGCGGGTGGGTACGCCCTGGCGGTAGACCTGCGTGAGCGGGGCCCGGTCGAGGTCCGCCTGGACGGCGGGACGCCGGGCGAGGTCTCCGGCGAGCTGAGGAAAGCCGCGCTTGCGGCGTTCAACACCCGCAAGCTTATAAAGCCCGCGACGGTCGAAGACTTCATGCCGGAGGACGGCGCTCAGACGCCGCCCGCCGTACTGTGCACGCCCGGCACCTGCGTGCCCGTGTTCAGCGTGGACGATATCCGGCGCGCGCTGGGGGGAGGCCTGGCCGAGCATGCGGGCCGGGGCGCCTGAAAGCGGCGGTTCAAGTTGGTTGGGGGTTGGAGGCAAATTGAATATAGCGCGGTCAAGGGCTCCTGGCGACGCTTCCGCCCCCAACTGAGTAGAGGCGAAACGGCCCCGCGAGAGCGGGGCTTTCGCTTGTGCGGATGAGCCCGGCGCCTACCGCGCCCCGTTTATCGTGCACCACCTCTTGTAGTAGGCTTAGGCCGTTACCCGAGAGCGGGCTTCACCAGGGCGGTGGCGGATGAGCTCCCTTCGAGTCGGTATAGTCGGACTCCCCAACGCGGGCAAGACCACCCTATTCAACGCCCTGTCCAGGGCGGGCGCCGCGGTAGCTTCCTACCCCTTCACCACCGTCGAGCCCAATGTCGGCGTGGTGCCGATGCCCGATCCGAGGCTCGAGGCCGTGGCCGAGCTGGCGGAGTGCGAGCGGCGGGTGCCGGCGATGGTCCGGTTCGTAGATATCGCAGGCCTGGTCGAGGGAGCGAGCAGGGGGGAGGGGTTGGGCAACCGCTTCCTGGCCAACATCCGGGAGGTGGACGCGGTCGTGCACGTGGTGCGGGGCTTCGAGAGCGGCAACGTGGCTCACGTCGCGGGCGCGCTGGACCCCGTCCGTGACGCCGAGCTGATCGAGACGGAGCTGCGACTGGCCGACATCGAGGTGCTGGGCAGGGAGATCCACAAGGCGAAGGCGGCCGCGAAGAGCGGCAGCAGGGACAAGATCGCACGCCTGGAGGGTCTCGAGGCGCTGGAGGCGCTCATCGAGGCTCCGGGCACGATCGACCGGATCAGGGCATCGGGCGTCGCCGACTCGTGTGCCCTGGAAGCGGGGCTCCTTTCCATGAAGCCGACGCTTGTGGTCCTGAACGTGGGCGAGGACGCCGGGGCCGCGGAGGGGCTCGCCCGGGAATTGGGGGTCTGGGCGGCCGAGCGGGGGCAGCCCGTGCTCACCGTGAACGCCGAGATAGAGGCGGAGCTGGCGGAGCTCGAGCCGGATGAGGCGGCCGAGTTCGAGGAAGCGATGGGGATCGCCGAGGAGAGCCTGGCGCGGGTCGTGAAGGCCAGCTACCAACTGCTCGGACTGATCACCTTCTTCTCGATCGACTCGGGCGAGTGCAGGGCCTGGCCTGTTCCCGTCGGCTGCCGGGCGGACGCGGCGGCGGGCTGCATCCACACCGATTTCGAGCGGGGTTTCGTGAAGGCGGAGGTGGTACACCAGGAGGATTTTCTCTCCTGCGGGTGCTTCGCCACCGCGAGGGAATCTGGCGCGCTGCGCCTGGAGGGTCGCGACTACCTGGTGCAGGACGGCGACGTAATCCACTTCAAGTTCGCCACGTGATGTTGCCACACCTTTGCCTCACAGCAAACAGACGTCTACAACCGTGGTGTCGAACGTTTGCCGTTGCCGTTGGAACACCCCGAATAGCCTGAAGGCCATTACGCAATGCAAACGTGCGAAACCACTCCATGTTTCGAAGGAGGTACACTTGACCGACAGCAGGACTGAAAAGCGTTACGTGATCGGATACGACGTGGGCACCGGCGGGTGCAAGGCCGTGCTGGTGACGCTCGATGGATCCATCCGGGCGACCGAGTTCGAGCCGTACGAGGTCGCATTCCCGCAGGACCACTACGCCGAGCAGGACCCGGCCGACTGGTGGCGCGCCGTCTGCGCGACCACCGGGCGGCTGGTCGAGAGCGCGCGCGTCGACCCCTCGGAGGTGATGGGACTGGCCTTCGCATCCCAGATGCTCGGCGTGGTCCCGGTGGGCCAGAACGGCGATCCGTTGTGCCCCGGCATCATATGGATGGACTCACGGGCCGAGAAGCAGGCCGCCCGCCTGGTGCGCCGGATGGGAGGCCGCAGGGTGCTGATGACGCTCCTGGGAGTGGTGCCCAGCGGCAAGGACGTCCCGTGCAAGTTCAAGTGGGTGGAGGAGGACGCGCCCGAGATCTTCGCCCGCACACTGTACTTCCTCGACGTGAAGGGCTACCTGGTTTGGCGCGCGACCGGCAGCTACGAGTACGACCAGACCGCCTGCTCCGTCACGGGCTTCATGGACAGTAGGAGCCGCGGCTGGTCGGGGCTGGCGGCGAAGGTGCTGGGGGGAAGGCTGGATAAGATGCCTCCGGTCAAGGGGTGCACCGAGATCGCGGGCGAGCTGACGGAGGCCGCCGCGACCGGTATGGGCCTCGCGGCCGGGACACCGGTGGCGAGCGGCATGGGCGACGCCCCGGCGGCGATGATAGGCGCGGGAGCCCTGTCCCATGGTGAGTGCGTGGTCAGCATCGGCACCTCGGGCCTGCTGCTGATAAACAGCGAGAAGAAGGTCAACCTGGGCAGGAACGGGATGGCGTCCATCGCCTCCTCCGACCCGGAGATGTGGCTGCTGACGGGCGAGATGATCACCACCGGCAGCTGCCTGAAGTGGTTCGCCGAGCAGCTCGTCTCCCCCGGGGAGCGCGAGCGGGCGGGCGAGGGCGGCATATATGCAGAGCTGGACAGGGTGGTGACCGGTGTGCCGGCGGGCTCCCGGCGCCTGATATTCACGCCCTGGATGTACGGGGAGCGCGCGCCGGTGACCGATAACATGCTGCGCGGGGCCTACGTCAACCTGAGCCTTGACCATACGCGCGACGACATGCTGCGGGCCCTCTACGAGGGCGTCGCCATGAATTTCCGTTGGGGGTTCGAGGCCGCGGCCCGCAAGAAGTTGCCCTGCCCCACGGTCAGGGTCATCGGGGGCGGCGCCCTCTCGGACCCGTGGATGCAGATCTTCGCCGACGTCACGGGACGCGTGATGGAGCCGGTGGAGGGAGCACAGGAGGCGGGGGCGCTGGGAGCCGCGCTCTCGGTCCCGCTGGCGCTGGGCGTCTACCGCGACTACTCCGCGGTAAGGGCAGCGGTCAAGGTACGCCGCCGCTTCGAGCCCGACCGTTCGAAGGCCCCGGTCTACGACGAGCTGTTCGAGCAGTTCAAGAGGCTCTACGACGGGCTGGCCCCTGTCTACCACGAGCTGAACCGCCTTTAGAACCATCGGCCTGATCCCGCAGGTTTGAATCGCAATAGGTAACAGTATTGTTCAATAATATGATGTACCATTCGTGAGTAACAGGTTAAACTGGCTTTTCGCGAATATGCTGTGGTTAATCAATATTAAATAGCAATATTGTTAACGACACAGTATTGTTGTTATTCAAATCTGCGGCACTGGCTTGCGGGCCTCCCTTCTCACAACGTGGTCAGATCCTTACCACACCGAGGTAAGATCCTTACCATGCCATGGTAAGATCCCGTTCCTCACACTAAACCCCGACGATTGATTGTATTGATTCGGGGATCCCGTTGTCGTATAATATGCTTGTACTGCTTTGACCTCTCCGGGCACGCAGGCGCGGGGCATGTCCCGCCGAGACGACAGGAGGGGTCCACTTGTCATTCAACGGTAACGGCGATCGGAAGCGCTTCGACGAGATCCGGTCCAGGCTAGCGGGCGAGAGCCCGACCGTGCTGTCAGACGAGCAACTGCTCACCATGCTCCTCGGGCCCGGTACCAGGGGCCTGGCCGCGGACGCCGTCGCGCGCGGGATAGTCAGCTCCTCGGGAGGAGCCAGGGGGCTGGTGGACCTGTCGCACCAGGAGCTCTGCGCCCTCGAGGGGGTCGGGCCCGCGAAGGCCGCGGCGATACAGGCCGCCATCGAGCTCGGGCGCCGGGCGCTCGCCGGCGTGTACCCCGGGTCCAGGCTGGCGTGCAGCGCGGACGTCTACGACGCGATGTGGCCCATGATGGTGCGCGAGCACAGCGAGGTATTCGCCTGCGCCCTGTTGGACGCGAAGCTCAGGCTCATCCGAGCAGAGCTGGTATCGCGCGGCACGCTCACCGCCAGCATAGTCCACCCCAGGGAGGCGTTCCGCCCGGCCGTGCGCGGGGCGGCGTCCGGGGTCATATTCGCCCACAACCATCCCAGCGGCGACCCCTACCCCTCAGACGAGGACCGCAGGATCACCGCCAGGCTGGAGGAGGTCGGCCGGATCCTGGGGATACCCGTCCTGGACCACCTCATCCTGGGTACGCGGGGCGAGTATTTCAGCTTCGCCGACTCGGGGCAGCTCGAGCCTCAAACGTCCGGGTACCGTGGTATGGTATTGAGATAATCTTGAGAGGAGACCTCCTTGAGCTTCGACAAGGTCAATGCGCTGGCTTTCGCCGCCCGCAACCCGCGGGTCCTCATCAACGCGTGGGACCTGAGGCGGAGGGGCGTAACGCTGAAGGGCAGGGCCTGGATCCCCGGCCGCGTCGAGCTCGCGCTGGCCGGCAGGGCGTCCGTCGAGCTCGGCGACGGGGTCTTCATCCCCAGGCGGATCGAGCTCATGGGCAACGACGACGGCCGCATCGTCACAGGGGACGGCGTCACCATAGACTCCGGCGCCAGGTTACACGTCGCGAACAGGGCCACCCTCCGTGTCGGCGACCGGGTGGGTATCGGTCCCTATAACATATTCAACGCCTTCGACGACCTGACCATCGGACACGACACGATGTTCGGGCCGTTCGTGAACGTGAACTGCGCCGACCACGGCATGGAGCGAGGGGTCCCGATGCGCGAGCAGTACGGCTGCTACGGCCCTGTCAGCATAGGCGCCGACTGCTGGCTCGGGGCGATGGTGGTGGTCACCAGGGGGGTCACCATCGGCGAGGGGGCGGTCATCGGAGCCGGCTCGGTGGTGTGCTGCGATATTCCAGAATACACCATCGCCGCCGGGTCCCCCGCGAGGGTCATCCGTGAGAGGTGCTGAACTGAACCCGTGGAAGGTGAGCAGCGTCGGATGCGGCTCCTGAATGTGACCCGTGGCACGGTCGTGGCCGCCTCGCTGAGCGTCGCGGAGAGCCGGCGCGAGAGGGCCAGGGGCCTGCTCGGCCGGTCGGGACTCGAGCCCGGCGAGGCGCTTCTCATCCCCCGGTGCCGCCAGGTGCACGCCATCGGGATGCGCTTTGCCATCGACGTGGTCTTCCTGGACGGGCACGGCGTCGTCCTCCGCGCCTGCTCGTTGTCTCCCGGGCGCATGTCTCCCATCGTGATACGGGGGCGGGACGTGGTCGAGCTGCGCGCAGGAGTGATCTCAAGCGGAGGAGTAAACGTCGGTGACATGCTGAGGCCCGAGCCCACGGGCTAAGCCCCTATGGTCCCTACCAGACCAGGTCCTCCGGGTTCTCCGGGTTCTCGTTGTGGTCAACCCTGGAGATCTCACCGCTGTGAAGGTGGACGACCTTGTCCGCGATCGCCGCGATGGCCGAGTTGTGTGTCACCATCAGGAAGTTACACTTCTCGGCGCGGGAGATATCGCGCATCAACCTCAGTATCCGGATGCCGGTGTCGTAGTCGAGCTCACCGGTCGGCTCGTCGCACAGCACCACCGGTGGCCGCTTGGCCAGCGCCCTGGCGATAGCCACCCTCTGCTGCTCGCCGCCGGAAAGCTGGCTCGGGAAGTGGTTCGCCCGGTCCCCCAGGCCCACCTGCTCGAGCACTTCCAGGGCCGAGCCCCTCTTCTCCTTGGGCACGAGGTCCAGCGCGAACTCTACGTTCTCCCTCGCGGTCAGTGTCGGGATGAGATTGAAGAACTGGAAGATGAAACCGACGGTCTCCCGGCGGAACCGGGTGAGCTCCTTCTCCGACAGCTCGGAGATATCGTGCCCGCCGACCACGATCCTGCCGCTGGTGGGTGAGTCTATCCCGCCCACGCAGTTGAGCATGGTGGTCTTCCCGGACCCGCTTGGCCCCAGAGCGACGAGGAACTCGCCCTTGCTCACGGTGAGGTCGACCTCCTTGAGGGCCTGCACCTCCACCTCTCCCATCTGGTAGGTCTTCGAGACCTTCTCCAGCAGCACAGTCGTGTCTTCGTCCAAGACGTCTCCCGGTATTTATGATTCCAGCTTACTGGCCTATGCTAAGGGCGCGGTGGCGGGACGGTCAAGTACGAGGGACCGCCGGGCTTAACATTCAGGGAGCGGAAACCGACAATTCTAGTGTAGGTGCGAGTGTCACACGGGTGGGTGTCCGCCGCTCGTGCATGGGCCGGGAGGCGTGAATGTCAGGTGATCGACCCCACATACTCGTCATAGAGGACAACGACGATTTCGCGCACCTGCTCACCGGCATGCTCGAGCAGGAGTACTCGGCCGAAGTGGACACAGCCGGGACCCTGGACCAGGGGCGCGTCCTGCTCGGCTCGGGGAGATGGGACCTGGTTAGCCTCGACTACGGGGTCGGCGACGAGGACGGCCTGGTGCTCCTTCGCGAGATCGCGTCCTCCGGGGACGGACCCCCGGTCATCCTGGTCACCGGCCAGGGCCAGGAAAGGCTCGCCGCCCAGAGCGTGGAGCTGGGTGCCAGAGGCTACGTGATAAAAGACCTCAAGATGCGCGAGACGTTCCTGGCCTCCGTGGGCAGGGTGCTGGCCGAGGAGGCGCAAAGGCGGGCCGAGAGGTCGCTCCTGGAGCAGGCCGACGAGCTCCGGGCGAGCGAGGAGCGCTACCGCATCCTGACCAGCAACATGAGCGATGTCATCTGGACGACCGACCTCGAGCTCAACTTCACCTACCTGAGCCCCCCGGTGTTCGGCCAGACTGGGTACACGGCCGAGGAGGTGATGAGCCTGGGCCTCGATGGAATCATCACCCCCGAGTCGAAGGAGGTGGTGATCCGCCGCTTCGCTACGGAGATGGCGCGCGCCGCGGAGACCGACTTGGACCCGCCGGTACCTACGGTGTTCGAGATCGAGCAGTACCGCCAGGACGGCACCACCTTCCCCGTCGAGGTCAGCGTGGGTTTCCTGCGCGAGCCGGACGGCACGCCGTACGGAATACTCGGTGTGACCCGTGACATCACCGAGCGCAAGAAGGCGCAGGAGAAGTTGCGCCTGACCCAGTTCACGGTGGACCACGCCGCCGACTCTGTGCTCTGGACCACGCTCGAAGGAGAGATTATCTACGCCAACGAGGAGGCCTGCCGGCGCCGCGGTTACACACTCGAGGAGATGCTCTCATTGAGGGTGACCGACATAAACGCCGACATGCAGGCGGACCGGGGTCTATGGGAGGCCACCGTCGAACAGATGGAGAAATACGGCCATTTCACCAGGGAGTTCCGACATCGGACGAAGGCCGGGGAGGTCTTCCCCGTGGAGGCCACGGTCAACCGGTTCGATTTCGAGGGACGCGAGATCTTCGTCGCTCACCTGAGGGACATCACGGAGCGCAAACGCGACGAGGAGGAGATCCGCGCGCTGAACCGACGCCTTGAGGGGATCCTGGCCAGCGTAGCCGACGGGATCCTCACGCTGGGGGTCGACAGGATGATCGCCTCCGCGAACCCGGCGGCGGAGCGGATAACCGGTTACTCCAGCGGAGAGCTTGTAGGCAACAGCACCAGGATGCTCTACGCATCGGATGCGGACTACGAGGAGGCCGGCGGACGGCTGTATCCCCAGGTCCTCGAGAAAGGGAACGCAACCGGGGAGATCCGGGCACGGCGCGCGGACGGAGCGGTCGTCCCGGTCGAGCTGTCGATGGCTCTCATGGAGGAGGAGGGAGAGCCGGCCGGGGTCGTCATCGCCTTCCGCGACATCTCCGAGCGACGGGCCGCCGAGGAGGAGATCGCCTCCCTCACCCGGCGCCTCGAGAAGGTCCTGTCCAGCGTCAACGAAGGGATCATCACCCTGGACCTGGACAGGACCATCAACTCGGTGAACCGGGCGGCCGCGGAGATGCTCGGGTACCGGGAGGACGAGCTGGTCGGCCGAGACGTCAAGATCCTGTATTACTCGGATGACGAATACGAAACGGTCGGGAAACGGTACCCGGAGGTCATCCGCAATGGATATGCGGCGACGGAGATATCCCTGCAGCGACGGGACGGCACCGTCTTTCCCGTGGAGGCCTCGCTCTCGCCGATGCTGGAGGACGGCCATCCGACCGGCATGGTCGCGGTGTTCAGGGACAGAAGCGACCGTAAGCAGGCCGAGCGCCTCGCGTCTCTCCAGCGTGACCTGGCCGTGACGGCCGCCGAGACCGCCGACCCGGTGCGGGTCATACGTGCCGCGGTAGAGGCCGTCCCAGGGCTCACCGGGCTGGACGCCGCGGGTATCTACCTGGCGGACGAGAGGACGGGGGACATCGAGCTGGTCTACAGCGTTGGACTCTCCGACCGCTTCGTCGAGCAGGCCAGCCGTTTTCCCGCGGGCAGCAGGCACGCCCAGCTTGTGAACGAGGGGACCGTGATGTTCCTGGCCCCGGAACGCCTGGGCGAGATGGCCCCCGCCAACGTGGAGGAGTGCCTGAAAGCGGGCGCCGTTCTCCCGCTGCGCACCGCTGAGGGTGTGCTGGGTTGCCTCAACGTCGCCTCGCACGACGCGGAGACGATATCCAGCCAGACGCAGGACCTGCTGGAGACGCTTGCCGGCCAGGTCGCCCAGGCCATCGCCAGGGCCAGGCTGGCCGCTGCAGTCCGCGAGAGCGAGGCGAAGTTCAGGCTGATCTACGACAACGCCGGGGAGGCGATATATTCCTACGGTCTGGACCTCGTACTCACCGACGTTAACCCGAGGGCCTGCGAGCTGATCGGCTACTCGTGGGATGAGATGGTCGGCCGCAACGTGCTGGAGACGGGCACCCTGCACCCCGACGACGTCCAGCGCACTGCGGACAACATCTCCAACATCCTGTCGGGGCGCGAGCGGATCGTCACCGACGAGTACCGCCTCATCACCAGGGACGGCCGGGTGCTGGACGTCGAGGTCACCGGCGCGGCGGTCTTCGACGGCTCTGGCGACCTCCTGGGTGTAACCAACATCGCCGCGGACATCACGGAACAGAAGCGCGCCCGGCGCGAGCTGGAGGCGCGGGAGCGGAGCCTGCGCGAGTCGGAGAGGCGATACCGGGAGATGCTGGAGACGGTTCACCTGGGGGCCGTGCTGCTGGATACAGAGGGCCGTATTACCTTCATCAATGAATACATGACGGGGATGAGCGGATGGACGCGAGAGGAGGCGCTGGGCAGGAACTGGTTCGAGACGTTTATCCCCCCGGAGGCCAGGGAGCTCGTAGCGCAGTACTTCAGGGATTCGATCGAAAACGGGAACTTCGAGCCGGCGACCGGTGAGAACGAGATCGTCACGCGCACCGGAGAGCGCAGGGTCATACGCTGGTACAACACCATCCTCCGCGACGAGGCCGGTGAGGCGTCGGGGGTGGCCAGCCTGGGCGAGGACGTGACCAGGCGGCGCGTGGCGCTGCAGGCGCTGGCCACCTCGCGGGAGCAGCTTCGCGCCCTGTCCAGGCATCTCACGGTGGTCAGGGAGGACGAGCGCGCGGATCTGGCGCGCGAGCTCCACGACGAGCTGGGGCAGAGCCTGACCGGGCTCAAGATGGACACCGTATGGCTGGAACGCAACCTCATGGAGGAGAAACCGGACCTGACCCAGGTGACCGAGCGCCTGCGGTCCATGGCCGACATGATAGACTCGAACATCGGTGTGGTGAGGAGGATCGCCTCGGGCCTGAGGCTCGGAATCCTGGACGACCTGGGGCTCGTGCCCGCGCTGGAGTGGACCGTGGAGGACTTCTCGTTCCGCACCGGGATCGCCGCTGAGTGCCACTCAGAGCTGGGGGACGTGGACCTCGACCAGTTCACGCGCACGCAGGTGTTCCGGATCGTACAGGAGGCGCTGACGAACGTGGCGCGGCACTCCGGGGCCAGGCACGTCAAGGTGAGGGTCGGCCGGGACGACGTCCGTCTGACCGTGGAGGTCGCCGACGACGGGGTCGGCATCAGCTCCGAGGCCGTTGCCGGCAGGGATTCCCTGGGTATCGTGGGGATGCACGAGAGGGCCAGGCTCATAGGCGGCGAGCTGAAGGTATCCGGTGAAAGGGAGGAGGGCACGAGCGTGGTGTTGAAGGTGCCCTCGTTCGAGGACGGTGGAGGTCCCGATTGACGACGATAGTGATAGCCGATGATCACCCGGTGGTCAGGAAGGGCCTGATGGAGATACTCAAGGGCAGCCCCGACCTCGAGGTGGTGGGAGAGGCCGCGGACGCGCAGGAGGTCCTGGAGCGCCTCAAGGAGCTCAACCCGGAACTACTGTTGCTGGACCTGTCCATGCCCGGGGCGACCGGGCTCGAGCTGTTAAAGGACGTCAGGCACGGCTACCCGGACATGTCGGTCCTGGTCATATCCATTCACCCCGAGGATCAGTACGCCATCCGGGTGCTGAAAGCGGGGGCCGCCGGGTACATCGAGAAGGACAGCGCCCCGGATATCCTGGTGGAGGCGATCAGGGCGGTCGCCTCGGGGCACAAGTTCGTGAGCCCCACCCTTGCCGAGAGGCTCGCTGAGGAGCTCGTCGCCGGGCCCGCGAGGCAGCCCCACGAGCTGCTCTCCGACCGCGAGTACGAGGTCATGCTCATGATAGCCGTGGGCAGGACACCGTCCGACACGGCAAAGGAACTGAACCTGAGCGTGAAGACCATAAACACCTACCGGGCGCGGGTCCTGGAGAAGATGCGGATGCGCTCCAACGCCGAGATAATCCGGTACGCGGTCGAGCGCAACCTGGTGGATTGACCGCGGGCCCGTCCCACCGCAGGCATTCGCATCGGTGCCAGACGCCGATGCGAAAACCGACTGGTACTCCCCATGCGAACCGGTACTCGACCTATGCCCGGTGCTCGGTTCCCTGATACAATACAAGTATGCGGTCCGTGGTGCGGCACGACCGGGGGCAGGGGCGTCATGGCTGATAACGGTGAAGTCAGGACCATAAAGGTCGCAGTCATCGATGACGACCGCGAGATGATCAAGCTGGTCGAGATGATCCTGAAGCCCCAGGGGGTCGATATCCTTGCGGCATACGGCGGCCTGACCGGATACGCGCTCGTCAAGCGTGAGAAGCCCGATGTGGTCCTGCTGGACATCATGATGCCGGACATCGACGGCTACGAGGTCTGCCGGAAGATCAAGCTGGACCCGGTCACCAGCGATATCCCGGTGATATTCATCTCCGCGCGCAGCGGGCAGCAGCATATCCAGCAGGGCCTCTCACTCGGTGCCCAGGGTTACCTTACCAAGCCGTTCAACCCCGTCGCACTCAGGCGCAAGGTGCTCGAGCTGGCAGGCTGATCCCCGGGACTTCCCCCTCACCCTGCCCTCTCCCCCGGAGGGGAGAGGGCTTGATGGTCCCGGGCCCGATCATCGGGTAATGTTGTATATTCAGACCATGAATGAGAACGACCCCGAGGAGAGTCCCACACTGGACGGTATCCGGATCACCCGGTTCCACGCCGGGGATTCCTACCCCGACGGGGACGTGGTCGCCCGCGAGGAGCCTCTGGAGATCCGTGTCAACGGGCAGGCCGTGGTCTACCTGATGAGGCTCCCGGGACACGACGTGCCCCTGGCCGCCGGCTTCTGCCTCAGCGAGGGTATCATCTCGGGCAGGAGCGACATCGACCTCATCCGTCACTGCACCGAGGGGGACGGTCCGGGCGAGGGCGAACGGGTGGGAGGCCTGGTGGAGATGACGACCGCCGCGGCGATCGGGATGGACCGGTTCGCCTCCGCGAGGGTCATCCGTACCGGCTGCGGCGGGGCCGACCTGAGCAAGGACGTGGACCTCGCCGGCATCTCGGTGGCCGTCGATACCGTGTTCGACCCCGAGGTGCTCCTTCGCATGCCCGATGCCATGCTGCAGGGGCAGGATGTCTTCCGCCGGACGGGAGGCACCCACGGCGCCGGCGTCTTCGACACGGAGGGGCGGCTCCTGGTGGTCATGGAGGACGTCGGGCGGCACAACGCGGTGGACAAGGCGCTGGGCTACCTGCTCCTTTCGGGGGAGAGCACCGCCGACAAGGGCCTGGTCCTCTCGGGGCGTCTCTCCTACGAGATGGTGCTGAAGACGGCCCGTGCGGGAATCCCGTTGATCTGCAGCGTATCGGCGCCGACGTCGCTGGGAGTCCAGGTCGGGGTGGCCACGGGCGTCACGCTGGTGGGCTTCCTCCGGGGAGCGGGATTCAACGTCTACTCCCACCCGGAGAGGGTGCGGGCATGAACGACGCGACCTTGATAATACTCGCGGGCGGCCGGGGCAGGCGGATGCCGGGAGACAAGGCGCTCATGGAGGTCGGCGGCAGGACGGTCATCGACATCCAGCTGGAGGTGACGACGGGGCTCTTCAGGGAGACGTTGCTGGTGGTGAACCGGGGCCGGGTGGGGGCACTGGCCCGGTACGAGGAGCGCGGCGTGCGCGTCGTAGAGGAGACGGTGCGGGGTATGGGGCCGCTGGGCGGGATAGCCGGCGGCCTGGAGCTGTCGACGACGAGGGAGAACTTCGTCCTTGCGTGCGATATGCCGTTCATCAGGAGGAAAGCGGTCGCCTTCGTGCTGGGGTGTCTGCCCGGCTACCAGGTCGCCGTCCCCAGGACGAGTGCGGGTCTCGAGCCTCTCCACGCCGCCTACGACAGGGAGTGCCTGGGGGCCATACGAAGGCAGCTCGAGCTCGGCGACCTCCGGGTCACCGGCTTCTACCACGAGGTCCGGGTCCGGTTCGTCGAATGGGAGGAGATCGCTCCATTCGATCCGACCTCAAGGTTCCTGCTGAACATGAACTCACCTGAAGACGTGAGAAGGGCCTCGGCTGTGTTCGAGGACGGGGAGGCGCTATCGGGATGAAAGCGATAAGAGTGAGCGGAACGCCGGGGAGGAGCACGCTGGCGGAATTCCTGCACGAGAGGATCGAGGGCTCGGCGCTGATCACGGTGGAGCCCCAGGAGGAGGCGTTCGCGGCCGGCCCGATCGGCGACGAGGAGCGCAACTGGGTGGAGCCGGGCGGGGAGAGGCCGCCGGTCTTTGACCAGTCGAGCGCGTTCATCTTCGACTCCAACGTCGATCTGAGAGGGACCAGGGAGATGGTCGTGTTCGTCTCGGACGTCCCACCGGGGGAGCTGACGCCGTTCCTGCGCGCCGCCGGATGGGACGCCGAGGTGGCGCTCTTCGAGGTACCGCGAGAGCGCGCCGAGCACCTCGAGAGGGACGTAAAGGACACCATGCGGGCGCGCAAGGTACTGATATACGAGGGCACGGAAGGCAGGGAACGCGCGTTCGGCAAGGCGCTGGACATGGCGCTCGCTTACATGGGAGGTGCGGCAGTGGAAGGAGAGGTCCCCCCCGAGGTGATGGAGGAGGTAAAGGCCGCGGCGGTCGACAACCGGATAACCTGCGAGCGCGCGCACGCGCTGGCGGGCGAGCTGGGGGTCGAAAAGGCGGTGATCGGAAGGGCGCTGGACCTGCTGGACATAAAGATCACCGAGTGCCAGCTCGGCTGCTTCTAGACCTCTGATATAATCACGCGGGGAGGCGCATCGGCACCGCCCCGTGAATCCGGCTGACTAGCCCAAGGAGCCGCGAAGATGAGCAGCAGATACGGCGGATACATGGGCGCATTCCTCGACGTGGATCTCTCCTCGGGAGAGGTGCGCACGTTCGATGTCCCCGACTCCCTGAGGGAACTCTACCTCGGGAGCAAGGGACTGGCGATGCGCCTGCTCTACGACAACACGCCCAGGGGATGCGATCCACTGGGGCCGGACAACGCCCTGATCGTCAACACCGGCCCGCTGGTCGGCTCCAACGCCCCGTGCTCGAGCCGTTTTAACGTGAGCACCAAATCGCCGCTCACGGGGGCCGGCCTGTCGAGCAACTGCGGCGGGACCTTCGGCATCAACCTCAAGAAGGCCGGGTTCGACGGCGTGATCATCAGGGGGAAGGCCGAAAAGCCCACCTGGCTCCACATCGAGGACGGCAAGGCCGAGCTGCGCGACGCCGGAGAGCTCTGGGGGCTCGACACCGAGCAGACTCAGGAGAAGCTCCCCGGGAAGGCCGGCAAGATCGTCATAGGGCCCGCCGGCGAGAACCTGGTACTGTACGCCTGCATCATCTCCCAGGAGCGGGCGGCCGGCAGGGGCGGAGCGGGCGCGGTCATGGGCTCCAAGAACCTGAAGGCCGTCACCGCCGCGGGGTCGGCAAGGGCCCCCGTGGCGAGGCCCGAGAAGTTCAAGGCCGACGTCAAGAAATGGATCGAGATCCTGAGGAAGCATCCGGCGACCGGCGAGATGATGCCCTCGTTCGGCACCGCGGTCTTCGTCAACCGCTGCAACGTGACCAACACGCTGCCCACCCGCAACTTCAGCCGGGGCACATTCGAGGAGGCGGACGCCGTCAGCGGGGAGACGCTCGCCGACACGCTGCTGACCGGCAACTTCGGATGCGCCTCATGCGTCATCAAGTGCGGCCGGCGGGTCGACCTCGGGGAGAAGAACATCAAGGGCCCGGAGTACGAGACACTGGGATTGCTGGGGCCCAACCTGGAGATCTCCGACCTGGGTAAGATCTGCGAGTGGAACTACCAGGCCGATCTGGCCGGGATGGACACCATTTCGCTCGGCAACACCCTCGGCTTCGCCATGGAGCTGGGCGAGCGCGGCCTGATGGAGGTGCCGGTCCGCTTCGGGAGCACCGATGGCATAGCCGGGCTCATCGACGACATAGCAAACCGGCGCGGGATCGGGGACGAGCTGGCCGACGGGGTGAGGAAGCTCTCCGAGAAGTACGGAGGGGTCGAATACGCCATGCAGGTAAAGGGCATGGAGTTTGCCGCGTACGAGCCGCGCGGCGCGGTCGGGCACGGGCTCGGCTACGCCACCGCCAACAGGGGCGGCTGCCACATCGGGGGTGGCTACATGGTCTACCTGGAGTCGAACGGGCCGCTGACCATGGACCCGCTCACCACCCGCTCGAAGCCACAGCTCACCGCGCTCATGCAGGTGCTGCTGGACGCGCTGTCCTGCGCGGGGTCGTGCCAGTTCACCGCCTTCACCGCCGTCCCGGCGCCGCTTCTGAAGCTCCGGCCGTACGGAACGCTCTACCGGATACTCGCGAAGTCGCTGGAGTTCCTGGGGCCCGCCGTCGAGCTGATGCTCAGGTACCCGAAGGCCCTGGCGGTCATCCCGCCCATGGACGCCATGCAGCACCCCAGGGCGCTGGCGGACCTGACCGGCATGAAGATGACCATGGGCCGCTACATAGAGGTCGGGGAGCGCAGCTACCTGATGGAGAGGCTGTACAACATCAGGGAGGGAGTGACCGGGGCTGAGGACAGGCTGCCGGCACGCGCCGTCGAGGAGGCGCAGACATCGGACCCGCGCTCCAGGGTCCCCCTGGCGGTGATGCTGCCGCGCTACTACCGCGTCCGCGGGCTCGACAGGTACGGAGCGCCCAGGAACGAGACCCTGCAAAAACTAGGAGTCTCCGTCTGACCATGCGCCACATCCTTGCATCACCGCAACCAAACGTCTATGACCGTGGGGTCGGACAGGTAACCATGGAGTCAACGGTCGATCAACCCATGGACGAACCGGGGGGTCCGACACTTGCAGTGCCGTTGGATTACGCCGATCTCGATAAGGACATTACGCAATGAAAGTGTCTGACGCCCCTCATCATTCGAACAAATGCCCAAGGTAAAGTTCTACGCGACTCTCATAAAGGCAGCCGGAGGCAGGGAGGCATCCGTCGAGGCCTCCAACGTCGGCGAGCTCATCAATCGCCTCCGGGATGGCTACGGAGGCAGGCTGGACCGCTACCTGAAGGTCAGCACGGTGCTGGTCAACGGGACCAACGTCACCCAGCTCAAGGGCAGGAAGACGCGGCTGAAGCCCGACGACGTGGTATCGATATTCCCGCCGCTGGGCGGAGGATAGGAGGATGGCTTTGGCGGAGCTGTACGAGGAGTTGGGCCTAACCGGGGAGGAGTACGAGAGGATCCGGGAGATCCTGGGCAGGGAACCCAACAACGTCGAGCTGGGCATGTTCTCGGTCATGTGGTCCGAGCACTGCAGCTACAAGTCCAGCAAGGAGCAGTTGCGCAAGCTCCCCACCGAGGGGCCGCGGATCCTCATGGGCCCGGGCGAGAACGCGGGAGTAGTGGACATCGGCGACGGCCTGGCGGTCGTCTTCAAGCTGGAATCCCACAACCACCCCAGCGCCGTCGAGCCGTTCCAGGGCGCAGCGACCGGCGTCGGCGGCATCGTGCGTGACATCTTCACCATGGGAGCAAGGCCTATCGCCGGCCTGGACCCCCTGCGCTTCGGGTCGCTGGAGAGCCCCCGCACCCGGTACCTGTTCGACGGAGTGGTCGCGGGCATCGCCTCCTACGGCAACTGCCTGGGGATACCGACCGTGGCCGGGGACGTCTACTTCGAGGAGGCGTACGAGGAGAACCCCCTCATCAACGTCATGTGCGCGGGCATCATGCCGAAGGATCGACTGATACTGGGGCGCGCCTCGGAACCGGGGAGCGTCGGTATCCTGATAGGCAGCAGCACGGGCCGCGACGGGATAGGAGGGGTCAGCGTACTGGCCAGCCAGGAGTTCGACGAGACCTCGGCGGCGAAGAGGCCCAGCGTCCAGGTGGGAGACCCTTTCACCGAGAAGCTGGAGATCGAGGCGTGCCTGGAGATGCTGGACAGGGGCCTGCTCCTGGGCCTGCAGGACCTCGGCGGGGCGGGGCTCACCTGTGCGACCTGCGAGACCGCCGAGCGGGGCGGCTGCGGGATGGACGTCGATATATCGAAGGTCCCGCAGCGCGAGCGTGGCATGGAGCCAATCGAGATAATGATGTCCGAGTCGCAGGAGCGCATGTTCGCCCTCTGCTCGGAGGCCGACCTCCCCGAGGTGCTGGGCATCTGCGAGAAGTGGGGCCTGGACGCCACGCCGCTGGCGAAGGTCACCGAGGGCGACACGCTCAGGCTCTTCTGGGAGGGGGAGGTCGTGGCCGAGGTCCCGGCCAGCGCGCTGGCGCAGGGACCCGAGTACCACAGGGACGCCGAGAGGCCATCCTACCTGGACGAGGTCGCCTCGTTCGACCCCGGTCGCCTGCCCCCCCCTGAGGACCTCGGGGGGGCCGTCCTGCGGATGCTGGGATCGGCGAACATCTGCAGCAGACGCTGGGTCTACGAGCAGTACGACCACATGGTCAGGGTCAACACGGTGGTCCTTCCCGGCAGTGACGCGGCCGTGCTCCGGGTGAAGGGGAGCCGGCGAGCCATCGCGCTTACCTGCGACTGTAACGGCCGCTACTGCTACCTGGACCCAAGGCTGGGGGCCGAGATAGCGGTCGCGGAGAGCGCCCGGAACGTCGCCTGCAGCGGCGCGGTGCCGATCGCCCTCACCAACTGCCTCAACTTCGGGAACCCGGAGAAGCCCGCCATCTTCTGGCAGTTCTGCGAGTCGGTCGAGGGGCTGGCCGAGGGTTGCCGGCAACTCGAGACCCCCGTGGTCGGGGGGAACGTGAGCTTCTACAACGAGTCGTTCGGCGAGGCCATCTATCCCACCCCGGTCATCGGGATGCTGGGCCTGCTCGAGGATGAGGACAACCGGGTGGTTTCGGCGTTCAAGCGCGAGGGGGACCACGTGGTCCTGCTCGGCGATACACGCGACGAGCTGGGCGGCAGCGAGTACCTCAAGGTATTTCACGCTGAAGTGGCCGGAAAGCCGCCCTCGCTGGACTGGGACTCGGAGAAGGCCCTCCAGAAGTGCCTGGTCCAGGCCGCGGCGAGGGGGCTCCTCACCTCGGCTCACGACCTGTCCGAGGGGGGCCTGGCGGTCGCCCTGGCCGAGGCCTGCATAATCGGGGGCACCGGGGCGCACGTGGACCTTGTGGGGGTGCTGCCGCCCCACGTGACACTGTTCAGCGAGAGCCAGTCGAGGGCGCTTGTAAGCGTGGCGCCTTCGATGCTGGCCGACCTCCAGGACGTCGCCGGAGACCTCGGGGTCCCGCTTCACGTGCTGGGGACGACCGGCGGGACGGCCCTGGAGGTCAAGGGGCTGTTCGAGATCGGCCTGGACGATATGCGGGACGTATACGAGACCTCCCTGGAGAAGATGATAGCCGGGGCGCATCATTAGTGCTGAATATCAATCAATTCGTTACGCCGGTGGGGGATAATAGGGTCGTGGACGAATCAAACGGGATCTCCGAGGCCGATACGCTGCACGAGGAGTGCGGTGTCTTCGGGGTATATGCGCCGGGCGAGGAGGTCGCGCGCGTCACATACTTCGGGCTGTACGCGCTGCAGCACCGGGGCCAGGAGAGCGCCGGAATAGCGGTCTGCTCTGATGACGGCGTCCTGGTGGTCAAGGACATGGGACTGGTCTCCCAGGTCTTCAACGAGAACAGCTTCGTGACCCTGACCGGCGACTGTGCGATCGGGCACGTGCGCTACTCCACCACGGGATCCACCCACTGGGAGAACGCCCAGCCGATGTACGAGGTCAGCGGCAGGGGCCCCCTGGCGCTGGCCCACAACGGCAACCTGGTCAACACCGAGGACCTCCGCGACTGGCTCATCAGCCTGGGCGCCACCTTCAGCTCGACCACGGATACCGAGGTCATGACCGCCCTGCTGAACAACTCTCCGGCCGGAACCACCGCGGAGGCCATAGAAGAGTCGTTTCCCAGGCTGAGGGGCGTGTACTCCGCGGTCGTCCTGACCGAGGAGGGACTGTTCGGGGTTCGCGACCCGCACGGGGTGCGGCCGCTGTGCATCGGGCGCAAGGAGGACGCCTGGTTCCTGGCCTCCGAGACCGCCGCCCTGGACGTGGTGGGCGCCTCGTTCATCCGGGAGGTGGAGCCCGGGGAGATAGTCCGGCTGGGGCCCGACGGGCTGACCTCACACGGCTACGTGGCGAAGTCGGCGCCTTCGCTGTGCATCTTCGAGTTCATCTACTTCGCCCGACCGGACTCGCGCCTCTACGACCGGGTGCTCTACGACGCCCGCAAGGAGATGGGCATGCACCTGGCCGAGGAGGCCCCGGTGGAGGCGGACATCGTGATCCCGGTGCCCGACTCCGGCATCCCCGCCGCCATCGGCTTCGCGGAGAAGTCGGGTATCCCCTACGGGGAGGGGCTCATCAAGAACCGCTACATAGGCCGTACGTTCATCCAGCCCACCCAGTCCATCCGGCAACTTGGGGTCAGGCTCAAGCTGAACCCGCTGACGCCGGCGGTCGCGGGCAAGAGGCTGGTGGTGGTGGACGACTCCATAGTCCGGGGCACGACCAGCCGCAAGATCGTCGAGATATTGAAGGAGGCGGGGGCCAGCGAGGTGCACATGCGCGTGAGCTCGCCGCCGATCTGCTGGCCGTGCTTCTACGGCATCGACACAGCGGTGCGAAGCGAGCTGATCGCCTCGCGCCTCGAGGTGCCGGAGATACGGGATTTCCTGGGGGCCGACTCGCTGCACTACCTCGGCATGGAAAACCTGGTGCGCTCCTGCAGGGCGCCCAAGGACAGGTTCTGCACCGCCTGCTTCGACGGCGAGTACAGGATAGACGTGCCCGACGAGATGAGGATGTCCAAGTTCCGGCTGGAGGAGAAGACCGGGGCTTAGAAGCGGACAGGGGGGCGGCCCGTGGCCGACGAGGACGAAGGCAGACCCGGCGGTGAGGGCCGGAAGAAGGACTATCGTTGGGCCGGCGTGGATATCGACGCCGCCGACCGCGCGGTCTCACTCATCAAGGACGCGGTTTCCTCCACCCTCAGGCCCGAGGTGCTGACCGACCTGGGGGGATTCTCTTCCCTCTTCAAACTGGACCTTTCACGCTACGACGAGCCCGTGCTCGCCTGCGGCACCGACGGGGTCGGGACCAAGCTGAAGCTGGCGCAGGTGCTGGACGTCCATGACACAGTGGGTATCGACCTGGTCGCGATGTGCGCCGACGACGTGGTCTGCTGCGGCGCCGAACCGCTCTTCTTCCAGGATTACATAGCCTGCGGGCAGGTGGTCCCGGAGCGGATCGCGCAGATCGTGGGCGGTGTCGCGGAGGGGTGCCGCAAGGCCGGCTGCGCGCTCACCGGCGGCGAGATAGCCGAGCACCCGGGGGTCATGGACCCGGACGACTACGACATCTCCGGGTTCTGCGTGGGCGTGGTGGAGCGCTCTCGGATAATAGACGGCTCGCGGATCGTACCCGAGGACAGGATCGTCGGGATCGGGTCGTCCGGCCTTCACTCCAACGGGTTCTCGCTGGTGAGAAAGCTGTTCTTCGAGTCCGGGGAGTTCAACCTGGACGACTCCTACAAGGGATTCGCCAAACCGCTGGGGCTGGAGCTCCTGACTCCCTCGGCCATCTACGCGAAGGGGGTACTGGAGGTGGCGGCGCGCTGCGACCTCAAGGCCGTGGCGCACGTGACGGGCGGCGGGATCACCGAGAACCTGCCGAGGGTCATCCCGGAAGACATGGACGCGGTAATATACACAGGCTCGTGGCCGGTGGGCAACCTCTTCACCTTCATCCGCAACGCGGCGGGGCTGGACCTGCACGACATGATGCGCACGTTCAACATGGGCCTGGGTATGCTTCTGGTCGTCCCGCCCTCCGAGGTGCGAGAGGTCATCAGGATGCTCGACGCCGGCATGTACCGAGCCTGGGAGGTCGGCGAGGTCGTAAAGGGCCAGAACACGGTCGTCTACCAGTAATTGTGCAAAAGGGTCAGGCACTTTTGCACATCGGGGGTGCGTTATCGCGGACAGACTCAAGATCGCAGTCCTCGCCAGCGGCTCCGGCACCAACCTGGAGGCGATCGCCGGGGCCATCGACCGCGGGGAGGTGCCCGCCCAGATCGTGCTCGTGCTGAGCGACAACCCCGATGCCTACGCCCTGGAGCGCGCGCGCGGTCGGGGAATACCGACGAAGGTCGTGCTGCCGGCGGACTACCCCGACCGGCCGGCATTCGACGCAGCGATCGTCGAGTCCCTGAAGGAGGCGGGCGTCGGGCTGGTGGTGCTCGCCGGGTACATGAAGCTGGTCGGGCCGGCGTTCGTGGAGGCGTTCCGGGGGCGCATAATGAACATCCACCCCGCGCTGCTGCCCGGCTTTCCGGGGGAGCACGGGGTGGAGGACGCGCTTGCGCACGGCGTCAAGGTCAGCGGGGTCACGGTGCACTTCGTGGACGACGGGCTGGACACCGGGCCGATAATCGTGCAGGCGGCGGTCCCCGTGCAGGAGGAGGACGACAAGGAGTCGTTGCACAACCGGATCCACGAGCAGGAGTACCGGGTCTATCCGGAGGCCATTAAGCTGTTCGCCGAGGGGCGCCTCCGAATCGAAGGGCGCCGGGTACGCATTGTCTGAAGATGTGTAGCAAAAGTGCCTGACCCTTTTGCTACACTGCGATAGACTGCCGCGGAGAAACCTGGCTCCCGTATGAAAGGGGAAGGCATGCCGAAGGTCAAGAGGGCGCTGCTGAGCGTCTCCGATAAGGACAACATCGTGTGGCTGGCTCGCGAGCTGGAGGCCATGGGCGTGGAGCTCATCTCCACCGGCGGCACCTACAAGCTTCTTGCCGGGGAGGACGTGAAGGTGACCCCGGTCGCCGAGGTGACCGGCTTCCCCGAGATGCTGGACGGCAGGGTAAAGACCCTCCACCCCAAGATCCACGGGGGCATCCTGGCCGACCGTTCCAAGCCGGAGCACATCCGGCAGCTCGAGTACCAGAAGATCCCCCGGATAGACCTGGTGGTGGTCAACCTGTATCCCTTCGCCGCGACAGTGGCAAGGCCCGGGGTGACCCGCGAGGAGGCCATCGAGCAGATAGACATAGGCGGCCCCACGATGGTGCGCGCCTCGGCCAAGAACAACGAGTTCGTCGCCATCGTCGTGAACCCCGCTCGCTACGTCTCCATCGTCGAAGAGATGAAGGCGTCGGGCGGAGAGATAAGCAGGGAGACGTGCGGCGAGCTGGCCCGCGAGGCGTTCGCCCACACCGCCGACTACGACGCGATGATCACGGCCTACCTGTCGGCGGAGGCGGGCGAGGAGGGCGAGTTTCCCCGGCTGCTCGGCCCGACCTTCAAGAAGGTCTCCACCCTGCGGTACGGCGAGAACCCGCACCAGTCCGGCGCGCTGTACGCCGAGTCCGGCGCGGTGGGGGCGTCGCTGGCCACAGCGCCCCAGATAGCCGGGCCCGCTCTCTCGTTCAACAACATCCTGGACGGGGAGGCGGCATGGCAGTGCTGCCTGGAGTTCGAGCGCCCCGCCTGCGTCATCATCAAGCACAACAACCCCTGTGGGGTGGCGGAGGCCACGGGCCCCGCCGAGGCGTACCGCAAGGCCCTGGACTGCGACCCGGTCTCGGCGTTCGGCTCGGTGATCGCGTTCAACAGGCCCGTGGACGCCCCGTGCGCCCGGGCGATGAAGGGCAATTTCATCGAGCTGCTGCTGGCCCCGGCTTTCGATGACGAGGCCCTCGAGATCCTCAAGGTCAAGAAGGACCTGCGCATCCTGGGCATGGCCGACTCTACGGGTATGCAGGCCGCAGGCCTGGACATGAGGCGCGTCCATGGCGGGATGCTGGTACAGGAGTACGACACCGACCCGTACGACAGGGCCGCCTGGAAGGTCATGAGCACGGTCGAGCCCACCGAGGAGCAGTGGGCCGACCTGCTGTTCGCCTGGCGCGTCTGCAAGCACGTGAAGTCCAACGCCATCGTCCTGGCGAAGGACGGGGCCACCGTCGGCGTGGGCGCCGGGCAGATGAGCAGGGTGGACTCGGCCGGAATAGCGGTCGAGAAGGCCGGCGAGAAGGCTCAGGGGTGCGTGGTCGCCTCGGATGCCTTCTTCCCGTTCCCGGACGCCGTCGAGAAGGTCGTAGGCGCGGGAGCGAAGGCCATGATAGAGCCGGGCGGCTCCAAGCGCGACGACGAGGCCCTTGCCGTCTGCGAGGCGAACGGCGTGGCCATGGTCTTTACGGGACGCAGGCACTTCCGCCACTAGGGTCAGGGGGGACTTCAATGTCAGCTATCTAGCCGCATGACCTGCCTGGTGTGACTTGAATCCCGCCTGACCCCTACGCTAGTCAGCGATCTCGCCAAATGACCTGCCTGGTGTGACTTGAATCCCGCCTGACCCCCACGCTAGTCGACGTGGACGTTGCTCACGACCATGTTCAGCGGTACCTTCTCGAAGCCTGATACGTCCGGGAGCGGGGCGGCCGCGGCGTCGGTCTGGAGAACCAGGGAGTTCTCGCCGGGCCTCAGCGATGCGTTCTCGACGACCACCTCGACCGGCATCGCGCCCAGGCGCACTGTTCCGACCACCTTGCCGTTCAGACTTACCACCAGCTCGCCGGAGCCGGCGGGCGCCACCGCCTTGAAGGAGATGGAGCGCTCGACCGGCTCGTCCAGGTGCGAATCCACGACCAGTTCTTCCCTCTGCAACCCCGGGTGCCAGACCGCGCCGACGGGGTCGGTGAAAGGCTGCCAGGGCGCATCCAGGAACCGTGCCACGAAGTCCGCCTTCGGGGCTGTTACCCTGAACACGTCGCAGGCGGGGAAAGACGCCACCTTCTCCAGCCCGGCGGGAAGCTTCAGGTCTGCATACGCCACAGGGAACTTATAGTTGGCAGAGGGCCCCTGCGGCAGCTCGTAGGAGGCCTTGAGGATCATCACGTAGTCCGCGCCCAGGAGCCTGAGTATGCCCGGGGTGTCGGGGTCCGTAATATCCAGCATCACCTGCCTGTACGACTCCCCGTCCCCCTCGGGACCATACCCGTCCAGCAGCGACTTCTCGTGGAGACGCTGGAAGAAGAGGTACCCGTAGGTGTTGAACTCGTCCCGCATGTACATGGGGTAGATCGCGGCGGCCGGCTTGCCGGGCTGCTCGGCGAGCCAGTAGTAGTAGTCGGTGGTCTTGCTGGTATCCAGCGAGTAGAACGGAGGCACGATCGCGAACTCGGCCAGGACCAGCACGCACAGGACGGTGGTGACCAGCACCGCGTGCCTCGCCAGCCGGCGGTTCTCCAGCAGGAAGGAGACGCCGCAGGCGGCCAGCGCCGCAACGCAGAACATCACCAGCACCCCGAACCGCGAGTACGCCCTGAACTGCGGGACCACCTTGTACAGGAGCCAGGACGGGAAGTAGAGCTTTATCCGCAGCACCGTGGCGGTCGGCGGCATGGATACCACGAAGGCGACGGCGCCCGTGGCGAGGAGTCCCACGACGTACGGCAGGGATCCCGCCCTCCTGTCGAAACCCCCGATGCCGTTGCCTTGGCCATCTTCAGCGCCCTCGATCCTCTCCGTGTCCCCGCCTTCCCCGGCGTGAGGTTCCTCATCACCGGGTGGCCCGTTCGCGCGCCTCTTCTTCCCCGCCGCCGCTGCCCCCCACAGAGCCACACCCGAGAGCAGCAGGGGTACGTACCCCAGGAAGAGGCTGCTCTCACCCGTGTAGGAGCCGTGCATGTTCCCGGTCAGGAACCCCCGGGTGCGCCCGCCGAAGAGCGTGCTCTCGGCGCTCGGCAGGACGTACTCCCAGGGCCGGGCCGAGTACTGGTAGAGCGCCGACATCTCCCTGCGCTCCACCCTCGGCATCCTGAGGGCGACCAGCGCCAGTCCGGCGAGCGCGACCAGGACCAGGCATACCACCGCGACTGTGACGAGACGGCCGCGCCCGCCCTCACGGCGACCGCTCCGAGCGCGTCTCACCAGCAGCACTACGGGCACGAAGACGATCGCGAACAGCGCCGCCATCATCCCGTACTGCAGGTTGTAAAGCCAGGTGAGGACCAGTATCGCGGCGCACCAGACCACGGGACGCAGGCCGGGCTTCTCCAGCGCCTTCACCAGGAAGAGAGCGAAGAGCGGCAGCCAGAACGCGGACAGCAACCCGATATGCTCCTTGCCCTGCGCCAGCATGAACGGGCAGAACGCGAAGGCGAACCCCGCGAACGCCGCGGCCGCCCTGCTCCCCGTGAGCCTGCGAGCGAAGAAGTACATCGCCACCGCGGTCAGGAAGAAGGACAGCAGCAGGATCACGTTGTAGGCGACGGTCTCGCCGGCGACGATGGACAGTGGGACGGTGATCAGGCTGGTGAGGGGGTTGGTGCCGAAGATGGTCTGCTTCCACCCGAACGGCACCGCCACCATCGTGCAGTTGGAGAGCGGCAGGCCATGGCCGAACGCGTACCGGAACCACCAGAACGACCACAGGGCGCCCAGCGGGTCGCGTTTCTCGGCGTAGGTACGGTGCAGGAGGGTGATCGCGGGGTAGGTGAAGACGATTGTCACAAGGCCGTAGAGCGCGAATACGGCGGACTCCGGCCGGAGGAATACCCTGGTTATCCGCCTCTTCAGTCGGCCTTTGTTCTTCATCATGCTGGCTGCCATTTTGGACGGTTATAATATCACAAGGGTTCGTGCCCCCTTCGGGTGCATGAACACGCAAGGACCCCGGGCCGTCGATCTCCATGTGAACGGACGTAACAGAACGGGAGACAAGGGCAGCTTGGCCGATGATTCCTCGCATAAGACCTCGATCCGCGCGGAGAGGTTGCAGGACCTGCTCGTGGTCGCGGTCCTCACCCTCGCGGGGGCCGGCACCCGCCTCCTGTACCTGTTCCAGCCGGTAAGGCTCGACGAGATCCAGACTTTCTTCGCGTACGTCCAGCGCCCGCTCTTCATCGCGCTCACCAAGAACAACCCCCCCAACAACCAGTTCTTCCATACCCTGCTGGTGAAGGCGTCCATCGGGGTGTTCGGCCCGCACGACTGGGCGATGCGGCTGCCCGCCTACATCGCAGGCATAGCGATGATCCCGCTCACCTACCTGGTCGTGCGCAGGCTGTTCGACCGGGGCGCCGTGTCGCCCCACCGCTGGGCGGCGATCCTGGCGGCCGGCCTGGTCGCGGGTTCCAGCCACCTCGTCGACTACTCCACCAGTGCCAGGGGATATACCATCCAGGCGGTCCTGGTCATCGGGCTGGTCCTGCTCGGCCTGAGACTGGAGCGCAGGCGCGCAACGTGGTCGTGGGCCGCTTTCGCGCTGCTGGCGATCCTCACCCTGTACACGATCCCGACCTCCGTCTACTTCGTAGGGGCAGTGGTGGTGTGGCTCGGCATCGCGGGCCTGCGCCGCTACACGGTGGAGAACAGGGCGCCGTTCCTCTTGAAGCTGGCCGCCTCCGGCGCGGCGGCGGGTCTGGTCACCGTCCTGCTCTACGTCCCGGTCATCACCACCTCGGGGCTCGCCAGCGTCACCAGCAACCCGATGGTCCAGCCCATGCCGTTCGGATACTTCCTCCAGGGGACCGTCAAGCTGGCGTGGGACACGTTCCGGTCGTGGAACGTAGCCATCGGCCCGGTCCTGGGGATCCTGCTGCTGATCTGCTTCGTCGCGGGCCTGGTGTTCTTCCGGAGGCTCTCCACCGAGAGGGTGGACCCGGTCCTGATCATGCTGGTCTTCAGCGTCGTGGCGCTGCTGGTCCAGAGGTCCGTACCCTTCACCAGGACCTGGATACCGTTGCTGCCGTTCTACTTCGGCACCGCGGCGGCGGGCGGTCTCCACCTCGGCTCGTCCATTGTCGCCTTCGCCAGGGAGAAGGGCCTGAAGGCCAGGCCGAGCGCGGGCTTCGCGCTGGTGGCCGTCGTGGTGCTCTCCTGCTTCCTCTGCGCCCTGGTGATCGCGCAGGACACACCCTACCAGGCCAACTCGCTCGGCGTGCCGGCTCCCGAGAGCTCGTTCAAGGACGCCAGGGCAGTGGCTGACTACCTGAAGGACAACCTGCGGCCCGGCGACATCGTCTATATCGATCACTTCGCCGAGCCCACGCTGGAATTCTACCTGACACAGGAGGGGGTTCCGCCCGGATACCTTTTCGCCAACAACCAGGGCGCCGACACCGCTGCCGAGCCCCGCCGGGTCATCGTGGTGCTGGCAGGGAGTGAGGGGCACGGGTATGAGCCGGCGGTCTTCGACTGGGCAACGGCCGCGGACCTGCAGAACGCGGAGATACTCAAGATGCTCCCCTGCACGGTTATTATGGCCACGGAGGTTAAGAGGTGAGGCGCTTCTTCGCCTTCGCCATGGCACTGACCGCCGCAGCCCTGCTCGCCGCCGCGGGCTGCGGCGGCCCGACGACGCTCAGGGTGGCGCTCAGGTCCGACACCCGCTTCAGCCTCAGCGGCATCTCTGCTCTGGAGGACGGGTCCGCATTTGCGGTCGGAGAGGACGGCGTCGTGTTGCGTATGGAGCCGGGTGGCGCGTGGCGTGAAGAGCCTGCCGCGACCTCTCACGACCTGGTGGGGGTGTTCGCGCTCGACGCGGCGCACGTGTGGGCCGTCGGCTCGGCGGGTACGATTCTCTTCTACGACGGGACCTCCTGGATGCCGCAGGACAGTGGGACCGAGGTCGAGCTGACGGGGGTCACGGCCACGGACCCGGACCACGCCTGGGCCTGCGGCTGGGGCGAGGAGGTGCTTTTCTTCGACGGGGAGCGCTGGACCCGGCAGCACCAGGGAATGGCTTCGCTCAGGGGGATCGCGGCGGCGGACCCGGATCACGTGTGGGCGGTCGGGTCCAACGGGACCATCCTCTTCTACGACGGCGGGTCATGGTCGAGACAGGACTCAGAGACAACGGTCGAGCTTACCGGCGTCTGTGTCGGCGACGGCGGGGCCTGGGCGTGCGGGCTGGCCGGCCGCCTGCTCGAGTTCAGGGGCGCCTGGAGGACGGTGCGAAGCGGGGACGAGATGTTCAGGGGCATCGCCCGCTCTGGCGACGGTACGCTCTGGGTGGTCGGCTACCAGGACTTCACGTTCTCGACCGACCCGGGATCCGTGGTGCTGCGCCTGGACGGAGGCTGGATGGGCCTGGAGGTCCCGGAAGGGCTCTATCCCACGGGGGTGTCGACCTCGGGCGGAGGCGTCTGGGTCTGCGGGCTTGGGGGCGTCGTGTGGGGTGAGGCGCTGTGAAGCGGCTGGTGCCGCTCGCGGCGGCCGTCCTCATCGCGGCGCTCTCCCTGGCTGGTTGCAACACCATCGAGGACACGCTCAGGGAGCATACCTACGGCCTGCTCGATGTCTTTGCCCTTGACCAGGAGAACGTGTGGGCCGTCGGTACCCGGGGGATGATCCTGCGCTGGGACGGAGGCCGGTTCGTGCCGCAGGAGAGCGGCACCGCGGTGGACCTCCACGGGGTCTCGGCGGCCTCCCCCCGGGACGTATGGGCCGTCGGGGATGGTGGGACCGTCCTTCACTGCGACGGCACGGCGTGGAAACCGGTGCTCAGCCCCACCGACAGGGACCTCGCGGACGTCACAGCCGTGGCCGGGGCCTCGGGGACCGACCTCTGGGCGGTGGGGGGCGGCGGGACCGTGGTCCGCTACTCGTCGGGCTCGTGGACGGTGGAGAACCCGGTGGACTGGGAACTCTCCAGCATCGCGGCGGCGGGCGGCCGGGTCCTGGCCGGCGGGGAGAGGGGCGTCCTCGCGTACACAGGGACCTGGGGACTGGAGCTGGAGACACCCGAGCCCGTGAGTGCCGTTGCCGCCTCCGGCGACGGGCGGGCCTGGGCCGCGAGTCACCCGCTCGGGACATACCCGGTGATGGTATCCACGATCTTCGCCTGCGACCCGGCGGCCGGTTGGGGTCCCGTCTACCGGGTCGCCGACACGGCGGTCCGGGGGCTGGCGGCGGTCGGCCCCCGCGACGTCTACGCCTCATGCGACCACGGCGTGGTGGTGAGGTTCGACGGGGCCTCCTGGAGTCGAGAGAGCGTCTCCGTCTACGAGACCTACGCGGCTGTCTCCGGAGCGTCCCCCGAGCGGGTCTGGGTCGTCGGGATGGAGGTCGGTACCCGGTGGGTCAGCCTCCCCGTGGCGCGCGAGTCGGCGGGGGGCTGGCACAGGGTGGACACGCCGATGTTTGTCTCCGGCGTCCTGCGCAGGGAACCCGAGTAGGGTACCGGCTTTCGCCCGTGCCGCTGTAGAGGGTGCGCGCCGGCACGCCCGGGTTCAGGGAAACCCTGCCCCCGGTCAAGCAGGAGCAAGCCCCTTCGTTCCCTCCAGGACCCTACCGGTGTCCTTTTTGACCCCGTTTGTTACTCTGGCAGGCAGGACACGCCTGTTATGAGGAGAATTATGGACCTCTGGAGCCATTACTGTTCTAATGTTCATGCGTTCGAGGCGGATGCAGGTGTGATGCTGCATGCAGGCTGGGCCGTAGCGACCGCAGGCGATTTGTGACCTATGGCCCAGGGGGTAGACGCATGAGAACCTCATTCCTGCACGCGGACTCGGCAAGGACCCGCCTCGTACTATCGGCGCTCCTGCTGGTGTCGCTGGTGGCGGCCACCGTGCTGCTCTGGGGCGGTGCGGCCAGCGCGGCGCCGAACCTCTCCGTGTCGACCGGCGGGAGCAATGTGCTCCTGGGCGCCGACGCGACGGTGAACATCGACGTCACCAACAACGGCGACTCGCGGGGCTACAACCTCTCCCTGACCGACGAGTTCACCTCGAATCCCTTGAGGGGTGACGGGAAGAACAAGACCATCCAGTTCGTCTCCGCGAGCGGCCCGGACGGACCGCTCACCCCCACGTCGGTGGTCACCGACCCCGTCACCAACTCCCTGACCGTCAGGTTCGACGATATCAGGGACCTGGTGCCCACCGAGAGTGCCCGGATAAGCATCGTGATACGCCCGTCCGACCCCACCTGGGCGGTGGGGGACCACATCGAGGACGATGTCACCGCACGGGTCAACACGCAGCCCGACGGCGGCGGCTCGTGGATAGAGGGCACGGATACCGGCTCGCTGCAGATAGTCCCCATCAAGCTGGTCTCCAAGAGCGCGAACCAGTCCACCGGCGTAGAGCAGGCCACCGGGTGCGGCGAGCTCATCGGAGGCCGCTGGCCCTACACCTACACCATCCTGGTCCAGAACAACTACGTGAACACCACCAACGCGGTGACGGTGCGGGACGTGATACCCGACGGCGTCGAGTACCTGGGGATCGCGGCGGGCCCCGCCCCCGACAACGTCTCGCGCGACAACGCCACTGGAATGACCACCCTTACATGGAACGTAGGGGACATGGCCGCATCCGCGACCTTCACCGTCACATACAACGCAGCCATCCGCTACGACTTCTTCGGGACCGACAACGGGGGTACCAACAGGGCTTACGACGACTACGACGGCACGCCGCCGCTGGGCACCCCGATACCAAACAAGACCAACTTCACCAACAACGCGGACCTCTCGGCGACGTACCTGGGGGTCCCCGTATCGGACGCGGACGACGCCTCGGTGACCGGCGCCTACGCCACGATAGCCAAGGGGGTCAACCCGGGCACCGCGGGCAATGGCGCGACGGTGCACTACACCCTTACCTACTCCGCGTCCGAGTACTACGACACGAGCAACCTGGTGGTGACCGACGTCCTGGGCGACGGGCTGACCTACACGGGGGGGAGCGCTGTCCCGGCCCCCGACTCGTTGGTGCACGATCCCGGCACCGGGGAGACCACTCTGACCTGGGACACCCTGGCCGACCTGCCCGCGGGGGGCCAGGCGGCCATAACGTTCGACGCGACCGTCGACGACACCTGGGAGGACCCGCCGGACGCCGATCACACCTGGGTGGTCGCTGGCGACTCGCTGGACAACGACGTGACCTTCGCCGCCGATTGGGACGATACCCTCAGCGCGAGGACCGGCACCACCTCCACTGACACCTCCGCGGGCGTCACCGTCGGGCCGAAGCCCCCGGTGATGAAGGAGGCGGCGCTCGACAGCGGCGGGTCTCCGGGCACCTACGGCGATTCCGTCGACGCGGCGGTGGGGGACACCATCTGGTTCCGCGTTCGGGTCAACACCTCGGACGGCGCGAATCCCACCGTGAACACGGTGCAGTGGGGAAACCTGGACGCGGTCGACTGGATCCCGCGCGGGACGGCGTACGTGAACGGCTCCTCCACCATGAGCTACTCCGCGGCGGGTGACTTCAACTACGACCCGCCGGCGGGTAAGTACACCGCCCGCTACGCAGACCAGCCCCAGCACATCAACTCGGGGTACCTGGACGGCTATGCGTGGTCTCTGGGTAACGTCGACGAGGGCGGCTGGTGGCAGGTCGAGTTCAAGGTCGTGGTGCAGGACTCGGCAGACGTGGTCGACGGTGCGACCTTCGACGACTACGGCAAGACCTCCTGGGAGAACTCCCATTCCAGCCAGTTCTCGGACCGCGACCTGGCCACCGTGCACTACATCGAGCCCGACCTCTCCGCGGCCAAGGCGGTGACGGGCGGTGCAACGCCGCGCGGGGCCGGCAGCAGCGTGGACTACAGGGTCACCCTGACGAACACCAGCGGCGCGACAGCCAACAACGTACTGGTGACCGACACCCTGCCGGTGGGGATGTGGGACTACGACCCGACATCGGGGGTAGTGACGGTGACGAGGGGCGTGACCGTCCTGAGCGAGGGCACCGACTACACGCTCTCCTACACGCCCGCCACCGGGGTGTTCCTGATCGATTTCGACGACGGGGCATCCATACACACGGGGATACCCGCGCCTCCCTCCGCGGACAGCGTCGTAACCATCGATTACTCCGCGCGGGTGGACTCCGATACCGGGGCGGGGGCGAGCCTCACCAACAACGTGAGCACGACCTGGAGCGCCCAGAACGCGGGGACCAGCCCCAACCGGGACTACGGACCCGCCACCGCGAACTCGAACATCCCCCTGGCCGCCATAACCGCGAGCAAGGCGATAGTGGGCGGGGACACCGTCCCCATCGGCAACGGCGCCGGCAGCGAGGTGACCTACCGGATAACCGTCACCGTCCCGGCCGGCCAGGTCGCCAACTTCGGCAGCAACCGGCTCCAGGACACGCTCTACCAGGACGGCATGGAGTACATCACGGGGAGCACGCTGCTCTCGGACGTCAGCGGCACGCCGAACACGCCGGCGAGGTTCACCGGTGGCTCCACCACCGCGGACCCGACGATCCAGTGGACGACCCCCAACCCGGGGTGCACCCTGTCCTGGAACCTGGACAACAACATAGACAACTCCGGCCAGGCAGCCGCATACGTCTTCCAGGTCGAGTTCAGGAAGGTGGCCACGGGCCTCATCACGCCGGTCAGCCAGGGCGGCAGCGCGACCAACCCCACCAACTGGAGGTTCTGGCCGAACACAGGGGGTAACCCCACGGCCGACAACCAGGTACGCGACAGGGGCAACTTCCGCTGGAGCGACAGCATCACGACGCGCACGGCGAACACCGGCGACCAGTACACCCACGTCTGGCAGCCGTACGACGTCCTGACCAAGACCAACAACAAGGAGGGCCCGCCACCTATTCCCGTGAAGGCGGGCGACACGGTCCGCTACACGGACAGTATAGTGAACACCGGTCTAACCACCTCCTACGGCAACCTGGTGGTGGACACCCTGCCCGTGGGCATGCGGGACACCACCCCGACCACGGTGAGCGTGACCCTCGGGGTCACCCCGCTTGTGGAGGGCACCGATTACTCCCGCTCCTACAACAGCGGCACCGGAGCCCTCACATACGACTTCGACGGGGGGGCCAGCGACACCGACATCGCGACGGGCCAGACGCTGGCGATAGTCTACGACGCGCAGCTGGACAGCGACGTCGGCTCGGGGGCGGTGCTGACCAACACCGCCTACGTGGAGTACTACTCCGAGGACGGCGCCTCCGGCCGCCACGTGCAGAACGGCTCGGACTCCAACAACCAGAACAGGGACACCTCCAGCGTGCAGACCGCGCTTGCCACCATGGTCAAGTTCCTGGACGGACCCGACCCGGCCGTGATCGGTGAGGAGTCCGTCTACCGGCTGCGGGTAACCGTCCCCGAGGGGACCGACCTCTACAACCCCTCCATCGAGGACGTCCTCACCTCGAACGGGGTCGACTACGTTGCCGGCAGCTCCAGCCTCATCGACATCTCGGGCACGCCCGCCACGCCCGCGAGCTTCGAGAGCGGCTCCGATCCCGCTACGGACTACAACACGCCGAACCCGGGAGCGACCTTCGAATGGCAGCTGAACGACGTCATCAACACGGGCGGGGGATCCAGCGGCGACTACGTGTTCGACCTGCAGTTCTCATGCGAGGTCAGCGGCCTCATCGACCCGGCCGGCGACCCGGCAGACCCCCTCAACTGGAACTGGTGGTGGGACACCGGCGGCAACCCGACCGCGGACAACACCGCCCTCGACGGCGGCACGGTCTACTGGAACGACGGTTCGGTCGACCGCAGCGCCTCCAGCGGAAGCCAGACGCTCAACTGCCACCAGCCGCACCTGGTGCTCACCAAGGGCAACGACGGCGGAGGGGGAGTGGCCGGCGGCAGCACGGTCGGCTACACACTGAGCATCCTGAACAACGGGCGCTCCACCTCGCACAGGAACTACGTGGTCGACACGCTCGATGCCGGCATGAGGGACACCGACCCGAGCGGGACGGTAGCCGCCACGCTGAACGGTGTGCCTCTGACCCCGGGGGACGACTTCACGACCTCCTGGAACGGAGGCACCGGCAAGCTGACGGTGGACTTCCGGAACGGCTCCGGGGGCCCGGTGAGCATCCCGGCAGGCCAGACCCTGGTCGTCACCTACGACGGGGTGGTGGATGACGACGTCGGCGCGGGGGCAACCCTGACCAACATCGCCTCGGTATCGTACTGCTCGATGGCGGACGGCTCGGGGCGCACGGTCCCCGAGAACATGGACGTGGGCAGGTACAACACCGACTCATCCAGCGTGACAGTGCCGGAGGCCGGCCTGGCCAAGTCGCAGGACACGATCGGCAACGTATCCAACATCGGGCAGCAGTTCAGCTACACGCTGGACGCGACGGTGCCCGCTCATACCAGCCTCTACGAAGCGCTGGTGGGAGACACCATCGCGGACGGCCTGGCGGTCGATGCCACCTCCACCTACCTCGACGGCAGCCCGCAGGCGATCGGCACGGTAACGGTCACGCCCCAGGGCGACGGCACGACCGACGTCGACTGGGACATCGGCAACTACCAGAACGATACGGGCGTCACGCAGACCCTGTCGCTCAAGATAGTCGTTCACGTGAAGGACAAGTTCAACGACAACAGCGACGTCAGGGGCCTTCCGCCGCAGTCCGTGTTCTCCAACGGCGCGCTGCTGACCTGGAACGATCACCCGGGGGCCGGGGGGCACCTGAAAGCGGCCGCGGCGGCCGACGTCACCGCGACCGAGCCTTACCTGGACCTCACGGAGGCCAACGACGCCGCCGGCCCGGTCCCCGGAGGGCAGGCCGTCCACTACACGGTTGACGTCCGCAACAACGGGACCGGCACCTCTTACCAGAACGTGATGGTGACAACGCTGCCCGTCGGCATGAGGGTGGGTGCGCCGGCGGTCACCTCCGTGACCCTGGCCGGGGTCACCCTGACCGAGGGAGTCGACTACACGGTCGGCTGGAACTCCGGCACCGGTGAGCTGACCGTGGACCTGACCGCGGGCTCGGGCGGCGCGAAGCAGATACTGACCGGGATCGGCAACAGGCTCATGGTCTACTTCACCGCGACGCCCGACGAGGGTGTGGGAGCGGGCGCGACGCTCACCGACGTCTCCTCCATCGCTTACAACTCCTGGACTGACGCCAACGGCAGGGCCACGGCGCGCACCCTCAACCCCGCCGACCACAACACCGACGACTCGTCCGTGACCATCGCACCCGCGGCGGTAACCAAGTCGCAGGACGTGGCGGGCGACCTGGCGAGCATCGGCCGGCCGTTTACCTATACGGCCTCGATCGCCGTGCCCGCTCACACCACCATCTTCAACGCGCAGGGGACCGACACGCTTCCCGACGGCATCTCGGTGGATGCCACCGCCACCTACCTGGACGGAAGCCCGCAGGTCATCGGGGTCGTCACCGTGACGCCGCAGGGAGACGGGACCACCGACGTCACCTGGGACCTTGGTGACTACGCCAACAGTACAGGCTCGACCCAGAACCTGCAGCTCACGATGGACGTGCACATAAAGACCCAGTTCAACGACAGCTCTCCCGTGCGGGGACTGCCCCCGCAGTCGGTCTTCGGGAACACCTTCGACCTGGGATGGGACGACGCGGAGTCCGGCGGAGGCCACCACACGGACTCGGACGCGGCTTCCGACGTCACCGCCATCGAGCCGCACCTGGTGCTGACCGAGGTCAACGACGCGGTGGGCCCGGTGGTCGGGAACCAGCCGGTCGGCTACACGGTCGAGGTGGTTAACACCGGCACCGGCACCTCGTATCAGAACGTCTTCGTCGACACCTTCCCGGTCGGAATGAGGGGCAACACGCCCACGGTAACGACCGTCACACTGGCCGGAGCCCCGCTGGCGGAGGGAACGGACTACACGGTCAACTGGAACCCGTCGACCGGTGAGCTGACCGTGGACCTCACGGCGGGCTCCGGCGGCCCGAGGGACATCGCGACCGGCGATGTCAACAAGCTGGTCATAGGCTACACGCACAGCGCGTCGCAGGACGCGGGCTCGGCGGCCACGCTCACGGACATCGCCTCGATCGCATACAACTCCTGGACCAACGCCGACGGCCGGGCCACGCCCAGGACCTCCAACCCCGCCGACGACAACACCGACGACACCTCCATCACCGTCGTCTCCGCGACGGCCGCCAAGACGCAGAACGCGCCGGGCAACAACGTGACCATAGGCAGCACCTTCCTCTACACGGTGGCGGCCACGGTGCCCGCCCGTACCAGCCTCTACAACGCGAGCGCCGCGGACACCGTGCCGGACGGCCTCACCGTTACCGGGGTGTCCGTCACCCAGGGCTCCGCCGACTTCACCGAGAACCCCGACGGTACCACGGACGTGACCTGGACCATCGGCGATTACACCAACGCGAGCGACAGCCCCACCGACGTCTACCTGTACGTGGGCATACGCGTGGATAAGCAGTACAGCGGCGGCGCGGACGTCACCAGCGGTGACGACTTCGGCAACACGGCCGACCTCACCTGGGAGGACGCAGAGAGCGGCGGCGGAAGCCACCTGACCTCGGGCGTCGCCGACATCGTGACGGTGAGGGAGCCGGCCGTCACGGTGACCAAGAGCGCGGACGATCTCACACCGGCCCCGGGCGACACGGTCACCTACACCATCGAGGTCGAGAACACGGGGGACTGGCCGGCCTACAACATCATGGTCGATGACCAGGTGGACGGCGACATGACCTACGTGCCGGGCTCCATCACCGGCCCGGGCGCGAGCGTCACCGCACCCGATCTGTCCTGGGACTTCCAGGCCGGCATACCGGGTCCGCTGAACCCGGGAATCACCGAGACCCTGACCTACCAGGCGACCGTCAACGGCGGCGTCGCGCAGGGCACGGTCATCCCGAACACCGCGCAGGTCCCCGCCTACTACAGCCTGACGCAGCCGAACACCTACGCCAGGCAGTACACCCCGGTGTCGGGGAGCAGGGACGTAACGACCCGGGCGCCGGTCCTGGCGGTCTCCAAGGAGGTCGTCTCGGGGGGCAACCCCGACTGGGGCGACATCGTGACGTACCGGGTGACGGTGACCAATAACGGGGACGCCGACGCCTACGAGGTCGGTGTGAGGGATACCATCCCCGACCCGTACTTCAGCTACGTGCCGGGGAGCACCAGCGCCACCTGGCCGGGCGGGTCATCGACCGCGGACCCGGCGGGGACGGCGCCCACCTACACCTGGAGCCTCGACGCCGACCTGGCCCCCACCGCGCAACTGGTCCTGGACTTCCAGATGAGCGTGGACCAGTGGGCCGCCTGGGGTAACCGGACGAACATCGGGACCGGGTTCGGTGAGGACGGCGGAGGAGCGGAGCTGCCCGAGGCCTCCGACACGGCGGACATCGACGTGCAGCAGCACCCGGCCCTGCAGGTAACCAAGACGCTGGACGACCCCGACCACTACGTACCGGTAGGCGAGCAGTTCAGCTACACCATCCGCGTGACGGACGCCGGGAACACCGGCATCCCGCTCGTGCCGACGGCCGATACCTACGACCCGGCCTACATGCAGTTCGTGAGCGCCACCATCACACCGGACACGAGCACCCCCGGCAACCTCGCCTGGAACGACCTGAGCCAGGGGACCGGGCTCGCCCCGCAATTGTTCGCGGAAGTGACCGTGACGTTCCAGGCCCTGCAGGCGGGTCTTACGCCCAACACGGATAACACCGCCTCGGTTACCACCGTGGACGACCAGAGCAACCCGGTGACGGGCACCGCCACCAACACGGAGCTGATCATCACCAACCCGGGGATCGCGGTGGGTAAGGTCCTGGACCACCCGGGCGGCTTCATCCCGGTGGGCGCGACCGCGACTTACACGATTCACGTGGAGAACAAGGGAGACACCGCCCTGGTCGCGCCCGTTCGGCTGACCGACACCTGTGACCCGGCGTTCCTGGAGTACCAGGGCGCCATCCCCGCGCCCGACACGGTGGTCGCCGGGACGCTCGTATGGAACGACGTCAGCGGTGGGGCCGGGCTGATCGTGGGCGGCTCGGTGGACGTAGCGGTGTCCTTCACCGCGCGCGCGGCGGGTACCACCCCCGGAACCGATGATACCGCCAGCGTGGTGGCGACGGACGAGCACGGGGTCCCGGTCTCGGGACAGGAGACCAACACCGAGCTCATCATCACCGACCCGCGGTTGACGGTAGACAAGGTTGTCAAGCCCGGGCAGAAGAGCCCGGTGAACGTCGGCGGCGACACGGTGTTCGTAATAACCGTGACCAACAGCGGTGACACGGTGATACCGGCTCCCGTTCCGATGAGCGACACCTACAACGCGGCGTACATGGCCTACAGGAGCGCGACCCTGGAACCCTCCAGCACCGGCTCGGGACGGGTGTCGTGGGACGACATCACGGAAGGCTCCGGTCTCGCCGTCGGAGCGCACATCACCATCGAGCTCACCTGCGAGGCGCTCAAGCAGGGGTCGTCTCCCAACACCACGGACACGGCCCGGATAACCGGTGTCGTGGACGAGCACGGCGACCCCGTCCCGCCCGCGCAGGACAGCGCCGCGGTCACAGTGGGAAAGGTACTGGGCTTCAAGCACTGGTTCCTGGCCGAGGGCTCCACCGGCGGCGGCTTCGATACCTGGATACTGCTGCAGAACCCGGGTGAGGAGATCGCCAACACCCAGGTCACCTTCGCCACCGCAACCGGGCCGCGGGAACCCATCCCGGTCACCCTCGAGCCGAAGACCAGGACGACCCTGCGCATCCTGGACTACGTGCCCGATGACTTCCACGTCTCCACGTTCGTGGACTCCGACGTCGAGGTCGTGGCCGAGCGCTCCATGTACTGGGACCGGCGGTTCTGGGGCACCACAGGAGTGCCGGGCAACCCGCAGCCTTACGAGATGAAGGCGGGGCACTCCAACATGGGCGTAGCCCTCGACGAGAGCGGGGGCAACGGCGGCCCGGGTGCGACGGGCGGGAGCTACGGCACCAACCTGTACTTCCCCGAGGGCTCCACGGCGCCCGGTTACGATACCTGGATCCTGATCTGCAACCCGGGTACCACGGACGCGACGGTGCAGATAAAGCTGCATACGCCTGAGGGACAGAGAGACGGCGGCTCGGTCGAGGTGGCGGCCAGGAGCCGCCAGACCGTGCACGTCAACAGTATCCTGCCCGGCATGCCCGAGGTCTCGACCCAGCTCACATCGAACGTGCCGGTGGTCGGAGAACGCTCGATGTACTGGGACCCCGACGCGAGTGCCCTGCAGCCCTACCAGATGAAGGGCGGGCACTCCAGCCCGGGCTCCTCGGTGCTGAACGCGGACTGGGACATCGCCGAGGGCTCGACAGCGGTAGGGTTCACCACCTTCGTCCTGGTGCAGAATCCCAACACCCAGCCGGCGGACGTCAAGGCGACGTTCATGACCGCAGACGGTGTCGCGGCGCAGACCGAGGTCACCATGCCGGCCGGATCCAGGCACACCTTCAAGGTGGATGACTTCGTCGACGGCGACTTCCACGTGGCCACCCGCCTGACCGCGGACCGGCCCGTCGTGGCCGAGAGGGCCATGTACTGGGACAAGAGGATAGCTTCCGACGTGCCGCACATGAAGGAAGGCCACTCCGCGGCGGGCGTTACCAGGGCCGGCACGAAGTGGACCGTGCCGGAGGGCTCGACCGGCGGGGGCTTCGACTCCTGGGTGCTCATCGAGAACCCGACCTCGCAGGACACTCCCGCGAGTGTGACCTTCATGACCGCCTCGGGACCCAGGGAACCGGTTCAGATAGACGTCCCGGCGAACTCGAGGTACACCATCCGTGTCAGCGACTTCGTGCCCGACGACTTCCACGTCTCGACGCTGGTCGAGACGGACGGGCAGCTCGTCGTGGAGCGTGCCATGTACTGGGACAGGAGGGTCGCGCCGGACCTGCAGCCCTACGAGATGATGGGCGGCCACTCGACCACGGGCCTTGACCCCTAATACCGGTGCCAGGCACATTAGTCCGAAAGTATTAGTCCGGCACCCGTGTTTCAAGGGGGGGCCTGACCGTTCCGCAACCTCGATAAGTAGGGCGCGGGGCACATAAGCCCGGTGTTTTCACAGTTTTCTCATGCCGGAGACGACAGGCTAATACTTATCCGCTAATGTGCCTGGCACCGTATTAGTGCGGTGGACCTCAATAGAAGAGGCGGGCACCTCGCGGTGCCCGCCGCGTCACTCTATCCGATCGCGTGTCTAGGCCCTGGGCGGGCGCAGGAACAGGATCAACCCCGGCACGAACAGCACGATGCCCAGGATCAGCAGTATCAGGGGCACCCACAGTTGCGCGAGGTCCAGCAGGCCGAAGTTCTTGGCGTTGTTGTCTATGTTCCAGGCCACGCTCTCCGGGGTCTGCTTGTAGTTCAGCGTGGCCAGCTTGATGTTGGGGATCCCCAGTGTCGAGGTGTCGACGGAGTAGGTCTCCTTCAGGTCGACATCGTTGATCGTGCCCGTGCGGGGCTCGATCGCGACGAGGGCCTCCGCTCCCTTGAGGAAGGTAATCGGGTACTCCTCGGTGTCGTTGAGGTTGAGCGGCGGCACGCCCGGCATCCCCGCCACCAGCGCCTTAATCTGGGACCCCGGAAGCTTGTCCGGAAGGCCGAACGGGGGCTCGACCATCGGGTCTTCACCGCTGCCCTCGAATATGAAGACCTTGACGTCCTTGCTCTTGAAGCCGTCCCGGGTCTCCTCTTCGACGAAGTTGATGTCGCTGGCCCTGCCGACGTCATCGTCCCAGTAGGGGTAGGACTTCTTCTCGGTGCCGAAGGGAAGCAGCACGCTGTAGCCGGTACGGTCCACGTCGCTTCCGTGCCCCGCGACGTTCTCGTTGGTGCTGCGGTCCAGCGCGAAGAACTTGTCGGAGGTGAGGAACGACTTGCCGGCCGGGCCCTTGGCGTCGACGGTCTCCTCGACCACCGCGATGCTGCTGGTGTACTTGGCCTTGTCGCTCGTGTCCAACCTGTTGATCGTCAGCGGGATCTTGACCGCCATGTCCGCGGGCAGCAACGTCAGGGTGTTGGGGTCTACGAAGAGCGTGAGGGTGCCCTCGTATACCGATGGCGAGTTGATATTGTCGGGGAGCTTGACCAGCATCGGCGATAAAGCCCATTTCCAGATCGGGGTCAGGATCAGGAAGACAAGACCGATGATCAGCAATACCAGGCCACCCTTAGACCGCTTCACTTGGACCTCCTTTGGCCACAACCCGTCCCCGCCTTCCAGGCGAGGCCCATTCTGTCTGCGATCGCCGCTCGAGCGGACCGGGTCCGGACTATGCCGGATCGCGCCACCACGCGGCTGAGACACTTGCAGGTCTGTACCGCTTGTTCCTGCGAATCGATTATATCACGGGCACGGGGCTCCACCTCAAGGTTTTCCCCACCGGGAGGCGGGCGCGAAGCCGACAGGTGCCGGGCGAAGAGGGCGAGCACCCCCAGGGCCAGCAGGTAGTAAGCCGCTATCGCCAGGGTCTCGGCGGTCGAGGTCCGGTCGAACAGGATCGCCACCGGGCAGAGTAGCAGGACGGCGAGGGAGACCCCCAGGGGCAGTCGGGGGGGCAGGGAGAGCAGCACCGCCGCGGGGAAGGAGGCGACCACGAGGGCCGATAGAAGCCCCCACCAGACGGCCACAACAACGAAGACGGCGGCCACGCCCAGCCACCAGAGCCGGCGGGACAGGCGCCCGGTGCGCTCCAGTACGCTCCGGCCGGCCGGTCCTTCGCCCTCACAGGTGTCCCCGGCCGGTCCGCGAGCCGGTCCGCGGCGGCGTTTGAGCAGACAGAACGAGATGAACAGCAGCGAGGCGATCAGCGCGGCCAGCGCTATGACGAGCCCGAGGGTGAACCAGTCCTGAGGGAGGTACTCGACCGTGAGATCGAGCCCGCCGCCCTCCACCGGGAAGCCGTTTATCGTCGAGTAGAGCCGGGTCGGCTCGACCCGGCCGCCCGACTCCAGCCCGACCTGCCAGAACGGGTCGTAGGCCTCGCCGAACACCATGACGAAGGGCGCGGTGGCGCCTTCCACCGTGACCTCGTACTTCTCCGGGCTCAGCTTCCGGTAGTCGACCGCGGGCGCGGGCGGCCGTTCGGCTATCGCCTGGAACATCGTCTCGTCCACGCGGGAGATGCTCAGATCGTCGAACCAGCTTATGCCCGGCCCCCTCGCCGTGTTCTCCGTCCATCCCCCCACAGCGACGGGCCTTATCCTGCTGATGCCCGGCGGCATCCAGAACGAGCACCGGGCTTCCAGCCAGTCGGACGTGCCCTGCTGGTCGGGAGGGAATCGGACCAGGGTGACCCACCGGCCGGACTCATCCATGTACCCCTCGACGCTCGCCGAGGTCCACACGGAGTTCAGCGCCCTGATCCTGCTCTCCAGCACGTATACCGCGCCGGGCTCGACGGCCACCTCCGGCCCGTCGACACAGGAGAGGGCGAACTCCTCCGCCGAGTTGTTGACCACCCTCAGGGAGTTCCCGGTCGAGCCCGGGACGCCGCTCTGGACAGACGCCTGGGCGCGCGCGCCGGGGGTCCTCGGCAGCCACCGGGAAGGGAGCCCGTCGGGCCCCAGCTGCTCGAACCCGGGGTCAACGGAGACCGGACGCTCGTAGTCGTTGATGTCCAGGACTCCGAAGCGCTCGTCCAGCGGGCGGCCGCGCTCGATGAAGGCTATCTCCTTCATATCGTCCGCCGTCATCCGCTGGGCCACGGCCAGCATGTCATAGTAGTTATCGATGCGCACCGTGCGCGTCGCCGGGCGCAGCAGGCGCGGGTGCTCGTCCAGGCCGTAGACGTCCAGTATGTCCGTCCGGTACTCCAGGTCCATGCTGCGGTCGGAGGCGAAGGAGCCCCCGAAGCGGTAGCCGGGCACGGACCGGTCGTAGATCATGTACCCGGCGGCGAACGGCATGAAGAGCCGGGAGGCCAGGTCCTGCTGCAGCATCACCTCCTCGTTGAGCGCCTGGGGAGGTGAGACCGATGCGTAGGAGAAGACAGACTCCAGCCAGTAGTAGAAGCTGTCGGGGGCGAAGAGGTCCTGCAGGTTGTTGAGGTTCGCGTTGGACGAGTACACGTTGAAGGCGCCGACGCGTTTGTCGCGGGCCCAGCGATAGTTGAAGCCGGACCGGGCGAACGGGATCCACATCACCCTGGAGGCTCCACCCTCCCGCGTGATGAACTCGTTGACCGAGGCGTAGTCCCCGGGCACCGGGGCAGGATCGTACACGTGGTCGGCGTAGGGAACGGCTATCGGCAGGAAAGAGACCAGGACCGTCGCAGCCAGCCCGACAGCGAGCAGCCTGCCCCACACCCGCGGCTCTCCCGCCAGCCTCGCCGCCAGCAGGCCCAGCAGCAACGCGTAGAACAGCGGCGCGTAGAAGAGCCAGCGGTCCGGCGCCCGCAGCATCCACCCCAGGGAGGACGAACCCGGGCCCCTTAGCGCGAACCAGGAGTAGGGGCGTCGCAGTATCCAGTGTGATCCCGTCGCCAGCAGCACAGACAGCACGAACAGGAGGGACACGAAGACCACGACCCGGTCCTTTACCAGCCTCCTGCCCAGCACCAGGAGCGCCGCCAGAGAGAGGGCGGGCAGGGCGAAGCTCATAACCACCCAGACCGTGCCGTGCACCTGGGGATCCACCGGCATGCCCCACCCCGAGGCGAAGCGCAGGCTGTTCAGTACGCTGTTGGTCCCCGAGAGCAGGTCCAGCATGCCCTGGGACATGGTCGGGGAATAGGCGGGCACGAACGGCTTGCTGGAGGCGGTGGAGTAGAGGTAGGGGAGGATCCACATGGCGTTGAGCACGAGATAGAGCCCCGCCAGCGGAAACAGGACCTTCGCGGCATCCCGGAGCCCGGCGGCGCTGAACCGCCTGCGCGCGAGGTGGAAGAGGAGGTAGGCGACCACCAGCAGCCACAACCAGGGAACCGTGATGGGTCCCGTGCTGGCGACCGACATGAGCACCGCCAGGCCGACGACGAGGACGGGCCGTGGTCGGTCCACCGCCTTGATCAGCAGGATCAGCACCAGAGGTGCCACCGCGTAGGCCGGGTAGCCGAAGTAGGGCCACAGGTGAGAGAGGGACCAGGGGTTGTACATGAACACCAGGCCCGCGAAGACGGCTCCCACGTAGGGGGCGAAGCGGCCGGAGCCTGCCACCCGCGAGCGCTCGATGATCCCGAAGGCGGCCGCGTACATGGAGATCCCCGCCAGGCTGAACGTCCCGATGAAGAGGACCAGGACATAGGTGCCGGTGGAAAGGCCGAGCACCTTCGCGACGGCCAGCAGGGGGTAGGCCCAGAAGACGCGCTGCGTGTTCCAGATGTTCTGGACGCTGCCGTACTGCCACCAGGTGTTCGAGTACAGGGCCATGTTGCGGTCGATGCCGAACGGGAAAGTCATGTCCACATGCATCATGGTCCCGCTGCTCGTGAAGTTCCTGGCGAAGATGAGCAGCGAGCAGGCCACGATGAAGAGAACGGCCAGCCCGTGCCAGAGAGGCCGGTACTCCCTGGCCGCCAGCCAGGCCTTGAGCCGGGAGACCGTCTTTATCAGGCTCTCCTTCATGTCGGGCCTGCACCGGCCAGTATCTCGAACTCGACCTCGGCCACCCCGTCCCAGCCGAACCGGCTCACGAACTCGGGGCCCGTTTGGGAGAAACGCTCGAGGTCCTCCTCGCCCAGGAGCTCCACCATCTTGCGGGTCATGCCCTCGAGGTCACCCACGGGGAGCGTGAAGACCCCGGGGCACCCGCTGATGTTCTCGCGGTAGGCGGGAAGGTCGAAGGCTACCACCGGCAGGCCGCAGGCGAGGGCCTCCTGCGGGACTATCCCCCACTCCTCGACCCGGGAGGGGAACAGGCAGACCCTGCTCGCGCTCATCATCTCGAACTTCTCCTGGTCCGGGACGGTGCCCGCGAGCACCACGTTCCCGCCGATGCCGAGGCGCAGAATCGCCGACTCGAGCCTCGCGCGGACGGCCGGGGCGCAGGCCCCGATCATCAGGAGTGTGGCCCCCTCCCGCTCGGAGACTACGCTCCCCCATATGTCCAGAAGCTCGAACACGCCCTTGGTCCGGTCGTGCCTGCCCACGAACACGGCGTCGTACCTCTTCTCCGGCACTCCGCACCCGCGGGCGCGGCCGATGCCTCCGACGTCCAGCCCCACACCGTTCACCACTATCGGGGCGCGGGTGCCGTAGGCCTTCAGCTCACCGGCCAGGTGCTCGGAGATCGCGATAACTCGGTCGGCGGTATTGTGCATACGGGCCACCAGCCTCCTGGCGTGCCCCGGGAAGATGTCGATGTTGGTGTTGCAGGCGACCAGCCTCGCGGAGAAGAGCCACCCGGCCAGGATCCCGGCGATGAGCGCCGGGAGCTGCTCGCTCGATGGCACGTAGACAACCTCGAACCTCTCTCCCCGCAGCCTCATGACGAGGACGTGCCAGGACATGGCCAGCGTAGCGACCACCCACTCCAGCAGGCGCTCGAACGTGAAGAGGCGGGCCTCGAGGGCTCGCAGGAGTCGGGGGATGCCGAACTCCAGCACTCGCACGCGGTCGGTCCCCAGCCCGCCGAGGAACGTGGGCCGGTCGTCCAGCGCTACCACCTCGAACCCTTCCGGGGTCCTGGCCAGTACCTCGAAGGCTCTCCGGAAGCCACCCGCCGCGATGACCTGCTGGGGGGCGTGCCACAACAGCGCCAGCACCCTGGTCCTCGCTTCGCCCCGCCCTTCCATCGTCGTCCCTTCGGTCTAGGTGTCCCTGCCCGGCTTCCGGGAGCGTCTGCTCCCGATGCCCACCAGCACCAAACATATTACGAGTCCGGCCGCGGTCACGGAATAGCCGATGACAATGACCGGGTCCAGGAAGCGCAGGGTCATGCGTCCACCCCGGTCGCCGACTTCGAAGGCACAGGTGAGCCCGATCTGCTCCGCCGGCGCCTCCCCGTCGAGCCGCCATCCCTCGTCGTACTGCTCGGCGAAGAGGAGCGTACCCGGCTCCGCGTCCACCGGGACCGTCGCCGTGACGGTCCCGAACGCCCGCTCTGTGTGCACGACGGGTGTCCCGGTGAGGTCCGGTATCCGGGTCCGCGACCCTCCGGAGATCCAGGACCCGACCAGGTTGCCCCCGCGGGCGCCGGCACCGAGGACGTCCCAGTCGCGGTATGTACCCTCGCCCTCGCACAGGACAAGCCTGCCGACGCGGCTGGTGTTCCTGAGCACGACGATGTCACCCCAGTCCCTGACAACCTCGAGGTCGCGTTGCCGCAGGACGAAGTCGAAGCCCGCGCCGGCCGGGTTGCGGGCGAACACGATGTACTTGACGTCAAGGGGGGTCAGCATCGCCCCGAGGTTGCCCCGCTCACGGCCCGACTCCAGGGCGGCCCGCACGTAGCGGTCGACCGGCGCGGCGTTGAGCTCGACCCCCCCCACGACCAGGGCGTTGAGCTTCACGTAGTCGCAGGTGAAGTAGAAAGGCATCGGAGAGGTGATGGTGTAGTCACTGTCGGCGAAGTCGAACCGCATGTACCAGTACGGCGGCAGGTAGAGAGCCTTCCAGTCCCCGGCGTCCTCCTCCAGCAGCGATTGAGCCTCCGACCACGACCGGGGGTAGGAGACGGCCTTCGCCTGTCCCCACAATCCTCCGAGCATACGGAAGCCGTAGAGGAGCACCAGGACCAGGAGTCCCGCACCCACGAACCTCATGATGCGCGCGTGTCGCTGAGGATCGGCCGACCTGCGCGTGGCAAGCCGCTCGACACCCAGCGAGCCCAGCCCGGCGAACGCCAGCACCAGCAGGCCGGAGAACTTCTGCGGCTCCCTGAACAGGGCGAAGCCCCCCACGTTTCTGAACAGCCATGAGAAGGCCGGGCCCGTGACCGGGGCTCTCGAGCCCAGCGCCAGGAGGAAGCCCGTGAGCCCGAGCAGCCCCAGCGCACAGGCTTCCCCGCCCACCCGGGGCCTGGACCGGGAGGTCCACAGGCCGCAGGCGGCCAGGGCAAGGAAGCCCAGGCCGAACAGTGGCCACAGCGGCACGTACTTCCTGGGCATCAGCCCGTCGAGCTGGGTCTTCCAGAACCCGTACATCCCGAGGACCGACAGCCCCAGCCCCGCGTCCGAGGTCGTGCGCGTCCGGAACGCCTCCAGGTCGGCGGCGCCGATGCCGGGCGACTCGCCGGACTCGAAGGCCGGCAGCAGCCAGAACCCCGCCAGCAGGATAAACAGCCCCAGCACCGCGGCCAGGGCCGCCAGGCGCCTCCTGCCCGCGGCCGTGCGCCGCAACTGGAAGAGGCCGGCGACCGCGCAGACCAGCACGGCGATCGCTCCCGCGTGCAGGCTCAGCAAGGAGGTGAGGGCGAGCCACAACGCCGTCCGCGCGCACCGCGCGGCCGATGGCTCCCGCGCCGTCTTCAGCGTCGACGCCAGGACGACCGGCAGCAGCGCGTAGCCGAGCACGAACCCCCACTGTCCCATCAGTATCCTGGTGTAGATGAAGGGGTTGACCGCGTACAGGGTTCCGGCGAAGAAGCGCCCCCAGGCGTTCTTCGAGGGCGCGTTGCGATACATCAGGTAGCCCGGCAGGAAACCAAGGAGGAACAGGACAACTTTCTCCAGCAGCACGGAGCCGATCAGCCTGGAGACCAGCCAGGCCAGCCAGTAGACGACTGTCACGTTCATGGTGCCGCGCGCGGGCCCGAGCAGGCCTTCGGTGGGGTGCATAGCCGGCGTGAAGACCATGTCCCCCAGCAGGACGTACCCGCCCGAGAACAGCGCCGGGCCCCAGACGGCGATCGAGAGCACCGCGAAGTAACCGGGTGGTACCAGGGTCTCCGCGCGGAAAGCACTGTCACGGGCCAGTCGCCCGGGCGGACTCAGCATCCGGCTTCCTCGAGGATCTCGAGGGTCCGGCGTGCCGCCTCCTCCCAGCTGAAGCGGCCGGCCCATTCCACGGCGTTCGCCGACAGGCGCTCTCGCAGTTCCCGGTCGGAGAGGATATCGACCAGGCCCTCCACGAACTGCCGGTCGTCGGAGGCCAGCACCCCGGTGACTCCGTCCTCGATCGACTCGTTCAGGCCGGGCACGTCGAACGCGACCGCCGGCGTCCCGCACGCGTTGGCCTCGATGACGGTGAGTCCCCAACCCTCGGTGCCCGAGGAGGTGGCGGTCACCCAGGCCTGCCTGTAGAGCCGGACTTTCTCGTCTCGCCCCACGTAGCCCAGCAGGCGGACGAAGCCGCCGGCTTCCATTCGGGCGACCTGCTCCTCGATCGCGGGGGCGTCCTCACCGTCTCCCGCGATGATCAACTCGGCGTCGGGCACCCTCTCGCGGACGAGGGGCATGAGCCCGATCAGGTGTGGCACCTTCTTGTAGTGCTTCAGCCTCCCCAGGTACAGCACGGTGGGCTCGGGGAGCTTCACCGAGTCGCCAGGGGCGAAGTGACCGTGGTCTATCCCGTTGTAGACCACCCTGATATCCATGGACGAGCCCCGCCAGAGAAGCCCCGTGATGGAGTCCCTGGTGGACCCGGATACGCAGATGAAGGGGACGCGCATGTATACGAGTGGTATCAGGTACCGTTCGATGGCGATTCCCACGCGACCCAGCACCGGGCCCAGCTCAGGGATGAACATGTCCCTGTGCACGTGGTGCATCAGCGCGGCGGCGGGCTTCCTGCAGAAGAGCGGCGAGCAGAACGGTATCCCGTTGATGATGTCGAGCACCACGTCGCACCGCCTGCGCAGGAAGAGCAGGTAGGCGAGCGGCGCGAACAGGAACGTACCCACGCGCCACCCGGCACGGTAGACCTTCACGCCGTCTATGTCGTCGCGGAACCGGGAGCCCCTGGGCCGGGAGGTGAACATGGTCACCTGGTGACCCGACTCCAGCCAGCGCCTGGCCTGCTCGTGCAGGTTCACCTCCGAGCCACCCGCCCAGGGGTGTCGCAGGTCCTTCCAGCTGAAAACCAGTATCCGCAATCGAACCTCCGGATCGCCCCGCACCGCGCCTCCCGGGCTCCGATGAGGCGACCCGCCGGAACGGCCGGGCAGGCATGAGAGCGTGCGGGATGAGAATCAGGTCAATGATTCATTATACGGCACGCGGCGCGCGGCCGGGGCCCCGGGTTCGCCGTGCCTGCTAGTAGCTGAACGGCGCGGGCAGGACTATGTCCTCCGCCCTGATGAGCCGGCCCCTGACCGTGAAGCCCACGATCTGCACCCAGTCGCCGGTGTTGATGTTCTCAACCTGCGTCTCGGAGCAGAGGATGGTGACTATGTCGCCGGGCTTGATACCGAGGTCGAGCACGACCTGGCTGCAGGCCGAGACCCAGAGGTGGATGGACCCGACGTTCTTGGACTGGACGTAGCCTGTCACGGCGTAAGGTGCGCAGTTGTACACATCGCCGGCCGCGCCGCCGGGCGTAGTACCCCCTCCGGATGCTCCGGTCACGATGCCGAAGGTGAAACTCGGACCCTCCAGGCCCGGTATCCCCGAGTTGTTCTCGGCGCCCGCGGTCGGGATGAAAACGATCAGCAGCAGCCCGGCCAGCATGGCCAGCACCACCCCTGCCGCTATGACCTGGTTCTTCCTGGTGCGCAACATCTTCGCTCCCCTCACTGAAAGGGTCCTTCAGCCTTATTCGATACCCGCCGCCGAGGCTATATTGATCTCGGTCTCTCCCTTGTCGCCTGCTTCGCTGGCGTTCACCGTGATGGACTTTATGACTCCGTCCGCCTTGAACGAGAAAAGCCCTACGGCCTGTCCGTCGAGCACTGTAGATGTATCGGAAAGGCCGGGCAGATCCTTGAACTCCGACTTGTACCAGTCGATCACTTTCTGGACGCCGTCCGGTGAGGTGAACGAAGCGCCGGCCCACTCCTCGTCGCCCTTGCTGCCGGCGACCACGATGGCGGTCCCCTCCACGAGGTCGGCGTTGTCGGGCACCGGAACTCCCAGGGCCTTCTCGCTCCCGGTATCGGCCGTCCAGATAACCTCTTCGGTCTCACCGGTGACTATGATCTGGTTCTTCTCGGCGTCATACCTGAGTTCTCCCTCGGGTGTCACGATGGCCTCCTCGCCACCGCCACCACAGCCCGCCACTGCCAGGACTCCACCGACCAGCACCACCAGCAGCAACAACCCCACGAGCCTTCTCATGCCCGACCTCCTTGCACCAGAAAAGCAACGGTACGATCCGCCGTTCCTCTTCCGGACAGCATCGACGGTTTCCGCTCACATAAATACTATCCCGATTCGGCCGCGGACGCAATCATTCTATAGTCTTATTCGACACTCATACCCCCCCGCCGTTTGCGGGCGGTCCCTCCATGATTTAGGCTGGTCGGGGTACCCGGACGGCAGTAGCGGGGGGAGCGGCTTGGGCTCACTGCAGGCTCGCAACGTAATAGCCTTTCTGTCCTTCGCCGCGACCGCGCTGAACATAGCCCTGGCGGCATACGTACTCTACAAGAATCCCCGCCGGGCGGAGAACGTCCTGTTCGCCCTGATGGCCCTAGCGCTGGCGGTCTGGGCCTTCGGGGACGCCATGTACAACGTCTCCGACTCCTTCGGCGCGCGGGCGTTCTGGGTGCGGTTCCAGGCGCCCGGGGAGATACTGTTCCCGGTGCTGTTCGGGCACCTGGCGCTGGTGTTCACGCGCGCGCTCGGGGGCCTGAGGGAATGGGTGAGACACCTGCTGGAGGTCTCCCTGTACCTGCCCGCGCTCTTCGCGCTGGTATCGTTCTACAGCACCGAGTGGGTGTTCCACTTCAGGTCAGCGGCGGGGACGGGCGCGCTGACCACCAGGGGGTGGCTCTACTGGGGGTACGCCTTCTTTTCCTACGCGCTGCTGCTGGGCGCGCTCGCCCTGTACATCCGGGATTACTACCACTCCCGGCGCCTGCGGGAGAAGCGGATAGCCCAGGTGATGGTGCTCGCCGTGGCGGTCCCGCTGGTGGTCAACGTCCTGGAGAACGCCAGGCTGTACCGGCTTTCCTCGACCCCCTGCTTCTTCACCCTCGCCGCGGCCGCCTTCGCCTATGGAATCCTCAGGCTGCAGATGTTCAGCGAGGTGGAGCAGGTCCTCAAGCGCAGCATCGTGTACTTCGTCCTCGCCGTGCTCATCTCCACGGCCTACGTGCTGACCATAGTGATCGCCGAACGCTTCATCAGCAGCTACTTCAGCGCGCGTGGCTACATGGTCACCGCGCTGTTCATCCTCCTGCTGGTGCTCGTGTTCGAGCCCCTGCGGGGCCTGGTCATGAAGGGTGTGGACCGGCTGTTCTACCGCCGTGACTACGAGGTCGGGCGTGTGCTGTCCACGCTGGCCAGGAGCCTGGCCGAGCTCTCAGGCCTGGACCAGATCACGCGCAGGATCACCGAGACCCTCACCGGGACGATGGGGCTCACCGGCGCGGCGCTGCTCTACGAGCCGGCCGGCGACGGCGAATGGATGAAGAGCACGGTCAGCGGCTTCGGCGCCGATGCGGGCGAGACCCCCGGGCTCGCGCTGGAGGGGAGCGATCTCACGGTCGAGCGCACCGGAGGCCGCAGGGAGTCGTACCCGGTGCTCGAGATACCGCTGGTGTTCGAGCGGGAGCGGGTGGGGACGCTGCTGCTGGGGGACAAGCTCTCCGGGCTGGACCTGTCGTTCAACGACCGGGCACTGCTTTCCGCGATGGCCCCCCAGATGGCGGTGGCGCTGGAGAACGGCGCGCTGTTCGAGGAGGTGCTCGCCAGGCAGGAGCGGGTGAACGAGCTGATGGAGAGGCTGGCGGCCGCGCACGAGGAGGAGCGCCGGCGCATCGCCCGCGAGCTCCACGACGGGGTGGCGCAGAGCTTCCTGGGCGTCGTATACCTCTCGGAGTTCACGCTGGACGGGCTGGAGCGCGACCTTGCCGCGGCGAAGGCGGACCTCCAGAGGCTGAGGGACCGGGCGCGGGCGGGGCTGGAGGAGCTCCGGGCTGTCATCGACGACCTGAGGCCGATACCTCTGGAGGTCCTCGGGCTGGCCGGGGCCGCCCGCAAGCTGGTGGGGGAGATCGCCGCCGAGGGACGGATGGGCGCGACCCTTCAGACGGACCTGGATGAGGGCGAGAGGCTCCCCCCGCTGGTGGAGGGCAACTGCTACCGCATACTCCAGGAGGCGCTGAACAACGCGCGCAAGCACTCCGGCGCCCGGAACGTCACAGTGCGGCTGCTGTGGGACGGCCCCCGCCTGGTGATGTCGGTCACCGACGACGGGGCCGGGATGCCCGGGCCGGGCTCTGTGGAGGGGGGCGGCCTGGGGATGTCCAGCATGCGGGAGCGGGCCGGCGAGATGGGAGGAGAGCTCATCGTGCGGAGCGAAGTGAAGGGCGGCACCACGGTGGAGGTGGTGGTTCCTCTTACTGGAGGCGGCGATGCCTGAAAAAACCATCAAGGTCATCATCGTGGACGACCACGACATCGTGCGCGAGGGCCTGAGGCGCATCCTGGAGAAGCGCGAGGACATAGAGGTGGTGGCCGAGGCGGCGAGCGCCGAGGACGCGGTTGACATGCTCAAGAAGCACAACCCCGACGTCTGCCTGTTCGACATACAGCTCCCCGGGATGAGCGGCATCGAGCTGACCGAGCGGGCGCGCGAGATAAACCCGGATTGCGAGGTGGTGGTGCTCACCATGTTCGACGACCGGGAGCTGGCCACGCGTGCGATAAAGGCGGGGGCGATTGGTTACGTCCTCAAGGCGAACGCCAACCAGCAGTTGCTCGACGCCATCGACGCGGCCTACCGCGGGGAGTCCCTCATTTCCCCGTCGGTGGCGCGGAAGCTTCTTGACGTGCTGGCCGGCCTGCCCGAGCCGAAGGAGCCTCCGGGCGACGTCGCCCTGGCCGAGCCGTACAACCAGCTCACCAACCGCGAGCTGGAGGTCCTGAAGCTGATCGCGGAGAACAAGTCGAACCGGCAGATAGCCGACGAGCTCTACATTAGCGAGCACACGGTCAAGGCCCACGTGAAGGCGATATTCCGCAAGCTGCAGATAGACGACCGCACCCAGGCGGTCATGATGGCCATAAAGGACGGCCTGGTCTAGGACTTTGCATTAAGGGTCAAACCTGGAATTTTGCGTTTCTTGCATCTGGGGTCAAACCTGACGATTTTGTCGTTTCTTTCTTCCATAAGAAATGCAAAATCTCAGGTTTGACCCCTTTACCCTCTCCGATCATGACCCGGGCAGAAGTGTCAAAGACTTGAATCCCAATAGTTAACTATAATTCACTTATATTATATCTTACTTATATAAATAACAGCCAAGGTGGGGGGTAACCGGTTTCTAAGCGGTTTCCGTGCTATTTCCGTTGTTTCTGATTCACCTGATGACTGTAGTTGAGGATGTGATTCAAGTCTTTGACACCATACGCCGGTTCAGGGGTTCGAGCCCTCCGGCGCGGTTGGGATGGTCAGGTCCATCGGGGAACCGAAGTCCTCCGGCGTCTGGTTGGTCCAGAGCCCGCCGTTGATGACGACCCAGTCCAGGCCCTGCCTCGCGAGCAGGAAGTAGTAGGTGTCCTCTCCCTGCGAGGCGTCCATCTTCCACAGCTCCCAGTTGGCGTCCTGGGCGCTGGTCTCGACCAGGGCGACGCTGCGGACCTGGCCTTCCTTGACCACCGGGTCGTCGAAGTAGAGGTTGTGCTCGGTGGCGTACTTCTCGATAGCCTGGACCTGGGTGACCGGCTGCTGCGGCTGTGGGCTGGGCGGCGCGGCCTCGACGTCGAAGCTCTTGCCGGGGCTGGTCCCGGCGTCGGTCACCACCGTGACTACGTAGCCCCCGGCCTTCATATCGGACGGGACGGTCGCGATGATCTTCGTGTCCGACCAGGTCTTCACCCCGATCGCGTCGCCGCTGAACTGCACCACGCTCTTGCCCTTATCCGCACCGAAGCCGGTGCCGGTTATCGTTATCTGTGTGCCCGGCGCGCCCGTGGAAGGCGCGATGGACGAGACCGCGGGCGCCTTTGCACCGCAGCCCGCCCCGAGCACCGAGGCCAGCAGGACGGCGACGACCGCCGCGAGCATAGTTCTCCTCATCACAACACCTCCTGTGCCGAGAGCCACGTGCCCGATTATATCAGGACGAAATCCGCGGTCGTGATCACGTCTCCCCGGCGGATCCCGGACCGTTGCTCCCGGACCCGGCGCGGTCCCGGTCGGTCACATCCCTCACGGTGGCAACCACGGTGGTGACCCTGCCGTCCTCCCCGGGTATGGGGGTGAGGATGTACTCGAAGTCACGTATCCCCCTGACCGTCGGGAAAGCGGTCTCGTACATGACCGCTTCACCGGTGTTCTTCGCCTTCTCCCTCTGAATATCGACCTTTTCCATGACCTCGGCCGGCATCCCCAGGTCCCACCAGTACCGGCCGGCCATCCGCTCCTGGGTCATCCCCAGGGCCTCGGCCGCCGGCCGGCTCGCGTAGATGAACTTCCCCCTCTCATCCAGCAGGTAGAACTGGTCCGGGCTGGTGGACAGGATCTGGTCCAGGGTCTCGGCCTGCCGCTGGATCTGCTCGGAGATGACTCCCAGCGCCTCCTCCGCGCGTCGCCTTTCGTCTACCTCCGTCCTCAGTTCCTCGTTCGCCCGGGCCAGCTCCTCGGTGCGCTCGCGGACCTTGTGCTCCAGCTCTTCGTTTGCCCTGGCCAGCGCCTCCCGCGCCTTGCCCAGCTCGACATCGGATATGGCCGTCCTGGCCACCTCGGGCAGCCTCGCCACCAGGCTCTCGTCCTTGACCAGGTAACCCGACGCGCGCAGGCGGAACGCCTCAGCCGCCACCTGCTCGTCTCCCCGGCCCGTGACAATGATCACCGGAGGGTGATCATCCGTGGAGGTGATCCAGGAGAGCAGGTCCAGCCCGTTGCCGTTCGGCAGGTCGTAGTCGAGTATCACGATGTCGAAGGCGTCCTCGGCGAGCAGCCGCCTCGCCGCGTTGCCGTCGGGTGCACTCAGCACCGAGGCAGCCAGCCTCCGGGTCATGAGCTTGCCCATGACCTCGGCGGTCTGGGGGTCGTCCTCGACTATCAGTATCCTGGTCGGACTATCCGGCAAATAACCTGCCTCGAGTCAGTGAGAGCGCTGTCAACGGTCCTATCACGATGGATTCTCCATGCCCTGCCGCGACCCTGCCCCGCACCGGAACGCAAAATCGCAGGAAAGGCGCACGACCCCTTTTTTTTGCGTCTTTTTCACCTGGCCGCTGCGTTCGCGCCCCGGGTATTCACACACGCTTGTTTCTGCTACAATCGCCTCGTATTCGAGCGAAGATGGCGTGCAGGAGGCAATCCCTGTCCCGGGGTGCGATCCCCGGGACTTTGTTTGTGCGGGGGAGGTGCAAGGACTAGTGAAGATATACGTCGGTAACCTCAGTTACTCGGTCAACGAGGACGAGCTCAGGACGGCTTTCGGGCCGTTCGGCACGGTGGACTCGGTGGATGTCATCATCGACCGCAACACGGGCCGTTCCAAGGGCTTCGGCTTCGTAGAGATGAGCAACGACGAGGAGGCGAAGGCTGCCATAGCGGGTCTCAACGGCAAGGACCTGGCCGGGCGCAGCATGAACGTGAACGAGGCGAGGCCGAGGACGGACCGCCCGCCACGCTCCAACTACCGCTACTAGGATCCGCGTGCGGGGGGGTCCGGTGGTCCTGCTCCGGCCGTCGGCCCGCCGCAACGTATTCCGCATACGTGGTCGTTCCATCCCGGCGAGGACGTACCCGTGGCCACGGGTATGACAGGCCTGCCGGGCGGGCGCACCTGCCGGTTGCCGCTCCGGCGCCGGACTGCGAGAATAGTATTGCCCTGACGGCGATGGAAGGTTGGCGATGAGCGGCACATGCATTGCCCTGGTGGTCGACGACGACGAGTCGATAGTCAGGATGCTGAGGGTCCGCCTGGAGGCCGAGGGATATGAGGCCGTCCTCGCGCTGGACGGGGTCGCCGCCGTCGAGCTGGCCGTTGAGCGCCACCCCGACGTGATCCTCCTGGACATCGCCATGCCGTCCGTCACTGGCGTGGACGTCCTGGACAGGCTCGAGGCCTCGGATGCGACCCGCGGCATCCCGGTGCTGGTAATAACCGCTTACACCCAGATGATCGACTCGGTCAAGGGATACGACGCCGTCAAGGAATGCTTCGTAAAGCCGTTCGACATGCCGAGTCTGATGAGCAGGATCAGAGAGGTAACCTCGCGGTGCGCGTAACGCGCGCATCGAGGGTGATGCGGAGCACCAGGGGGTGAAGGCGGAGCACGAGGAGCCCCCCGCCCGAACCGCCGGTAGAGCGTCCCGCTACAGTGCTTACACCCTGGGCGCGCTGGTCCTCACGGGGGCCGTCGCCCGTCTTGTCTTCCTGTTTCAGCCCATACGCTACGACGAGGTCACCACCTTCTACGACTTCGCCATACAGCCCTTCGCCGTCGGCCTCACCCACTACCCTTACCCCAACAACCACCTGCTCCTGACGTTCCTGGACAGGCTCATCATCCGGTACGTCTCCGACGCGGCCTGGGCGATCAGGCTCCCGGATTTCCTGGCGGGGGTCCTCCTGGTACCCGCCCTCTACCTGCTGTTCAGGAGGCTCTACGGCGATCGTGCGGGCCTGTTCGCGGCGGCGCTCGCGGCGATCAACCCGCTGCTGGTGTCGCAGTCCGTGCAGGCCCGCGGGTACTCCCTGCAGGCTCTGATAGTGGTGCTGCTGGTCATCGCGGCCGTCGGCCTGAAGCGAAGACCGAGCGCCGGGGGCTGGGCCTGGTTCGTGGTGTTGACCGTCCTGGGTTTCTACGACATGCCGACCATGATCTACTTCATAGGACCGGTGGCAGCCTGGCTTCTCATCTCCGCGCTCGTGGGGGATGTCCCCCGGAAAGGGCTCCGGTTCGTCGCAGTGCTGGCGGGGTCCCTGGCCGCGGCGGGGCTGCTGACCTTCCTCCTGTACCTGCCGGTGATCTCGAAGGTCGGGGTCGGGTACCTGGTCAACAACCCGCAGACCAGGGCGTTCCCGCTCTCCTGGATACCCAGGATGATGCCGGGCATCGGGGTGAGTTCCTGGCGGGCCGTCAACCTCGACCTGGGGCCGCTGCTTCCCGCGGTGGTGCTCTTCGGCTTCGTAGTGGCCCTGGTCCTGCACGGGCGGCTGTCGAGCGACCGGGTGAACCTGCCGCTCATCGCCGTCGCGTGGTACCTGCTGGTGGTGCTTGCCATGCGCGTGCCCCCGCCGCTCAGGGCCGTACTGCCGCTGGTGGCCCTGTACCTGGGGTTCGCCGGTGCCGGCCTGGACTACGCGGCGAGAAGGGCCGGCATGGCATACCGGCGGCTCTCGTTCCGGCGCAGGCGGTGGAGCCCGGGCACCGTGTGTGTGCTGGTGGTCGCGGTGACACTGTTCTTCGCATCACTGGTGGTCGCGGGGGCGAGCCCGTACGCCACACTGGAGGACGGCACCAGGGACCCTTCGCTCTTCAGGGTGGGCCCGGAGGTGGCCGGGGCACTGGATGACCTGCTGCTACCTGGCGACCTGGTCTACACGCCCCCGATAAGCATCTGGCCGCTGGAGTACAACTTCGCACTGAACGGCGTCCCGTTCGACTACCTGTACGGGAATATGCACGCGGCTCAGCCCGTGAGCCTGGCCTCGGTGAACAGGGTGATCGTGGTGGAGTCCTTCACCGAGCGGCACACCCTCGACTGGGCGGTCAGGGGGACGCCGGCCGAGGTGCTGGACTTCAGCGAGCCGTCGGAGGCGATCACCACCGACGAGTACCGGATACTGGTGTTCGACCTGCGCGAGGGGGGTGGCAAGGGTGGGCCGTAAGCGGAGCGTGTTGTCGGCGTGCCTGCTCCTGCTGGTGGTGCTCGTCATCGGCGCCGCCGTCATCTGGAACGCGCCCACTCCATACAGGTCCGGCGGGAGCCTCCCCGGTCTCGCGCGCATCGACCCCCCGTTTGGCGTCCGGTTCTACGGGGTCAGCGCGCTGGGCCGCGACTCGGCCTGGGTGGTGGGCGACGCCGGGGTGGTGCTGCATTACGACGGAACCGGTTGGAGCAGACACGACGCGGGCACCACGCTGCAGCTCAACGCGGTGTGCGCCGTCGACCCCTCACACGTTTGGGTCGTCGGGTCCCGGGGTTTCGCGGCCCTGTTCGACGGCCGGTCCTGGCGGGCGGTCCCGACAGGCGTAGACCGGGAGCTGACCGCGGTCAGTGCCCTCGATCCGGAGCACGTATGGGCGGTTGGCTGGGGAGGCATTGTCCTCTTCTTCGACGGGGAGCGGTGGTCGACGGAGCGGCTGGACGTGGCGGTCCTCAGGGGAGTGCACGTGGTGGACCGGACGGAGGTGTGGGCCGTCGGCGACTCCGGGTTGCTCTACCGCTACGACGGCGATCGGTGGGCGCGCAGGCCTTCGGGTACGGACATGGAGCTTACCGCTGTCGCGGCCGCGCCCGGCGCCCCGCAGGCGGTGGGCCTCGAGGGGACCATCCTGACCGTCGACGGCACATCCGCCCGGGTGACCCGTGACGGCAACACCACCTTCCGGGGAGTCGCGCGCAGGGGTGACTCCCGATGGGCGGTGGGGTTCTCCAAACCGCTGTGGATGCACAGGGAGAGCCTGGTGCTGAAAGCCTCGGGGGACGGTCCGTGGCTGACCGTTCCCGCGCCCGAGGGGCTCTACCCGACCGCGATATCGGTCGCGGATGACGGCTCGGTCTTCGTCGCGGGCCTGGGGGGTGTGTGCGTTGCGCGGTGACAGGGCGCACAGGCCCTCGGCGCTCCCCTGGTTGCTCGTAGCACTGGTATCCGTCATGGTACTGGTCTTCGTCTACCCGATGGGCGGGCGGATAGTGGACTGGTCGGCCGGGCTTGCCGAGCGGGGGAGCTCCTTCGGTAGTGTGGCCGCCCTCGACGACGGCCACGCCTGGGTTGTGGGCACGGACGGCTCTATCTACTTCCGGGACGGGAGGTCGTGGGAGAAGCAGGACAGCGGCACGGAAAGGTCACTGATCGCCGCCGCCGCCGCCGACCCGGACCACGTTTGGGCGATCTACGACAACGGGGTCCTGAGGTTCGACGGCAAGTCCTGGAGCGCCGAAGCCGGCCTGAGAGGGGCATCCGGGCTGCGCGCGATCTGCGCCGCCGACGCCTCGCACGTGTGGGTGGTGGGCGCCTCCGGCCTCGTCCTCTTCTTCGACGGCGAGAGCTGGAGCAGGCAGGAAAGCGGCGTGGACTGGGGGCTGGCTTCCGTGTGCTCGGCGGGACCGGACCGCGCCTGGGCGGTCGGTGAGGGCGGCATCCTCGCCTTCGACGGGCAGTCCTGGCGAACGGAGTGGAGCAGCGGGGACTCCGGCGTGAGCGCCCGCCTGACCGGCGTGGCCACCTCCGGCGGTGGGGACGCCTGGGCGGTGGGCTTCTCGGCGGATACGACATACCTGCCGGTGTCGGTCTTCCTGCGGCGGCAGGGCGGTTCATGGTCGGTCGCCCACCGGGAACCGGACCTGCGTTTCACCTTGATACATGTAGACGCCGAGTCCCGCCTCTGGGCCGCGGGCAGCGGCTACGCCCTGGTCACATACCAGGACGGCGCCTGGAGCAGGCCGCTGCGGAGCTCCGAGGAGCTCGACTACTTCACGACCTACGGGATCGACTCCGGCGGAGGGACGCTCTTCATGGCGGGCAACCTCGCGGCGACGGGCGGGATGACCTTCGCCTCGGTATTCGAGATGGAGGACGGGGTCTGGAACATGACCGGCTTCCCCGGGGCGGGCAAGTGAGAATTCACCTCAACCATCTTTTCTCAGGTGAGAATAGACCTCTGAGGTCTTTTTTCACTATACCGTGGGAGCCGGGAGTGCGTTAATGACTCTTTGCCGGATGGCGTTATATCCCGTGGACGTGGCGACCCCGGGGAGCGCGGCGTAATCAGGGGCGCGGGCGACCGTATACCAGACATGCAAGAGCAACAGCTCAACAGGATAATCGAGCAGGCGCGGACCAGCCCGGAGGCGTTCGGGGTGCTGTACGACACGTTCCAGCCGATGATGTTCAGCTACGTTGCCCGGCGGGTATCCAACACCGCGGACGCCGAGGACGTGTGCGCGCAGGTCTTCGAGAAGCTGCTGATCGGCCTCGGCCGCTTCGACCCGGAGCGGGCGTCATTCAAGACCTGGCTCTACAAGGTGGCGAACAACACGGTGATCGACTACTACCGCGAAAGGGGCAAGACCCGCCACCTGAGCCTGGACGAGGCCATGGAGACCTACCGGTACGAAGGCCGGGTGGAGGTGGACTACACGCGGAAGTACCTGCAGGTGATGTCGCTGATCTCCGAGCTGCCGAGCGCCCACCAGGAGGTGCTGTCTCTTCGGTTTATTGAAGACATGGAGAACGACGAGATCGCCAGGGTGCTGGGTTGCAGCAAGCGCCACGCCGCCGTGAAGCTTTTCAGGGCCCTCAAGGCGCTGAGGAAGCTGGCGGCCGACAGTGGTGTGCTTGACGAGATCGAGGAAGGCGTTTCCGGTGGCCGGGGTTAACGGCGAGAGGGAGAAGAGGATACAGAGGTACCTGCGCTTCTTCGCGGACGCGGGGATCCGCCGCGGCGGGCGCAGCGCCCAGGACGCTGCGCGGATGGCCGCGACGCTGGAGGCGCTCGAGCCGGATGCCCCCGAGCAGGACCCGGCGTCGGTCGCCCGTACCCGGGATTCCCTGATGCGGGCACACATCCGCATGCGGGTTGAAGGCCGCGGGAAAGCGCGGATCGCGCCACCGCCGTGGTTGTCGGCCCGCAGGGTGGCGTTGGCGGGAGTGGCCGCGGCGCTCCTGGCGATCGCGGTGGCACTGGCGCTCACCCTCACCGGCGGCAGGGGGGAGGAGGTCGCCCTGCTCAGGATCTACCGGGGGGGCGTCACGGTGTACCCGGGTGGCGGGGGAGAGCCGACAACGGTCACCGGTGAGACGCGGATCAGGGTGAACGACCGGGTCGAGACCGGCGGGGACGGCCTGGCCGAGATAGACCTGGACAACGGCGGGGTGGCGCGGCTCGACGGCGCAAGCGCGCTCTCGATCGAGGGCTCCGGTGAGGACGGTACCACGATGACGGGGGTGGAGGGGAACGTCTTCAGTAACGCCTCGGGGCTCACGACGTATGCTCTGACCTTTGACGAGGTAACCATCAACGGCGGCGGAGCGGTGTTCAACACGGATGCTGTCCCCGGCGGGGTCAGGCTTCGGGTGATAGACGGCGACACGAGGATCTCGAACCGCGGGGTGACCGAGAGTGTCAGCGGCGGGGAGGAAGCCGTCGCCGGCGAACAGGACGGGGAGCCGGTCGTGTCCATCGCCGAGACCGATCCCGAGGTCATACAGGAGCCCTGGTATGCCTGGAACCTCGCCCTCGACCGATCCGGCACCAGGCAGGGCGGACCCATAACGACCGCTCCTGGAGGCGACGTGATCGAGCTGCCACCTCCGGGGCCCACGGACACGACGCTCCCGGACGAGACCACCGCCGACGATACCACCCCGACCGATACGGCTCCGTCCGACTCGAGCACACTGTCTTCGACACCCGGACCAGATCAGAGCCTTACAGTCGCTCTCACCGCGACCGCGACATCCGACCGCGTGATACTGAGGTGGTCGGTGGGCGGCTCCGGCTCATTCCACTCCGTTGCGATCCTCAGGACCGCATCCAACGCCGTCCCGGTCGATCCATCGAACCGGCGCGCGCAGGTGGCATCCACGGTCACCGGCTACCGGGATACCGAGGTGACCCATGGCGAAAGATATACGTACAGGGTCTGCCTCCTGAAGTGGGGAAAGGTCCAGGTCTACAGCAACACGGTCTCGGTCCAGGTCCCTCTTGAAAACACGACCGAAAGGAATCAGACACCGCTCACCCAGTGAGTACGATCCGGGGCTGCAGGCCTGCCCGGCCGGAGCCATGCCGTCCCGCCAGCCGATCTCTCCGTTTGCCCCGGTAATATCCCTCCCCGGTTTCCGTATTCATTCGAAGCAGCAGAGAGCTGCAGCAGCGATGAAGGGGGCGGGAAGATGAAGAAACCGGGAGCGACGGCTCTACCTGCTACTCGCAAGAGGGTGCTGGTTGCAGACGATGATCACATGCTGGTGGAGGCCCTGTGCCTCTTCCTTGGGCTGGAGGGCTTCGAGGTCATCTCAGCCCAGAGCGGCATGGGGGCACTGAACGAGATCGAGATGTCTTCCCCGGATGCTGTGATACTGGATATCAGCATGCCGGTACTGGACGGGGCACAGGTATGCCGCCATCTCAGGAACGTCATGGGCGACCGGAATACTCCTGTCATCGTGCTAACCGGGCTGGTCGATCAGCGATGGCGCAAGTTGATGTCGGAAGCGGGCGCGGACGAGTTCGTGCCGAAGCCGTGCGACTTCAAGGAGCTGTCCTCGCTGGTCAGTCGCCTGACCGGTGACGGAGTCGAGGCAGAGGTGAGCGAGACCGGGCGGGATTGACGGTCCGCAATCGACGCTATCCGCGTATGCATCCAGCTTCCAATATCAATCCGCGTGTGAAGACGGCCCACCCGCGTAATCCGACACCTCCATCTCCGTATGTACTGAGCGACGGCACTACCCGGGAGGAGTGACGATGATCGGCTCCAGTCGCGTCAGAAGGCAGCAGGGCTTCTCCATGGCGGAGGTAGTCGCCGCAACCATCATCTTCATTGCGTCCGTGACGGGGATCTCATCCATGATGCTCAGCGGTGGAGCCCATGTGAACAGGGGCGCGCGCGAATCGCTGGCGGCGCAGCTCGCCACGGAGCAGGTGGAGGCGGTCAAGAGCCTTCGCTTCTACCGGGCCTACGACCCCGACGAGGGCCCCATCGACATGGATGACCTCTACTTCAACGCTGCCCGGCCGAACGGGATAGAGGGCGACGAGGGCGCTCACCCGCAGCTGGACACACCCGCCGTGATCGAGGACTACGGGGATATTCCCGGGCAGCCGGAGTACAGAAGGACCACGGCCGTCGAGTACCAGTTCGTCAGTGAGGCGGGTGGGATCCAGCACCTGGCTCCTGCCGTCATGCATGACGGGTGGGTCCCTTCGGACACCGGGGGTACGGGCCAGGACCGCCCTGTGGGAGGGGCCTCCGCTGACGCGGACGAGGACCTTCACGCGATCCTCATCGAGGTCTGTGTCTTCTACAGGTACGAGGATCGCGAGGTGTCGTGCAAGGAGCAGGCTCTGGCCGGAGACGTCCTCGTGACCGGTGGGATAGGGACCCCGATCCTGAAGGTCAACAAGATCGAGCCGACCTCCGGACTGAAGACCGACAACCACCTCGAGGTGGAGATCTCGGTTGAAGCGCCGGGGCTGGCTCCCGGGGCGCTCCTGGACGTGCGGCTGTGGCGCCCAGGGAGCGCCGACGTGGTGGCCTCCTCGCCGGTCCCGAATCCCGGCGGTACCGTAATAAGCTGCTGGTTTGACCTGACCCCCACCGAGGTGGCGCCGGGGACGTACAGCCTCGCGGTCTACTGGAAGGACGAGGGATGGATCGACAAGTCCTACCGGAACTGCTTCACGGTCGTCACCCCCGCCCCGGTGATAGACAGCATAGACAACGCCGACTGGGGCTACCGGCAACAGCCGGCGCGGCGGGTGACCATCCACGGCGATAACCTGGAGTACGCAAGTCTCGTGCGGCTGGTAGGACCATGCGGGGGTGGTCCGCAGCTGGTCGTCCCGGGCTCGGTCTTCGCGTCCTCGCCGCACGAGGTGGCAGCCGACTTCAACTTGACGGCCGTCCCTTCCGACCCCGAATACCAGAACACGCTCTGGGATGTCGAACTGACGACTCCGGGCGGAACCGGCGTATCGACGGATGACGGCGCCCGGATGCTGATCAACCCGAAGCCTGCGCTCACCGCCGTTCAGGACTGTGAGGGTGGGGGGCAAGACCCCGACGTCTACCGCAAGAAGGCATACCAGGGGATCACTCTCTACGGGTCCTATTTCCAGGGATCGGGAACCCTACCCACCGTTACCCTGACCAGGGCCGGGTGCCCGGACATCGTGGCTCCGCATTGCGAGGCCACCGGGGTTACCGAGGTCGGCGACGCTGAGACGCACATAGATCTCGATCTCGACCTGGGTCTCACGCAGGCAGGCGGACCGTTCACGTGGGGCAATGCGGGATCGGAGAACGGCGACTGGAGCGTAACAGTGAAGAACCAGGACGGCCAGCAGACCTCCGAGACAGTGGCAGTCAACGTGGCGAACGCTCCCATGGCTGTAACCACGCCCGGTACCGACGAGGCGGGCTACAACTACTTCAACTGCGCCTACCACCCGCTGACGCTCGGCACGATCACGGGAGACCATTTCCAGCCCGGCGGCACGACCGTGACCTTCTGGAACGGCTCGGACTGCTACGACCCCTTCGAGGGAGTGCCCACGATCGAGGGGACGCCGGTAGTGGCCGGGGCCTACGGGGCGGGCCAGACCATCACGGGCAACACCCTCAACATGATAAAGGTGCCGGCGGGGTGGGGCTGGATAAAGATCACAGACGAGGAGAACGGTCAGGATTGCGGCTACTCGTTCGAGGTACGCTACTTGAGACCATTGCTTGCCACGCAGACGAGCGACCCCGCGACCCGGGGCGTGAGTATCGAGGAGCGCTGCAACCAGGCGGACCCGCATACTCCCCTGTGCACGTGGAGCGGTTCCTATACCATGCCCTGGTCGGACGACTGCTGGTCGCACCTGTTCGGCCACACGCATCACTATTACCACAGGTTCCGCCTGCGTGGCATGGGCATGTGGGGAAACGTGAGCATCCAGACCAGCGGCCGCGATTACTGGAATAACCTCTGTTGGCCCGACGACTACTACGCGGGGCAGACCTGGAGCGGTGTGGCAACGTGCATAGACAGGCCGACGAAGACGATTTACGTCGACCAGACCACAGAGTTCCACGACTGTGCCCCGTACCCCAAAGACGGCGGCTTTTTCTGGTGCGTCACCGACAACGCGGTACGGGTGAGGAACAACGCCGGCGACACGGGCTGGACGCAGACCGCCGACGATTTCTGGCGACTCTACCCGCACTGATCCCCGCCGAAGGAGGCTCGGATGACACACGGTTCACGATCCGGTACCGGCCTCGGCTCCGGGGCCGGAGACATTCGAACGATGTCGAGAGGACTGGCCGTCGGGCAGGGGGGCTACGTGCTCATGATGACCCTGCTGGTCATGGTCCTTTCGATCCTGATCGGGGTAGCGCTCATAATCGTCGGTATCCAGGAGTTCTCACTGTCGGCGAGAACGAAGCTCATGGACCAGGCATACCTGATCGCGGACGCGGGCGTGAACAGGGCAACGGTCCAGTTGAAGACCGATCCCACTCTCGTCTCGGGGATCCCGGACGGGACCCACGATTTCGGGGAACCGGGAGATACCCCGCAGTGGACGACCCCGGCGCCCGAGCAGTTCGGTGAGGGAAGCTACACCGTGAGCATCTGGCAGAGCGAGGTCAATCCAACCGATCCAACCAGCAAGGTGATCGTCTCTACGGGGTCAGCCAGCGGTGGTGAAAGGCAGGTCGAGCGTTCGATCGAGGCAAGGCTGGTCGTCAGCCCGCCCGACGAGCAGTACGACGCCTCCTTCGACTACTGCTTCTACAACGGGTTTCAACTGGAGGGAGCCGGCGCCACGTGGCCCGACGTTGATTACCTTGTTGGTCGTTTCGGGATAGACGGGGCGACACCGTCGGAAGGGCATACGCCCAAGGGTGCTGTGTATGCCAACGGTAACATAGACCTTCCGGTCAGGCTTGCCGCCGACCTGGACGTGCTCGGCAACGTGGTGGCTACGGGTGACATCACGCTCTCCAACGCGTACGAGATCCACGTCGCGGACCCGGGGATAGAGATAAAGAAGGGTAACGTCGTCGCCGGGCTGGATGGTACCGGCTCTGCGCTGGTAGAGACCCGCTGGACCGCTTCGCTCTTCCAGGAGTCACTGCAGGTCCTGGCGGACGGCGTAGCCGGAAAGGGGAACGTCGTTGCGGCCGAGGATATTACCGTGAGTTCCGAGGAAACAGTCGGGTTCGACAACCCCGTGGTGCTCGACGGCCTGATGGCGGGCCGGGACGTCACCGTGGAGGGGACGGCGGACATAAGCGCCGAGCTCAAGATAGGCCCGATCGTCTCCGGGAGGAGTACCGCTGTCAGGAGCCGCTGGCTCACGGGCATCACCGTGGGGAGCATCATGGCGGGCCGGCACCCGGACGGCACCGGTGTGGATATCTACAGCCTGGCCGCCTCCCGCGTCTCGACAGGATCGATCAGGAGCCGGGGGCAGGTAAAGGCGGACGCGGAGGTCGCCGAGATATCGCTCGGCGACGTCGTCTGCGGAAACGAGCTATCGGGCGACGCTACCGGCGGGACCGGGCTCCATTACTACACCCACGGCCCCGCTATCGCCGGGATCGGTGACGTTTCCTCGGTGGGCGCGGTCGAGTTCGTCGCCAGTGATTGGCCGGCGGCCTGCGACGTGTTCATCGGCGACGTGACCTCCGCCTCGAACGTGAGCATCCAGCTGCTTGCCTGGTACTACGACGGCTCGGGCTGGGCGAATATGGACATCGGTAACATATGGTCCGGGGAGGACGTGGACGTGAAGCTGCGGCAGGATTTCCCCGTGATCCAGGAGCGGCTGAACGTCGGTGATGTCCAGGCGGTCGGGGACGTCAGCGTCCAGGGACAGGACTCGATCGACGTGGGTGACGTCACAGCGAACGGGAACGTCGGCGTCTGCGACTCGATGGCCTGGCTCGGCAGCCACGCAGTGATCGAGGTGGGGAACATACGCTCGGGCGGGAACGACGGTCCCGGGTACGTTCGGGAGTACCTGGGCGGTGTCGGCACGTTCCCGGGCGCCATCCCGGGTGACACCCTGCCGGATCCCGGAGACCCGGACTACAACGATGCGCTTTCGTACGAGACGACATACAACGTCTACGTCTTCACACACTCGGACTCCATAGTCGATGACAGCATCGATTTGGGGACCGTAGAGTCGGCGGGTGACGTGCTCGCGTTCTGCCACGACCCCATCGAGACCGACAAGATCCAGGCCGCGGGGAACGTGCGGATAGAATCGGTCAAGAGCAACCTCATCGGGAGCATCGGTGCGCGCGTCCGCGTGAGCGGCACGGTCGAGGCGCAGGGAAGCGTCTACTGCAGGGGGTGCGCGGTCGCTTTCCAGGGCGACTCGTACCTCTCGGGTGGCGTCTGGGCCGGGAACTACATCCCGCATGACCCGCTGGCGCAGCCGGATCCCGGGCACTCTGTCAGTGTCATACGCGACGACGCCCTCGATATATCGGATACCGACATGAGCATAGGGACCATCCCGGGCTATGGTAGCGATTCCATCCGCTCGAGAGGAGACGTTTTCCTTGAAGGATGTGGTGACATCTGGCCGTTTCAGCCGGACCTGGAGGCCTCGGACATAAGGGCCCCCGGCGGTGTCACCACGGACGGATCGGTGGAACACGGAACCGTGTATGCCGTGGATCCCGGCAGCGCCACCGCGTGCCCGCCGCCGAACGTCCACGCCCCCGCCCTGCCGAAGCCTCCCGCTCCCCTGGTGGGCAGGGGCGGTGACGTCGACGTTGAGGGCGCGGCCGACCTCGAAGCCCCCGTGAACATGATCCAGCCCAACTGGTCGTACTTCCAGCAGGCGGCCATGGATGATGACGCCGTCAATCCCGGTGCACCTCACGTGCTCCTCGACACGGGCATGGTCTCGGACGGTGACCACGACGGGCAGGCATCCAACGGCGAGATACTTTTCATGTGGGATTCCGCGCTCCCCTACAGCTCCAACGAAACGGTCTACCAGGGAGACCCGGAGGTGGACCTCGTCATCGAGAAGCTGGAGTGGCCGGACGACCAGGCGGTGTTCGAGGGCACCATCGTCTCGCGGGGTGACGTCTACCTCGACTCGACGGACGTCGACTGGTTCATGGGAGAGGACGATGTGCTGAACATCATCGCAGGTGGAGAGGACATGGACGAAGACGGCGTCCCCGATACGGGCGATATCACCTCACGGACCGGAGGATTGACCCTGTGGGAGCGCAATAACAGCTGCTACCACTTCTGGGCGGCGCGCAATATCCACCTGGACAACCTGAGATTCTCACTGGGAGGCAGCAACACCTTTCGGGGTTCCTTCACGGCCGGTAACCGTGTCTACTACAGGAGCAACACCTTCGTGGAGAACACGACTTTCGCCTGGTCGCGCATGCAGGCGGACGCCACCGCCTGGCTCCCTCCCTACAGAATCCTCTCATGGCGAGAGATCTGACACGAGAAATAACCTCAACCATCTTTTTTCACGATTCGCTGTCCTTCCGGGAACTGATGGCGGTTAGAATAAACCCCTGAGGTGAATTCTCACGATCCGGAGGGGCGACACTCTTCATGGCGGGCAACCTCGCGGCGACGGGCGGGATGACCTTCGCCTCGGTCTTCGAGATGGAGGACGGGATCTGGAACATGACCGGCTTCCCCGGCGCCGGCAAGTGAGCCGGGAGGAAACCATGAGACCGTCCCGCAGCATCATCCGAACCGGCGCCGGGGAGCCGGCTGCGGCTCTTGTTATCATCGTCCTCCTCGCCGTCTGCGTCCTCGCCCCGGCCGGTTGCCTCCGGCGGGGCGAACGTGCCGATGCGCCCGGCGGCACCGAGCAGCGGACCCTCACCTTCGGGGGCCGCACCAGGACCTACTACGTGCATCCACCGAAGGGATACGACCCGTCCCGGCCCCACCCGCTGGTGCTGGCCTTCCACGGCGGCACCAGGAACGGGCCGAGCATGGAGCACCTGACCGGCCTGAGCCCCAAGGCCGACGAGGAAGGTTTCATAGCCGTCTACCCCAACGGGACGGGGACGCTGAAGAGCGTGCTGACCTGGAACGTGGGCTTCGGCTTCGGCTACGCGCTCCGGAACCGGGTGGACGACGCAGGCTTCGTGCGCGCGCTGGTCGAGCGGCTCGAGGACGACTACTCGGTGGACCCCGCGCGCGTCTACGCCACGGGCATCTCCAACGGGGGGATGCTCTCCTACCTGGTCGCCAGCGACCTCTCCGACATATTCGCCGCGGTCGCGCCGGTTGCCGGGGCTTACGGCGGGCGGGAGAACGAGGGCGCGCCGCTCATCGTTTACCGGCCCCCCGCCGGGCCGGTCGCGCTGGTGATCTTTCACGGGAAGAAGGACAGGCTTGTCCCCTACGACGGCGGGGCGGGTATCGGCCTGGCCGACGCGGTCTACCTGCCGGTGGCCGACGCGGTCGGGGCATGGGTGGATTGGGACGGCTGCTCCCCGTCGCCGGCGACCACCACCAGCCGGGACGGCAACGTGACCAGGGACGAGTACACGGGCGGCCACGACGGCACGGAGGTCGTGCTCTACTCGATCGCCGACGGCGGGCACGCCTGGCCCGGCGGGACCCCGATGCTCGAGGGAGGGGACGAGGCCACCACCGACCTCGACGCCACCGACCTCATCTGGGAGTTCTTCGAGTCCCACCCGAAGCTGTCCCGGGTGCGGTGACGAGAAGGGGAGAGGGCTGCGATCAGGCGCTTCAGTTCGATACGCTTCCCCCCGTAAGAAACAACCTCAACCATCTTTTCTCACAATTCGCGCTCCTGCATGAAACCGATGGCGGTGAGAAAAAACCCCTTAGGTGAATTCTCACGAACCGGCCGTGAAAGAAATGGTCTGAGGTTATCTTTCATGCGTTTTCAGGTGATGGGTTGGCCGGCGACCGCCTCGCGGAGTATCGAGGGGAACAGGAACAGCGCGGCCATCAGGACGGCCACCCCGCAGGCCCCGACGTACATGGCGGTGGGGACCGAGGTCCGGTCCGAGAGGGCTCCCAGCAGCAGGCCGCCCAACGGCGCGCTCCCCAGGAAGACGAGTATGTAGAAGCTCATGATCCGCCCCCGCATATTGCGCTCCACACGCGACTGCAGGACCGTGACCATCGACGAGCTCGCCATAAGGAAGCCTACCCCGCTGAAGAACGCCCCGATCGCCGAGAGCCAGGTCCAGCGCGACACCGCCAGCAGGAACAACGACCCGTTGAAGAGGAGAAGGGACCACTTGATTATCACGTTCTCCCGGTGCCTGCGACTCAGGTGGGTGACGAGCGGCGCGCCGACCGAGGCCCCCAGCCCGGAGGCCCCGAACAGGGCGGCGTACGTCCAGGCGCCCCCGTGGAGTACGTCCTTGGCGAACCCGGGCAGCAGGACGATGAAGGACAGGCCGAAGAACGTGGCCGCAAGGAGCGTGCCCAGGACCTTGAGCGCCCAGCGGTGCCCCAGCACGTAGGATAGACCCTGGCGCACGTCCCGGCCGACGGACCCCCGCGGCGGCCCCATCGGCGGCCTGGGCGCGATGAGGAGCATGGCGCCGATGACCGCGATGAAGCTCGCCGCGTTTATGTAGAAAGCCCCCGCGGCGCTCCACACAGCCAGCACCAGGCCCGCTATCGCGGGCCCCAGGAAACGGGCCATGTTGAACCCGGCCGCGTCCAGCGCGATGGCGTTGAGCATGTCCTTCCGCGGGACGATGTCCGGCACGAAGGCGCGCCAGGCCGGGAAGGTGAAGACGAACCCGGTCCCGAGCACGAACGTGGTCGAGAGGATTATCCAGATGTTCCTGGAAGTCCACCCGAAGGTGGTGGCAAGCGCCAGGGCGAGCGCGGCGAGGGCCATGACCGCCTGGGTGACGATTATCAGCCGGCGCCTGTCCAGCCGGTCGGCGAGCGCTCCCGCCCACAGCACGAAGATGATTATGGGGGCGAAGTTGGCGAAGTTCACCGCCGCGACCCAGCGGTTGGCGTGCATGACCTCCTTCACGTACCAGAGCAGCGCCGTGTTGTGCACCAGCGTGCCCAGGTTCGAGACGAACGCCCCGGACCACAGCAGCGAGAAGTCGCGGTGCGCGAAAGAGGCCAGCGCGCCGCCGGAGGCGAACGCGCTGCGCAGCAGGGGGGGAGGCGGGCTCTCGAGGTCGGCCACCAGCTCCTCGGTGAAGCCCTCGTCGCCGGGCTCCGGGAGTGCGCCCTCCTCGGCTTTGATCAGTTCCTCACCGGGGTCTCGTGATCTGGACAAGCTACCTCTTCAGGATCCCCTCGAGGAACACCCGCGCGAACTGCTCGGCCAGCTCGCCCGATTCCACCTCGCGCTCCGCGCCGCCGCTAAAAAAAGCCAGGTCCAGCATGAGGTAGCCGAGCATGCCCATGAAGGCGGTGGTGGCCGTCGCGGGATCCAGGTCGTCCCTCAGCAGCCCCTGCTCCTTCCACTGCGCGATGCAGCCGCGGATGAACTCCTCGGATGGCTGTAGCATCTTGTCGAAGAACGCGCGGGACAGCTCCGGGCTCCTGACCGCCTCGCTCACCACCACGCGCATGAAGTCGATGTTGCCGTAGAAGAAGAGGAACATGCCCTGGGCGATGAACTTGAGGGCTGTGAGGGGTTGGAGCTCGGGGATGAGGTCCCGCACCATCTCCAGCGCCGAGAACGCCCCCGAGTGCCGGTCAATCACCGCCTGGAACAGCTCGTCCTTGCCTGGGTAGTACCGGTACAGCGCCCCGCCGGTGAGCCCCGCCCGCCTTGCTATCTCGACCATGGTCGCGCCGCAGAGCCCCCTCTCAGCGAACACCTCGAGGGCCGCCTCCAGTATCCGGTCTCTCGTAGACAGGTCGTCGGCGGGCTTCTCTTCCTTCCGGGCCGTCTTCTTCTCTGGCATGTGACTCCTGCCGCCGGGATCGAGTCCCCGCTGGATCTTCTTTCTCGATTTCCGATTATAACACCCTTGACATCTTGAGTAAATGCTATTACTATTCGTAATGACTCTATTACAAGAGCGGACACAGCAATCACGGGGAGGAGAGATGGACTACGACGCGATAGTCATCGGAGCGGGGATGGGGGGGCTTTCGGCCGGCGCGTGCCTTGCCGCGGGGGGAGCCCGGACCCTCATCCTCGAGCAGTCGGGCGCGGTAGGCGGCTGCGCGGGGTCGTTCGAGAACAGCGGCTTCCACTTCGACGTCGGGGCCTGCATAATCCAGGTGCCAAGGGCGCACGACCGGCTCTTCGAGACCCTGGGCCTCCGGCGCGAGGACTACGTCACCTTCCTGCAGAACGACCCGACCTACGAGTTCGTGGACATCCTGGGGGGACGCAGGTTCACCACGCCGTCCTCCCTGGAGGGCACGGCCGAGGTGATCGCCCGCTTCGACCCGGACGACGCGCGCAACTTCCTGTTGCTGATGAGGCGGTACGGTCCCCGCTTCGACGCCTTCAACGACGTGATGATGACGACGCCGCAGGGGAGGCTCCGGGACATGGCGAAGGTGTTCAGAAAGTGCCCGTCGGGGCTCCTCGCCCTGCCGGACGTCCTGAAGCCGTACTCAAAGGTCCTCGACGACTACTTCAGGCACCCCGTGACCAGGGGGCTCCTTTCCACCTACTCGGCCATCGGCGGGCTGCCGCCCTCGCTCCAGACCGCGATGATGCTGTGGCTGTGCCACACCGAGCACGACGGCACCTACTATCCCGCCGGTGGGATGGGCGCCCTGCCGCGCGGGGTGGCGAAGGCGTTCGGTGACCTGGGAGGAGACCTGCGCCTCGAGACGCCTGTGCGGCGGGTCCTCGTCGAGAAGGGGAGGGCCCGCGGGGTGGAGCTTGCCGACGGCACCGCGATCACTTCCCGGGTGCTCGTCGCAAACAACAACGCGCGAAACCTCTACCTGGAGATGGTCGGCCGCGACAGGATACCGCGCGCCGTGGTAAAAGGCCTGGAGAGCTACGAGTGGTCACCGTCATGCTGCGTGGCGTACCTGGGCCTGGACTACCGTCCAGAGCTCCGTGCCCAGCACATGGTGGGCCTCATCGACCCCGGCCTGACCGACCTGTACCTCAAGGACGTGTACACGAAGGGGCTGGCCCTGCCGCAGTCCGTCGGGCTGGTCTCCAGCCCGTCATACATGGACCCCTCCCTGGCGCCCGAGGGGCAGGCGAGCCTCGCCCTGATCGCGATGGCCCCGCCCCACCCGGCGGGCGGGACGTGGTCGGAGATCAAGTGGGATTTCCTCGATGGCATGATAACCACGGCCGACGCCATGTTTCTGCCGGGCCTCAAGGATCACGTGGTCTTCAAGACCATCGCCACCCCTGAGGACTTCGAGAGGAGGCTCTCCATGCCCAACGGGAGCATCTACGCCTTCTCGTTCTCCATCCTCAGCCAGATGGTCTTCAGGCCGGCGAACCGCTCCCGCTGCGTAGACGGGCTGTATCTTTGCGGGGCGAGCACCCACCCTGGCGGCAGCGTCCCCGGCTCGGTGTTCAGCGGGATGATGGTGTCGGAGATGGCCCTGGAGGAACTGGATTCCCGGGCCGGGTCACGGTCCGCCCGGGCCTCGAGCGAGACGGGTGTAATGGATGGACTGACCGATCGGAGGTGCGCATGAGACCAAGAACGGCTTCGATCTTCTCGCTGCTGCTGGCCCTCGGCGGCCTGGCGCTCATCGGTATGGGGGTGTCGAGCGGGAGGCTGGGCTCGGATTCGGCCCACTTCCTGGTCTTCTTGGCGCTGGTCGGCATCAGCCTGGTCCTCATCGTGTCCGGCGCGGCGGCCCGGCGAGGCGCCGACGACGACTATCGCAAGGTCCTCGGCACGGGCGCGTTCCTTGTCTGCTCGGGCCTGGTGGCGCTGGCCATCTTCTTCGGGACCATGAGCGCGCTGATCAGCCGCTATGCCTGGGGCGTCCTTCTGGCGGTGATGCTGCTCCTGTACGGGACCGCCATGATCATGGCCGCCGCCGTCAACTTCATCCTGTCGCAGAAGGACTACCGCGTGTTCGCCTTCGACCTGTTCCGGCAGGTGCCGTGGGTCTACTATAGGTACCGCACCTGAACGGACGCCCCGACCGGGTACAGGGACCGACGCGAGGAGGGAAGGCAGATGAGGGGAAGAGACAGGAAACCGCCGGAGGAAGGGGCGGCCATACAGGCCGGCTTCCTCGGGGCCGTGCTGGACCAGATGGACCCCGACCACATGGCGCGCCTGGCAAGGGACAACCCGGAGTTCATCACGGGCATGCTGGCCCAGATGGACCCCGGGCAGGTCGTCGAGCTCATCAACGAGAGGCCGGCGTACTTCGCGGGGATGATGCGCCAGATGCCGGACGGGCTGGCCGAGCGCCTCTTCGGTGAGCGCCCCGAGCTGGCCCTGGAGATGCTGCGACGCCTCAGCCCGGAGTTCCTGAGCGAGCTTGCCGGCGACAGGCCGGACATGTCGATCAACCTCATCAGGTCGCTGGATCCGGCGGCCCTTGCGGGGGCCCTGGGTGAGAACCCCGAGCTGCTGAGGGCGATCTTCCGGTCCATGCCCAGGGAGTCGATCAGGAAGCTGCTCGCCGAACAGCCGGACATGATGGCCGAGCTGGTCCGGCACCTGGACCCGGCCCTGATAGTCGACCTCCTCCCCGGCACCTGAAAGAAAACCTCAGACCATTTCTTTCACTGAAAGAAAACCTCAGACCATTTCTTTCACGGATCGGATGTTTCCACCAAGGGCCGCCTCGGATGAAAGTTTTGGTCTGAGGTTTTCTTTCATCTGCGCTACAATTGAACCGTGGAAGACTACTACGCGCAGTACGACCCAGGGCGACCCCCCGATCAGCAGGCGGACCAGACCACCTGCTACCACAGGTTCATCACCGGTGCCGACGGTGCCGTCTACTGCCAGAAGTGCGGGGCGGTGCTCTCCCAGGGCACGTACGAGACCTACCGCAATACCCGCGACACGCACCTGGCCGAACCTCGGCCGCGACGCACGGTCCTGCTCGTGGTGGTGGGAGCGATCGTGCTGCTGGCGGCCGCGGGCATCGCCGCCTGGTTCTACTTCAACAAGGGACCCGCGCCGGTCGCCTCCGGGGAGAAGGCGCAGGTGATCGACCTGGGGGCCGAGCCCGCCCAGGGTCAGCCCGCCGGCGCCGTTCTACTCGCCACGCGGGCGGACGGCATGACCATCAACGCGCTGGCCTCCTACCGCATCGCGGGCAAGGTGATCTGCGTGAGGGAGTACGCTCCCTTCGGGTCAGGGTCGTCGGGGTTCCCGATAGACCTCGGCCTGGCCTGGGGCGACGTCGGGAAGGCAGACTACGAGAAGTACGTGAAGCTCGGGTTCTCCAACGAGTACGCCGCCAACCAGTGGCTCACGTACAGGTACGAGGGAGACCTGCCCTGGCCGCTGCCGTACTTCGAGTCGCACGTCTCCAACAACCACATCTGCCCGGCCAGCGAGAACCTCTACAACGCCCTGATGTCGCTCAGGAAGAACGACCTGGTGATCCTCGAGGGATACCTGGCCGAATCCCGTGACCCGTCCGGGGAGAAGGTTCTCTCGAGCAGCCTGACCCGCGACGACACGGACGCGGGCGCCTGCGAGTCCTTCTACGTGCAGACGCTGCAGGTAAACGGCAAGGTCTACAAGTAGGCGGTCACCCACGCTGAACACGGCTGGCGCAACCGCCGTACTATCCCTATACTCACCCTATGTCTCATCTCATTCCAGGCTTGATAGTAATAGGCCTTGGCGCCGCTGTGAGCCCGGTGGCCTTCATGGTCCTGATCTCGCTGATGCTCCTCAAGCATCCACTGAAGAACGCCCTTTTCTACCTGGCGGGGTTCACCCTGGTCCTGGTGTGCATGGGTCTCGTGGGTGCCCTGGTGTTCCACGCGAGCGGCAGCGGGGGAAAGGGGACGGTCGACTCGTGGATAGACCTCATCCTGGGCGCCCTCTGCCTCCTCGCGATTATACCGGCGCTCACCAGGAAGCCTGCACCTGAGCGCAAGGAGCGGGGAGAGCTGAAGGGATACCAGTCCTTTCTTATCGGGGCGGGCGCCATGGCCGTGAACACGTCCACGATCGTGATCTACATGTCGGGGGTCCACCATATCACCCGGGCCGGGCTCGGCGCGGCCGAGGCGGGTGTCGCGCTGCTGGTCCTGACCGCCGTGACGCTGGTTACCCTGGTCGCTCCCATGCTGCTCTATGCCGTGTTCCCGAAGGCTGGGGAGAAGGTTCTCATCCGGATGCGGACATGGCTTGGCAAGTACCACAAGGTCATAGGGGTCGGCATCCTGCTGGTATTCGGAGCGTACCTGCTGATCAAGGGCATCCTCGCCCTCGTTTAGCAGTAGGGAATTTCCCCGGAGGGAGAACTCATCTCACCTCAGAAGAAATCAGCAGGCAACCATTCGATCTCGATGGTGTGAGGAGAGAAGTTGAGAACAGGCGCAGCCATGCGGGCCCTGGTGGTGGATGACGAGCCCGAGCTGGCCGACCTGCTGAGCAGGTTGCTGCAGAAGAGGTTCGGAGCCGTGGTCCACGTGGCCCGCGATGGCGAGTCCGCACGGCGCGCGCTGCGCGAGCTGGACCTGGACTGCGTGACCCTGGACTACCAGCTCCCGGACTGCGACGGCCTGACCCTTCTGCGGGAGATCCAGGCCGGCGACTCCCCCCCGGCGGTCCTCCTGGTCACCGCCCACGGCGACGCGATGCTGGAAAGGGATGCCATCCAGCTTGGGGCTTTTTCCTACATCACCAAGGACCAGCGGCTGGTCGACGCTCTCTGCCAGGCCGTCCAGTCGCTGGCCGGGCGCTGACCTCCATCCGGTATGACCCCGTTCAAGCGCACTCGATAGTTCGATCCCTTTACTTCGTGCCGGACAGGCGCTCCCCGATGTACTCGGCGCTATCTGAGAGTGCCGTCACCATCCCGTTACCCTCGTAGTCGTGGTTCTGGTTGGGCAGGGGGACGAAGATGAACGCCTTATCGGCCGCCTCGAGCGCCTGCATGAAGTTGATCGAGTTCTGCAGGTGGACGTTGGTGTCGGCCAGGCCGTGAATGATGAGCGGCTCGGCGGCGAGGTCCTTCGCCCTGGAGATGACCTCCGTCTCGGAGTAGCCCTGCGGGTTCTGTTGCGGGGTTTTCATATAGCGCTCCGTGTAGATCGTGTCGTAGTACTTCCAGTCGGTGGGCGGTGAACCGGATACGCCGCATTTGAACACACGCGGCTCGTGGACCATCGCGTAGAGGGTCAGGAAGCCGCCGAAGGAGTGGCCGTCACACCCTATCCTTGACCCGTCGACGTACGGGAGCGACCGCAGGTAGTCTATCCCGGCGAGCTGGTCCGAGAGAGCGGCCGGGCCGAGGTGCCCCTCTATCGGCGTCTCGAAGGCGTGGCCGCGCCCGTAAGAGCCCCGGTTGTCCAGCCGCCAGACGATAAGGCCCTCCTGGGTGTAGAGGACGTCCCGCTCCATCACCTGGAACAGGCCGGTCGGGCCGTAGCGGTCCTGGATGAGCTGGAGGGAGGGGCCGCCGTACCAGTGAACCACCACCCCGTATCTCTTATCCGGATCGAAGTTCGCGGGCTTGACCATCTGGGCGCTCAGCTCCACGCCGTCATCGGCCCTTACCTTCAGGAACTCGCGCTTCACCCCGGGCAGGTCGAGCGATGGCCCCGCGCACTCGGCGAGGACCTTCGCTTCGCTGCCATCCTCCCGGTAGATGGCGGTGATCGGTGGTTTTTCGGTGCCGGAGTACTGGTCCCACAGGTACTCACCGTCCCCCGAGAGGGCGGCCGAGTGGAAGCCCGGCCCCTTGGAGACCCGCCGGAGCTTCCCGGTTTCGATGTCCAGTCGGTACACCTGGCGCTCGAGCGGGCCGTCCCTGGTGGCCGAGAAGTATGCGAGCGTACCCTCCCTGTTTACGTGGACGGGACGTGACGGGGTCAGGATATCGTATGCATTGGAGTCTATGAGCCAGTCCCCGCTGGTGAGCTGCTTTTCGAGCTCCCCGGCGCGCGAAAACCGGTATAGGTGCATGAAACCGTCCCGCTCGGAGAGCCAGAGGAAGCTGCGCCCCCCGTCCACGAACATCGGGGCGGTGTACAGGTACTCGTTGACCCAGTCCTTGTCTGTCTCCTCGATGAGGGTGCGGGAGTTCCCGCTCGCGCGGTCCCAGGCGTTGAGCGCGAGGACCGTGTGGTCGCGGTTTTCGGTTATGAAGAGGGCTTCGCTGGAGTCCGGTGTCCAGGCGAAGAAGGGGAGGACGTACTCGGTCCCCTCCGGGAGCGGGATCACTTTCGTTTCGGCGTTCTCCTCCAGAGCGATGGCATACAGGGTGGCCGCCGGGTTGTCGCTGCCGGCCGTGGGATAGCGCGTGTGGCTCACCGTTGGCGGGACCGGATCGTAGTCGGTCACCGGGTGGTTCTGAACGCGGGAGTCATCCAGGCGGAGGTACATGAGCCACTTCCCGTCGGGCGACCAGGCGTACCCGGGCTGTGCCGCGCGGGTGGCGAGCTCCTCGGTGTAGACCCAGTCGAGCGTCCCGTTGTACACGGTGTCGCTGCCGTCCGCGGTCAGCCGGCGGACCTCGCCGTCGCTCACCCGGACGGTGTAGATGTCGTTGTCCTGAACGTAGGAGACGTAATCGTTCCCGGGCAGGAACATCATGCTCGTCTTGCCCGCTTCGCCCTCCGCGAGGGGCCCCTCGAGGTCCCGGGACCCCACCCGCAGGACCCAGAACGACTTCTCTCCGACCAGAAGGATGGATTCCCCGGAGTCCGACCACTGGGCCGAGGTGACATCGATGTCATCCTCGTGGTCTGCCGGGTCCAGCAGAACGCTCTTCTCGCCGCTCGGCGCATCGTAGAGCATGAGCACCTGCCGGCCGTCCTGCGGCTCGACATAGGTGAGGCTCGAGGCGACGGGGCTCCACTGCAGGCTCGACGGCCCGGGCCCCATCAGCGCGTTCGGTGCCACGAGCTGCTCCGCGGTTATCCCGCCCTTGCCCCGGGCGGACTTCCCCGGCGGGCCCCCGCAGCCCCCGAGGCACGTCAGGACAAGGAGTGAAAGGACGAGCGAAAACACGACGAGCCGGCTACGATATGCACTCACTATGACACTACACCCCCGAGTATCCGTCTGAAAACGCACCCGATTATAACCGACCTGCAAAAACACCTCAGACCAAATCTTTCACGCAATGAAAGAAAACCTCAGACCAAAACTTTCACGCAACACAGCATTCGCTTCAGGATGAAAGAAATGGTCTGAGGTTTTCTTTCATGAAAGAAATGGTCTGAGGTTTTCTTTCACGATCCCGGCTATCGCGCCGATCTTTCCCCAGCCCTGCAACGCCTTCAGCATGGCACGCTCCCTCGCATCAGTACCCAGGCTACCAGAGGTTGAAGTTGTGGTCGTACTTGCCTATCGCGTCGACCTCGACCGCCCCTCCCGGCAGCATTGCGCTGCCACGGACCTCCACCAGCATCTCGTGGTAGTCGATATCCAGGTATGGGATCACGGGCGGGATGCGCATCCTGTTGCGATGGTGCGTGAGCACTGTCACCGCCAGGTCGATGCCGGGCGAGCGGACCCGGAACCCGGACATGGGATCGGTCGGGTCGAAACCGAAATGCGATGGAGATACCACGTAGCCGTCCCCGTTCTCCGTCCACAGGTAGCCGTAGTGATGATGCACCCCGGCGTCGTAGAAGCAGTCGAGCACCACACCGGCGAGCCCCGCTCCCCAGAAGTGCAGCCAGTCCGCGGCCGAGTGGCGGGGCTGGACTCCCCAGTTGTGCTCGCAGTACCCGTAGCCCTCGAACGGCCGAAGTAAACCTTGCCGGCCGGGTCCAGCCCCTCGAACGACCACCACTGCTTCACGCGCCTGAAGGCAAAAAGCCCGTGCCGCCGCGCCTCAACCCGCACGAATCCTTCGTCACGCATCCGTCCGGTCCCCCTGCACCGTGGGAGGACTCCCGTCCGGGAGACCCCCCGCTTCCCGGTAGGTCACCCCGTCGATGATAACCGGCATGCGGCAGTCCAGGGGGGTCGGCGGCGGCGGCCTACGCGCGTTCCTCCTGTCAACCGCGAGCAGGTACACCAGGGGGAAGGCGCCCAGGGTCACGTAGCCTGTGGCCGCCACCAGTGTCGCCCCCCAGGGGCTCATCTCGAGCCTGAGGCCGAAGCGCCTCGAGCCCGCGAAGACCATGGACACCAGAGCGAGGTAGACCGGCACCGCGATGCCCATGAAGATCGTTCCGGGATAGTGCGCCCCCGCAAGCATGATGATGGTGGGGACGAGGATCGCCAGCGGCACGAATACCTGCAGCAGGAAGAGCTGCCTCTCGGCCTTCAGCGTGGCGGTGTCTATCGGTCGGCCCCCTGCTCGACGGGCCGATTGGGGAGCGAGAAGAAGAACGCGCAGCCGCCGCCCTCGCGGGGCTCGATGCTGATCCGTCCCCCGTGTGCCTCGACGATGCTCCTCGCTATGTAGAGCCCCAGGCCGAGACCCGGGATCGAGTGGTACCGGGTGTCCTCGACCTGGTAGAAACGGTCGAAGACGCGCTCGGTGGCTTGCTCGGGGATGCCGGGTCCCCTGTCATCGACGTGGAAGACTGTCTCGGCGGAGTCCTGCTCGAACCAAACATCGACGGGGGCCCCGGCCGGCGAGTACTTGACGGCGTTCTCGATGAGTATCGCGAGTACCTCCTCGGATTTGTGCGGGTCCAGGCGTATGGGCCTCTCCGGCCCCCTGCCGGGGTTGACCGCCACCGCGCTCTGGTCCTCGGTTCCCATCTCGAGTGCCCGCTGGAGAGAGCAGGCCATCAGCTCCGAGGGCAGCGCGTCGCCGTACTCCAGCTCCAGCTTCCGGCGCTCGATCAGGGCGGTCTCGAACAGCTCGGCGACCAGGTGGGCCAGGCGGTCCGCCGAATCGGAGATCGCCCGGAGGGCATCCTTGACCGCTACCGGGTCCATCCGGTCCATGCGGTCGAGGAGCAGCCTCGAGTATCCCTTGAAGACAGTGGCGGGGTGTCGCAGCTCGTGCGCCGCCACGGTGATGAGGTCCTGTAGCTCCAGCAAGTACTTCTCGGCCTCCGCGCGCGCGGCCTCGGCCGCCGAGGCCTCCCTCTCCTTCTCCAGGAGCTTCCTTCGCTCCGTGATATCCCTCCCTATCGCGGTGACCGCGAACACGTTGCCGGCGCCGTCCAGCAGGGGGGTACCGTAGAACTCGTAGGGGATCCCCTCGCCGTCCCGGCAGATCAGGTCCGTCTCGACCGACGCGTACCCCTCCTGGATCCCCAGGGCAATGGCCGCGGACACGCGTTCGAAATCACCGTTGCCGAGGAAGTTCCTGATGTTCATGTCGGCGAGCTCGTCCTCGTCGTACCCGGTGACCTCCACCCCGCGCAGGTTCCAACGGAGCAGCCGGCCCCCCAGGTCGAAGACGATGAAGATATCCTGGAGCGTGTCGATCGCGCTCTCCAGGAAGCCCGGGTCTTTTTCTACATCTGTCATGAACACCCGCCGATCGCGCGGACCCCGGGGTGTAACGACCCCCGCGTATTATAACGACGCCGGGTGCGAGATGGGTCCGTCCGCCGGGGTCTCACCGATGCCCCGGCTGGAAGGGTTCGCCGGCCGAGGGAGAGCAAGCAAAGGAAATAACTGTCCTCTCCTTGAAGTCTGAAGCGTAGGAACAATAAGAGAGACTCTCGAGACGAAAGGAGATGCGTCCGGTATGAAGAGGCTTACGAAGCAGGAGGTAAAGGACCTCGACCTCACCGACAGGGAGGTCAGGATCGCCTGCGAGCGCATCAAGCGCGATTACTCCTTCGGCCTTTTCAACGACAGGGTGACGCCCCTCCAGAACACGCGGCTCCTCGAGGACGAGCTCCGCAGAAGGGGATACGCGACGGGCAGCTAGTCCTCGCGAGGCCCGCCTGGTCTGCTACCGCCTCCATCTTGGGTTAATATCGTCTTGGATTATCCCGACCTCCGCGAGGCCGCGCGAGCGCGCCCGGGGATCCGACCGTAAGGAAAAGGCTCGATGGCCAGGAAGCTCACCAGCCAGAAGAGGGCCGACCTGATCGCCGCGGCGACCGAGGTCTTCAAGAAGAAAGGCTTCCGCGATGCGTCCGTGAAGGACATCGTGGCGGAGGCCGGGGCCTCGACCGCCACTTTCTACCGCTACTTCCACACCAAGGACGATATCTACGAGGAGATCGTCACAGGGTTCCTAATGGGTTTCGCGGCCATCTGGAGGCAGATCTACGAGGGCCTCAGCGAGCCGGACCTGACCAGCGAGCAGATCTTCGATGGCATGGCTGAAGCCTTCCGCACCATCCTCGGTTTCTACCGCTACAACAGGGACGTGGCGAAGGTGGTCTTCAGGCGCCTGGTGCCCGTCGACGAGAAGTTCGCGGAGCAGGGGGAGATGATCGTCGATGCCGTCGTCGCCCAGCTCAGCGAGATACTGGTGAAGGCGCGCCAGGCCGGGATCGCCAGGAACGTCGAGCCGGAGGTGGCTGCCTCGATAACCATCGGCGGAGTGTTCGGGGCGGCTATGGAGTGCGTCGTCGAGGGGGAGAGGGACGACGTAGACACCTTGGTCGGCGAGTTCATGGAGATCGTCCGCCACGGGTTGTCGCGCCAAGCATAAGGACCGCCGGGTCGCGCGTCGCGGCACTCAAGCCTCCCGCCTGCAGGTGAGCCTTGCCACCAGCCTCCCCACCCCCTCGAAGAACAGGTCCAGCAGGCCCCCGAAGTAGAAAGCCATGAACGCCGGGAGGCCGACCAGAACACGCCTCCTCCCGCTACGAATCGCCTTGACTATCCTGGCGGCCAGAGCCTCGGGCTTCTGCGCGACCAGGGGCACGATCTTGAGCCCCAGCCGGGTCCATAGATTGCCCTCGATCTCCTCGTAGAACCGGGTACCCACTATCACCGGGTAGACCGTCGTCACCTTCACGTGGAAGCGGTTGAGCTCGTATCGAAGCGCGCTCGAATAGGCGTCGACCGCGGCCTTGGTGGAGTTGTAGGCGCCGCTCCCGGGAAGGGAGAAGAAGGCCATCCAGGAGGCGACGTTCACAACGTGCCCCGACCTGCGCTTCATCATCCCGGGGACGAAGGCGTTGCAGAAGTGGATGAGGCCCCAGAGGTTGGCCCCGAGCAGCGCCTCCCACTCTTCGACCGACGTGAACACCAGGTCGCGGTAGATGGCGAACCCCGCGTTGTTCACCAGGATGTCCAGCGGCCCCCAGCGCGCCTGTACGAGGTCCGCCAGGCCACGGACCTGCTCCCGGTCCGAGACGTCGACACAGAAGGGGTGGGCCTTCGCGCCGGCATTCTCGAGCTCGCGTGCCGCCTCGCCGAGGCGCTCGCCGTCGACGTCGACCAGCAGGAGCTCGGCGCCCCACCGCGCGAGCTCCAGCGCGGTGCACCGCCCGATACCGCTCGCCGCTCCGGTAACGAGAGCCAGCCTGCCCGACAGGTCTTTCACGGTCCCTCCCCAGTGTCGACGCCGGTGCCGTCTTCGCCACGATTATATCCCCTGAAAGAAAACCTCAGACCATTTCTTTCACAGAAATCAGAACCCCATACTGAAAGAAAACCTCAGACCATTTCTTTCACCAGAGCCGACGTCCTGCGGGCTCCGGCGACGAAAAAGAGGTTGAGTCGCTCTTACAGTGGTACGATATCAATCCGGCGCCCGGAGGACCGGGCGTTCCCGATAGGAGGTGGCTCGACATGGGTGTTTCGTCCTGGTTCTCCCTCGGTCCTTCCATGGCCAGGGACGGCTCGAATCCCGCCGATATGGTCGTGGTCAACGCGGAGGTGTTTACCTCCGATGAGAAGAACCCGCGCGCCCGCGCGCTGGCCGCGAAGGACGGCCGCCTGGTGTTCGTGGGGGATGACGCCGGCGTCGCCGAGTTCGTGGGGCCGGAGACGCGACTTATCGACGCCGGCGGCAGGACCGTGACCCCCGGGTTCATCGACAACCACTGCCACGTGGTCTGGATCGGCGGGATGATGGCGTTGATGACCAAGAAGCTCTTCGAGGCCACCAGCCTCGAGGAGATCAACGAGATGGTGCTCGACCACGCGCGGGCTAACCCGGACATCCCGGTGGTGATGGGCGTGGGTTGGAGGTTCGAGCATATGCCCGGGGGCATGCCCACCATGGAGATGCTCGACTCGGTAGTACGGGACAGGCCGGTCATGCTGATGTCCCTGTGCGGGCAGTGCGGGTGGTTCAACACGGCGGCCGGACAGCTCATGGAGGAGAGGAACCCCGCGGCGCTGGAGCGCCTGGCCCCGAAGAAGAGCGAATCAGGGGCGTACGTCGGGACGCTGGACCACTTCCACTCGTTCTCGCCGCTGGACTTCTTCGGCGAGGAGGAGATGAAGCCACTGTTCGAAACCGCGGTACCTGAGGAGATAGCAAGGGTCATGGACGAGGCGGTTTCGGTGGGGGTCACCGCCATGGACGACGTGCAGTTCTACCGCTCGTTCGTCCCCTACGTGCTCCAGTACCGGGAGATGGGCATCTTCGACAAGGTCAGGCTGCGCGGCGCGTTCTACGTTGACTCGCACGACCTGGTTGACGAGCCGCGGTTGCGGGAGAACCTCGAGTGGTGGACCGGCATGGCCGCGGAGTCGGATGACCGTCTGACGCTGGGCCGCTCGATCAAGTTCTATATCGACGGGACCCAGGGCAACCATACCGCGTTCTTCCTCGAGCCGTACTCCGACGACCCGACCTGCTACGGGAGGCCGGACTGGAGCCAGGAGGACTTCGACCGCGTGGTCGGGACAGTGGACGGCATGGGGCTGCAGGCCTGCACGCACGCCTGCGGGGACGCGGGCATTCGCAGGGCCGTGAACTCATACGAGCGGGCGATAAAGGAGAACGGTGAGCGGGACGCGAGGCACAGGCTGGAGCACTGTGAGCTGCCGACGAGTGCGGACATCGAGAGGATGGCCGCGCTCGGCATCCAGGCGGCCATGCAGCCCACCCACTTCTTCGGGGACGAGGTGGTGGAGAGGATCCTCGGCCCCGAGCGCATCCAGAGGTACCACCCGTACAGGAGCCTGGAGAAGGCCGGGGTGGTGCTCTCGTTCGGAAGCGACTGGTGCAACAGCCCGCTCAACCCGGTGTACGGCCTGATAGTCTCGGCCACACGGATGAACTACAAGGGCACGCGCGACTGGGGCCCCGATCAGAAGATCGACCTGGAGGACGGCATCAGGCACTGGACCATCGACTCGGCCCGGGCCCTGAAGATGGACGAGGATATCGGGTCCCTGGAGGTCGGCAAGCGCGCCGACTTCGTACTGTTCAACACCAGCCCGCTCAAGCTGACCTCGTGGTGGTTCCTGCTGACCCACAAGGTGGAGCTCGGCGAGCTGGACGACTTCGTCGACATGACTGTGGTCGGCGGAGAGGCGGTCTACGAGAAGGATGGCACCAAGCACTGAACCCTCCCCTCGGGGGAGAGGGCACGGTGTCAGTCAGTCTCACCCTCGGACGCCGTGTCTATGTCGACCGGCGGAAGCACCACCAGCTTTTCGTCGGAGCTGATCAGACCAGGCTCGTCACCCTGGGGCAGGGCGCACCTTTGCCGAAGATCCTCTATGGCTTCAAGCGGCTTCTCCAACTGGCGACTCCGCGCGCCGACCAGCTCGTCGTACTTGCCCTGGGTCTGCTTTATCTTCGTGCCCAGCTCGTCCATCTTGGAGGTGAACTTGCCCCACTGCTGCCTGAACTGGCCGAACAGCCCCAGCATCTCGCGGGAGGTCTCGGCGATCGCGAAGTTGTCCACCGCCTGGCGGATGACCGACAGGATCGCGATGAGGGTGACCGGCGAGCAGAGCAGGACGCGGTTCTCTATGCCGTAGTCGATGACCGTGCTGTCGTGCTGCTGGATGAAGGAGTAGACCTGCTCGTTGGGGATGAAGAGCAGCACGCAATCGACCGTGTTCTGCTCGGGGTTGATGTAGTCGCGCCCGGCGACCTGCTTGATCCTGACCTTGACGTCCCCGAGGAACTTCTTCGAGTACTCCTGGATCTCGCGATCGTTCTCCGCCCCGAGGCAGTGCAGGTAGTTGTCCAGCGGGAACTTGACGTCCATGTTGAGGACGAGCTCGCGGGGAAGGAAGAAGGTGTAGTCGGGGCGGGTGCCGACCCCGTTGATCTGCTTCTGCTTCGCGTAGTTGATGCCCTCGATGAAGCCTCCCACCCGCAGGACGTCCTCTGCCATCCTCTCGCCCCACTGGCCGCGCGCCGCGGTGTTGGCCAGCGCCTTGCTGAGCGTGTTGGTGACCTCCACCAGGGCGCCCGTCTGCGCACTCGCCTCGGTGAGCCTGGACGAGAGCTCCCCGAACTTCTTCTCGCGGTCCTTCTCGAGCGTCTTAACGAGCTCTGAGACGGAGGTCAGCTGGGTGTTCATCTGCTCGAGCTGCTTGTCGATGAGCCCCTTCCTGGCATCGAGGTCCCTGGCTCCGAGCTCCTTCTCCGCCGCCAGCGTACCCGAGGCCAGCTTGGAGAACTCCTCGGTGAGCTTGCTGAGGGTGTCCAGCGACAGGCTGCCGAAGGAGTCCTTCATCTCGTCCTTGACCGCCTCCAGCCCCGCCGTACGCTCCGATTCGCTCTGCCTCCGCAGCAACCAGGCGACCAGGAACCCCCCTGCCGCCCCCACACAGAACGCGATCGCTACCGCGAGCCAGGCCATCCGTCGCTCCTCGCGTAGTAGGTTTGAAACTTATGATATCCTCATTCTATCAGGCGGGTGTGACGCCAACGCGGGGCGAATTGCCATACTGCAGCGACGTCTGGGATACTGCAGGCGCGGGAACAGCGGCCGGCACGCGTCGATCCGGAGGAAGGGGTGGGCTCCATGAACATCGAGAAGAGCACCGCGGAGTTCCTGAAGATGAGCGACGAGGAGTGGATGCGGCACGCCAACCCGGTCAGCGGCTGGACAAGGTTCGCCACACTGCCGCTTATCTTCCTCGCCGTGTGGAGCAGGAAATGGCTCAAGTGGTTCGCGCTGATCCCGGTCGGGCTGGTGGGGATATGGACGTGGTACAACGCGAGGATGTTCAAGAAGCCGGAGTCCACGGACAACTGGATGTCGAAGGTCGTCCTGGGTGAGAGGGCGATGGCCGGCAGGGAGCAGAACCCTGTACCCGAACACCACCTCCCGGTGCTGAAGGTGACCAGAGCCATCATCAGCTGCGGGGGGCTTCTCAGCATCTACGGGCTCTCGAAGCAGAAGGGCTGGCCCGCGCTACTCGGCATGGTGCTGATCATCCTGGGAAAGACATGGTACATGGACCGCATGGTCTGGCTGTTCGAGGAGATGAAGGACAGCGTCCCCGAGTACCGGGCCTGGTTGTACTGAACCGGTGATCCCGCTCGGGGATAACCGATACTGACCCTGCGCGCGGCCTTCATTCAGAGTATTGACACGGCAACCGAACCACTCTAAAATCGAAAATACTTATTTTCGTATTGCTGATGATGAGTACGGGGTTCGGGAGGAGCCCGCACTCGCGGGGAGCAGGCCGGAGGCGAAGCAAGGGGGTTTCTCAGATGTTCGTCGACTACACCGAAGAGCAGATGATGGTCAGGGAGATGGCACGCGAGTTCGCTCGCGCTGAGCTGCTCCCCCTGGAGGACGACTACGACTTCCAGGTACCCCTCACCAATGCCGCGGTCAAGGAGATATGGGGGCGGCTCGAGCCCGCGTTCCGCAGGATCGCCGACGGGTTCGAGCCCGGGGACATCGACTACGTCTCGCTGGGAATCCTGGCCGAGGAGCTTTTCAAGGTCAACCCGTCGCTCTGCTGCGTGCTGGCGATCTCCGCGGCTCCCGCCATGATGCTCCACCTTTTCGCCCCCGACGAGCTGAAGGAGGAGTTCATCGGCCCGGTCCTCGCGGGCGAGAAGATCGGCTGCTTCGCGATCACGGAGCCGGACGTGGGCTCCAACCCGGCGGGGGTCGAATGCACCGCCGTCGCGGAGGGCGACCACTACGTGGTCAACGGGACGAAGACCTGGATATCCAACGGTGACATCTCCGACCTCACCGTCCTGGTCCTGCGGGTGAAGAACGGGGACGAGCAGTCCATCGGGATCCTGCTGGTGGACCGTGAGGTCTCGCCGTACGAGTCGCGCGAGCTGCCCCACCTGGGACTCAAGGCGTTTCCCACCTCCGAGCTCTTCTTCACCGACTGCGGCGTCCCGAAGCGGAACATGGTCGTGGGGGGGGACGGAGCGGCCGGTTCCTCCGAGGGGCTCAAGGCGGTGTTCCGGGGGTTCGAGGTAATGCGGACCATCATGGCGCTCGGCTCGGTGGGCATGGCCCAGGCGGCCCTGGATCACTCCATCACATACGCGAAGCAGCGCAAGCAGTGGGGCAAGCTCATCGGCGAGCACCAGATGATCCAGGAGATGATCTGCGACATGTCCACATCCGTCGACTGCGCGCGGCTGCTCGCCTACCGGGCGCTGTCCATGCTACAGCAGGGGAAGCGCTGCGACCGGGAGACCTCCATGGCCAAGTTCTTCGCGACCGAGATGGCAGTGGAAGTGACCTCAAAAGCGATACAGATACACGGGGCCAACGGGCTGTCCGAGGAGTTCGGAGTGGAGAGGCTGTGGCGCGACGCGCGGATGTTCACCATTCCGGACGGGACGACCCAGATGCAGAAGCTGATCGTCGCGCGCGACCTGCTGAAGCTCAGCGCTTTCTGCTGAGGAGTGAAAGTTTACCTCAGACCAAAACTTGCAACGGAGTGACGGGGGGAGGCATGGACTACGAGACTATCATCTACGAGCGCAGCGAGACCCGCGCCACCATCAGGCTCAACCGGCCCGAGGCCATGAACGGCATCAACGGACAGGTGGTCGAGGAGGTGCGGTACGCGCTGGCCGACGCGGCGGCCGAGCCGCTGCTCAGGGCGTTGGTACTGGCCGGGAGCGAGAAGGCGTTCTGCGTGGGGGCCGACCTGAAGTTCGTCCTGGGCGAGCTGATGGGAGACGGGAGCCTGAAAGACGGCTTCCTGGCCGACGTGAAGAGGATGCTGGATTCGATCGAGGGCTTTCCGGCGCCCGTGATCGGGGCGGTGAGCGGCATGGCGCTGGCGGGAGGGCTGGAGCTGTTGCTCTGCTGCGACCTCATCGTGGCCGCCGAGAGCGCCGTCTTCGGTGACGCGCACTCCAACTACGGGTTGATACCCGGAGGCGGTGCGACCGTCAGGATGCCGCTGCGGATCGGTGCGAGCAGGGCCAAGCTGCTGATGTACCTGGGCGACTCCCACGGCGCGGCCGAGATGGAGCGCTGGGGGCTGGTCGACGTGCTGGCCCCCGACGGGGAGCTGGAATCGACGGTGGACGGGATCGTCACCCGGCTCGAGGAGAAGAGCCCGTTGGTGCTGCGGACCATGAAGTCCCTGGTCAACGGTGCCGGGGCGACGCCGAAGGAGGAATCGCTGTGGAAGGAGATAGAGGCGCTGGACGCGCACCGGCGCTCCGGGGACATGCGTGAGGGGCTGCTCGCCTTCAAGGAGAAGCGCGTCCCGGTCTTCCACGGCAAGTGACTCAGTTGGGGGTCAGGCAGGATTCAAGTCAGAGTGTAGCAAAAGTGCCTGACCCTTTTGCTACACGGGTGAGGGGGTAGAGATGGACTTCAGCGACACTTCGATAGTCATCACCGGCTCGGGCCTGGGCATCGGCAGGAGGGCGGCGCTCGAGTTCGCCTCCCGGGGCGGCCTGGTGACGGTGAGCGACCTGGAGAGCGAGAGGGCGGAGGCTGTCGCCTCCGAGATCACCGGGGCGGGGGGCAGGGCCCTGGCCGTAGCGGCCGACGTCACCGACTACGACCAGGTGAAGGCGCTCATCGACGGCACCACAACGGAGTTCGGCCGCGTGGACGTGCTGATCAACAACGCGGGCACCAGCAAGATGGCCATGTTCGTCCAGACGGTCCCGGCGGACTGGAGGTTCGAGATCGACCTCTGCCTCTACGGGGTCATGAACGGCTGCCATGCGGTCCTTCCACAGATGATGGAGCGCGGCTCGGGCAAGATACTGAACATCTGCTCGGACGCGGGCCGGGTCGGGGAGCCGGGGCTGGCGGCTTACTCGGCGGCCAAGGCCGGGGTGGTCGGCTTCACCAAGGCGATCGCGAAGGAAGTGGCCAGGAACAACGTGCTGGTGAACTGCCTGTGCTTCTCAGCCATCAGGACCGAGGGCATCCAGGCCGTGTTCGACGCCATGCCGGGCATGGAGGAGAAGATGGTCAAGCGCTACCCCATGAAGCGCATCGGCGAGCCGGAGGAGGCCGTCAACGCGATGATGATGATGGTCTCCGACTACGTCACTTTCACCACCGGCCAGGTACTCTCGGCCAACGGCGGCTACGCGATGGTGGGCTGAGGCCCCGGGATTGTCCTCCGGGCCCGCGCGGACCGGGTTCGGTCGCTTTTCCCACTCCCATAATATTCATTGATGGGAGTCATTTGGCGTTCGCCCGGCAGGCGCGATACTGTCAGTGAGCATGATCCACCGTCCGATCGTTCGAGGAGTCGCCGTGAAGAAGCTCTGGATAGTACCGGTCCTGCTGATGGTCGCGGTCATCGCGGTCCTGCCGGGGTGCGGCGGCGCCGGCTCCGGGAAGGTAGAGGCAGGCCTCGGGGCGGTGAAGCAGCCCGCTCGGCGGGCCGCCTCGACTACCGCGGAAGGTGCCGGATCGAGCACCCCCGCGAGCGGGACCGAGCGCGTCGTCCTGGGGGGCGGGTGCTTCTGGTGCATCGAGGCGTCGCTGGACCTCATGGACGGGGTCGTCGAAACGACGTCAGGTTACGCGGGGGGTACCACCATCGCGCCGGGGTACGAAGAGGTCTGCGCGGGCGACACCGGGCATGCGGAGGTCGTCTCTGTGGTCTACGATCCGGCGAAGACCTCGCTGGAGAAGGTGCTGGACGTCTTCTTCGCCTCGCACGACCCGACTTCGCTGAACAAGCAGGGAAACGACGCCGGGACCCAGTACCGCTCCGTCATCCTCTACGACTCCGTCGGGCAGAAGGCGAGGGTCGAGGCTTACATCGAGAGCATCAGGGGCGACTACGACGGGCCCATCGTCACCCAGGTAGTGGGACTGGGCGAGTTCTATTCGGCGGAGGACTACCACCAGGACTACTACGAGAACAACCCCGACCAGCCGTACAGCCGCTACGTGATCGAGCCGAAGGTCGAGAAGATCAGGAAGCTGCTCGGCCTGCCCTGAGAGAGGTGGACGGGAGACCGGCGAGGGCGGGGAAGGCGTCCGGGAGTCCCGACCGAGGTGTCCGCCTCCTGGCTGCGAGGGCTCAGGTGTAGTAGGATTATCAGGGGAAAGAGGTTTCTCGAGGAATGATCTGGCGGGTGGCCCGGGCGTTGCGTCCGGGCCTCACGTGCTTTCAGAGCCTTGAGCACCCGGCACATCGGGAGGCGGAAGAAGCATTGTTACGGCCTGATACCGGCCGGTCGGAGAGGACCGGTAGTGTGGGGAGCGCGCGATCCCACGCTGGATGGCGAACGTTCATCCTCGCCGCGGCCGCCGTCGTCCTGCTGGTCCTGCTGACGGCGACGGGGGCGCTCGCCGGCGAGTCGTACACCTGGGTACAACAGAACCCGATACCGGGCCGCACCGACGTCTACGGCATAGACTCCGTCGACGCCACGCACACCTGGGCGGTGGGGCCGGGCGGCACCGTCTTCTTCTACGACGGGACCACGCTGACGAGGCAATCCAGCGGCACGACCTACGACCTGTGCGACGTCGCCGCGCTCGACGCGAGCCACGTATGGGCCGTGGGGGAGGCCGGGACCATCGTCTTCTTCAACGGCTTGACCTGGACACAGCAGGTGAGCGGCATCGTCATGGACCTGGCCGCGGTCTCGGCGGCGGACGCGAGCCACGTGTGGGCGGTGGGTGATCGCGACGGCTTCACCGGGGCCACCGCGCTCTTCTTCGACGGTTTCTCCTGGACGGTGCAGTCGACCTACGAGCCCGCAGGCGTGTTCGACGTCTCCGCCTACGACGCGAACCACGTCTGGGCCGTGCACATCCTCACCTACTTCTACGACGGGACCGCCTGGAGCATCGTGAACGACGGCTCCACCTATGCGCCCTACCAGGTTTCCGCCGCGGACACCGCCAACCTCTGGGCTCTCGACTGGGACGGGACCGTCCTCCGCTCGAACGATGGAGGGGTGAACTGGACAGGCGAGTACATCGGCGACTGGCCGTGTAGCATCACCGCGGTTGACAGCGACCACGCCTGGGTCGTGGGTTGGGAAGGGACGATATCCTACTACGACGGCACCGGCTGGGTGGACCAGTCGACCGGCACCACCAACGACCTCTACGACATCAGCGCCCCGGACCCCGCGAACGTCTTCGCGGTCGGTGTCGATTTCATACTCGAGTACGACGGGACGCTCTGGCCGGCCTCTGCGAGCGGGACCTCGCAGGACCTCAACGGGGTGGACTCGGCCGGCACCGGCGAGGTGTGGGCCGTGGGGAGCAGTGGTACCATCCGTTACAGCTCGGACGGCGGCGTCTCCTGGGGTATGCAGTCCAGCCCGACCACCGCCACATTCTACGACGTCTTCGCTCTTGACTCCGGCAATGCATGGGCCGTCGGGTGGAACGCCTCGTCGTCGAGGGGCGAGGTCGTCTACTACAATGGCAGCACGTGGACGCTCAGCGCGTACCTGTCCGGGTACTCCATCAACGGGGTCACCGCGACGGCGGCGAACAGCCTGTGGGTGGTCGCGGAGAACGGCGGCACCTACTACTGGAACGGGAGCTCCTGGGCCGGCCAGGGGACCGCCGACCGCCCGCTCAACAGGCTCTTCGCCCTGGACGCCACCCACCTCTGGGCGGTCGGAGACGAGGGCAGGATCATCCACACCGAGGACGGTTCGACCTGGTACTACCAGACGAGCAACACCACCGCCGACCTGTACGGGATCAGCGTTCTGTCGACGGGCAGCGCGTGGGCGTCCGGGTGGAATGCCTCGCAGTCGCGTGGCGAGGCCCTCTATTACGACGGTTCGTGGGCCGTCCATTCGACGCTTGCAGGCTCCTCCCTGAACGGGGTGACCGCGACCGGCGCCGATCACATGTGGGTGGTGGCCGAGAACGGCGGCATCTGGCACTGGGACGGGAGCTCCTGGACCGGCCAGGGCACCGCGGCGAGCGCGTTGTACGACGTGTACGCGGCCGACGCCGATCATGCCTGGGCGGTGGGGGCCTCCGGCACGGTCCACCGCTACACGGGCGCAACCTGGTCCGCGGTCATCGGTGGGACCACCTCCACCCTCAACGGGGTGAGCGCCCTGAGCCGCGACGACGTCTGGGCGGTCGGCGAGGGGGGCACGATCCAGCGTACCGGCGACGGGGGGATCATCTGGACAGCGCAGTCGAGCCCGACCACCGCCACGCTCAACGACATCGATATCTACAGCTCGTCGTTCGGCTGGGCGGTGGGGTGGAACGCCTCGACGTCCAGGGGGGAGGTCCTCCGCTACGATGGGACCACCTGGTCCTCTCACTGGACGCTCAGCGGCTACGCTTTCAACGGCGTCTCGGCGGCCGCTACCAACCGGAGCTGGAGCGTAGCCTCGAACGCTACGACCGGTAGGGTCTACCGGCGCACGACGGGGACCTGGGGACTTCAGTTCACCGCCGCCAGCCCCCTGAACGACGTCTTCGCCCTCAACACCAGCCGGGTCTGGGCGGTGGGGAACGCCGGCAGGATATGCCGCACCACCAACGGCAGCAGCTGGTCATACGAGGCGAGCGGGACCACCGGCGACCTCCGCGGCATCAGCATGCTCTCCGCCAGCAGCGGCTGGGCGGTCGGCTCGGGCGGGACAATCCTCCGCTACAACGGCTCCTGGTCCGCCGACCCACAGTCAGGCGTGATAACGGCGGCGGACCTCGGGAGAGTGAGCGCGGTCGACGAGAGCCACGTCTGGGCGGTCGGCGCGAACGGGACCGTCATCTTCTTCGACGGGTTCTCGTGGAGCGTCCAGGACTCCGGGACCGTGGTGGGGTTGTCCGCCGTGGACGGCTTCGACACGAGCAACGCCTGGGCGGTCGGTGAAGGGGGCAACATCCTCTACGCCGACCCTCCCTTCATCAAGTACTGCCAACCGTACCGGGGCGACCCGGGGCAGACGCTCAAGGTACAGATCGTGGGAGGCTACACGAACTTCACCGAAGGCGTCAGCGTCATCGACATGGGACCGGGGATAACCGTCGAACCAACCTCCGTCGAGGTCCGCGATCGCACCATTATCGTGGCTGACGTGACCATAGACCCCCTGACCGCGGTGGGGCCCAGGGCCGTCAACGTGATCACGGGGGCGGAGGTCCCCTTCCCGCTGCAGGGCGGATTCGTGGTGGGGCCTGAACCGGCTATTACCGCGGCGACCCCCTTCGCCGTACCCCCCGGCTGGAGCGGGGAGGTCCAGGTATCCGGTAGCCAGACCGGCTTCGACCTGTCCAGCCAGGCGCAGTTCGGCGCGGGCGTGACGGTCAACTACCTGGCGGCCGTCGGCCCCGAGAGCGTGACCGCCAACATCACGGTCGACGGTGACGCGATCGGTCCCAGGGAGGTCAACGTCGTGACCGGACCGGAGACCCCGCAACCACTGACCGGGGGGTTCGTGATCGCCCCGCGGCCCGTGCTGTCCGGGCTCTCGCCGTCTTCCGGCCCGGAGGGTTCGGTGGTCGTGGTGGATGGCGCAGGCTTCCTGGCCGAGAGGAGCAATGCCGGTGTTACCTCGGAGGTGCTCTTCGGGGGCGTGCCGGCCGGCGAGTACCTCTCCTGGTCGGATGCCGCGGTGACCTGCAGGGTGCCCCCCGGTGTCTCTGGCAGGGTGGACGTCGCGGTCAACACGGCGGGAGGAGTGTCCAACACGAAGGGATTCGACGCGCTCGGACCGGTGAGCTCGGAGTGGTACTTCGCCGAGGGCTCGACCGCCTGGGGGTTCACCACCACGATCGCCATGGTGAACCCCAACCAGGAGGAGGTCACCGCACGGGTCACCTACTACACCCCGAGCGGTCCCGTATCCAGGCCCGACATCGCCATCCCGGCCATGAGCAGGGTGGACCTCTCCCCCGGTGTTGGTTACCCGGAGGACTTCTCGACCCGGGTGGAGTGCGTCGAGGGAAAGGGCATCGCGGTCGAGCGGGCGATGTTCTGGGACGGCGCGGGCGGTGACAGGTCCCCGGAGTCTCCCCCCACCGCGGGGCACTCCAGCATCGGCGCCACCTCCTTGCGGACGAGGTGGTACTTCCCGGAGGGCTCCAGCGCCTGGGGCTTCGATTGCTGGCTGCTGCTGCAGAACCCCTCGGCGACAGAGGCCCGCTGCGATGTGACCTACATGATCGAGGGGAGCGGACCGTACACGGTCGCAAAGACGGTGCCGGCCGGCTCCCGCGCGTCCTTCAACATGGCCGACGACATAGGAGCGCAGGACGCCTCCATACGGGTCGAGTCCGACGTGCCGCTGGTCGCCGAGCGCGCGATGTACAGCGAGGGCCGCCGCGAGGGGCACGCCTCGATCGGGGCGCAAACCCCGGCCACGACGTTCTACCTGGCGGAGGGCTCGACCGCATGGGGCTTTTCGACCTACGTGCTCGTGCAGAACCCGAACCCGGAGGCTGCGGAGGTCACGCTGGACCACATGACAGGCGACGGACCGGCACCGCCGGCGTCGTTCACCGTCCCGGCCGGCTCCCGCCTCACTGTGAGGGTCGGCGACTACCTGGCGGGTCATGACTTCTCCACGCGGGTCACCGGCACGCTGCCGATCGTCGCCGAGCGCGCGATGTACTGGGATCCGGGCACGGGCACGGCCTTCCACGACTCGATCGGAACCCCGTCACCGTCGCCCTCCTACTGCCTGCCCGGCGGGTTGACGGCGACCTGGTACGGGGCCGATGCGGAGACCTGGACCTGCGTGCAGAATCCCTGCGACTTCGACGTGGAGATACGGGTCACCTACGTGGCCCACGACAACTCGAGCAACACGGAGTTCACGGACGTGCTCCCCGCCGGCACCCGAAGGACCTACCCGCTGCCCCACACCAGCGAGGTAGGGTCCGGCGCGCTGGTCGAATGCCTCACCGACGGAGGCCGCATAATCGCCGAGAGCTCAATGTACTGGAACGACCGCGGTGCCGGGGCCTGCTCCATCGGTTCTCCGATGGACTGACAACCGTTCGGCGTTCCATCCAGCACGGCGAACCGCACGCTCTATGGGCCGGACGGGTGACTCCTGGCGTTCAACAGCTCCCATGACCCCGAGGGCCGGCCCAGCACGGTAACGGCGCTGGACCAGGGGGCGCTACCCCAATCGCGCATCCTTCGGTTTGATACCCAAGTATATTAACATTATTATGTTATTATTATTGCATAATAATAACATGCTAAAGTGGGTACTCATGGACCTGATCACGTTCAATCCGTGGTGGAGAGACGGCAGGGTGCCCGCGGATCTCCTTGGAAAGAAACGACGGCTGCTGGCCGGTCTCTCGGAGTACATGGACCTGCGGCAGGCGCTCATCCTGTACGGCCTGCGGCGTGTCGGCAAGACCACCACCATGTTCCAGTTGATCGACGGCCTCCTGGAGCGCGGGGAAGCCGGGCCGTACGACGTCATCTACTTCTCCTTCGACGAGGAGAGGGGCGACATCAGGGAAATACTGTCCGCCTACGAGAGGGAGATCATAGGAGAGGACCTGCCACGCGACCGGAGGACCTACCTGTTCCTGGACGAGGTGCAGAAGCTGGACAACTGGCCGGACAGGGTCAAGGTGGTCTACGACATGTACCCGAACGTGAAGCTCTGCCTTTCCGGCTCGGCAGCCATCGCCATCTCGAAAGGTGTGAAGGAGAGCCTGTCGGGGAGGTTCTTCGAGACCAGGATCGAGCCCCTCGATTTCGACGAGTACCTGGAGTTCTCGGGCGACGACATCGACAAGGAGAAGGAGAAGGTGTTCGAGCTTCGGATACGGCGCGCGATGGATGCGTTCATGGCCAACGGAGGCTTCATCGAGGCGCTGGAGCTTACCGAGGCGCAGCGGAACAAGTACTTCAAGGAGGGTCTGCTCGAGAGAGTCATCTATCGCGACCTGCCCGAGAGCTTCCGGATCAATACGCCCGACCTGCTGTACAGGTGCGTGCGCATCTGCGCCGGGAAGCCCGGCATGCTCCTCGACTACAGGAACCTGGGGCAGGACCTCGGATACGACCAGCGGACGATCGCCGCGTACTTTTCCTACCTCGAGTACGCGCTGCTGGCGAACAAGCTCTATAACTACTCTCCCAATCTCCTGACCAGCGAGAAGAAGATGAAGAAGGTCTACCTTTCGAGCACGGCGTTCAGCAAGGCGCTGTCCCCCGGGGTCGATCGTTCCGCGCTCATCGAGCAGCTCTTCGCGAACATCCTCGGGGCCCGCTTCTTCTCCAGGACTCCACAGAAGGACGAGGTTGACATCGTCCTGGCGGGCGATGGCGGACCGGTACCGGTCGAGGTCAAGATCAGGTCCGATATCAGGAAGCGGGACGCCGCGCCCCTGTTCAAGTTCCTCCACAGGCACAATGCCGCCAGGGGATACATGATCTCGGACGGCACGGAGACCTCTTTCTCGGACGGGGACAGATCGGTCGAAGTGATCCCCTACTGGATGTACTGGACGCTGATGGACAGGCTCGGCGGCCTTCTCAACAGGTGAAGACGGTCGTAGGGCTGAATTCGACCGGTAGCGCCGTCTTATCGCCCCGCTCTTCCGAGGTCGCTCAGCAGCCGCCTGATGCGGCCCCGGAGCCTGGGGAAGAACCGCGCGGGGGTCGACGGCTCGGCCGGGGGGTTGGCAACCTCCGGCAGGAGCGAGTGGGCCTGCAGCTGCCGGAATTCCTCGGTCTTCGCCGAAAGCTCGGCCTCCAGCCGCCGGCATTCCCCGGCTTTCGCCGAGAGCTCGGCCTCCAGCCCGGTCACGTACTCGGCGGCTTTGAGGGTCTCGTCGTGCCTGTCGAACTCCCTGCGGGTGATATCCCGCGTGCATCTGAAGGAGGTGCCGACGGATATGTCCAGCCTGGCCTGCGGCTGGTCGGGATCGACCTGCCGTGCGTCGTCCGGAGTCGTGGTGGTGTAGGTCAGCTCCATCGGCGAGCCGCCGAGCCGGATGGCGGCGCGGGAGACGAGGCAGCAGCCCGGCATGCCCTCTTCCCTGTAGCACTCGAAGAGTTCTATCGCCACCTGGCCTCCAATGGTCTCACTCGTTCCACGAGGACGATTATAGAGCCAGTCGCTCCGGGCCGGAAGGAGTACGGGGCACGGCCTGCTCGCTCCTGATTGCATTTTGCCCGGTGTGGAGATTTAATTGTCTGACCATGGCTGACATCCCATACATAGAGGGCGCGGGAGCGCACTCCTACGGCGACCCGTTGAAGATCCCGTGGCAGGGCAAGGTCACCATCGGGAAGTACTGCTCGATCGCCCCCGGGGTCGAGCTCAACATGATCGGCGATCACAAGATCGACTGGATCACCTCCTACCCTTTCCACAACATAGAGAGCTGGGGTTCGGACGTGCCGCTGCAGCCTCTGAACCGGCCAAGCGAGATCGTCATCGGCAACGACGTCTGGCTGGGTTACGAGTGCCGCATCATGCACGGGGTCACCATCGGGGACGGCGCGGCGATCGGCGCCTACGCGGTGGTCGCCAGGGACGTACGTCCGTACGCGGTGATGGTGGGCAATCCCGCCCGGGAGATCCGGCGCCGCTTCAGCGACGAGGTGGTGGACTTCCTCCTGGAGGTCCGGTGGTGGGACTGGCCCGAGGAGAAGGTCAAAGAGAACCTCCCGGTCCTGCTGAGCGGAGACATGGAAGCGCTCAGACGGATCGCCTGAACCCGCCTTCCTGCTAAATCCCGCGTCTTCTCCGGGACTCCCGGCGTGACGGACTCCCCTTTTTAACCGGAAATCGATACCAGGGTGCAACCGGGTTAACGGGCGTGCCGTATACAGGTAGCACGAGCCGGTTAGAAAGGGTTGAGCAGATGGGTCCTGGTGCGGGGCGTTGCGAAAACTCCGTGAGGACCGTGACCGGGTGCGTCCTGGTCCTCCTCCTCGCCACAATCTCTTCACAGGCCGCCGGCTGCGGCGGCGCACGCGTTCCGTCCGGCAACTCTCCGCTGGTGGAGAGCTCAGGGACCGGCGGCGGCTCTGCCCCCGCACTTTCCCACCTGGCCACGCACGAGATGCAACCGGGTACTCACAGGCCGGAGCTGCTCGTCAACGGGGACAGGCTCTACCTGGTGGTTGTCGAGCACCTCCAGCGGGAGGAAAAGCGGGTAAGGCACATGGGATATACCTTCGAACCCGGCTCCGGGCGGCTGGACGCCGGCTTCCCGGTGAGCTGCGAGACGGAGGAGTACGGTCAGGGTGCGGACCACCGGGCCGTCATCGTCGGTGACGAGATAGTCGTCGTCTACCAGTCGAACATCATCGATCCTTCCAGGGAGTACCACGGGGGCCCGATGGAGCAGTATGCGAGCAGCCAGTCGCTCCTGCTGTCGCGGTTCTCGGTTGACGGCGGGCGGGAGCTTTTCAGGGGGCCCGTCGTGGAGAGGGCCACCGATTTCGAGGACGACAACTTCCCCGACTTCTGCATACTCCCCAGCGGCGACCGGCTGCTGGTGAGCACCGGCGGCGGCGGCGGGTTCAAGATGAGGGAGGTCGACATGGAGGGGAATATCCTCTGCACCGTCGGGCGGCCGGTCTCCCGTAGCGGCGTTCCATCCAGCATAGGGAACAGCATGCTCTACGGGCCGGACGGACGGCTCCTGATTTTCAGCAGTACCCACACGCCCGAAGGCGGGAACGTCACGGTAGCGACGCTTGACCAGGAGTACAACGCCGTGGCCTTCAGGGAATTCGAGACCCCGGGCAGGGACGACAGCTTCCCGACGGGGGTCCTCTACCGGGACGGTTACTACTTCGTGGGATACGGGTCCCGGAAGGACTGGAGCGGCTCGGTCGAGGAGTCTCCGTACTCGCCGTACCTCATGGTGATCGACGCAACCACCCTGGAGGTCGTCGCGGATCTCCAGGTGAGCGACAGGCCCGGCGCGGGGCACTCGCATCCGACCCTGGCGGTGCTGGGTGACAGGCTCTTCTATGCCTGGAGCACCCGGGCGGAAGGCCCGGGCTCAAGCGCCCCGCAGGTGCTCGTCGAGGAGTACGAGCTGAAGTAACAGGAGTCCGATGGGAGACCACCCCGGACCGGCGCGATGCCGTCCAGGTGTACCTCTAGAGCATCGGGGGTGACTACGGGGGACCCACACTTACTCCTACACGGTCGGCTTCCACTTGTGTAACCGGGATGTGGGGAAAAACTCACGGGCTGGGGGAAGTAACAACCGTGATGCACGGTCACGCCGTCTCGATGTCACACCCGTGGTCTACCCTGTCATTGTGGCTTTCAACAGCGGCAGACCGGCCTCGGAGCAACTGTATCGAGGGGCGGCCTCCACGGCAGATTGGGGAGTGAGATGGCGGTAACAGGGGTCTTGAAGGACTACACAGAGGAGTTGGAGCTCGGGAAGGGCGTGGTCCAGGGTTCCCTGGGCGTCCTGCCCGTTCACTCGAGCAAGCCGGGTGAGCTAATCTACATCACCTACGACGAGGCGCTCGGGAAGAAGGCCATCACGGTCACCGAGGTCAGCGAGGGCGGCTCCGTGCCGGAGTTGAGACTGACCAACAAGGGCGCGGAGCGGATCCTGATCCTCGACGGGGAGCAGCTGGTCGGCGCGAAGCAGAACCGCATCCTCAATACGACTATCCTCGTGGAGGCGCACGACACCCTCACGATACCGGTCACCTGCGTCGAGCAGGGCAGGTGGTCCTACGCGGAGGGGAAGTACGCCGGCAGCAGGGACATGGGTGGTTCCCGGCACCAGATGGTCGCACAGGAGAGGGCCAGGAAGGCGGTAGCCGTGTCATCCAACCTCAGGGCGCACCGGAGGTACGATGGAGACCAGGGCGGTACCTGGCACAGGTTAAGAGAGCAGATGTACGACATCGGCGTGGAGTCGGATACCGCGGCCATGGAAGACATGTACGAGTCGCAGGAAGACCGGCTGAAGGTATTCCTGGAGGCGCTGGCCATCGACAGGTTCGACCGCCCGGAGAGCGTAGTCGGGGCCCTGTTCACCCTGGAGGGCAGGATCCTGGGCATGGACACCTTCGACAAGCACTCCACGGCGGCACGCGCCTGGGAGAAGCTCATCAACTCATACGCGATCGAGGCGCTGCGCGCGGGCAAGGAGGGCCAGGCCGACACGGGGGCGGCCCGGGAGTTCCTGGAGAGCATCGCCGCGGCCGGGATGGACATCTTCAGCCCGCCGGGGCTGGGCAAAGACGTCCGATTCCAGGACGACGCCGTGGTCGGCTCCGCCCTCGTGGTGGACGACCAGGTGGTCCACGCCTACGCCTTCAACATCCAGGGTCAGCGCGACGCCGAAGCCGAAGGACCACACACGACGATGACCGGCTTCAGCACCAGGCTCAGGCAGGCCCGGCACAGGGAGTAGACGAACCAGGAAGATCCCGGAGAAGCAGGGAGCGAACCGGACGGGGAGGAAGAGGAGGGGGCGCGCAGATCCGCTACGCACAATCCTGCGGGGGACTTCCCCCCGGCCCACCCTGTCGGCGGTTCAAGTACAAGCAAAGGTTGACCAAGAGTGAAATATCGGATTCAAGATCCATTGCGAGGCCATGGTCCTGGAACGTGGTATGCAGGCTGCACAAGTTACGCGATGACGAGGTCCATCCAAATCATAGGGATTATGCAGGGATGGTGGTGAGGGGCGGAATTGAACCGCCGACACCTGGATCTTCAGCTGGTCTCTGCAGTGTTTTGGGGTGGTCAAAGGCCTTGACTTCTATGGTGTTCTAGGCCTCTCCTCTGCACTGGTCGAACCCAATAATTAGGACTATCGTGCGCATCAGAAGCAATACCTGGAAACCATGACGGCGGGATCGTTCAAGTGTTACACGTAGGGCCGCCCTTTCACGTCGGTTGTTGCTCGTCCGCGTAGCGCCAGACGCCGAACCGGAAGGACCCGGCGAAGAGCGCCAGTTAGGCGATGCCATGACAAGCGCCGCTGGTAGCTTCTGTCTCTACGACAACTAGGGGCGGCCAGCACTAGACATGGCCGTAGTAAGGGCTGTCTGAAGTGGGGACGGCTGGAGCGTGACATGCGGTGGTACAGGGCTTCCCCTCACGGTCGCAGATGACCTCGCACCCAGGAAAACCGCTCGGACTATTCAGGGTAGTCTCGAATCTACCGATAAGAAAGAAGGCGGGTGGCAGTCTAGGGGAGGAGTAGCGGTGCGCGCAAAACCAATCGCAGTTTCTACGGTCTTGTTTCTCGTCTTGAGCATTGTTGTTCCGGTCGTTTTCTTGTCCGGGCCGGCGCTGGCGGACTTCGTGTGGAACGACTCACACGGTCCTCAGCCGGGGAGTGGGTACTCACTGGCATACGATGCTGCGAACGACATTTTGTACCGTGGGACGATCAGTAGAGGTGTCTGGAGATACCAGGGAGGAGCCTGGTCTCAAGCGGGAACCCTCTCGGTTACGGGGGGCGTCCGGTGCCTGGCTTACGACGAGGACCACAACGTCTTGTACGCGGGCACCAACCAGGGCGTCTGGCGATGCGATAACCCGAATACTTCTCCCGTCTGGTCGAGCACGTCGGGTGGCGTGAGCGCCTATAACATATTCGCGCTGGCTCATGACGGTTCCGGCAACCACCTGTACGCGGGGACCTACAACGACGGCGTCTGGAGATGCGACAACCCGAATACTTCTCCCGCCTGGACCGACACAGCGAGCGGACTTGATGGCAAATGGATCTTTTCTCTCGCATACGGTACGGGACACGACGTGCTCTACGCGGGAACCAATACGGACGGCACCTGGATATGTACCGATCCTGCTACGTCCCCCTCATGGGCCAGCATTCCAGGAGGTATAGGCGGGAGGGTTACCTCCCTTGCGTATGACGGTCCCGTGAGAAACGTGCTGTACGCCGGCACGGACCTTGGAAATATCCAACGATGCGACACACCTGACAGCGCGCCCTCATGGACCGACATCGGAGGCGGAGTCGTACACAACCCGGGCTGTATGGTCATGGACGTCGGCGGAAACCACCTCTACGCTGCGATAGGCGCCACGGGCGTCTCGCGTTGTGACAGTCCCGATACCGTGCATTCCTGGACCGGCACCGGCGGGCCGAGCGCCGACTATTACCTTCTCGCGGTTGCATACGACTCGATTCACAACGTTGTCTTCGCTGGTGCCTATGTGAACGGGATCTTTGACTGTACTCTGCCGGACACAGCCCCGTCCTGGTCTCAGGTCGGAGAAGGGGTAAGCGAGAACAATGTTACCTCGATGGTATACGACAGCGGGGGTGACGTCCTCTACGCGGCCGCATACAACCGGGGAGTATGGCGTTGCGATGCACCCCATGCGTCCCCGACCTGGATCGACATGGCGTCTCCAGGAGACATGGACGAGGTATACGCCCTCGCCTACGACGGCGCGCACGACGTCCTCTACATGGGGACACAGGACTATGTGATAGGGGGAGGAGAAGTCTTCAGGTGTGACGATCCCGCCGGGTCTCCTTCCTGGCAGGACACGTCGTGCGGTGCAATGTCCGGCATCCGCTCCCTCGCATACGACAGCGTAAGGAACATCCTGTATGCGGGGACGTACGGCAGTGGCGTCCGCCGGTGCGTCACCCCCGACACCGCTCCCTCCTGGGCTGGTCTTGCTTCATCCCCCGGCTACGTCTTGTCACTGGCTTACGACGAGGCGAACAACAAGCTCTACGCCGGTACCACAACCGGTGTCTACCGCTGCGACAGTCCCGACACAGCACCTGCGTGGTCGAGTACGGGGGGAGGATTGAGCGGCTATATTGTCTGGTCACTGGCCTACGACGGCGCGAACGATCTCCTCTACGGAGGCACAGAGTCGAACGGGGTGTGGCGCTGCGCCACCCCTGGAAGTTCACCTGTTTGGACAGACACCGCGGGAGCTCTGAGTGGAAAGAGAGTCCTGTCGCTGGCTTATGCGGGTTCTACCAGTGTCCTGTTCGCAGGAACGGGCGGATCCGGCTCGGCCGGCGAGGGAGTCTGGCGGTGCTCCAACCCCGGCACCTCTCCCCTCTGGGCTGCCACAGGAGGCTCGGTGGGCGCATTCTCCGTCCAGTCACTCGCTTACGAGAGCGGAGACAACATAGTCTACGCGGGAACCGGTGGCGTGGGCGGGTGGTACGCGACGGCGGTCGCAGTTCCTCAAATAGCCAGTGTCAATCCCATCTCCGGTATTCGGGGTCAGACCCTCGACGTGGAGATAACAGGCAACGATACGAACTTCGCGGCCGGCAGCGACGCCACGTTCTCCAATGCCGGTATCGATGTGCAAAGCACGGCATTCGTGAGCGCAACCAAGGTGAGGGCCAACATAACCATAGCCGACGGTGCCGCGCTCGGACCATGTACCGTGAACGTCATAACCGGCGGCGAGACGCCGATACCGCTGACGAACGGCTTCACGGTCAATACCGCACCCCCGGCGACCCACACCGTCACCGCATCTGTGTCCGGGGGCCATGGTGCGGTTAGCCCTCCCACGCAGGAAGTGGCAGATGGGGGGACCGCAACCGTGAACATGACCCCCGACGACGGCTTCCAGACAGCCTCCATCACAGACAACGGCTCTCCCTCTGCTGTCTCAAACCCGTACCGGATAACGAACGTGACAAACGACCACAACGTAGTGGTGACCTTTGCGGCAATCGGACCCCCTGAGTCCCCCACCTGGTACCTCGCGGAGGGCACGACCGCTTGGGGCTTCTCGACTTACATCACGATCGAAAATCCGAACAACGAGGCCTGTACCACTGGCGTCACCTACAACACCTCCGATGGAGCAAGGAACGCACCCGATGTAGCCCTACCTCCCATGAGCCAGACGACGGTGAACCCGGAGGATGTTGTACCGGGCCAGGACTTCTCAACAGTAGTAACCTGCAAGGAGGGGCGTACGATCGCGGTGGACAGGACCATAACCTGGACGGGGCAGGGGGCTCTCTCCCCTGAAGCACACGCATCGGTCGGAGTGACATCCCCGCAGAAGACATGGTACCTGCCCGAGGGGTGCTCTGCGTTCGGCTTCGAGACCTGGCTCCTGATCCAGAACCCGGGCACTTCTGATGCGACGGCTACCGTCACCTACATGATAGAAGGTGAAGAGGCGAAAACCTTCGAGAAAGAGATACCAGCCTCCTCGCGAAAGACCTTCTCGATGAAGGACGACATAGGGGAGAAGAACGCAAGCATCAAGGTGGACTCGAACGTCCCGGTTATCCCCGAAAGGGCCATGTACCGCAATTCCCGTCGTGAAGGCCACGACTCGATAGGGACCACCACCCCTGCTACGGACTACTACCTCGCAGAGGGGACCACCGCCTGGGGGTTCACCACCTATGTGCTGGTGCAGAACCCGAACAACAGCTCCACCGACGTCACAATAACCTACATGACCCCCTCCGGGCCCAAGGCACAACCGACCTTCCAGATGCCGGCGAACTCCCGCAAGACCATCAAGGTGAACGACGTTGAGCCCGGTACAGACCTCTCCACGAAGGTCCACGGGAGTGCTCCAATCATCTGCGAGAGGGCGATGTACTGGGGAGAGGGGACCGACCTGGGAGAGGCCTGCCACGACTCGATAGGCATGCCTTCTGCCCATACCACCTTCTACCTCCCCGACGGTCAGACGAGCGAGGGACGTGAGACATGGACCCTCGTACAGAACCCGAACGACACCGACGTGCAGGTAGAGATCGCTTACATGACTCCCAACGGACAGGGAAACGTCGTTTTCACCGAGACTATCGCCGCCTCCTCCAGGAAGACCTTCTCGATGGCCGCGAAGGGTATTTCAGGTCGCGCCTCCGTCATGGTCACCTCGAAGACCACAGGCAAGAAGATAATGTGCGAGCGCGCCATGTACTGGAACTCAAGAGGGGCGGGTACGGATACGATCGGGGGCTACTCGAACTAGCAATCACCAGCAGATTGCGCAGCTACGAAACCTGACCAGAGCACGGTATCAGACAGTAGAATTTGGCCAAATCGGGCTACCAAGTCAAGCAACACAAATGTCCGATAATGCCCTGTTTAATGCGGATAATCCGTGGTGGTGAGGGGCGGAATTGAACCGCCGACACCAGGATTTTCAGTCCTGTGCTCTACCAACTGAGCTACCTCACCGTGTGCTCGTGGCTAGTAGATGGTAGCAAAGTGGGCGGGTGTGCGCCAGCGGATAGCGGATCGGTTGGAGGTCTGATAGGCCGTCGCCGGGCGCTCCGGCTATTTCTGCTTCGTGAAGGTGTCGGTGGGTACGCCGGCCCCCGTGTAGACGAGCTCTTTGCCGTTGAAGGTAAGCTGGAAGGCGATGCTCCCGTCCGGCTTGTAGAACGTTACCTCGTCGCCGGCGACCTTGTAGGTACCCGACGGAGGCAGGAACCCCGGCGCGGTCCACGTTCCGTCGGCGTTGAGGGTCAGTTGCCCGGTGGTGCCCTCGTTGAGGTATGTGCCGACGACACCGGACGACCCACCCCCGCACCCGACCAGGGCAAGAGCCGCCAGCATCAGGACCACGACGAGCGGAGCGATGTACCTGCCCGTTATCATGACGTCCCCTTTCGGTGCATTGCACGATTGTACATACGAGACTTCCGACCCCATTGGAATATTACGCCGTAGGCACACTATTCACCTCAGTGACAGCATCGCGGTCAGGAACCAGCCCTGGAGGAGGGCGAGGGCGAGGGAGGGCGCCGCGAGTGAGATTCCCGCCGAGCGGGCGCGCAGGTTGAGCCAGGCGATGAAGTAGTACAGCGGCAGCCCGGCGATCAGCACCACCACCACCAGCGGGAGGCGGATCATGCCCGGCCTGCCCATCCGCATGAACGGGTTGGACATCAACGGGACGAATATGAGGGCCAGTGCCAGCGTGCGGGTCCCCGCCTCGCTCGCCAGGTAGCGGATGCGGCCTCGAAGCTCGTCCGTGCGCCCGAACAGCGGCAGCAGCAGCGAGTGGAAGTAGCGACCCTCCACCCAGAACAGGAACGTCGCCAGCACCACGAACAGCACGTACCAGAGTATCGAGTACGGCAGCCCCGGGCCCAGGTAGAGCACCCGCGCCAGCGGCGCGTAGATGAAGAGGAACGCCGCGAACCCGCCGGCCACCGGGGCCGCGTCGATCCCCAGGCGCCGCGCATCCGACCTCCAGTCCCAATCCCTGAGCGCGGGCAGTCTCCCGTACAGCAGCCACCCTCCCAGCGCCAACCCTCCAAGTGTCAGCAGGCCCCTCACCACCGCCAGCGACGAGAACATGTCTCCCACGATGAACGGTACCAGCACCCTGATTCCCAGCCAGATCGCAAGCGGGAGCGAGACCAGAGATATCACCAGGAAGTACACCACCACCGAGGGGGCGGTCACCCATGTGCTTTGCAGCGGCTCCACTTCTTCCACCGGACCTTCCCGCACCCGGGCGCCCCTGTCCTTCAGCCACGCGTACATTATGAGCGCCACCGCCAGGCCCAGCAGCATCGCGCCCAGCAGTATCGTGCCCCAGCCCGAGTAGCGGAACATCAGGAAAGGCGCCGTCCCCCGCGCCTCCATCCCGAAGGCCCGCGTCAGCCACGAGTAGACCGCGGAGAACACCGCGCTGGAGGTCACCTCGCTGAAGTGGTCGTCGGAGGTTATGACCAGCTCGCGCGCCGTCCCGTCCTCGAAGGACCCGTAGATCTTCCCCGGCTCCACGCTCTTTCTGCCGGCCGCCTTCGCGACCAGCGCCTCCTCCTGCTCCATGGTGCACATCTCGTCGCGCTCTCCCACCACAAGCAGGTAGTTGGGTGGCACGGTCTTCGAAAGGCGCGAGATGATGTCTCTCTCGGCGAGCTGGGACTCATCCGTGATGTCGAAGCCCCGTGACCAGGTGAAGAGCGGGAACAGCCTGTCCACGAAGTCGTCCAGGGGGCCGGACGTCGTCTCCAGCGCCTGCTCCAGGCTTGGCCAGCAGTAAATGGCGACCACCGCGCGAAACTCCGGTCCGCCCTGACGGACGCCCGCGAATGTGCTCGATATCCCGCCCAGGGACTGCCCCGCCGCCGCTATCCGGGAGGTGTCCACCTCCGGCACCTTCTCCTCCAGGTAGTCGTACGCCGACCATATTGAGGTGTACTCCGTGAGGGTCGCGGCGCTGTGCCCGCCCGATCCGCCGTGCCCGGGCAGGTCGATGGCCAGGACCGCGATACCCCTGCGGGCCAGCTCCCTGCACATCGGCAGGTACAGCTCCTTGTTGGTGGTCGCGCCGTGGGAGAAGATCACCGCGGGGACCTCTCCCTTGTGGCCGGAGGGGATTATCAGGAGGCCGGCCACCCTGCTGTTCAGGTACTCGTTGGTGAAGGATACACGGGAGACGTCCACGCCCGGGAACGTGAGCGGGGCGACCAGTATCACACCGAGCGCGACCATGATCAGGGAGTAGAGCGCCAGCCGGCACGGACGCCTCGCGATGCTGTAGATGTACCGGACGTGCTCCAGGGTGGTCTCCATTAGAGCGTGCATGGTGTTAGTGTACACGTTCGCAGTAATGAAGACGGTCGCCCCCACCCTGACCCTCCCCCCTCAAGGAAGAGGGGAGGGAAGGGGGAGGGGGTAATAGGGAGTGGGAGGAAGCACCGGCGAGGTGCCGTATAATATCTTCGACCGCGGCAACGGGAGGTGGCATGGCTCCGACGAAGGAAATCGACTATCACAGGCACCCTGTCCAGCGACTCATCGCGCTCACCTGCTTCATCATGGAGGCGTCCGTGGCGCCTTCCTTCGAGGAGCTGAAGGCCTCGCCGGTTTACGCCGCCGAGCAGGACGCCCGCCGCAAACGGTACCGGGTGCTCTACGATATCCTCATTCTCCCCGAGGAGCGGCAGGCTTTGCTGAAAGCGGCCCGCAGGGGCATCGACAGGCTCACCTCCGATGTCCTGCGCCTCGAGCGCATAGAGCAGGCGCTCGACACGGGGAGGGTACCGACAAAGGCCGACATCGCCTTCCTCACCAGGCGCCTCGCCGACCTCGATGACGGGGACGACGTGCGCGTGGAGATGTACACGGTCAAGGTGCGCCACTACCGGTCGCTGCTCGACAGGTTCGAGCGGCGAGCGGACCTGGGCACCCGGGAGTTCACCTACCTGGGCAGGCTGGTGGCATCGGAGGCCACCGAGACCAGGCGTATGCTCCGGGTGCTCGAGTTCGTGCGCGACGAGATGACGGCGGTGGGGGAGGAGGCCGAGCGGTTCGAGCGCATGGCCGAGGTGGTCAAGGAGGGCGGGAGGCCGCCGAAGGCCGACCTGGACTTCCTGGCCGACCGCGTGCTGGGCCGCAGTGACGAGGACAAGGCCGACGAGGCGGCCTACAGGGCCAAGACCCGCCGCTTTCAGGCACTGATCGTAAGGCTCGTGGCACGCAGAAAGCCGGACCCGGCAGAGACCTCCTACCTGTACTGGCTGCTGGTACGCGAGGGCGAAGGCGACGCGTGCACCGCCCGCGACCTGCAGGCCGTCTCCGCGGGCAAGGCACTCTCACCCCCCCAGGTGGACAGCGCGATAACCACGGCCGATTTCCTGGCCCGGCACCCGATGAGCCTGCTGGAGGAGAAGCGCGAGACCGACCGCATCAGGGCGATGTTCGAGCGGGACAAGAGCGTGCTGCTGGAGATGGGCGTGCCCCTGGAGGTGGTGACGCGCCAGGACGGACAGCCCGGCTACCGGATCGCCGCCGGCAGCAACGAGCCGGTGAAGCTCGGCGCCGACGAGAGGCTCGCCATGGCAACGGCCCTTCGGTTCTTCCTGGGCTCCGGGACGCCGTTCTCGGGCCCGGCGATGACCCTCCTGCTCAAGCTGGGCTACCGCTGCTCCGACCTGAGTGCGCTGGACGCGGTCCCGGTGAGTTGGCTCGAGTCGCCTCCCACCCGGGAGGCGTTGAACAGGCTCACCGATGCCGTCAGGCGCAAGAAGAGTGTCACCTTCTCCTACCGCTCGCTGGGTTCGGAGGCCGCCCGGCGGCACGTGGTGGAGCCGTACGGGATGATCAGCAGGGACGGGCGCTGGTACCTGGTGGGCCGCTCGGACCTGCACGAGGGGGTCGTGACCTTCAAGCTGGACCGTCTCGAGTCCAAGGTGAAAGTGAACGAGGCCAGGCCGAAGTCGGCCGACTTCCGGGTCCCGCCCGGCTTCGACGTCGAGAAGGCGACAACCTGGGCGTGGGACGACCACGCCACGGACGTGAAGGTGAGGTTCGGCCCGCGCCGCGACGGCAAAGGACGCTTGACCTACGCCTACGATACCCCCCCCGCGAGCGCGCCGGCGGTGGTGAAACGATCTCGCGTGTTGAAGGACCGGTCGCTGGAGGTGGTCTACGAGGTCGACTACCTGTACCCGTTCGTTGACTGGCTGCTGGGGTTCGGCACCGACGCGCGGGCCGTCACCCCGCGCGAGGTGGTCAAGCTCATAAAGGAACGATTGCAGGCCGCTTTAAAGGTGGTGGGGTAGGTGGACATACACAGTGTCGAGGCACTGGGCCGCATCCTGGCGCTGGCTCCACTCATACCCGGTGAGCCGGTGCCGCTGGAGGAGTTCGCCTCCTGCTACATGCTGGAGGAGCGAGAGGTCGTCGAGTGCATGGAGTTCCTGGCTTCGAGCGACCTCGCGGAGGTCGCCGCGGCCTACGACTACGACGCGGAGGGCCTGAAGGGCGGGCGGCTGAGCCGGCTCTCTCCCGCGGGACCCCTGCGCCCCCTCCCGGTGACGAGGGACGAGGGGGTCGTGCTGATGATGGTCGGCAGGGCGCTGGCGGATGCCGGGGTCCTTAAAAAAGGCACCAACCTCTACAAGCTGCTCGATGACAGGATGTCCCTGTTCGGCAGGGCGGACGAGCGGTACGTGCGGGACCTCGCGGGCCGGATAGTGGTCCACCTGGGGATAGACCCCAGCAGCCTCGCCGACACCATCGGGAAGGCGATCGCCTCCAGGAAGGTCATCCACATGACCTACTACTCCTACAGCCGCGACAGCTTCGACGAGCGTGACGTCGAGCCCCTGCGCCTCGTTGTGTCCCGCGGCGTCTGGTACCTGCTGGCGTGGTGCAGGATGGCGGGGGGCTACCGCTTCTTCCGCCTGGACCGCATCAAGAAGCTGGAGGTCACCCGGAAGCGATTCACGCGCGACCCGTCCGACGCCCCGCCTTTGCCGGAGTTCATCGGAGAGAAGGGCGGCCGTTACCGGGTGCGGCTGAGCTTCCCCGATAATGTCCGCTGGAGCCTGGCCGAGGACTGGAACGACGCGCATTTCCAGCGCGGCCCCCGGCCGGGCTGGTTCACGGTCGAGATCCGTACCGGCAACCTGGACTGGCTGGCCAAGTACCTGCTCAAGTTCGGCTCCGAGTTCGAGGTCGAGACCCCGGCCGCGCTGAAAAAGAAGGTCAAGGACCTGGCCTCGGAGATGCTGGCCTACTACCGCTAAGTGAAAGAAAACCTCTGAAAGAAAACCTCAGACCATGAAAGAAAACCTCAGACCATTTCTTTCATCCGCAGCCCGTAACCAGCCTCGGTGAAAGTTTTGGTCTGAGGTTTTCTTTCATGAACTCCCCGGGACTGGAGTCATGGCCCAAGCGGAGGAGAAAAGAGCGGAGCCGACGGGATTTGAACCCGCGATCTCTGGCTTGACAGGCCAGTGTGTTAAACCAGGCTACACCACGGCTCCTTGCTTACTGGCCCACCAATTATAACGAACCGCGGTCCAGGGCGCACACAATGCACGGTGAGAAATAATGGTTGAGGTTATTTCTCACGGTTGTAGGATATCATGGCGGATTCGACGTATTCTGGAGAACCATAGGGAGCGGGAGACGTCAGTTCCTACATACAGAGAAGGAGCTGTTTGAAAATGAAATGCCCCGAGTGCGAGCACGTGAACCCCGACGGGACCAAGTTCTGCGTGTCCTGCGGGACCCCGCTGGGCGAGGTGACCCGGGCGATGCCACAGGTCCCCGGGGCGCCGACGGCCCCGCAGCCGACGACACCCATGCCGGCGGTACAGGTGCCCGCGTACGTACCTCAGCAGATCGAGAAGAAACGAGACTCGAGGACGATTCTGCTGGTGGTGCTCGGCGTGGTGGGAGTCCTGCTGGTCGCCGGCGCCGTGGTCACAGTCGTCATGATGGTCGCGGCGGCAAACAGGCCGGTTGCCCGCATAACCTCAGCCGAGCTGGTCCGCACCGATGACACGACCCTCGACACCTCGGAGGTCCCGCTCGATACCGAGCTCGCCTTCAGGGTCACCTACAACGCTAAGTTCAAGGGCACGGGGAGCGGCACCCTCCGGCTGGAGATAGTCGACTCCGCCGACGACACCGTCATGGACGAGACGTTCGTCGTGAAATCGAGCGGCAAGGCACAGACGAAGAAGCTTACCTTCACCATGGAGCAGGGCAGCGGCAAGCCGTTGGAGGCCCGGGCCCTGCTGACCGTGAAGCAGGGGGAGAAGAAGCTCACCGCCTCGAAGGACCTGTCATTCACTATGGTGGCGGGCAAGGGGAAAGACCTGCAACTTGGTGAGGCCGTCGAAGCCGCCACGCAGAAGTGCGACGAGGCGACAGCCGCCCTGGATGACGCGGTGGCCGCCGGAATCGATGTGGGAGACCTCCTCGACCGCCTCTCCGCGGCGCTGGAGGACCTCGAGGAGGCGGAGACCGCGGCGGAGGCGGATGCGGTCGCCGGGACCGCGCAGGGTGTCATCGACGAGTGCGCCGCGAGGAAGGCCGCCGCGGCCGAGGAGGCCCGGACCGCGGAGATCTGCAGGCAGAACCAGCGGGTGGTCTACGACAGGCTGGTTGACTGGTGGGGAGGCTCGGGCAACTTCCCCAACGACATGTCGGAGATGTACGGTCTGCCGGTATGTCCGTCCGGCGGCGCCTACTCGTACTACGCCCCCAGCACGGACCCGTCCACGCTGCACGTCACCTGCACCGTCCACGGCGAACTATAGTGAAACTTTACCTCAGACCATTTCTTTCACAATCGACGGCCGGCGCTGTCCGATGAAAGAAATGGTCTGAGGTTTTCTTTCGGATCCTGTCGATCGGGATCATGGAGCTGGACGACATCGAACAACTGCGGTCCGCGCTGCGGATCGACATCAAGGAGAGGCTGGCAAACCCGCTGGACGACATCGTCGAAGACACGATCGTACGCCAGTTCGGAGTCATCGCCTCGGAAGACGATTTCTCGATGGCAGGGGAGATCCCCCGCAAGCCACCGACCATCGACGGCGAAGAAGTCCACTTCTCCGACATAGAGAGAATACTCGGCGTCGCGGCCGACGTGTTCACAAAGGCCTCCGAGGAGCGCGACAGGCTCAAAGGGGGAGGTAACCGGTGACGGTGTCGTCCTATGGACTGTTGGTCGCCGTTTGTGTTAGAAATTAAGATTGCCACTCTAGGCAAGGGGGCGACCGGTGAAAAAGTTAGCGGTTAGTCTGGCGGTAGTACTCATCGTTCTATGTCTATCGATTGTCGTTCTCTATAAGAGCGGAGCCGTTACGAGCCAGACGACTCCCCAGCCGGGTACATCGGCTCCGACCTCATCGGCTCCGGTCGCCGCCGCTTCGAGCTATGCCAATCGCGCGGTGGGCAGATGGCAGACCACCAACATGGTGTGGCTGAACACCCTCATCTTCGACACCAACACCTGCATAAAGTACCTGGATGACATGAACCTCGCCTACGCCGAAGAGACCTTCCCGCAACTGCTGTGCGATATCCGCACGCTGCAGGGGCGCAATCCACCCGACTGGAGCCCCGCCGCCGATATCAACGGCGACCCCCCGTGGGTCGAGACGGTGAGGCCCAACGGCGGCCGCGATCTCTGGGCCGCGCCGTCCGGGTACAAGTGCCCTTCCATCCCGGACGCGCAGGCGGCCGCGGACCTGAACCTCGCGCTGGCTCAGCTGGAAACGGCTATCAATCACATGATCAGTGGCATCAACAATTCGAATGGGGACCTCATTCAGCTTGGTGAAGCGGAGATCAAGCAGGCGAGCGCGACGCTCGGGACAGTGGTCACGGACCTCGGAAACGCGAACAAATAACGGCGCTGGAGTCGCCGGAAGGAAACCGGCGGCCGACAGGATGCTCCAAGGGGGTTGGTTGGCATGGCGAGGTTAGTCCGCCTGGCCGTTACGGCATTCCTGGTGGGCATGGCGTTATCACCGGGCGCATACGGCCTTGTTCAACGCCTGTCCGGTGGTGTGCCGGCGGGCAACGTCATCGCCCAGACGTCCGCTCCGGGCAGCTCCGCCCCCGGAACACCGGCCCCCCAACCGGCTGCCCAGCAGCCCGTTACCATGTCTCCCGTCGTCACGATAGAGAGTCTCCTCGCCGCCGTGCAGGCGGGTGACAGGGACGTGGTCTCCACCCTGACCGGGGGCAGCGGCGATCAGCCCGGCATAGTCGCGTGGAACTCTACGGATTTCGCCGGGTTCGTCGGCCATACGACTTTCGGGCGGTTCAGCTACTGCATCACCCACAATGACGGCACAAAGGCGAACGTACACTGTGACGGGGACCTGTGGTTCACCGATCCCGCCGGGTTTCCCGCCGTGGTCACCAGGACCCACTGGTATGTACACGGCGACTTCAAGCTGAAAGCGAGTGGCGATTCCTGGGTCATCACCGCGCTGCCCTGGTACCAGGAGTCGTTCGCTGGTTACGATCTCCAGCAGCACCCCTGGCCCGGCGATTGTTTCGACTGACGAACCGGGTGTGGTGCCCCCAACGGGATTCGAACCCGTGTCGCCGCCTTGAAAGGGCGATATCCTAGGCCTCTAGACGATGGGGGCGCGTCCGTCCGCGGGTGCCCGGAGTGTAATGCATGAACCTTCCGGCCTCGCTCCCGAGGGCCACTCCAGTTTCCACTTTAAGCGCCGCGCTGTCAATTAACCGCGTTGTCATGCGGTTTTCCGGCGTGGGGAAGCCTGCCGGGAGGAATGGCGTCACACTCCCGATGTTATAATTCTGGCTACGTGGCGGCGCCGGCAACCATCGTACCGACGTATATTGAAGGCGGGATTCGAGTCCGCACACGGACCGTGCGCCGTGAGTCGAAGGGGGGAGCCGAAGGATGAAGGGGTTGCACCAGGTGCTGCCGCTGGTCGCCCTGGCAGCCAACCTCGCCATCGGCATCTACGTCCTGACCCGGGACCCGCAACGCCTGGTCAACCGCCTGTTCGCAGGCATCACTTTCTGCTTCGGCCTGTGGAACATCGGTGAGTTCATCACGCAGGTCGCGACCGGCCCCTCGAACGCACTACTGGGAGCAAGGTTAGCGAGCGTGGGGTGGTGCCTGCTCGGAGCCGTCTTCATCCACTTCTGCCTCGAGCTGACCGGCCTGCTTCCCGGCGGGCGCCGCCGGACGCTGCTGGCGGTGTTGTACGGGTCCGGGGCGCTGCTGCTCGCCTTCACCTGCTTCACCAGCCTGGTGTTCAAGGGCTTCGAGCCGCTCGGCCAGTACTGGAAGGAGGTGGAAGGACCCCTCCGGCTGTTCTCCAAGCTCTACGTCGTGGTCCTCATGGCTGCGGGGCTCGTCATACTCTTCCGCTCCTGGCGCACGACCCGCATCGTTGCGAAGCGAACCCAGGTCGGCTACGTCCTGATCGCCGGCACCGTAACCTACATCATCGGGTCCATCAGCGATTTCATACTGCCGCTCTTCAACAGGTACTCGCCGGTCAGCTCGGCCACCATAACCCCGGTGATGCTGGCGATAGTCGCATATGCGGTGACCAGGCACAACCTGATGACCACCATGGCGACGGCCTTCGCGGACGCGATAGTCTCGAACATGAACGACGCCGTCCTGGTGAGCGACGCGGACGACCGCGTGGAGACGGTCAACCCGGCCGCACTCGAGCTCACGGGTTACTCCGCCGAGGAGCTTACCGGCAAGCCTGTGGGAAGCGTCCTCGTCAGCTCCAATCCGGGCACTGAGGCGGGAGACCACGTGGAGAGCGGTGTCCGCGTCGACCGCCCGTTCTTCTGCCTGACCAGCGGCGGCGAGGTCGTGCCGGTCGCCGTGGGCGAAGGGCCGGTGACAAAGCACTCCGGCAAGAAGATCGGCACCGTCTACGTCCTGCACGATATCCGGGACGCCCTGCGCCGGGCCAGCGCCGAGCAGCAGGCCAGGCTGGCGGACGTCAAGGCGCGGGCCGCCCAGGACCGGGTCAACGCGCTGACCCAGACCAGCGACGAGCTGCGCGAGGAGAAGCGGTTCCTCGAGGATGTGATCGACAACATAGCCGAGCCCATGTTCATCAAGGACAGGCGCCTGCGCTACGTCCTGGTCAACCGCGCGTTCGCCACGATGATGGGCATGGACAAGTCGGACCTGGTCGGCAAGGCCGATCGCGACCTCTTCCCGGTCGACCAGCAGGAGCGTGCCCGCGCCTCCGACCAGGAGGTGCTGAGAACCGGCCGCTACTACGAGGAGGACATCGTTCTCACCTCGGGCTCCAGCGACGACACCTACGTCTTCAGGATAAGGAAGGCCCCACTCTGTGACGAGGAGGGCGACACGGAGTACATACTCGGTATTATCAACGACATCACCAGGCAGAAGGAGCTGGAGAGGCTCAGGCTCGATTTCATACGGACAGCGGCCCACGAGTTGCGCACGCCGCTCACCTCCCTGAAGCTGGGCCTGGACATGCTGGGCAAGGAGAGCCGCGGAACCCTGGACCGGGAGCAGCAGCGCTCACTCGACGTGCTTTCGCTGTCCGTCCAGCGTCTTACCAGCCTGGCAAGGGACCTGCTGGACCTTGCCAACATGGACGCGGGCCTGATGATACTGGACAGACAGGCCGTGGACGCGAGGCCCCTGCTCCAGGAAGCACTGGTCGTGTTCGAGAACCAGGCGCGGGAGAAGGGCCTGGAGTGCATCCTCGACATCCCGGAGACCCCGTGCGTGGTCCTGGCAGATCCCAACAGGCTCTCGCAGGTGCTCCACAACCTCGTCAGCAACGCCGTAAAGTACACCAACGCCGGGACCGTCACGGTCTCGGCGCACGATACCGGGCAGGGCTTCGTGGAGTTCTGCGTGAGCGATACCGGCGTAGGCATCCCGGCCGCGTTCCGCGAGCAGGTGTTCTCCCGGTTCGCCAAGGCAGAGAGCGCGGAGACGGCCCGGCACGGGACTGGTCTAGGGCTGGCGATAGCGCGGTCGATCGTCGAGATGCACGGGGGGCGCATCTGGCACCGCAGCCAGATGGGAAAGGGGTCTTCCTTCTTCTTCACGATGCCGACCGGTTGAGGTGAGCGCCTGCGATCGGGGGCGGACTTCAGTCCGCCGTCCGGGACCGGGGAGGCTCGGTCAAGAAAGGACGATGACATGAATTGCGTCAGGTGTTCCGGTGAAATACCGCAAGGGAGTGAGTTCTGCCCGTCGTGCGGGCTGAAGATCAGGAGCGCGCCGCCGCCGCATCCCGCCGCTCCGCCGGGTCCCTCCGAGCCCCCCCTCGTGTCCGCCGGACAACCCGGTTCGGTGCCAGGCGCGGGCGCCTACGCGCAACCGCCGGGGCAGCCCGCGGCCTATCCACAGCCGCAGCAACCGCAGGCTGTTCCTTACGCCGCACCCGGAGACGCGTACGCAAACCCGCGGCAGGCGGTCCCCTACGCGGGCCCCGGAGACCCCTTCGCCGCGCCGCCTGCGGGATACTATCCTCCCGGGTACGGCCCCGGAGTCCCGGGTGCACCACCACCCGGACCCCCGGGATACCCGATCCCCTCCCCGGGTGCTCCCTACCGGGCCGGCCTCGACCGGGACGGAATGCTGCTGGTCGCGGGCATGATCTACGCGGGCGTATTCTTCCTCGTAACCTCCGTGGTCGTCCTGTTCGGGGGAAGCGAATCCTGGTACAAGGTGGTCGCGGCGCTCTACACAATGGGTTTCTACGCCGCGATCGCCGTCTGCGGATACGTGCACCTCAAGCGGAAGACGTACGAGGTACTGGGCGTGGGGGTGGTTGGGGTGGCCGGGGCCGCCGCGCTCTTCACTCTCCTGACGCTGGTGAACGCGTCGGAAGGCCTGGTGAAGTTCACGGGCGTGATGGCGATGGTCGCGGTGCTCGGAGCGCACACCGCGCTGCTGCTCCTGATGCGAGCGCCCGAGGACTGGTTCCGGTTCGTCAAGTACGGAGCGGTAGCCGCCACCTGGCTCTTCGGTCTCCTGATCCTGATAAACATCTTCGGAGGCCCGAGCATGATCGACTCGCAATCGGCAAACGGCACGGTAGCGATGTTGAAGACCCTCGCCATCACCGGGATCCTGGACCTGTGCGCGACGGTCGTTGCGATACTGCTCTGGCGGCTGGCCCTCCGCACCGGTGTGAGCCCGAACGTCCGGCCAGGGTGGTTGCCCGGGACGAATCCCCCGCCCGGACGAGGTATGTGAGGCTCAGGCCTCCGAAAGCGTCTTGCCGGCGGAAAGACCCAGCTCCGCGGCTCTCTGCTGCTCGCCTTCCTCCAGGGGGCCCTTCATGTCGGAGACGAAGAACTTCTGCGGTCCCATCAACGGCTTGAGCCCGGCCTTCTCGAGCGCCTCGTAGACCTTCTCAGCGCTCCTCGCCCCCCACTGGTCGGTCTTCTTGCCCGTGCCCTCCGGCTTGAACCCGGTTCCCACCGCGACGAACGGCTTCCCCTTCCAGGATTCTTTCTCGAGCTCCCGGCCGATGAACCTCTTGACCGGTCCCATCATCCGTCCCGCCCTCGTCGGCGAGCCCACCACCACGAAGTCGAAATCACCAACCACGGGCTTGCTCACGTCGATAACCGTCACCGTGTGATCGGCCCCGGCCAGGCCTCCCCCGATCGCCTCGGCGATTATCTTCCCGTTCCCGTACTTGGAGTGGTAAGCGACCAGTCCTTTCATCTGTGCACCTTCCCTTCGCCCGACCGGGGCTTGCGCGCCCCTGCTACCCTACCTCCATCCGTGAGGGATCCGATCCAGGGGCTTCTTCCCCGCCCCGGGCCCGGCGGCGCCCGCGGAGGACATCCCATGCAGGCCCGGCGCCGTTTCGTCGTAGGGCCCGCCTATGGTGTCGGTGCCGGACCCCCGGTTCTGACCGTAGATCGCCCGCTCCACCATGACTCCCTTGCCGCTGGTCGTGCAGTGAACCATCGTCGCCGCCCAGCCATCCTCGCCTATGCCGTCCTCCAGGTTGTAGCTGACGCGGGATTGCGGAGAGATGGTAGCCTCGAACCCCACCGGCATGCTCCCGTCAGGGAAGAAGTAGAGAACCTCGATGTTCACCGGCGTGGTGTTGGGGTTCTGCACCAGGGTCCACGTCTCGAATCCCAGGTCGGTCCTGCCGTCCGGCAGGAAGAAATACTGGTGAGGCCCCGCTATGCCTATCGAGTCATGCATTGCCTCGCCCGTGCCGTTGTCCCAGTACATCGCGCGCTCGGCGATTATCGGCACGTTCGCCTCTACCTTCGTCGAGAGGTCGGTGTTCGGCAGTTGGTCGTTCACCCTGATGGTATGGCGCGACAATGGGGGCATGCTGAAGGAGGGCTGGGGCACCGGGCCCGAGTTGGTCATGTAGGTCAGCGTGACGTCCGCCGCGGTGGTATTCGGGTTCTGGACCAGCACGTAAGAGGTGAATCCCCAGTCGCTGGTCCCCTCGGCCAGGTAGAAAGTCGTCGACGGGGTCGTGGTCCCGATGGAGTCGTGCCCCTCCCTGCGGTCGTTCCGGTACATGGCCCGCTCGGGGATGACCGGCACGTTGGATGTCACCTTGATGGAAGCGTCCTGCGAGCCGATATCGTCGGCCATGAAGAACGTCCGGCGCGAGTTGGCCGGCACGTCCTTCTGTACCGTTATAGACTCCGCTCCCTCTATCATGTAGGTGACGTCGCACGCCGCCGCGGTGCTGTTGGGGTTCTGGATCAGCAGCCAGGTCTCGAAGCCCCACTTGGAGGAGCCCTCCGGCAGGTACCAGGTCTTGGCCGGAGCGGTGACCCCGATCGAGCCGTGGGCCCCCTCGAACTCCACGGGCTGTCCGGCGCCCACCCAGAACATCTCCCTGTCGACCGCGATCGGCTCACCACCGAGCGCCTCCACCTTGGTCGAGAAGTCGGTGGCCCCGATGAAATCCGACGGAAAGATCATGGTCTGGCTCCCGGAAGGCAGAAACAGCGTCGGCAAGGTCTGCGGCCCCGTGGTGGTCATGAACGTGACCTTGGCGTCCACATCCACCGTGGTGGGGTTCTCGATCGTCACGTAGCAGTCGAACCCCCAGTCGGTCGAACCCTCGGCGAGGTACCAGGTGGAGCAGTCCGCCAGCGGCTCGGGATCCGTTCCGCCAAGGGACGCGTTGGCGCTTACCCGCCCGTACCCGTAGTAGTTGTCGCGGCCCGACGCACCCAGGTCCTGAGCGCCGTTCTTCAGCGCGTTCGTGACCTGTGTGGGGGTGTAGGTGGGGTGCTTGGACAGTATCAGGGCACCGACACCCGCCGCCATCGGGGAGGCCATCGAGGTGCCGGACAGGAAGGAGTAGCTCGTGGTGTAGCCCTCGTCGTTGAGCCCTACCTGGTACGTAGGCATCGTCGAGTAGACGTCCACTCCCGGGGCGGCGAAGTCAACCGTCGAGTTGTAGTTGGAGAAATCGGCCCTGGTATCGCGGTTGTCCGTGGCCCCGATGCCGTTCACGCTCGGGTAGCCGGCGGGGTAGTTGACGGTGGAGTCCCCGTCGTTGCCCGCCGAGGCGAACACGCACACCCCCTGGGAGATGGCGTAGGCCACCGCGTTGCCCAGGGTCGAGGAGTAGCTCGAGCTTCCCAGGCTCATGTTGATGATGTCGGCGCCGTTTTCCGCCGCGTAGATGACGGCGGCCGTGATGTCGCTGGTGGCTCCGGACCCGCTGGAGTCCTGGGTCTTCAGCGGCATTATCTTCGTCTTGGAGCCGAACGAGACCCCGGCTCCCCCCTTCGAGTTGTTTCCCTCCGCACCTATTATCCCGCCGACGTGGGTGCCGTGGCCGTTGTTGTCCCTGGCCCAGCCGGACGGGTTGGTCCTGAAATAGAAGTCGTCGTTCGGCCAGCTCTGCCACGAGCCGTTCAGCTGCCACTCCTGGCCCTCCCGATAGGCGTCGAAGGTACCATCCTCCGCGCCCCAGTTGTCGAAGAGCACGAAGCAGTTATTATTGTCGTTCTGGGTGGTGGTGACGACGATGTAGTACGTGCTTCCGCTGGTCAGGTCGAGCGGGGCGGACAGCGGCTTGTAGAACTCCTCGATGTCGGCGGTGACCTCGCCGGCGGCGATGGTGAACGAAGCCAGGTTCGGCCCGCCCAGCGTGGAGCGGATCGAGACATTGACGTTCGCCGCGGGGATTCCAACCCTCGAGAGCAGCAGTCCCACGTCTGTGAGGTGCATCGTCTCGCCCGAGGGCGCCCTGGCCGTGAAAGACTGTGCGATTGTCTGGAAGGCCGGGCCGGAGCCCAGGCCCCAGTAGGAGAACTCCCAGCCCGAGCCGCCCCAGTAGAAGATGTTGTACTGTGAGACGCCGGCCCAGTTGTACCCCTTGGTATCGTCGACGTACCCGTTGCCGTCATCGTCTATCTGGTTGCCGCTAACATCGGCGGCGTTGGTCCAGGTCTTCGAATCGAGGTCCGCGTGCGCGTAGTCGATGCCGGAGTCTATCACCGCAACGTTCACCGTGTTGCTGTTGCCCTTCTCGATGTCCCAGGCCAGCTTGGCCTTGATATCCGCGCCGGATCTCCCGGGCTGGCCTTCGATGCTCTGACCGGTGTTATTGAGCCCCCACTGGTCGGACAGGTGCGGGTCGTTGGGGGTGTAAGGCGTGTTCATAAGGTAGTCGGGTTCGGCGTACTCGACCTCCGGACGGGCGCTCAGCTCGCTGACGGCCCGGGTCACGCTGGTGCCGGGCTCGAGGGTCATGACCTGTACTTCTTCTCCCCGGCCGCGATGACCGATCGAGCGCTCGACGCCTGCCAGGTGGGCTGAGGCGGCTATGCTGTCCCGGGTCGCGCCGTCGACCCCCGGCTTGAACTTCACCAGGACGACGCCCGGCCGGTATCTGCCCTGGGGAGCCGCCGGGACCCCGTCCCACCGGGCCTCGCCAGCGGACTTGGCCGGCGCCCCGGCCCGTGCGGGTGCCGCGAAGCCGCCGGACACGATCGACAACATGACGAGGCAGATGATCAGAAGTAGCGAAGCGTACCGATGCCGCATGTGTTCCACCCCCCGGACACGTGACCCCTTTCAGACCTCTAAGAGGATTGTACACTTCACCTGTGAGGCCGGGCAACGAACAGGCTGACTCAAGTGACTCAAACCGGGGTCAGGCACGATTCAAGTCACTGACTAGAACCGGGGTCAGGCACGATTCAATTCACTGACTAGAACCGGGGTCAGGCACGATTCAATTCACCAATGCAGGTGTCGTGGTATCATTGCTTCCCTGACATAAAGCACCAAGGAAAGGAGCGGGAGCATGGCAGCTGACGGAGTCATAGTGTACCTGGGTGTCTACGGGTCGGTGGACGACGCGAAGGCTGATTTCGAGGACTTCAAGGAGGCCTACAAGGAAGGCTTCATCGGGCTCTTCGACGCCGGAATCGTGGAGAAGACCGCCGAGGGCAAGGTCAAGCTCGAGAAGTGGGAGAAGCCGACCCAGGTGGGCGCGCTCGCGGGCGCCACCGTCGGCGTGCTGGTGGGCATCCTGTTCCCGCCCGCGCTTATCGGCGAGGCCGTCGTCGCCGGCGCGGCCGGCGGGCTGATCGGACACTTCTGGAAGGGCATGTCGCGCAAGGACGTCAAGGAGCTGGGCGAGGAGCTCGACGCGGGAGAGGCGGCCCTCATCTTCGTCGGCGAGTCGAAGATCGAGGAAGAGATGGGCAAGATCTTCAAGAAGGCCGAGAAGCAGGTCGCAAAAGAGCTGGGCGTAAAGACCAAGGACCTCGAGGCCGCACTCGACGAGCTCTCTTGAGGCGGGGCTCTCAGCCCCGCATTTCCCCGGCCTGAGAGGCCGGGCTCAAGACCAGGGGTCAGATGACGTGGCATGGAAAGGGGCGTTCCCTCGAGGAGCGCCCCTTCTTATAGAACTTCACCCGGGGCTGACCCGGCAATACAATAGAGCCATGAGATGTCCCGACTGCGGCGGGGAGAACCCGCCTAACGCAACGTTCTGCGGCCTCTGCCACGCTTCTTTCGACAAGCCTGCCAGCCGGCCGGCGGAGCCCCTCCAACCCCCGGGGTCGCTCCAACCACTGGAGGCTCTTGGGGGGGCGACGCCCGCAAAGCGCCACGTGAGCCTGATGCCCGTCCTCGTGGTCGCCGCCGTCCTTGTCCTGGCGGGGATCGTCTTACTCGCCATCGTCTTTTTCAGCTCCAAGACCAGGACGTATGACGACCCCGACACCGGGCTGACCTTCTCTTACCCGAAGAGCTGGCTGGATGCCGATTCGAGGGCTTCGCAGCTGGCCGGGGCCGGTTTCAGCCGGCAGGAGATGATGGATTTCGTCCTGGTCGACCGGGAGACGAGGAACGTGGTCGAGGTGAAGAACCTGGGCGCCACCGACACCGCGGGCCAGACCATCGACTGGGAGACGTTGAAGGAGACCTACGTCCGCAACGCGGAGGCGGATTTCGAGGAGCAGGGCATTACCTTCAAGTTCGAGGATGCCACGATCGGCGGCTCCTCCGCGCTGATAACCAGTACCAGCGAGAAGGTGGGCGGGAAGACCGCGACCACAAGGTCCGCCCTCATCTACAGGGAGAACGTCCTGGTCAAGGTGACCTACATCTCCTTCGACGAGCCCGCCGAGGTGGACGCGCAGTGGAAGAAGATATTCGACTCGATGACCTTCTCGTTCTCTTGAGTTAGGGCGAGGACGGGGGAGCCAACCCGGCGATCGCCGGTACTAAGTGCTCCATTCCATAAATACGCTCGTATTCGAACGCCGCTGCATCCACACCCGCTGCGTTCCACTCCCTCCGAGTACGACGGGCGTACGCGTCAGTCGTGCGCCTTGCGGGAGCGGCGCCCCGACGCTCTCGGTACGTTACCGTACTTATGAAATGGAACACTAGGGGCTTTTCAGCGTCCGGTCGTGTTTACCGATGTTGCTGAGCTCGAAAACACCGTCTTCATCTCCCCGGCGCCACGTCAGCCTGATGTCCAGGTTTATCGAGCTCTCCCACATCCCCGGTACCCCCTGGATGCGTTTCGTCCTCAGAGACGGATGAAAAGGATCGTTTCTAAACAGGGCCAGTTTCTCACGGGCGGCTTCCTTGTCGGCCGCGCTCAACTTCTTGAAGTTCCTCTGGAAGCGCGCGGAGTAGACAAACTCCCTCACCAATTCTCGATCTCCCTGATGAATTCATCCGCGCTCATCCGGGTGATCTTGCCCTGGTCGTAATCCTCCGCGGACTTCTTCTCCTCGGCCTGCCACTCCGGCGTCCAGAACCAGGCCTGGTCCCTGTCGATGGTCATCTGCACCCTCAGCAGGATCTCGTTGCCGTTCTCGACGGCACTGGCGACGACCAGGGCGTTGCCCTCCAGGCCGACGGCCTTCCTGACCTGGGAGGGAATCGTGAGCGCCCCGCGCTCGTTCACTTTGGCGACTTCCTCCACTACCCGTGGCTTGCCCATTCCAAAACTCCTTTTTCCGTGTGCTGTTTGTCATGATAACAGTAATACAGTACTGCTGCAATACGGTGATATGAGGGACTGGGCGAGCAGGTGTTTCTAAAGGGCCGGCCCGTTTCCACCGATGCAATTAGTGACCCATTGAGCGGCGACGGCAATCTGGTTCGGGCGACAGAAAACGGGGATTTCGCGTGCTCGGAAGGGGATACTCCAATGATACCTCACGGCATTAGAACACGTGCGCGACGCGGCGCGAAGTGGGGGAGGCCAGTCCGCGTTCTTGCCACCGCCATGGTGGCCGCCTTTACTGTCGTCATGCTCCTGACGCCGGGCGCGCTACCTTCTCCGGGATGGTCCGTGCCCGAGCAGATATCCGAGATCGGGCAGGGCCAATATCCACAGATTGCTGTCGACCAGGCTGGAAACGCGCATGTCGTTTGGTGGGATTCTTACGCGATTCTGTACTCCACGAATGACGGGACCGGATGGTCACCACAGGTTCAGATCCCGGGGGCATCAGCTGGTAATCCGGCGCGAATGGTGCTCGACGCGGATGGAAACCTTCATGTCGCCTGGTGGGGGTCCGCGAATGGCGAGATGTTTTACTCCAAGTTGACCGACGGTCATTGGTCCGGACCGACGCAGATATCGACCACCTCCACCGACGACTACGGGCCCGAGATAGCCGTTGACGCGGAGGGGCACCCTCACGTCGTATGGAGAGGCAGCGTTGGCGAAGCAGTATTCATATTCTATTCGGCCGACATGGGCGCGGGCTGGTCCGAGCCTTTGAACATATCGACCACAGCCACTAACAACCAATACCCACAGATAGCCCTCGATTCAGACGGAGATCCACACGTCACGTGGTGTGGTGATACCAGTGATGGCTCTCCCATTTACTACTCGAAGAAGACGGGGGGCGTATGGTCTGCGGCTGTAATAATCTCCACTACCTCCGACTGCAACACGTTCCCCCAGATCGATCTTGACAGGTACTGCAATCCTAATATCGTCTGGACAGGTCAGAGCGGGGGCGTAGACAATGTCTGTTACGCTAGAAATGACGGCAGTGGTTGGTCAACTCCCGTAGTCGTCTCTACAAACGCACCAATACAGAGCGGCGGGCCGACAATCGCCGTGGACCAAGGTGGTTTTCCGCATGTAGCGTGGGGCGGCAGAGCAGCCAGCACTCCTTACTGGTGGTCGGTCTATTACTCTGAGAGGTCACAGAACGGTTGGTCTACACCGGTGATGGTATCTGCTGCCCCGCCGTCAGGGGTGAATGGGTTTGACACGCTCGGGACGATGGCGCTCGATCCCCAGGGAGATCCCCATATCGTTTGGGATCACTGCGCGAACCAGATTTACTATTCGTCCAAGACCGGAGAAACCTGGAACCGCCCCACTATGCTCTCGGGTAGTAGAACAAGTTCGAATCCTCGCCTGGCGCTCGATACTGGCGGAAACCCACATGTTACCTGGATGAGCTCGGTGGACGCCGATAATTCGGCCATATTCTACACGGCAGATGCCGGGGCGAGTCCCACCTGGTACCTCGCCGAAGGCACCAACGCCTGGGACTTCTATACCTATACGACAATCGAGAATCCGTCCGACCGGGAACTCCATGCCCGCATCATGTATATGGACCCCAATCCGGAAACCGGGGCCGGCAGGGCTTTCCAGAGGACCGTGACCCTGCCGCCCCTCTCCCAGACGACGATCTCCTCGGAGCCGGACATCGGCGAGGTCGATTTCTCCACGCGTGTTGAATGCCTCGAAGGAGAGACCATCGCCGTGGACCGGACCATGTACTGGACGGGGGAGGGAGCTCCGTGCCCGGAGGGCCACAGCTCGGTAGCGGCCACCTCACCATCGAAGACCTGGTATCTCCCCGAGGGCTCGTCCACCTGGGGCTTCGAGACCTGGACCCTGGTACAGAACCCGAATGGCACCGATGCCGACGTCACCCTGACCTACATGACGGAGGACGAGGGCCCGATAGCCATCCAGAAAACGGTGCCCGCCTACTCGAGGGGCTCTTTTGACATGGGAGCGGACATCGGTGAGCACGACTCCTCCGTCCAGGTGACGTCCGATCTTCCCGTGATTGCCGAGAGGAGCCAGTACCGTAACGGAAGGCGCGAGGGCTCCTGCTCGGTGGGTGCGCCCGCGCCGGCCACGGACTACTACCTCGCCGAGGGAACGACCGCCTGGGGATTCGAGACATATCTTTTGGTTCAGAACCCCAACGACTCTGATGCCGAGGTCACCCTGACCTTCATGACACCCGACGGGCCCATAGGGCAGGACCCATTCACCATAGCCGCCAACTCTCGAAAGACCGTCAAGGTCAGCGAGCTGGAAGGTCTCGAGAACACGGACCTTTCGGCCCGGGTCCATGCCGACAGGCCCGTGGTCGCCGAACGTTCCATGTACTGGAACGGGGGCCCGGACTCCGGGCAGGCCTGCCATGCCTCCATCGGGCTTTCGTCGACGAGCAACAGCTTCTTCCTGCCGGACGGCCAGACGTCCGAGGGCTGGCAGACCTGGACGCTGGTGGCCAATCCGCATGACCGGGCCGTCCCCATCGAGGTGACCTACCTGCCCCAAGGTGGGGGAGAGCCCGTCAGCTTCACCGACACGATAGCGGCGGGCTCGCGCGCGACCTACGAGATGGCGGATAAGATCCCTGAAGGGAGGGCGTCCGTCCTGGTTCGTACGTTGGATATCAGCCTGCCGGTACTCGTCGAGCGCTCGATGTACTCGGCCGACCGTGGGCTGGGGACCGATACTATCGGCGCTTTCGAGTAGAGGCGGGGGCCTGTTGACAGAGACCCGGTGAGGACCGGTTGATCAGCAACGGCCGGCTGCCGATACCGTTATATAGAACGGTGACATAACCGGGACCGATCCCCGTGCGGGGGCGACACGCGCAGGTGTGTTGGTAAGTGGGGGAGGCGTTTTGAAATCCAGGATAGCAGCAGTCCCGGCGGCGGCGTGTTTGCTCGCCGCCATGTTTATGCTGGCCGCGCCCGGTGCGCCGGCCTCCCGGGGGCCGGACAGGAAGACGCCCGACTCGATCACGGTCCGCTTCGACTTCCCGCGGCCCGAGGTGAGCGGGAGCGGAGATGCGGCCGTCCTGTCCATGGAGGGGTGCGCCAGCTCGCGCTACCCCGGACTGCCCTCGCTCCCACGGAGGTCCGCCTCTTACGCCCTGCCGCCCGGAAAGACCCTTACCGACCTCGTCGTTCTCGAACAACGCTGGAGCGCACCCCTGGATGTCGGTGTCATCCAGTGGGGGTACGGAGCGGCGACCTCCGGTGAGGCGGCCCGGGGACCCGACCCCGCGGTCTACGAGAGCCCCGATCCATATCCCTCCGGCCTCGTAGAGGTCTCCGGGACCGGGATGATGAGGGGGATCTCCGCCGCTACACTCGATGTGACACCCGTGCGCTACTACCCCGCGTCCGGCACCATCCGGTACTGCGAGCACCTGGAGGTACGCCTCGATTGCGCGGAGAGCGAGCGGGCCGCGACCCCGGCGCGCGACCGCAGCCCCGAGGCCCCGGACCCGGCGCTCTTCGAGAACGCGGGCGAGGCCGCCGCCTGGTACGCGCCGGAAGCCTTCCGCGGAGATGCGCCGTCGGGCACCGGCAACATCGCGGACTACGTCATCATCTGCCCGGCCGCGCTCTCGGCCGCCGTGGCCCCGCTGCAGACCTACAAGCAGACCCAGGGCCTGAGCGTCAACCTCACCACCACCGAGTGGATATCGACGAACTGCGCCGGGGTGGACACGCAGGAGAAGATACGCAACTTCCTTCGCGACAACTACCTCACCTGGGGCATCACCTACGTGCTCATAGTCGGGACCGACGCCTCGGTCCCCATGCGCGACTGCTGGACCCCGACCGGAGAGGCTCCCCCCGACGACTACACTCCCACCGACTACTACTACTCCGACCTTAGCGGCGACTGGGACCTCAACGATGATGGGAACTACGGGCAGTACGGGGTCGACGACGGCGTGGGAGGGGTGGACTTCTACCCCGAGGTGTACGTGGGGCGCATACCACTCAGCGTGGCGGGTGATGTCACCTCAGTCTGCAACAAGATAGTGACGTTCTCGCAGGACTCGGGAGCCTGGAAGCACAAGGCCATCCTGCCCGGGGCCATCAGCAACTTTACAAATCAGGACTACTCCGGCTGGCCCGCCACGTTCGGCTCCTACTTCAGCGAGAGCATAAAGAACAACATCACCACCCCCGCGGGCTTCTCCAACTACACCCTCTACGAGAAGGAGGGGCTGGCCGCCGACCCGCCGGCCTGCGACGCGCCGCTGACCAAGGCCAACCTGCTCGCTGAGTGGCCCAACGACTACGGGGTGGTCACCTGGTGGGGGCACGGGAACTCGAGCGGAGCGTACAGGACCTACTGGGCCACCGACGACGGGGACGGGGTACCCGAGAGCGGCGAGCTGAGCCAGCCCTCCTTCATGTCCTCAGGAGACGTAGGGAGCCTGGACAACGCGCACCCGGGAATCGTCTTCGCGGTTTCCTGTCTCAACGCCTATCCGGAAACACCGTCGCTTGCCTCCGCGCTGGTCACCAACGGCGCGTCCGCGGTCGTGGCGGGGACTAGGATCACCTGGTACGGCATCGGCTGGCAGAGTGTGGACTGGGGCGGGAACGCCACCATGGGCTACCTGTTCGACAAGTACCTCATCACCGACGGGCACCGGTGCGGCAAGGCCCTGAGGCTCGCAAACATAGAGTTCCTCAACGAGTATCTCTACTTCGATGTCGCGGACTACCAGAACCTGTTCGGGCTCAACCTCTTCGGTGACCCCTCCATGAGGCTGGACGCCGAGGGGAGCCCCACCGTCTCGCAGGTGAGCCCGGACAGCCACGAGAACACCGGCAGCGCGGGGCTGACCGTGACCGGGGACAACTTCATGACGGGGGCCGCGGTGAAGCTCGCGCTCGCGGGCCAGCCGGACGTGGTCGCCACCGGGGTCTCGGTGGACTCCCCGCGCTCCATCACCTGCAACGTGGACCTGGACGACGTCCACTATGGGGACTGGGACGTGGTGGTGACCAACCCCGACGACTCGTTCGGGACGCTCGCGGCCGGGTTCAACGTCTACTGCCCCACTCCCACCGTCACCGATATCACCCCCCCGGCGGGGGCCGTCGGCGGTAGCGTTCACGTGACCGACCTCGCCGGCACCGGCTTCCGAAGCAGCGCGACCGTTCAGCTGCAGAAGGGCGGTGAGCCCTCCATAGACGCGACGGGGGTCACCCGGGTCTCAGACACGCAGATCACGTGCGATTTCGACCTCACGGGGGCGGCCACCGGGCAGTGGAACGTGTTCGTGGAGAACGGCGGTGGAAAGAACGCGACTCTCACCAACGGCTTTACGGTCAGCTCCTCGCCCCCCGCGGTCACCGGCATCACCCCCGCGAGCGGCCTCAACGACGGTATCGTCAATATCACCGACCTGGCCGGGACCGGCTTCCTTGACGGGGCCACGGTGAAGCTGACGGACGGGGTGAACCCCGATATCCCGGCAAGCGACGTTACGGTGTTGTCGGAGAACCAGATAACCTGCAGCTTCCAACTGGACGCCGAGCCCGCCGGCTCAAGGAACGTGGTGGTGACGAACCCGGACCTCCAGGCGGGAACCGGCGTGGACCTATTCGCAGTCAACAACGCCCCTCCCGACCTCGTATCCATCAACCCGGACAACGGAGATAACGACGGCAGCGTCCTAATGACCCTCACCGGCGATTCTTTCAGGACCGGGATGACCGCCGAGCTCCAGGGCGTGGGACCGGATATACCCGGAGTCCTGCAGGGCGTGGTCGGCCACACGAGCGCCACCTACCTGTTCGACCTCACCGGCGCACCGCTGGGACTCAGGGACCTCTACGTCCAGAACGACGACGTCCAGGGAGACACGCTGGACGATTGCTTCACGGTGACGCAGGCCCCACCCAACGTAACAGGCATCACCCCCACGAGTGGCCTGAACAACGGCATTGTCAATATCACCGACCTGTCCGGGACCGGCTTCCTGGACGGGGCGACGGTCAGGCTCAGCGACGGGGTGAACCCCGACATAAACGGTACCGGGGTCACCGTGGTATCGCCCAACCAGATAACCTGCGGCTTCCAGCTCGACGCGGCTCCGGCCGGTCCCCGTGACGTGGTGGTGACCAACCCCGACCTCCAGTCCGGAACCGGGGTGGACCTTTTCACAGTCAACAACGCTTCTCCCGTCCTCCTATCCATCGTCCCGGACAACGGGGGCAACGACGGAAGCGTCCTGGTGACCCTGACCGGGGACAGCTTCAGGCCCGGTATGATCGCGAGGCTCCAGGGTGTCGGGCCCTTGATCGGCGGCGTGCTGCAGGGCGCGGTCACCCACACCGGCGCCACCTACCTGTTCGACCTGACCGGCACCCCGCCGGGTCTCAGGGACCTCTACGTGCGGAACGACGACGGGCAGGGAGATACGCTATACGATTGCTTCACGGTGAACCAGGTGCTACTGCCTCCCACGATCATGTCTGTGGATCCGCCGAGCGTCACGAACGATGGGTCGGCGTCGATATCGATCTTCGGCACCGATTTCAGGGCAGGGGCTTCGGTCACCATTCGTTATGTGGGGGCGCCCGGCGGCGCCACGGGATCGGTCAAGCACGTCCAGGCGGACCGCATAGACGCGGACTTCGAGCTGTGGGGCGAAGAGGAGGGGCACTACGACGTGATAGTGCGCAACATCGACCTGACCGAGGACACTTTCGAGAACGGACTCACGGTGACGCAGAGGTCACCACGCATCGACTCCGTCACGCCGGACACCGGCGCGAACACCGGGGCAGTGGAGATTACCATCGACGGCGACGGGTTCCAGCCAGGGGTGAACGCCTACCTCGAGCGCGGGGCGGACACCATCCAGGGTGTCATGAACGGGCTCACCCTCACCGAGTTCCGCGTCCGCTTCGACATCACTGGAGCGGATCCGGGCCTCTGGGACATCACGGTGGTCAATCTGAACTCCGACGAGGATTCGCTGCAGAACTGCTTCACGGTTACCAGTCCGGTATCCGGCGCATGGTACCTGGCCGAGGGCACCTCCGACTGGGGCTTCGACACGTATGTCACCATCGAGAACCCCAATGACACCGTTGTAACGGCTCAAGTCACATACATGACCAAGACCGGACCTCAAGACAGGCCCGACCTCACGCTCCCACCCAACTCCCAGACCGTCATCAACCCGCGCAACGACATCGGGGTCACCGACTTCTCCACCAGCGTGCAGTGCAGACAGGGAAAGACTATCTGCGTGGACAGGCGGATGGTCTGGCAGGCGCCCGGAGCCCCCTCCCCCGAGGGACATTCCTCGGTGGGGGTCACCGCACCGGCAAAGACCTGGTACCTGCCCGAGGGCTCCTCCAAGTGGGGCTTCGAGACCTGGTTGCTCATCCAGAACCCCAACGACGAGGACGCTCACGTCACCATCACCTACATGATTGAGGGGCAGGGGCCCTCACCGGTGACCAAGACCGTGGAGGCCAGCTCCCGCGCCTCCTTCAACATGGCCGAGGACATAGGCGCACAGGATGCGTCAATCAAGGTGGCCTCAGACGTGCCCGTCATCCCCGAGCGCGCCATGTACCGCAACTCCCGCCGTGAGGGCCACGACTCCATAGGAACCACCACCCCCTCTACCGACTACTACCTGGCGGAGGGGACCACCGACTGGGGGTTCACCACCTACGTGCTGGTGCAGAACCCCAATTCCGGGGCCGCCACCGTCAACATCACCTACATGACGGGAGAGGGTCCGGTCTCCCAGGACCCCTTCACCATGGACCCCAACTCGCGAAAGACCGTCAACGTGAACACGGTGGTGCCTGACAGGGACCTCTCCATCAAGGTCCACGGCTCCGTCCCCATAATCGCCGAGAGGGCCATGTACTGGGACTCCGGGATGGGAGAGGCCTGCCACGACTCCATCGGGATGGACTGCCCCCATGCCACCTTCTACCTTCCCGACGGGGAGACCACGAACGGATGCGAGACCTGGACCCTCATCCAGAACCCCAACCCCGAGCCGGTCACCGTGGAGGTCTCCTACCTGACCACAGACGGGACCGGCAACGTCACCTGGACTGAAGAGGTGGGAGCCAACTCCCGCAAGACCTTCAACATGGGGGACAAGATCCCGGCCGGAAGGGCCTCCATCAAGGTCACGTGCCAGACCCCGGGCAAGAAGATCATGGTCGAGCGCGCCATGTACTGGAACAACCGCGGCGCGGGCACGGATACGATCGGCGGCTGCGCGGATTAGCTGCGGGCACCGAATGCCCGGGAGCAGGTGCAATGCAACTCGTTATCAGTATTGCCCAGGCAGGGGATGGGCTTGAATTGAGGGACCGCGGGGCCGGCTGTCCAGGAAGCTCAGCCGTAATATCCTCTATTCTGATGATGGCTCTCGTCATGTGCTGTTTCTTCGCCACCCCGGCAATGGCTGACGCCTGGAACGTTGTCGCGGATGAGGGGATCGACTCCTCGCACGGTTTCAACACCCCGCAGCAGGAAGTCCAGTCTGCGGCGGTGTTCGACTCCGACCTGTACTTCGGAACCATGGGAAGCCCGTCGGGGGGGCAGGTGTGGCGCTACGACGCGGGAAGCTGGGCGAACGTAACCGCTACCGGTTTCGGCTCCAGTGCCAACCTCGGGGCGTGCTCCATGGTTGTCTACAACAGCCGCCTTCACGTCGGCACGTACAAATCGTCGACAGGGTGCGAGGTCTGGAGGTACGACGGAATCACCTGGGAGAGGGTCGCACAATCCGGCTTCGGTGACGGCAGCAACCACAGGGCGTACAGCATGTGGGTATGGAACTCACAATTGTATGTTGGCACCTACAACTTCACGACCGGGTGCGAGGTGTGGAGGACCGCAGGTGGCGGAGGGGTCCCGTACACGGACTGGGAGCAGGTCAACTCCGACGGCTTCGGAGACGATGAGAACATCTACGTCTCGTCGATGCTCACCTTCGGAACCGAGCTGGTCGCCGGCACCTACAACGGCATTACAGGCGGTGAGGTCTGGAGCTACGACGGAGGCTCGTGGACGCAGGTCAACACGGACGGCTTCGGGGACCCGAACAACCTGGGCGTCTACGACCTGGGTGTTTTCGGCTCCCGGCTATACGCGGGGACGTTCAACGAGTCAACCGGCTGCGAGGTCTGGGGTAGCGCGGGTACTGGTGGGCCGCCCTACTCCGACTGGGAGCAGGTGAACGCCGACGGGTTCGGGGACGCGGACAACCAGGGAGCGCGGCCGATAGAGGTGGTCGCCGGCTCGGAGATGTACGTATCCACGTTCAACAGCTCGACCGGTTGCGAGGTATGGAGGACGGCCGGGGTGGGAGGCCCGCCCTTCACAGACTGGGTCCAGGTGAACTCGGACGGCTTCGGTGACCCCCGCAACGTCGGGGCCAGCGCGGGCGTGGTTTCAGGAACCGCGTTGTACCTCGGCGCCGCGAACCAGAAGGGCTGCGAGGTGTAGCGGACCCTCGGTGCGGGTGGTCCACCGTTCACCGACTGGACTCGTATCAGCGCAAAGGGACTCACGGAAAACGCCAACACCTCCGCGGCTTCTATGGCGGTCTTCAACGGCAAGACGTATGCGGGCACTTCCAGTGCGGTCGGTTGCGCAGTGTGGCGCCGGGACTCGTCCGCCTGGACGAAGGTGAGCACCGACGGCTTCGGCGACTGCGACAACGACACCGCGCGATGCATGGCCGTCCAAGGGGGCTACCTGTATGCGGGGACATCGAATCAACTGACCGGCTGCGAGGTCTGGCGATATAACGGGAGCGCCTGGGCGCAGGTTAACGTGGACGGGTTTGGAGATCCGGGGAACACGGTCGCAAGCTCCATGGCCGTGTTCGGCTCGAACCTGTACGTGGGAACGTCGAACACCGCGACCGGCTGCGAGGTCTGGCGGTACGACGGCGGGTCGTGGACCCAGGTGAATGCTGACGGGTTCGGCGACCCGACAAACACGGTTGCCGGCTCCATGGCCGTGTTCGACTCGAACCTGTTCACCGGGACGTCGAACACCGCCACCGGTTGCGAGGTGTGGCGCTTCGACGGGATCGGCTTCTCGCAGGTGAATGCGGACGGGTTCGGGGACGCCGGGAACCACGCGACCAGTTCGATGGCGGTCTATCAATCGGGGCTGTTCGTCGGCACGTTGAACGCAATCGCAGGCGGCGAGGTCTGGAGGACCACGGGGCCGGACGAGGCTCCTTTCTCCGACTGGACCCAGGTGAATGCGAACGGCTTTGGATCGGCCCAGAACCGGAGCGTGGACTCCATGGCGGTATTCAACCTCAGGCTGCACGCGGGGACCACGAAGACATCCTTCGGCGCTGAGGTGTGGCAGTACGACGGCATTGCGTGGTCTCAATCGAATACGGACGGCTTCGGGGACGTGGACAACCTCTCCGTCCGTTCAATGGTCGTCAACGGCCCGAATCTCTTCGCGGGGACCCTCAACGGCGTCACTGGCTGCGAGATCTGGAGGACGTCGATCCCTCCACCTGCGATCACGTCCATTACCCCGGCTACCGGGGCGTTGGGTTCCACGGTGAGTGTCTCCGACCTTGCAGGGACCGGCTTCTACGGGGAGCCCCGGGTGGAGCTGATCAACGGCCAGGCGACGATCACCGCAACCGATGTCTCGGTCATATCTTCCACCAGGGTAACGTGCAAGCTGACAATCCCCGGCGACGTGCAGACGGGCTTATGGGACGTCAGGGTGCAGAACCCCGACGGCCAATCGGCCCAGCTCGATGACGGGTTCCGGGTCTACGACCCGACTCCCACCTTCTACTTCGCCGAAGGGACCTGCCGCCCCGACTTCGACCCCTACATCTGTGTGCAGAACCCGGGCTCCTCCGAAGCCGCGGTCACCATCACCTACATGAAGGGAGACGGGACAACCTCCGAGGAGCAGATCACGGTAGGGGCCAACTCCCGCTCCACGGTCAGGGTGAAGGACACACTGGGGGAAGCGGACGACCCCGCACACGACTTCTCC
>JAHJCO010000013.1 GCA_018831265.1 Actinomycetota bacterium
CCCGCCCCCTGGACGACCCTCATCAGGAACGTCTCGACCTGGTCGTCCGCGGTGTGCCCGGTGGCGACCCGGTCGGCGCCCACCTTACCCGCGAACTCGTCCAGCCGCCTCAGCCGGACCAGCCTGGCGGCGTCCTGGGGGGAGCGGTCGAGATCGGCCGTCTCAGCCCTGACATCCGCCTCGGCAACCTCGGCATCCAGACCGAGCCGTTCGGCCAGCGAGCGCACGAATTGAGCGTCCTGGCGCGATTCCTCGCCCCGCAGACCGTGCTCGAGGTGGAATACGGTGAGCTCGAGCCCCATCCGTGCCCTTATCCCTGCCAGGAACAGCAGGAGCGCCGTCGAGTCGGGGCCGCCGGATACCGCGACCACGACCCTCTCGCCCCCCGCGACCATCGAGCACTCCTCGATGGTCGCGAGCGCCGTCTCCTCGAGCGTCGGGTCTTTCTTCATCGCTTCCTTGCTGGACCGCTTGGGCCGGGACTTCAGTCCAGGTCTTGTCGTGTGCAAAAGGGTCAGGCACTTTTGCACATCGCGGACTGAAGTCCGCGCCTTCCTACTGCTTCGCCTTCGTTGCCGGCTTACCCCTGATGAACCCGCGCCCTTCCACCACCGACATCTCGGTGCCGAGCCCCTCGCAGTAGCCGGCGATGGTCGACAGCCACGAGGCACCGGCCTCCCCGCTCGCTACCACGGGGCGGCACCCGCGGATGAACATGGGGACTATCCGGGCCTGGACGAGCCCATCTGGGCCCATCATGGCGATGACGGTCATGGTGCGGGATGAGATCTCCCTGGGCGGGCTGAAGACGTAGTTGCCCAGGCTGTATGCGATCAGCCTGTTCTTGTAGAGTTCCATGCCTTGCACTACGTGGGGGTGATGCCCGAGCACCAGGTCGGCCCCGCTGTCCACCGCCAGGTGGCCCAGGCGGACCTGGTCGTCGGTCGGCGAGGTGGCAAGCTCCTGTCCCCAGTGGAAGGAGGCGACCACGTAGTCTGCCTTCTTCCCGGCCTCCCTGATGCTCTCGGCGACCTCATCCTCGTCGTTGCAGGTGGCGACGCCGGGGGTCGAGGCCCCCGCGGGCCACCCGGCCGGGTTTATGTTGCAGAACGCCACGAAGGCGACCTTCGCGCCGTGCGCGTCCAGCACCGCCGGGGAGTAGGCCTGGGCGGAGTCCGCGCCCCCGCCGCAGACCGCGATGCCGGCTGCTCCCAGGTTGGTGAGGGTGTCCATGAACGCGGTGGCGCCGTAGTCCTTGGCATGGTTGTTGGCGACCGAGACCACGTTGATCCCGCCGTCCACCAGGGCGTTCACCGAGTCTGGCGGGCCCTCGAAGGTGAACTCCTTGCCCGGCACGGGGGACCCCCCGGACGAGATCGCGCACTCCAGGTTGACGAAGGCGAGGTCGCCATAGGTGAGCGCGTCCTTCGCGTCGGCGAACGGGTAGTCCATGCCGTTGGCGGTGAGCGTGGGCGTCACACCGTCCCCGAAGTTGACGTCCCCCCCGGCCGAGACCGAGACCATGTTTCCGGCCTGCGCCCTCAAGCCCTCGAAGGACTCCCAGAGGCCCGCCAGTCCCGGCTCCCCGCCGGACTTCGACCCTGCCGCCCCACACCCTGAAACCAGAAGGGAAACGCTTAAGAGCAGGCATGCAGTGACCGCAAACGCGGCCCTTGATCGGAATCTCAAACTCATCGTTGGCTTGCTAAGCCTAATCCTTCCTCCAGTCCGACTTCGGCAGTTGATATGTTAAAACAAATACGAGGTGATAGGGATGACGAAGAGGATGATTGACAGCGGTGTCGGACATTTGCCTCCCAATATCAACATTAGTTGACTGACGAATCAGCAGCCACACAAGTCGCTCTAAATGCCCCTCGGAAGCCCGATTGGTTGCTACTGGAGTTGCTTGTGTTGCTTATTTAAAAAGATGCTTGTATTGTTAGGCAAACGTCCGACACCAGGTGCCGAATTGTGCAAGCAATCGCCGCCTGTGGAGTCGACGCGCGGAATCGAACCGCGGACCTGCTCATCACGAGTGAGCCGCGGGGCGCGTAGAGGTCGACGTGATCCGCGACGACCCCGCGGACAACATGTTCCTGGCACACGCGAGCGAAGCGCAGGCCGATTTCCTGGTCACGGGCGACGAGCACCTTCTCGGACTCAAGTCCTTCGAGGGCACGGCCATAGTCTCACCCCGGTACCTCATGGGTATACTCGAGGCCAGAAACGAGTGAGGGAAAGGGTGGAGCCGGCGCGCGGATTCGAACCGCGGACCTGCTCATTACGAGTGAGCCGCTCTACCGACTGAGCTACACCGGCTGGCACATATGTTAACGCTAGAGCCCGGGCATTGCCACATCGCGAGGTTCGGCGAGGCCGGTTATCGTGACCCGTGGATCTGGGGCCGTACGAACTCCAGCACCTTCTTGTTGGGATGGATGCGGTCCGCCACGTACTCGGGCTTCATGAAGCCCTCGGCGTCGGCGATCCGGGAGTAGATGTCGATGTAGGGGTATCCGTGTGCCCGGCAGTGCTCCTTCAGCCGCTCGTTGAACTCCCGGTAGATATAGCTGCGCACGCCCGGGGCCGCGTAGTACCGCGAGTCGAACAGGTTCTCGTTGCCCGCCCTTACCGGCGCCGGAACCCCGTGCACGTAAAGGTCGAAGCCCATCCCGCTCAGCGTCTCCAGCACCTCGCCGTAGCTCGAGACCGTCGCGTCGATGAGGTCCTCGACGCTCCTCTCTCCCCCGCTCTCCATGTGCTTATCGTAGATGTGGATGCGGCAGTCGATCTCACCGAAGACCATCACGATCGAGTCCCTCTCCCCGTCGACGTACCTGACGGTCTTCATGAGACGCTCGCGGGACTTCGTGGTGCTCTTCTCCTTCCTGAGGTTGTAGGCGGTGGCGCGGCCCAGCCGGTGCACCACGAACGGCTCCTCGCCTTTGAAGACCTTGGCGTGGCTGTCCCCGATCACGTGGACCACCGGCCTGCGCAGGACCCGCGAGCGGAAGAAGCCCTGCAGGATGCTGACCCGCAGCGCCGCCCCCCTCAGGGCAGTCGCCAGGCGCGGGTGCCTGTTTATCCACCTGTTCACCCGCAGGCCGACCCGGCCCACGAATTCGTTCACGCGTTTTGGCTGCTTCATCTCCGTCCTCGCTCAGGTTGGCAGGAAGTCCATCCATCGCGATTCCTGTATTATAATCTGCGAATCACGGCGGGCGATCATTCCAAGGAGTGGACACTTGAACAGGGTTGTTCTCAAGTGGATGGACAGGATTACCTCAGAGCGCGAGTTCCAGGAGCCCATAGTCGAGTTCGGCGCTTTCCAGGTCGAGGGGCAGGAGGATGTAGCCGACATGCGCCGGTACTTCCCCGGCAAGGAGTACATAGGTTGTGACCTCGAGAAAGGCTCCGGCGTCGACAGGATTGAGAACATAGAGCATAGCACCTTTCCCCCGGGAAGCATCGGCACGGTCCTGGCCCTCGAGACGCTCGAGCATGTGCGCCAGCCGTGGGAAGCCGCAAGGGAGATCTTTCGCATGCTCAAGCCGGGAGGAACAGCTCTCATCTCCATACCTTTCAACTTCGCGATACACTGCCACCCGGACGACTACTGGCGCATGACCGCCAGCGGGCTCACAGCGCTGCTCGAGAGCGCAGGATTCCGTGACATCGAAGCCTCGGACAGCGGCGAGGACACCGAGCTCGATCTTTTCTGGGACCGGCCCGAGGACCGGCCCACCGACCAGGATTTCCCCGTGACCGAGACCCGGCACTTCCCATACACCTGCTTCGCTGTCGCGACCAAGCCACTCGCCGACGCGGGGAAGGCCGGAGAATGCGCTCCCATGCCCCTTCTCCCGACACGGCCGCTGCTGGAGGTTACGCCCACCGGGGAATACACACAGGCTATCCCGATCATAATGGTCCTTTTCCACAGAGAGGAGGACACCAGGGAGGTTCTCGAGCAGATCGAGCGGGTTACGGAGAATTACAGCCTGATCCTGGTGGACAACGGCTTTGACGACCCGGCGTACGTTGAAGGCCTTGGGGCAGCAGGCTATTTGAAGAACACGAAGAACGTTGGCATCCCCAAGGCGATCAACCAGGGTCTCGAGCTCGCGAAGGGCGATTACATCGCCGTTATGCACAATGACCTGTTCATCTACGACGAGGGCTGGCTGCAACATATCATCGAGTTTATGGAGCGCAGGCCTGACGTGGGCATCGTGGGCCTGGCCGGCCGCCACACCATCAGGCGGGACGGCAGCCTGGACGAGGAGACCCTCGTTGTGACGCTTCCCGAGTACTGGGAGGTTTATGGTCCCTCCTGGCGCTTTACCGAGGTTGCAGCAATAGATGGGATCTGCTTCGTGATGCGCAACATAGGCCTTCGGCTGGACGAGTCGATGGGGCCTCTGCACTACTACGATCTCGACATATCAATGCAGTATGCCAGGGCGGGGTATCGGCTCTACTGCGCCCGCGTTGAGTGCTTTCACGGAAGAGAGGAGTACCTCCGGGAAGGTGGAGCGAAGGCGGCTCTTACTACCGGCATCGACACCGACGAGGAGTTCCTGGCCGCCAGGGAGCGGTTCGTCAGCAAGTGGGGAGACAACCTTCCCATAACCAGAGGCTTCGTCGACGAGCAGTACTTCTATCAACGGCATGAGGACCTCTACGACAGGCTTTGGAGCCTGACGGAGGATTACCGGAAGCTTGAGGACTACGCGGAGAACGTCCTGCAGGTAGAGTGTCACGAGATGTCGGCAGAGATCGAGCGCGCCAAGGAATACGTCACCCTGCTCGAGAGGGAGCATGCAAAGCAGGTGGAATCGATCGAGAGGTACGAGAGCGCTTATGCCGAGCTCGAGAACCGCTTCCTGACCCTGGCGCGAAGCATCGAGGCCGAGCCCGGCGGTACACGCGCCGAGCCTGGCGGTTCAGGCCTCGAGAAGCTGGGTTATTACATCAGGACAGAAGGATTGGGAGCTACGCTCAAGCGGGCTGTTAGGAGGGTGTTCAGGAGATGGAACAGGCCTGAGTGTGAATACATCCCTGAGGTGACAGACATAGAACAAAGCATGGTGAGGCCTCGAAGGCACGTCATCATAACAGGGACCGGTCGCGCCGGTACGACATTTCTGGTCCAACTGCTGACGGCGCTCGGGCTGGACACCGGGTTCCACGAAGGCAACCTGGTGCTCGATGAAAATGCCCGCGCGGGGCTGGAGTGGGATATCAGGGAAGAGGGCGCACCCTATGTAATCAAGAACCCATGGTTCTGTGACTACGCCGAGGAAGTGCTGGCCCGCGATGACATAGTCATCGAGCACGTGTTCATCCCCATGCGCGATCTGGAGGCCGCGGCCGAAAGCAGGAGGTACGTCGTCGAGACGGCCGTCTCGAAAGGCAGAGAGCCCACCGGCCTGCTCGGGGGGCTTTGGCACACTGATACGGGCAGTGAGCAGGAGGCCGTGTTGCTGAACCAGATCTATAAGCTGGTGTATGCTCTCTCGGATTCGGCGGTGCCTGTGACCCTGATGCGCTACCCCAGATTCATGAAGGACGCGTCTTACTTGTACCGTAAGCTGGAGCCAATCCTCGGGGATATCTCGTTCGATCGGTTCGAGGAAGCTTTCCGGCGGACGGTCAAGCCGGAGATAATGCACTCGTTCACCGAAGGCGACCGATGAGATAGACCGCCTCCGGGCGTGAGCGGCTTCAGCGCAATCTCTTGAGGAAGCCCTCGGGGTTGTAGGTCAGGATATAGTGCTCTCTCGACGTGTCTACGATGAAGTCGTCGCATTCGGTGAGGAACTCACGTGTCGCCGCCCGCGGGCCTCCACCGGGGAAGTCACCGAACGCGCCACCTCCTATGCCCCGGCGCACCTGGTCGCTTATCCCGTCCTCCACGATGAGATAGCTACCGACGCTGACGAACGGCGCATATGCCCTCAGATCCTTGATCACCTGCTCCGCATGATGGTCACCATCGTGAAGGACCAGGACCGTCCTTCCCTCGCACAACTCGGCTACACGCCCGACGACCGACTCTGACGAGCTGTCGCCGGTTATTGTCACGATCCTCGGGTGCTCGGCTTCGTAGACGATACGATCGATATCGATGGTGACCACTATTCCCTTGCCGATAATATCCAGCATATGGGCGAAGAACAGCGTGCTTCCACCGGCGTAGGAGCCTATCTCGACTATTACGTCAGGCTGGACCTCGTGGATTATCTCCTGGTAGATCCAGATGTCCAGGGGGTTCTTGTAGGTGATGATCCCCATCCAGGAGCAGTTGTCTTTGAGGTGCACTTCCTGCTGATGATATACGAGCCACTGTGCAAGGGTCATCTGCAGATCCTTCGGCTCGCCGGCTTTCAGCGGCCACCTCTTCTGAAAGAGCTTTTCTAGCCCTCTATTCATTCTTTCCAGGAGTTCTTTCACAAGGCGTTCACCGCCTGGAGTATTTCCTGCGAAGGTACGCCATTGTCCGCTTGATTGTAGCCAATATCCCTTCCGAGGAAACGTAATGCCGGATCTTGGCGAGGCTACTTGTTACTGGTACTTCCCCATCTGAATGGATCACGGGGATGTTCCCGGGCTCAACCCCTGTTGCCGCCTGCCTCTGAACTCCGGCGGCGATATCCGCGACCCTCGCGTATTCCTTTTCCAGTTCCCTCGCGTACCGCGCGGCTTTATCAAGTTCGATCCCTCGCTTCTCTACTTCAACCTCCAATCCGGCCAGGTAAGCTCTCATCTCGGCGATATTGCGGACGTGCTCCTGCGATTGACGGTCCATGTTCTCGATCTGTAGGGCCATCTCTTCTATGCGCATGTACGCATAGCCCTCCTCCGTAAAGCCGCGCGTCATCGGCAGAATGTGCCGCCACTTGCGCCAGAACCTGCCTCGCACCTCCACGTAGTACGCATCATCATCGCCACCGATCTGTTCCAGATACGCGTCGGTCTTGCGGGTGCTACCCCAGTGCGAGACAGTCATATGGTTGCAATCGATGTTAGCGGCATACGCCCGATATCCCGCCTCGAGGTACTGCATGGAGAGGTCGAGGTCGTAGTAATGCATGAAACCGAGTGACTCGTCCAGCCTGAAGCCTACATTCCTCATCACCAACACGAAGCCGTCCACCATCGCGACCTCCGAGAACCGCCAGGTCGGCATGTAGCTTTTCACGTTGGGTAGCTCGCTCTGGTAGACGGTCGTCTCCATTTGAAGCTCGCCTGTCTGGTCGATCGAACGCCAGCCGCAGAGTCCTACTATTCCGACGTCAGGCCGGCGCTCGAGGAAATCGACCACATGCTCGAGCCATCCCTGCTCGAAAATCAACGAATCGGCATGAAGTACACCGATATAGGGCGCATCGCCGCAGGCCTCGATCCCCAGGTTGATAGCCGCGGTCACGCCCGTGTTCTCCTTGTTCCTTATCAAGGCCTCAGGCGCCAGTTCTCCGATAAGGCCTTCATCATCAAAGCCGTTGTCTATCAGAACAAGAGAGTAACCGTCGGTGACCTCCTCCAGCTGAGCGAACATCTGGCGCGTCTCTTCTTCTCGTCTGTACAACGGGACCACGAACGGGACCGATGGTCTCTCGTTCTTTGCTGGTAGCATCTCCTTCTTCCTGAGGGCCGGCGAGTTCCTGTATCCGTCGACGTTCCGGGCGGTCAACCGGTCCGTGAACCTGAATTCGACGCCCGGTGACGGGACCTTATGAGCGACACCGAAGGTCGAGAACGGGTGTGGCAGCGCGGGTATCAGTTCCTCGCCGCTTGCCCAGGTCTCGATCTGTTCGAAACCTGCCTCTCTTATCACGATCTCGAGACCCTCGGGAGTCATTCTCCAATAATCACTTGGATACCCGTGTGGAGGCATACTGAACGGGATGCTCACGATCAGCGTGCCACCGGGAATCAGGATCCTGTAAGCTTCCCGCAACGCATCCACCGGATGCATCACGTGCTCGAGAGTCTCGAGGCATAAGACCGTACCGACTGAAGCCGGTGCGAAGTGGCTGTGTTCCATATCGTCTATGACGTCGACTCCGGGACCAGACAAGAGGTCACAGCCGATGTACTCCACATCGCCGAAGAGGTCCCTGAGACCCGCAAACTGCTCCTGGCCCTCGACCTGCACGGAGCCGAATTCGACCACAGGTCCCTGGAGATCCAGCTTTTCCACCTGCTGTTCTATGAACTCGAATACGACCTCGGTCAAGTCTTCTCACCGCCTGTACTCAGCCTCTCCACCTCATCCTCGAGCGCGGCCACCTGCAGTCTGGCGGCTGAGACGGCCTCCTCGAGAGCCTTGATGTACGCTGTCTTCTCAGCGATGAACTCGTCTCGCTGCCTCACGATTGACGCGAGCTCATCGGCGTACGTGGTGGTTCGCTCCAGCGCCGCTATCGTCTGCTCGAGAGCTTCCTTGAGCTTGGCCAACTCCCGCTCGACGGCCTGAGTCGCCTCAATCCTCGCGTTGAGCTCGTCGACTCGTCCCTCGAGTTCGCGTACCCTGCGTTCCGCTGCGATCTTGTCCTCGGAAAGCTTCCTCACCCGATCCGCCTCTGATGCCGGAAACGCCTTTACGATGTACTGGATGGCTTTCGATTCAGGAGTTGTGAAGTACTCGATGATCTGTTGCCGTGGGACGGGACCGAACGGATCCAGCGTCCTTTCGAGTTCATCCTCGGGAATGCCGGATTCGGTCCAGTCCAGGGACTCGATCACGTAACCACAAGACTCCACGAGGTCACAGATGGACTTCCTGGTGAAGAACCGGAGATGTGTATCGTCCAGAATCCCGAAGTCGGCGTAGTCAAACTCGCCCCGCAGAAGCGCAAGCCTGATGCTGGCATGAGCGATATTTGGAACCGACAGGCCTATGAATCCTCCGGGCGCAAGTCGCTCCCGGACATCGTTCAGTATTCTATGCGGGGATTTCAGGTGCTCGAGAACATCGCCGAAAAGGACCGCATCGAACATCTCTCCAGGCAGGGCCTCTGTTATGTCCAGTGAGTCCATGTCGGCAATCACTACCCGTTCACAGGCTTCAGCAGCCTGTGCGGCCGCCTCCGGATCGATCTCGATACCTGTGACGGTGCAGCCCATCTCCTTCAAGGCACGAGCCAGATGACCGCGGTGGCACCCCACGTCCAGGACCTTCATGCCCTCGGCACACATCCTTATCAGCTTGGTGTGGCTGTTGTTCTCGACGGTGAGATCTATCTCGATCGAGTAGTCCTTGGCCATCTTCCCGCCATGCATCTCGTCGGACTCAGAGTCTGGGTGTCATCCCCCCATGCGATATTAAAGGATAGCACAGGCTATGGTGCGAGGAATTCATGGTGCCGCCAGGACCCTCGTCCCACCGTCCACCAACTCGCTAGATATACTCCGGGACCCAGCCCTGGAGGCGGCGGATGGACTCGGAGACCTCTTTCTCCAGCATGTCCTCGGCCTGCTGGCCCTCGGGGCTGGAGAGGATCTGGCGGAAGCGTCCCTGTATCTCCAGGTAGTCCTTCACGGGGCGTTTCTTGACCTTGCCCTCCAGGATGCGCTTGGTGGCGGCGGTGAAGCGGGTCTCGCCGTCCTCGTGCTCGTAGAGCAACCACATGCCGCTCTGTACGGCCATCCGGCTCACCGCTATCATCTGCGCCGAGGGGAACTTCCACCCGGGCGGGCAGGGGGCGAGCATCTCGATGTACTTGGTGCCCCGGATCTCCTTGGCCTTGAGCATCTTCTGGTAGAAGTCCAGGGGATAGGCCAGCGAGACCGTGGCCACGTAGGGGATGCGGTGGGCGATCATGATCTGGGCGATGTCCTTGCGGTGCTGGGCCTTGCCGCCGGGGGTGGTGGTGGTCCAGGCGCCCAGGGGGGTCGCGCCGCTGCGCTGCGTGCCGGTGTTGGAGTACATCTCGTTGTTGTAGCAGACGTAGATGAAGTCGGTCTCGCGCTCGGCCGCACCGGACAGCGACTGGATGCCTATGTCGTAGGTCCCACCGTCACCTGCCCAGACCAGCACGTTTGGCTCCTCGGCCAGCTCTCCGCGCTTCACCAGCGCCTTCACCGCGGCGGATACGCCGCTTGCGCTGGCGCCGCCGGTCGCGAAGGCCACGTTCATCAGCGGGAGGTTGATGGCCGACAGCGGGTAGGAGCCCTGGAGCACCGAGGTGCAGGACGCCACCACCAGCAATATCGTGTCCTTCCCGAGCGCCTTGAACGCCATGCGCAGCGCCAGCGAGGACGGGCATCCCTGGCAGGCGGTGCTCCCCGCCAGGAACAGCTCCTCCTCGGGCAGGTCCTTGAAGCTGACCATCCTTCGTCCCTCTTCGCTAGCGTGGCGGACTGAAGTCCGCCCCCAATCTTCTGCTTACGGGCTAAGGAGCTTGTCGAACTCCGCGAGCATCTCCCTGGTTATCTCGTGAGCCTTGGTGATGTGCGAGTCCCCCCAGGTCACCTCGTCCGCCTCGCCCCTGAACGCTCTGTCGGCCGCCTCCCTGATCTGCTCGTAGGTCACGTCGCGCCCTCCCAACCCGACGATCAGGTTTGTCGAGGGAACGTCCGCGTGCCCGTAGAGGGCGGCCTTGACCTCGCTGAAGAGCGCTCCCTCCATGCCGTAGGAGAAGTCCCGGTCTATCACCATCAGGCCCGAGCGCCCCGAGCACAACGACCGCAGTTCGTCGATCGGGAACGGCCTGAAGAACCTCACCCGCAGCAGGCCCACCGCCCGCCCCGCGGCCCTCATCTCGTCCACCGCGACCCGGCTCTCGGCGGCCAGGCTTCCCATGGCGACGATGAGGTGCTCGGCGTCCTCCAACTTGTATCCATCTACCATGTCCCCGTGCCGGCGGCCGAACGCCCGCATGAACTCATCGGCGGCCTCGTAGACGACCTGCCGGGCGTTGTCCTGCCCTATCTGCATGGACTGGCGCGTCTCGCTGAAGTCCACCGGGTAGACGACCGACCCGTGGGTCATCGGCAGCCTGGGGTCCAGCTTCCAGAGCGGCCTGTAGGGTGGCAGGTAGGCCTCGACCTCCTCGCGCCCGGGCACATCGGCGTCCATGTAGGTGTGCGAGAGCACGAAGGCGTCCATGTTGAGCATCAGGGGCATGAGGACCCGGTGGTCCTCGGTGATCCGGTAGGCCTGGATGACGGTGTCCACCGCTTCCTGGTGGCTCGCCACGTACACCTGCAGCCAGCCGGTATCGCGCTGGCTGATGGAGTCCTGGTGGTCGCACCAGATGTTCCACCCCGGGCCCAGGGCCCGGTTTACGTTCACCATCACCACCGGCACCCGTATCCCCGCCGCGTAGTGCAGCATCTCGTGCATGTAGGCCAGGCCGTGCGCCGAGGTCGCCGAGAACGCCCGCACGCCGGTCAGGGACGCCGAGACCAGCGCCGCGCAGGCGCTGTGCTCGGACTCCACCGGGATGTACTCGGCGTCCATCTTGCCCTCGGCTATCAGGTCCGCGATCATCTCGATGACCTGTGTCTGGGGGGTGATGGGGTACGCGGGCACGACCTCCACGCCCGCGACGTTCGCCGCCAGGGCGATGAGGTGGTTGCCGGACTCGAGCACCCTCACCGCTTCTCCTCCTTGACCATCTCGATGGCGCCGGTCGGGCACTCCACGGCGCAGATGCCGCAGCCCTTGCAGTACTGGTAGTCGATCTCGAGTGCTTCCTTCGTGAGGCACGCCTCGGGGCAGTACACCCAGCACAGCAGGCACCGGTTGCACTTATCGTCGTTCTTGACCGGCCGGAACACCCTCCACTCGCCGGTGTCGCCGGCGCAGCCCTTCACGGGCCTGGACATGGAGGTCATGTAGCCGACCTCTTCCTTCTCACGGCTCAATGGGAGTCACCCCCGAGCGGGAGAGGTCGTAGTCGGTCGCGCCCTCGGAGACGGGAGCGCTCATCCCGGCTTCGACGACCTGGATCCCTTCCCAGCCTTGCCTGACCGCGCTCTCGTAGGCTTCCACGTTGCCGCGCCTGCCCGCGACCTCGCGCACGATGCCCAGGACGACATCCAGCGGCGCCGCGCCGGACAGCCTGGTCATGGCCCCCAGCAGCGGCAGGTTGACCATCGGCATCCCGTCGAACTCGAGGCCGAGCTCCAGTGCTATGCCGGTCGCGTCCAGGTAGAGCATCTCCCGGGAGAAACGGGCCGCCAGCCGCTCGGCCAGCTCTGGGCCGGCGTTCAGCAGGACCTTTCCATCCGGGGTCAGGCCGTCGGCGATCGCCATCCCCGTCAGGTCGCTGCTCATGATCACCAGCAGGTCCGGGCGGTACACCTGGCTGCGCAGGTTGATGGGGTTGTCGTCGATGCGCACGAACGCCTTCACCGGCGCGCCCCGGCGCTCCGCGCCAAAGAACGGGAACGCCTGGACGTGCTCGTCGACCGCGTAGCCCGCCTGGGCCACCCAGTTGACCAGCGTGACGGCTCCCTGTCCGCCCAGGCCGTGAACCCTGATCTCGAACAAACCGCAACCTCTCCACTAATGCACAAAACCGCCTGGCGACATCTGCCCCGGCGGCCGTACCTCGGAACTGTCGGAAAGTTAATATTAGCACGAAAAGTCCGCTCAACCCATGGGCGAACCGGGGGGTCGGACGTTTGCCATTGTCGTTGGACTACGCAGATTACGATAAGGACATAACACAATGAAAACGTCCGACGCCCTTCTCGGTTTTCGAGCCCCGCCTCAGAAGCTGTCGGGCCCCTCCTGCGGTGGAGGCTCGCCGGGCGGGGCGCCCTGGGGCCTTCGGCGGCCGCGGCCCTTTCGGGACCTGGAGTCCCTGCTCGTGGCGATATCGTCGAGGGGCACGTCCACCCTGCGCCCGTTCTCCAGCTCGACGGTCACCAGGCCCCGCGGGACGTGGTAGCCGACCACCCTGCCGGGCTCACCCTCCACCTGGGTCTCGGTGCCCAGGGCCGGGGCGCTCTGGTTGAACTGCTCGTAGGCCTCGACCTCGTACTTCAGACAGCACATCAGCCGCCCGCAGATGCCGCTGATCTTGGCGGGGTTCAGCGGCAGGTCCTGCTCCTTGGCCATCTTGATGGACACGGGGTTGAAGTCCGAGAGGAAGAGACTGCAACAAAGGTCGCGCCCGCACGGTCCCAGCCCCCCGACCATCTTGGCCTCGTCCCGCACCCCCACCTGCCGGAGTTCGATGCGCGCCTTGAGGGTGGAGGCCAGGTCCTTGACCAGCTCGCGGAAGTCGACCCGGCCCTCGGCGGTGAAGTAGAAGACGATGCTGGAGCCGTCGAACACGTAGTCGACGTCCACCAGCTTCATCGGGAGCTTGTGCTGCGTGATGAGGCGGCGCGCGGTGCGGTACGCCTCCTCCTTGCGGACCATGTTCTCCTTCTGCCGCTCCCGGTCTCTCGGGGTAGCGCGGCGCATGATCTTCTTGAGGCTCTCGCCGAACTCCGATCCGTCGGCCTCCCTGATCGGGCTGACCACCCTACCAAAGCCGACCCCCCGGGAGGCCGGCACTATCACCTCGTTCCCGGGGACGAGGGTGAGCCCCTCCGGGTCGTAGTAGTAGACCTTGCCGCCGGGCCTGAACGACACTCCAACGACCTTAGGCATAGAGCGCCTCCTGGAGCCCGAGCAACGTGCTCTCGAGGTTCAGCTGCACCGGCACGTTCCGCTCGGCCGCCAGGATACCCCCGGCAAGCAGGTCTATCGAATCCAGCAGTCTCCTGGTCGGGATGACCTCCGCCTCCTCTTCTATCTCGCCGGTGAGGTCCCTGTTGACAAGCAGCCCCGGGTCCCCACCCTCCTTCATAACGAGAATATCACGATACCACCAGGACAGCGTCGTCATGATCTCCTCCACACCGCGGGTCTCCTCCTTGACGCGCTCCCGGGACAGGGCCTCGTCGAGGTCCTTTGAGAGCCTCCGCACCACGCCGGCGTCGAGGCTGCCGTCCTCCAGGTCCCTCTTCCGCTGCTGGTAGGTCGCGCTCAGCTCCTCCACCGGCGCGCGCACCTCACGGTACAGCTCACTCGCCATCTGCAGGACGTCGTTGAGCTCCGCCCGTTTGAGGGCTCTCGCCGCCTTTATCACGTTGTCGCGCCTTGCAAGCCTCCACTGCTCGTCGCACCAGTCCAGCGCCCTGCCCAGGACGCCCCCGGTCAGCCTGACGACCAGGTCGGCCCTCTCCTCCGAGATCCCCTTGCGCTCCATGATGTAGGTCTTGAGCTGCTCCAGGGGCACGTTGGCGAAGGAGACCTCCTGGCAGCGGGACCGTATGGTGGGAAGCACGCCCGCGGGGTTGGCGGTGACCAGGATGAATACCACGTCGCCGGGCGGCTCCTCCAGCACCTTGAGCAGGGTGGAGGCGCCCTCCTCCCACATCCTCTCGGCGCCCTTGAATATGTAGACCTTGCGAGCGCCCTCGGACGGCTTCATGAAGGCGTCCATGCGGACCTCGCGGACCGTCTCCACGGGGATGTTCTTGCCCGCCGGCCTTATCACCCGCACGTCGGGGTGCTTCTCCTGCATCACCCTCCGGCAGACGTTGCACTCCCCGCACCCTCCCTCGGGGCATAGCATCGAGGCGGCGAGCGTCCGCGCGACGATGAACTTGCCGACGCCGGAGGGCCCGGTGAACAGGTAGGCGTGGTGGACGCGGTCCTGCTCGACGGAGTTCTTCAGACTGAGGCATACGGCGGAATGGCCGACCACGTTATCCCACAGCATCGATGCCTTCCTGGGGCCCTACACGACCATCCGGGAGATGTGCGAGATCACCCGATCGTGCACGTCCTCGGGGCCACCGCGGGCGTCGACCACCACCATCCGGTAGGAGAATATCCTGATCAGCATGCTGTATGCGTAGCGCACGTTCTCGTGGAAGGCGAGCTCCTCCTGTTCGATCCGGTCCTCCCCCCTGACGCGGGCGAGGCCGTCCTTGACCGACATGTCGAGGAACACGGTCAAATTGGGCTCCAGGTCCCCGGTGGCCCAGTCGTTCAGGTTCTTCACCGCTTCCAGCCCGCAGCCCCTGGCGACGCCCTGGTAGGCCAGGGAGCTATCGGTATAGCGGTCGGCAACGACTATGTTGCCCTCGCGCAGGGCCGGCCGGATGACGTCGCGCACCAGCTGGGCCCGGGCCGCCGCGAACAGCAGCGCCTCGGCGATCGGGGCCAGCTCTCCCGTCTGGGGGTCCAGCAGGATCTCCCGGATGCGCTCGCCGGCGTCGGTGCCGCCGGGTTCCCGTACCAGCGTCACGGTCTTGCCGCGCTCCTCGAGGTACCCCTTAAGCATCTCCGCCTGAGTGCTCTTCCCGCTGCCCTCGCAGCCCTCGAGCGAGATGAGGGTCCCCTTCAGCTCACCGGTCCCCTTGAACGGGCTCAGACCACCCGTGGAGATGCCCAGGATGCCGTCGTCCAACTACTCCCTCCTTAGTACTACGAGAGGGATTATACAGCAAGGCACTCCACTGAGACGGAGTCCTGACTAAGATAGGGGTCAGGCACAAGTCTAGTCACTTTACAAAGATAAGGGTCAGAGCACGAGTCCAGTCACCGACACCCCGGAGCTATGACTTGAATGGTGCCTGACCCCTATCTTAGTCACTTTGCACCCGGTAGATGGCGTACTGTTCGGCCAGGTGGTCGCGCCCCCGCGAGTCGATCGCCACCAGCGCCGGCAGTTCGTCCAGCACCGCCCTGAACACCGCCTCCGGCCCCAGCTCCTCCCAGGCGACCGGTTCCAGGCCGGTCACGTGCCCCGCCAGCAGCGCCCCTATCCCGCCGATGGTCGTGAAGTAGACCGCCCCGTGGCGCTCGTGTAGCTCGAGCGTGTCCCGGGAGCGAGGGCCCTTGCCCAGGGTCGCCGGTACGCCCAGCTCGAAGAGCGTCTCCAGGTACCCGTCCATCCGTGAGGAGGTGGTAGGGCCAAACGAGCCTGCGGGCCGCCCGGTGGAGGGCGGGGCCGGGCCTGCATGGAATATGAGCTGCCCTGCCACCTCGAAGGGGGGTTTCTCGCCCGATTCCGCGAGTGACGAGAGCCTGGCCAGCGCGGCGTCCCGCATGGTCAGCGCCGGACCGGACAGCAGGACCTCGTCCCCTGCCCCCAGGGAGCGCAGAGTTTCCCTGTCAAGAGGAAGGCTCAGCTTCTTCAACTGTTACACCCCCGGGGTGGGTCTGGGCGAACACCTTCTTGAAAGAATGGATGGCTATCGCCCCTCCCACCATGACCACCACGGCCCCGACCATAAGCGCGAGCATCGCCGGGTAGAAGCTCTTCGAGTATACGCCCAGGTTCACGGTCTTGCTGACCGGATCCTCGGGCGTCCAGCGTATCCACATTCGGAAAAGGCCGGCGACCCCCGCGAAGACCCCCATGGATATCAGCAGGCAGGTCCGCATGATGGTCTGGAACGCGGCGAAGACCCTGCCCCGTATCGCCGGGTCCAGGTTCTCGTGCAGCAGCGTGTACGCCGAGACCAGCAGGTAGCCCAGCAGCGTCCCGCCGAGGAAGATGACCACCATGGATATGACGTACACGTCGATGAGTGCGAAGACGAACATGGCGATTCCGAACCCGAGGGCCGCGCGCCCGAACCACTTCTCCTTGGGCAGGCGGTTGTTGAGCCACGGCGTGGCCGCGGCTCCCGCCACGACCCCGAAGAGCAGGAACGACAGGATGAGCGTGAACTTGGAGCCGGTCGCATCGAGCACCTGCTGCGCGAAGGGCGCGCCCAGGATGTAGAGCGAGCCGCCGCCGATCAGCCCGATTATCATCACACCCAGGATTGTACGGGTCAGCGGGTCGGTCCACATGAACTTGAGACCTTCCCTGAGGTCCGCGCTGATCTGCTTGAAGGACAGCTGGCTGACCCCGCCTGCGCGCCTTGGGAACGCGATGGTGAATATCAGCATCGCGGATGCGATGAACGTAAGGGCGTCCACCAGGAACGCGAAAGTGTGCTGGAACTGCGCCTGCGTGGTGAGCCCCGAGATGAGAGGGAACTTGTAGATGAGCGCGGCGAACCCCAGGATGACGGTGGCGATCAAGGTCCCCAGGGCCATTGTCAGGTAGGTGCTGGTGGACATCATGGAGTTCGCGGTCATGACGTGGTCCGATTCGACCAGGTCCGGTATCGACGAGTCGCGGGCGGGGCCGAAGAGCAGACTGAACGTCTCGATGCAGAACACCAGGATGCATATCAGTAACAGGTTGTTGGCGAACGCCAGCGCGATGACCAGGCAGGCGCGTGATATGTCGCACAGTATCATGAGGGTCTTGCGCTCCAGGCGGTCCACCAGCGCGCCGGCGACCAGCCCGAAGAGGAGCGCCGGCAAGAACCTTGCGATGAGCATCAATACCAGGGGCGTGGTGCTGCCGTTGCCCATGCGGTTGAGCGTGTCCAGCAGCACGCCGACAATGACCCAGTCGCCTATGCCCGAGATCCCCTGGGCCACCCAGAGCGCCATGAACCCGCGTGTCTTGAGCACGCGGCGGAACGCCGAGATCTCGAGGGATACCTGGGTCGAGGGCTCCTCACCTGCGGGTGCGGGTGGATCCTGGTGCAAAAGTGCCTGACCCTTATGCAACTCGTCGTCGCCGGTTGTCTCTTCCTGGTCGTCCAAGTGGCGCCTTCAGATGGTCGTGGTCTTGCGGCGCAGCGCGTGGCAGCCGACGCTGACGGCCACCGGCAGGGAGGCTATGTGGCAGGGCTCGTGCCTCACCCTGGCCCCCAGGCAGGTGACGGTACCGCCGACCGCGCCCGGACCTATTCCAAGCCCGTTGACCTGCTCCACGATGCGCCGGGCCAGCGCGGCCGTACCGGGGGCCGGCTCGCTGTCGAGCGGCTCCATGAGCGCGGCCTTGGCAAGCCTGGGGGCGCGGTCGAAGCTGCCGCCGATGCCTATGCCCAGTATGAGCGGCGGGCAGGAGCGCGCTCCGACCTCCTCGATGACGGCGGTCACGAGGTCCGCGATCCCGCCGGCTCCCGCGCCGGGAGGCAGCATCGCCAGTCGGGAGGCGTTCTCACTGCCCCCGCCCTTCGCCAGGACCCCCAGCGTGGTCTGGTCCCCGCCGCCATACTCGATCTCGAGCAGCGCGGGGGTGTTGTCGCCGGTGTTGATCCGGCCCTCGAACGTCTCGCAGACGATCGAGGCACGAAGGGAGCCCGCCATCGTGGCTCTCGTGACGGCCGAGTCCAGCTCCCCGCCCAGGTCTCCCTCGATGCCGGTATCGCTGCCCAGCGTGATGTAGACGGTGAAGAGGCCGGTGTCCTGGCATATCGGCACGCCCAGCTCGCGGGCCATGGCGGCGTTCTCGATGATCAGCCGCAGGGCCTCGCGGCCGGCCGGTGACTCCTCCTCGGCGAGCGCCCCCTCCAGCGCGGCCAGCACGTCGCTCGGGAGTTCGGTGGAAACCTCTTTGATAAGGGCCTCCGCCTCGCGGCCCAGCAGCGCCGCGTCCAGCACCCTCATCTCCGGTCCGCCCCCAGCCCGGAGACCCTCCGGCTAACCCGCGAGGCCGCATCCTGGAGCCCCGCCAGCTCCTGCTCCGAGAGGGGCAGTTCCAGTATCTCCCGCACGCCCTCGCGCCCCAGCGCGGCCGGCACGCCCAGGAAGATGCCCTCGACGCCGTACTGCCCCGAGAGGTAAGCGGAGACCGGCAGCACCCGTCCGGTGTCACCAAGAATGGCCAGCGCCATCGTGCTTATGGACACCGCGGGCGCGTAGTAGGCGCTGCCTGCTCCCAGGTGGCCCACGATCTCGGCCCCGCCGTCACGGGTACGCTGCACCACCCCGGCCAGGGCGTCGGCCTCCAGGACCTCGGAAAGGGGTCTGTCGGCCGCCTTCGACCAGTCCACCAGCGGGGCCATCTCGTCCCCGTGGCTCCCGAGGACCATCGTGTTGACGTCCCGCGGCTCCAGGCCCGCCAGCCTGTGAAGGAAGTACACGAATCGCGATGTGTCCAGCACACCCGCCATTCCCATCACCCGGGAGTGCTCGAACCCCGACGCCTGCCAGGCCACATATGTCATCTCGTCCAGCGGGTTTGTGACCACCAGCAGGACGGCCTCAGGGGCTTTTTTCGCGACCTCGCGGCAGATGTCCGAGATGATGGGGGCGTTCCTCTGGGTCAGATCGGTGCGGGACATCCCGGGCATCCGTGCGAAGCCGGCGGTGACCACCACCAGGTCGCTTCCCTCCACCAGCCCGTAGTCGGGCCCGCCCTCGATGTGCGAGCTCGAGCCGGTGAAAGGGAGCGCCTGCTCGATGTCCATGGCCAGGCCTCTCGCCTTGCCGGCCTCGATGTCGACCATGGCGATCTCCAGCCCGGCGGAGATGGCCAGGTAGAAGGCGGTGGTGGCGCCCACGTGGCCGGCGCCGAATATCGTCACCCTGTCCATGCCGCCCCCCTTTCCCCGCTACTTGCCGTTCTCGAGACCCTCCCCGTCGTCACCCTTCGCGGCGTCCGCACCTTTGCTGTCTCCGCCCCCGGCCGGCTCCCCGGCCGAGGCTTCCGCCGTCGCGGTGTCCGCCTTACCGGCCGGCGCCTTCTCCTGGCGCTTCGGCTTGGTCGGGCAGTCGGGGTCCAGGCAGAGCTCCCACGGCTTGCGGCCTTTCGTGAGGACCTTTATGCGAGGCGTCGCGCACTCCTCGCATACTTCGCCGGTGGCGAGTATGCTGCCCTTCTGCGGCAGCGGGAAAGTGGTCGTGCACTCGGGGTAGTTCATGCACCCGGCGAATCTCTTGCCGGATTTCTTGGCCGTCTTTGTCCCCAGCTCGCCGTCGCATCCCGGGCACGCCCCCAGGACCGTGTCGCCCCTCATGCCCTCCTTGATCTCGCGGGAGATCTCCTCCTTCTGGCTCTCCATGACAGCCAGGACCCCGTCAAGGACCTCCCTGGAGTGGTCCACAACCCCCTGGAGCGACTTCTGTCCCTCCACGATGGCGTCCATGTCCTGCTCCAGCGTCGCGGTCATATCCGGGCTGGTGACGGTCGTGGCGTGGGCCTCCAGGGCGCGCGAGACCGCGATGCCGGTCTGGCTCGGCCTCAGGGGGGTCCCGAAGACGTATCCACGCTCCAGCAGGGACTGGATTATGTTGTGCCGGGTGGACTTGGTCCCCAGGCCGAGCTCCTCCATCTTCTGGATGAGGTTGCCCTCGCTGTAGCGCGGCGGCGGCTGGGTCTGCTTGGCCTCGATCTCCTTGTCGACCACCTCGACGCTGTCTCCGGCGGATAGCGGCGGCAGTTCCTCGTCCCTCTTGCGCGAGTACGGGTAATAGCGGAGGAACCCCTCGGTGACTATGACGTCCCCTCTCGCGAAGAACGGCTCTCCACCGACGTCCAGGTCCACCCTGGTCGAGCGGGCGTGGGCCGCATCCGAGACGGTTGCCATGAACCTCCTGGCCACCAGCTCGTAGATCCGCCACTCCCAGGAGCTCAGCTTGCCCTTGTCGGGAGCCCCGGTGGGATATATCGGCGGGTGGTCGGTCGACTGCTTCTTGCCCCGCGTTGCCGTCAGCTGTCCCTTCCCGAGGAGCTCGCCGGCCAGAGGGCCGACCTCCTGAGCCCCTTGCATGGACTTCAGGACCCCCGCCAGGTCCAGTGACGGCGGGTACACCGTGTTGTCCACCCTCGGGTAGCTGATATAGCCGCGGGAGTAGAGGCTCTCCGCGATCTCCATGGCGCGCGCCGGGGTGATGCGCAGGGAGGACGCGGCGGCCAGGAACGAGGTGGTGTTGAAGGGAGCGGGCGGGTTTATGGTGCGGTCACGCGTCTTCACCTCCGTGACCTCGCCCGTGGCGCCCACGCGGTCGAACGCCTCCCTCGCGGCGGTCTCATCGGTGAACCGTTCGGCGGTATGCCGGGCGGTGAAGGTGTCCTCCCCGTGGCGGCAGGTCAGCCTTATCTGCCAGTAGTCCTCGGGGACGAAGGCGGCGATCTCGGCCTCGCGGTCCACCACCAGCGCCAGGGTCGGGCTCTGGACCCTGCCCACGGAAAGGAACCGCTGCCAGAGCCGGTTGGTGGCCAGCGAGATGAACCTGGTCAGCGCTGCCCCCCAGATGAGGTCGATGTCCTGGCGGGCCTCGCCCGCTTTCGCCAGGTTCTCGTCCAGGGTGTCAGGGGAAGCGAAGGCCTCCTTTATCTCGGAGGCGGTGAGGGCCGAGAAACGGGCGCGGCTGAAAGAGGCTTCCGGGTTCACCCCCGCGACTATGTCCCTGATGTCCGCGCCGATGAGCTCGCCCTCGCGGTCGTAGTCGGTGGCTATCACCACGTCGGACGCTTCCTTCGCCAGCTTCTTCAAGTTGTTGACGAAGGTCTTCTCGGTGGGGATCTTCACGATCTCCGCGTCGATGAGGGCACGGGGCTCGACCTCCTGCCACCCTCGGTACTCCTCGGGGAAGTCCACCTTGAGCACGTGTCCGCGCATGCCGATGACCTTGACCTCGTCGCCGCCCTCCATGTACGCGTAGGTCGTCGAGCGGGTCCCGCCCTCGTGCTTCGCTTTGCCTCCCGAGAGTATCTCGGCGATGCGCCTGGCGGTCTGGTTTTTCTCTGTCACTATTAATTTCATGGGGTGGAGTCTACAAGAACGTCTGAAACGGGGTCAATTTGACTGAGATTGGGGTCAGGCGGCAGTCAAGTCAAATGAAAGAAGACCTCAGACCTTTTCTTGCACTCTAGCATCAGGTCGGATTGGACCTATCGAGCGCAACAAAACGTGCTGAGGTCTTCTTTCATGGATCCCGCCTGACCCCGTTTATAGTCACTTGATGAACAGCGGAATGAATATGAGCGACACGATCGTCATGACCTTGATGAGGATGTTCATGGCCGGCCCGGAGGTGTCCTTGAACGGGTCTCCCACCGTATCGCCCACAACAGCCGCGGCGTGGACCTCGGTCCCCTTGCCGCCCAGCGCGCCACCCTCTATGTACTTCTTGGCGTTGTCCCAGGCCCCGCCCGCGTTGGCCATCATGATGGCCATCACGAAGCCGCAGGCGAGCGCCCCGGCCAGGAACCCGGCCAGGGACTCCTTGCCCAGAAGACGCCCGATGAGCAGGGGGGCGACTATCGCCAGCGACCCCGGCAGCAACATCTCGTACACCGCGGTCTTGGTGGTCATGTCCACGCATTTCGCGTAATCGGGGCGCACCCCGGGCTCGCCGTCCTTGAGACCCGCTATCTCGCGGAACTGCCGCCGGACCTCCTCCACCACCGCGAACGCGGCGCGGCCCACGGCGTTCAGTGTGAGCGCACTGATGATGAACGGCATCATGACCCCGAGCAGCAGGCCCACGAAGAACTTGTAGTCGCCGACGATGTCGACCGTGCTCAGGCCGGTCGCCTGCGCGAACGCGGCGAACAGCGCGAGCGCCGCCAGTGCCGCCGACCCGATGGCGAACCCCTTGCCGATGGCCGCGGTGGTGTTGCCCACCGAGTCCAGCCCGTCGGTGATCTCCCGGACCTCGGGCTCCAGCTGCGCCATCTCGGCGATACCGCCCGCGTTGTCGGCGACCGGCCCGTAGGCGTCGACCGCCACCACGATCCCGGTGGTACACAGCATGCCCAGGGCGGCCAGGCCGATGGCGTAGATGCCGCCGCCGTTCGCGATGGCTCGGTTGCCCACCCAGAAGGACACCCCCATCGCCAAGGCGACGACGACTATCGGGATCACCGTGGAGATCATCCCCAGCGCCAGCCCCCTTATGATTATGGTGGCGCTTCCCGTCTGGGCGCTCTCGGCCAGCATCTTCACCGGCCTGTAGTGATCCGAGGTGAAGTACTCGCTGGTCAGCCCGATCACTATCCCGGAGGCGATCCCCATCACGATCGCCCAGAACATGTGGATGTTCTTCCAGCCGAGAATCCACCAGACCAGGAAGAACGAGGCTGCGGTGGCCATGATGGCCGCCGCGTATGTCGACCAGGTCAGCGCCCTCTGCGCGTACTTGCCGCCCTTCTTGGTGCGCACCAGGAAGGCTGCGATTATGGAGCAGATGACCCCGGCCCCGGTTATCGCCAGGGGGAGCACCATCCCTCGCGCCCCGACCTTCGTAGTCCCGCTGTAGGTGGCAGTGTAGACCGCCCCGGAAGCCGCGATCGCGATGGGTGCCACAATGGCGGCCACGTACGACTCGTAGAGGTCCGCACCCATGCCTGCTACGTCCCCGACGTTGTCCCCCACGTTGTCCGCGATGACGGCCGGGTTGCGCGGGTCGTCCTCGGGGATGCCCGCCTCGACCTTACCCACCAGGTCGGCGCCTACGTCGGCCGCCTTGGTGAAGATGCCACCGCCCACGCGGGCGAACAGTGCCACCGAGGAGGCCCCCAGCGAGAAGCCGAGGATGATATTCGCCGAGTTCCAGAACCCCAGCCAGACCTCGAAGATTATGTAGCAGATGGTCAGGCCCATCAGCCCGAGGCCGGCGACGGTGAGGCCCATGACCGCCCCGCTGGAGAACGCCACGGTCAACGCCCCCGACACGCCGTGCCTCGCGGCCTCGGTGGTACGGCTGTTCGCCCGGGTGCTCACCGACAGCCCCACGAACCCCGCGGCGAGCGAGCAGGCGGCGCCGAAGACGTAGCAGATGGCCGTCTGCCAGCCGTCCTGCGAGCGCAGCGCCACGCACAGGAGCACTATCATGAGGACCACGAAGATACCCACGTAGCCGTACTCGCGCTTGATGAAGGCGCGCGCGCCCTCCTGGATGGCCTTGGAGATCTCCTGCATCCTCTCGTTGCCGGGATCCGTCTTGAGCACCCGCCGCGCGAAGAACGCCGCCGCCAGCAGGCACAGAGCCGCCGCCCCTACGACGACCCACGGTAGCCAGTTGACCATATGCCATTCCTCCTGGATCGAGATACCAAAAAGATATGCGATTATATTGGTTACGAGCGCGAAAACGCAAGCATGCCTCCCGGGCTTCCCGGGCCCGGCCAGGCCGCCGTTTCTGGTAACATCAGGCGTGCACCCGACGATGGTACTTGCTGAGGCAGCCGGAGGAACCGCTTGATATCTGACAGGTCGTCCCGCCTCCCTCCGTTCTACGTGATGGAGATACTGGAGAAAGCCCACGAGCTGGAGGCGCTGGGCTCGCATATCGTCCACCTGGAGGTGGGCGAGCCCGACTTTGACACCCCGGAGGCGGTCAAGGAGGCAGCGCGGGCGGCCCTGGACGAGGGGATGACCTCATACACCCACAGCCTGGGGATCCCCCCGCTGCGCGAGGCGATATCGCGCCACTACGGCGAGCGGTACGGGGTGGAGGTCGACCCGGACAACATAGTCGTGACCAGCGGAACCTCGCCGGCCCTGGCGCTGGTGTTCTCGGTCCTCTTGAACCCCGGCGAGGAGGTCATCCTCTCCGACCCCTGCTACGCATGCTACCCCAACATCCTGGAGTTCGTGGGCGGGGTGCCCCGCTACGTGAACACCCGCGAGGAGGATGGCTTCAAGTACAGGCATTCGGACATCGAGGCCACGCTATGCGAGGCGGTCAAGGGTGTCATTGTGAACTCCCCTTCCAACCCCACGGGTATCGTGCTCTCGGGCGAGGAGACGGCCGACCTCGTCGACGCTGTCTCGGGGCGCGCCTTTATCATCAGCGACGAGATCTACCACGGGCTGGTCTACGAAGGCCGGGAGCGTTCACTCCTGGAGTTCACCGACCGCTGCTTCGTCCTGAACGGCTTCTCAAAGCTGTACGCTATGACCGGCTGGCGGCTGGGTTATGTGATAAGCCCGCCGAAGTTCACGCGCGCGCTGCAGAAGGCCCAGCAGAACCTCTACATCTGCGCGAACTCGTTCGTGCAGCAGGCAGGGATCGCCGCGCTCCAGGAGACGGGTGCCGAGACGGCCCGGATGGTCGGCATCTACGACGAGAGGCGTCGCTATATGCTGGAGCGGGTGCGCCGCATGGGATTCGGCGTGGCGGTGGATCCCACGGGCGCCTTCTACATATTCGCCAACGCCACCGGCTTCACCGGCGACACGTACGCTTTCTGCCTGGAGGTCCTGTCTGAGGCCCTGGTGGCCATAACACCCGGCATCGACTTCGGGCCCGGCGGGGAGGGGGATATACGCTTCTCCTATGCGAACTCCATCGAGAACATAGCCGAGGGTATGGACAGGCTCGAGGCGTACCTGGGACGAAAGGGAGGTAAGTGATGGCAGGCTACCGGTTCGTGGACCTGAGCGTCCCCATCGAGGAGTCGGACTCCGAGCCGTTCAAGCCGGTGGTGCAGCACCAGGACCACGAGGCGGGCGCCGCAATCATGGCGGCGATATTCGGGGTGCCGGCCGGGGACCTCCCCGGGGGCCTGGGCTGGGCGAACGACAACCTGACCCTTATCACACACGCGGGGACCCACCTGGACGCTCCCTGGCACTACGCCCCCACCGCCGGCGGCGAGCGCGCGATCACCATCGACGAGGTGCCCCTGGACTGGTGCTTCTCCGACGGCGTGGTACTGGACATGCGACACAAGGAGACCGGGGAGCGCATAGAGGTCGAGGACATAGTCTTCGAGCTGGAGCGAATCGACTACCAGGTCAAGCCGATGGACATCGTCCTCATCATGACCGGTGTGGACAGGCACTGGGGCAGCCCGGACTACATCAACAGGGGGGCGGGCATGACCGCCGCTTCCACCCTCTGGCTCATCGAGAAGGGGGTCCGGGTGATGGGGATAGACGCCTGGGGGTTCGACCGCCCGTTCGTCAAGATCAGGGAGGAGTACGAGGCCGCCGGCGACGCCTCCATCATCTGGGAAGCGCACTACGCCGGCATCCGGGAACCGTACTGCCACCTGGAGAAGCTGGCCAACCTGGACCGACTGCCCCCGCACGGCTTCACCGTGTCGTGCTTCCCGGTCAAGATCACCGGGGCCAGCGCGGCGTGGTGCCGCCCGGTGGGGATCATCGAAGAGTGAGGTGACAATGGAGCTCAAGGAGATCTACGAGAACGTCAAGGAAGTCCTGGACAAGGAGAACCATGCGCGCGAGGAGGGTCTGGACACCTCCCGCGACGCCATCCAGCACTGCGCGAACTCGATCCGCGCCGCCCACCGGGAGGACCACGAGGAGGCCGTCCGGCTCCTGGGCCAGGCCGAGTCGAAGCTGCGCCGGGCCCAGTCCGTGCTGGAGCCCTACCCCCGCATCTACTATGCCGGTTTCCTTCAGGACGCCGAGAAGGAGTACGCCGAGGCGAGCTCGACCCTGGCGCTCATCGAGGGCAGGGACCTGCCGCTGGCCGCCGATCTGGGGGTCGGGACCGCCGCGTACCTGAACGGCCTGGGGGAGGCCGTGGGAGAGATGCGCCGCCACGTACTGGACCTCATACGCAAGAACGAGCTGGACCGCGGCGAGGAGATCCTGACCGCTATGGACGACATCTACTACCTCCTGGCCTCCATGGACTACCCCAACGCCATAACGGCGGGCCTCAAGCGCACCAACGACATGGTCCGCGGGGTCCTGGAGCGCACCCGCGGCGACCTCACCACCGCCATCCGCCGCCACAGCCTGGAGCAGGCCCTCGCCGACCTGGAAAAGAAGCTGCAAAACGGGGGTCAAACCTGAAATCTTGCGTTTCTTGCATTTCTTGCGTTGGGGGTCAAACCTGAAATCTTGCATCTGGCCTGCCGCAAAGGAAAAACGCAAATAATGCAAAATCTCAGGTTTGACCCCAAGGCGGACAGTTCAGACACCCCCACACTGACCCTCCCCCTCGAGGGGGAGGGAAGAACAGGGCTCGAGCGGGTTGTGGCTTACGGGATGTCGCAGACCACTACCGTCATGTCGTCGCGGGGCTCGCCGTTGCAGTACTCCAGGACGTTGTTGATGAGCAGGTCGATGAACTCGTCGGGGGGGCGGTCCCTGTTGGCCGTGACGAAGCGGTTGAGGCGCTTGAGGCCGAACAGCTTCCCCTTGGAGCTGGGCGCGTCGATGACCCCGTCGGTGAACAGGACCAGGCGGTCCCCGGACTTGAGCTTCCTGTCGCTGACGTCCAGGTTGGCGCGCGCGAATATCCCCATCAGCGATCTGGCGGACGAGCTCAGCGACTCCACGCGCTCGGCGACCCCGATGCACAGGGGCTCCTCGTGCCCGGCGTTCGAGTAGCTCAACGTCATGGTGCCGAGGTCCAGGATCCCGAAGAAGACGGTGACGAAGCTGTCTGAACGGTTGCCCATGTACAGGCTGCGGTTCACGTGCTCCATCACCTCGATTATCTCCTCGTGCTCGCGCGCCTCCACCCGCAGCGCGCTCATCGCCATGGAGGCGAACAGGGCGGCGCCCACCCCCTGCCCCGAGGCGTCTCCGATCACGAGGTAGACCTGGTCCCCGGTGGTCCAGTAGTCGAACCAGTCACCGCCGACGTTACGCGCCTGCTGCTGCCGCGCGTTGACGGAGAGCCCGTCTATGGTAAGGCTCTCCCGGGGCAGCAGGCTGGTCTGGATGCCGGAGGCGATGTCCATCTCCCTCTGCATGAGGGCGAACTTCTCGAGCTCCTTCTGCTCGGAGATATCGCGGTAAACGGCCACTACGTTGTCCACCTTGCCGCCGGGGCTGGCGATGGCGGCGAAGGTGGCCCCCACCGGGATTCGCCGGCCCGAGCGGGTCACCACCTCGTCCTCCGCGTAGGCGACGCTTTCCCCGGCGAACATTCGGTTTATCGGGCATTCGGGGCCGGGGCACACACCCGGCGCGTTCGCGGAGCCGTACAGGATCTCGTGGCACCCGCGTCCCCGCGCGTCCTCCTGGCTCCAGCCGGTCAGGAACTCGGCTGCCGGGTTCGTGAGCACCACGCGGTAGTCGCGGTCCACCACCAGCACCGCGTCCGGTGTTGCCTTGAGCACAGCGTCGGACGTCTCCCTCTCGCGGTAAAGGTTCTCGTTGACCTCGGCGTTCTTGATGGTGAGCTGCTGCTCGAACAGCTTCTCCTGCAGCCGGCGGTTCTGAATGGCGACGGCCGCCTGCCTGGCTATGGACTCGGCCAGGGCCTGGTCCTCCTCGGTGAAACCGGTCTCCTCGGTGGTCATCTCCAGGCTCATCAGCCCGATCAGATCGTCCTTGGTCACCAGGGGCACCTGCAGGTAGGAGCGCACACCCGGTCCCCGGAATATCCTCGACTCGAGACTCAGCTCCTCGCTGACCTGGTTGGCCAGGACCGGCTCGCGAGTGCGCAGGGCGCGCGCGGTGGCCTCGCCCAGCTCCGTCATGGGGATGTGGAACTGGTTGAGCAGCCACACCTGCAGGGTGCTACGCCCGTATCCCGCCATGAAGGTGAGGGCCTTGGCCTCGGGCTCGTAGAAGAACAGGGAGCAGCGGTCCACCCCCAGCGCCTGCGCGGTCTTCTCGCAGACGGACTCGAGGAGCTCGTCCAGGTCGCGTGCCTCGCTGACCGCGGTGGCGACCTCGGTCAGGATGATGGCCTGACGGCGGCGGCGGCGCTCCTCCCGGAAGAGTCTGGCGTTCTTGATCGCGACCCCCGCCTGGGGTCCGAAGGTGGTCAGCATGGTGATGTCCAGGTCGGTGTAGGTGCGGGGTGTGGTCTCGTACAGCTCTATCACCCCGATGGGCTCCTCGTCCACCGTGATCGGTATGGAGAGGGCGGAGCGAATGCGCCGCCCGGCGGCGGGACGCGGCAGGTCGAACCCGGCCAGCTCGTCCTCCCGGGCGAGCACGTACTCGTTACGCTTGATGGCGACACCGGAGAGGCTGTTCTCCACCGGTATCTTCTCGCGCTGCACCCAGGAGCGTGCCAGCCCCATGTCGGTCACCGGTTCCAGGTACTTGCGGCTGGTGTCCAGCAGCATTATCGAGCCCATGCGTGACTGCATCAGGCTCGTGGCGACCTCGAGTATCTGGCGCAGCACTTTCTCCAGGTCCACCGTGGAGACGATGGCCCGCCCCAGGCTGGAAAGCGCCCTGAACTCCTGCAGCTGCCTCTGGGCTGAGGTCTCCTCCTCGGTCAAGTATGCCTGGCGGATGTAGTGCCGCACCGCCTTGGAGAACTGGTCCCGCTGGTTGGCCAGCTGCAGCCACGCCCCGGCCGAGTAACCGTCCGGTAGCAGCGCCTCGCCGACCTTCTCCCAGACCAGGGTCTCGCCGACGTCGAAGCCGCGGATCACGTCCTCCAGGCGCATGCCCTGGGCGGCCCGCTTGCGGCCGATATCGGTGGCCAGGCTGCGCAGGAACTTGGCGGGCAGCGCCTCGGCGTCGAAGTAGTCGGTGTAGAGCTGGACGAAGTCCCGGAAGGACTGGCGCACGTCCGCCATTATATCGGGCGCCAGGGACTCGTAGACGGGGGTTGCCTCCTGCATCACCTTTTCCAGCTCGACCACCAGGGTGTCCTTGTTCTCGTGCAGGTATCTGGCCATGGCATGTCGCAGGGCCATGGACTCGCGCGACGGTTTGCTTTCTGTGGTTTCGTGTGAGCCTGCCACATCGTCCATACGGGTCTAATTATAGTTTATGGAGCGCGCCTCCTGCCGCAGCCTTCCCCACCGTTGGAAAGCCGGGTGTTTTGGGATATATTGTTTGCCTGGCCGGTAAGGGAAAGAGGTGGCGGTTGGGAACGTTCCTGAACATACTTGGCATCGTCGCGATCGTGCTGGGAACGCTCATCCTGGTGGCGGTGCTGCCCTTCATGGCCCGCGCCCTGAAGAAGCTGAACAAGGGCCTCTCCGAGCGGGCCCGGGGCGTACGCGGCCAGGTCGACTCGTCCGTCTCCCAGATCGAGGAGGCCCAGGCGCAGATCCAGGCGCTGGCGGCGGGCACCGAGATGGCACGCGCCTCCATCGAGTCGGCCATCGCCACCGCGGACAGGGCGGTGAGCTTCCTCCAGTCCGGCACCTTCCAGATAGGGCTGCCGATCGTCCTCTGGTTCGGGCTGCTGGTGGTGGCGATCCCCAGGGCAATCGTGGGGGTGCGCCGCGCGAGGAACCGCATAGTGCTCGTCCCGCCGCCGTCCTGGGAACAGGAAGCTGACTGAGACGCGCGAGGCGATGCTCGAGCTCTACCTGAGACCGACGGAATAGGAGGACAGATGCTGCGCAAGGTCCTCGGCTACGTACACAAGTTCCTCTCGGCGCTGTTGATGTGGCTGGTCCGCCCGATACTGAACGCGGGCGCGCCTCCGGTGGTCCGCCTGGAGCCGGACATTCGCTACGGGTTCGACTCGGACAAGCAGCGCCTGGATGTCGTGGTACCGACGGGTGGCGGTCCCTTCCCGGTGCTCGTCTACGTGCACGGGGGCAGCTTCACCGCGATGGACAAGAAGGAGTACACGCGGATCGCCAAGGTGTTCGCCAACGCGGGGTTCCTAGTGCTCAACTGCAACTACCGGCTGGCCCCGGGCTGGAAGTACCCGGCCCAGCTCGAGGACGTCGCGCGCGCGGTGGGCTGGGCGCTGGCGAACGTGCAGGACTTCGGCGGCGACCCCGAACGGATCTTTATGGCCGGCGACTCGGCGGGTGCATACCTCGTGAGCACCTACGCCACCGTACTGTGTGAGAAGGCGTTGGCCAGGGCCTTCGACATGGAGCACGTGCAGCGCCCGAAGTCACTATCCGGCCTGGTGCTCATCTACGGTGCCTACGACTGCGAGACGGTGCTTGCCACGGGCTTCCCGCTCATTAGCATGTCCATGAAGAACTTCCTGGGCTGCGAGACGGCCGAGTACCGGGAGAGGGCCAAGGCGGCGTCCCCCATCCGGCACATCAAGGAGGGCTACCCCCCGTGCTTCCTGACCGCCGGGGAGAAGGACCACCTCTGCGGCCAGTCTCTGGACTTCGAGCGCGAGCTGGAGCGGGTCGGCATCCCCCACCGGTCGATGTACTTCCCGGCCTCGGAGTGCCGGGTGATAGTGCACGGCTTCTTCTCCACCTGGTGGCGCGGCTGCGCGAAGAAGGCCAGCGACGCCGCCATCGCGTTTCTCAAGGAATACGCCTGAAAGTGGTGCCCTAATAGTGGTGCCAGGCACATTAACCCTGAAGTATTAGCAGTCGATGATGCTATGTCACGTCTTGGATCCGGGACTAATACATTTGGACTAATGTGCCTGGCACCGTATTAGCAAAGAGGAAGGCCAGGCCTTAACTAAACAGGTTTCCCACCCTTGCGATCAGGTGCTCGGCTCAAGTTGCCGTCCTCATCAGTTAGGGACCGGCCTTAAAAGCAATTCTATGCTTTTCACATCAATATTTCCACCGGGGCGCGCTGAGTCCTTCCGAACACAGAGTGGCGTCGGACGTTTTCGTTGTGTTATGTCCTTCTCGTGATCGGAGTGGTCCAACGACAACGGCAAACGTCCGACCCCACGGTCGTAGACGTTTGGTTGCCGGGATTCGAGGATGTGGCAGCTACTGCTACACGTGGAGCTCGCGCCTGTCGACCACCCAGTCGGCCTTCAGGCCGGTGCGCTCAAACAGCAGTGCCTCTATCTTCTCGGCGGTCTCCACGTTGACCTCGTCGGGCGATATCTCGGTGTCAATCTTGACCTGCTTCATGACTCCCGCCTTGACCGTCTCGGCCTCGGCCCCTTCCTTGAGCGCCAGGTGCACGATCACGCGGTCACGGCTGGTGACGTCGGCCTCGTCCTCCTTGGTGATGATGACCTGGAACGACTCGACGCCCTCCACCCGCCTTATCGCGTTCTGGAAGTTCATGTGGGGAACGCGCGCTCCCTTGATCTTGGTGAAGTCCCGGGTGGCCCTGCCGATCGGCGGTCGCAGTATCGGCATGGTGAGGCCGCAGGACGGGCACTTCTCCCAGACAACCCCGCCCTGGATAAGGTCGCCCATCCAGTAGCGCAGCAGCACCGTGCCCCGCCAGTCAATATGGCTGAAGCAGATCACGCCGGGCTCGCCCCACTTGACCGGCTCGCGCGTCTCGGGGTCGAGCACCTCCCAGAAGTAGAACTCGGGGTTCAGGTGGAGGTTGGTCTTCTCCCCGCACTCGAAGAACGCCGCCCTCAGCTCGGTGGAGCCGTACCCCTCGATGATCTTCACGTCCGGGGATCCGATCGTCTCGAACTGGTCCTTCAGCTTGTCGCGGTACTCGTCGGACAGGGGCTCCGCGGCCAGCACGGCGTACTTGACCGGGTCGGGCTTGGGCACTCCCATCTCGATCATGGCGGCGGCGGTCTTCAGCCAGTAGGTCATGTAGGACGGGATGGCGATGTACATGTCGAACGGCATCATGCTGGCGATCACAACCTGCTTCTCGGTGGGTATCGCCTTGCCCCCGCAGGTGTGGAAGATGCCGGCCCCGTGGTCCATGCAGAACTCCGCGAAGATGACCTGGAAGAACGCCAGGTGCGGCAGCCCCGGGAACATGTTCAGCCCCCTCATCTTCGGCTCCCAGCCGAACAGGTAGAGCATTCCCGCGATGTAGGGGACGACGTTGTGCAGGTCGTGGTCGGTGTAGGTCGCCATGCTGGGCATGCCCGTGGTGCCGCCGCTCATGTGGAAATGGATGGGGTTCCACTCGGCGAGCGCGGTCTGCTCCACCCTCTCGTGGAAGGACCGTGGCTTTCCGTACAGGTCGCGCATGTACCGGGTGGTCAGGGTCTGCCAGGCGTACTTTGCCTTGAGGCTCGCCCGGACGTCCTCCACGTCGTAGGCGCCCCCCTCGGTCTTCGGCTGGAGTATCATCGCCTTCTGGTCGGCGGCGGTGTCCTCCTTGGTGGTTATGGGGATCTTGCGGAAGTCGTCATAGGAAGTGAGCTTGTCCGGGTTTATGTCGTTCTCCTTGAACACCTTCCGGTAGTAAGGGCTGTACGGCTGCACGTAGTCCTTGATGTACTTGAAGAGCTTCTGCAACGAGTACTCGCGCTGCTCCTCCGGAGTCCATTCATAAGAGATCGCCATGCCGCGTCCCCTCCTGTTCATCATCGGCTAATGCTGCGTCAGGTGTGCCCCAAATCATATTGCGGGGTGAGTCCTTTGGCAAGGCGACGGGAGCCGGTGGCGATTGTGATAATATCGCCGTCGATGGACTACACGATTCAAAACCAGCACCTCTACATAGACGAGGAGCCAGTCTCTCTGTTCTCCGGCGCTTTCCAGTACTGGCGGGTGGAGCGCGGCCTGTGGGAGACCTGCCTCCGGCGCGTCCGCGAGATGGGATTCGGTATCGTCGAGACGTACGTCTCCTGGGCGGTCCACGAGATCTCGCCGGGCAAGTTCGACTTCGGGGAGACCGACCCCGCGCTGGACCTGGCCGCCTGGCTGAGCCTCTGCCGAGCGATGGGCCTGAAGGTGCTCCTGCGCCCCGGCCCGCACAACAACGCCGAGCAGACCTGGTTCGGCTACCCGGAGCGCCTGTTCGCCGATAGTGACCTGGCCATGCGATGCGCCGACGGCAGCCCCGTCATCGTCCCGGCCCCGCCGCGCATGTTCGCCGCCCCCTGTTACCACCACCCGCGCTTCCTGGCCGAGACGCGCACCTGGCTGGAGGCTGTGGCACAGATGGTGCGCGGGTACCTCCACCCGGATGGACCCATCATCGCGGTCCAGGTAGACAACGAGCTGTCGCGCTTCTTCCGCACCCACCCCTTCGACAACGATTACTCGGCGGACTCCATCCGCCTGTTCAGGCGGTTCCTCTCCGGGAAGTACGGCTCGCCCGAGGAGCTGGGCAGGGCCTGGGGAGCCGACCTCGAGGACTGGAGCCTGGCCGACCCGCCCCGCCGGATGGCGGCCGGAGATACAGGTGAGCTCACGCGCTGCTTGGACTGGGCCGAGTTCGGCGAGTATTACATCCTGGAGGCTCTCCGCAAAATCGCGGATATGCTCCGCGACTCCCTGGGCCCTGACGTCCCCCTCTTCCACAACTACCCGGGCGTCGCCCCCCTGCCCCCGTTCGACCTCACTCGCTCCGAGGAGTTCCTGGACTTCCAGGGGATCGACTCCTACCCGAGGCGCGACGACTACCACACGCTGCGCTTCGGCTGCAAGGCGACCTCGACGCTCAGCCGCCTGCCGGTGATGGCCGAGTTCTCCTCGGGAGGGACGCTGTACCTTCCCTTCATCAGCCTCGCCGACCAGGAGTTCACCAGCCGCACGGTCCTCATGCACGGGATGAGGGGCATCAACTTCTTCATGCTGGTGGAGCGGGAGCGCTGGTACGGCTCACCGGTGCGCCGCGACGGCACGGTGAGGCCCGACCGCTTCAACTTCTATCGCTCGCTGACGGAGGAGGTCGGGTCCTGGGGCCTCGAGGAGATGTCGCCCAGCCGCCCGGTGCTGCTCCTGCTCCCACGGGAGTACGAGCGCCTGGTCGGTGCCGCGATGGTGCCCTGCCCGCTGAACATGATCGTTGCGGACCAGCTGGCCGGCCCCGGCGTGCCCGCGGACCTTTTCGTAAGCGGGGAGAGCTACGGGCTGTCCGAGCCGGTCGCCGAGCGGTATGCGCGCACCCGGGCGTTCTGGTACTGGGCCCTGACCGCCGCCGGAGCCCACTTCGCGATAGCGGACTCCTCCGCGCCCGCGGGGCTGCTCTCGCGCCACCCGGTGGTTGTCTGCCCCACATATGAGTACATGGAGCGCAGGCTCCAGGAGAAGCTGCTCGCCCTCACCGACGCGGGCGCCACGCTCATTATCGGGCCGCGGGCCCCCCGCACCGACGAGCGCTTCGAGCCCTGCGACGTGCTCTCCTGGCACCTTCGGGAGCCGGTCGAGTCCCGCGCAGATACCGAGGTGTTCGGCTCGCAGTTGGCCGAGCTGTGCCTGTTCGAGGACGGCGAGGCCGGCCGGGCAATTGAGTACCGGGTCGCGGTGGGCGCGGGGTCCATGGTCCACCTGGGCATCGTTCCGGGAGAGGTCCACAACCTCTCGCAGGCCGAGGTCTTCGCCCCCCTGGTGGACACGCTGCTTCGCGCGGGCGGGGTCGAACCTCGGTTCGTGCCCTCGGACGCGCGGCTGGACGTCGCGGTCTGGGAAGGCAACGGGCGCACGCTGCTGCTGGTCGCCAACCCCACACCCGAGGCCGCGGAATGCGAGATCACGCACGTCGGCGAGGGGTCCTACCGGGACAAGCGCACGGACGAGCCCGTGGGCGCCGATGGAGTTCTTCGCCTCGCCCTGCAGCCGTACTCGATCGCGGCGCTGGAAAAGGATAGATGACATGCTCGACGCCGACGTGAAGATCGTGGACCTGGGAGGGGAGAACGTCAGCCGCCTTTTCGGGATCCTCACCGGCGCCGTGCCTCACGGCCCCACCGGCACCCTGGTGGTCATCCACAGGGGTTACCGGGTGCTCAGAGCGATCGACCTGGACCGCCGCGAGCCCGTCGAGATCGAGTTCGGCGGCACGGCCGGGCTCGACCTGCTGGCCACCCGCTACGGCTACCGCCACGTCATCGCACTCGAGGAGTCGGCCGCTACCCGCATATTCGGCCACGCCCAGCGCGCGATGCACTACCGGGACGATTACCTGAAGCAGTGGTACGGGTTCGCCCGGGGACTCGCCCTGGAGTGGCGCCGCACCGTCTACACCTACCCCTGGTGCCCCAGGCGCTTCCCCCTGCCGCCCTACGGGCTCATCACGGCCGCGCTGCGGCTCCTGATGCCGCGAGACACCATCTGCCTGCTCGCGGTCACGGAGCACGACCGCGCCTGGGCCTCTCTCGCCTTCGGCTGGAGGAACGGCGACGTCTGGCTGCTCACTTCTCTGGACGCCATCGACATGGAGGAAGGCGACCTGGGCGGCTCAGGCTTTCACAAGGCGGCCCGCGATATCCAGGGCCTCTTCGGCTCGAAGGTCCGGGCCGCGGCCATCGAGCACGTCGCCCTCGAGCGCGCCCTCGCCAGCCAACACCCTACCGCAACCCTAGTCCGCTCCCACGCAACCGGCGAGCTGCGCCTCCACCGCTTCCCCCTCCGCTGGATGGCATTCTGGCTGACCCTCTTCGCCGCCCGCGCCCGCATCACGAAATCCTTATTCCACAGCGGGGTCAGGTACTATTCGGAGTCAGAACAGGACGGGTAATGAAAGGAATGCCGTGATGAAGCGAGCGATACGTAAAGTGATACAGGGCAGCCGCTACCTGGTCTCCCTCGCAGTGGTCGGGGCATTCCTGGCCGCGGCCCTCACGCTTGTCTACGGTCTGATAATGGTCGGGGTGGCGATCCGCGATACCGTGACCGCGGAGAGATTCACGGTCGCCTCGACGAAGCTCCTGTCCGTCCACATCATCGACATCATCGACCTGTTGCTGCTGGGCACGGTCCTCTACATCGTGGCGGTCGGCCTGTACGTGCTCTTCCTGGACGAAGACATAGAGCTGCACGGATGGCTCGCGTTCCGCGACATGGAAGACCTGAAGACAAGGCTGGTCGGCGTAATCATAGTCCTTCTCGGCGTCGAGTTCCTCGGCGCCGTAGTGGAGTGGAACGGAAGAAGTGACATCCTTCAGCTCGGCATCGCCGTAGGGGTCGCGGTCCTGGCCCTCGCGGGCTTCATAATCGCGACGGCGCTCCTCGACCGCCGCGGCCATAAGGCCGAACAGGATAAACAACCCGCCGAACAGCAGGATTCCTAATCGCTGTCAGCCGGACTGTATGCGCTCACTCCCAATGGAGTCGAAGAGTACAGGGTCAGTCATCCAGCCTCATCTCTTCGAGATCCTCGTGAGTGAGTCTTCTCAGGCCCGAGCCCCGATGTGAGGCTATCTGTTTCAGACGCTCCTTCCTCATGAGGCTTTCCAGGCCCAGGTGTACTACGTCTTTCGTGGTCTTGACCCCGGTAACCCGCTTGGCTTCCTCGAGCAGTTCCTGGTCGACGCCCGTCGATCATTGTCGCGTCTAAGGATCGCAGAAAGAACGCACCCCGGTGTCGGAGGTTTGAATAACAACTTCAACAACAGTTGAATCTATTGATCGGAAACAACGGGAATCGGGCCGTAAGGGCTCCAGATGCCAGAATGGCTGTTACTCAAGTGGGTAGTATTATCTATTTACTTATATTGTTAACTATTGTGATTCAAACGTCCGACACCTACCGTGGCGATAGACCAGCTCAAGGATACAGTGTCCTCAGACCAGTTCGAGGATTACCATCGGGGCGTTGTCGCCCTGGCGGGGGCCCAGCTTGAGTATGCGCGTGTAGCCGCCGTCGCGCCCGGCGTAGCGGGGGGCGACCTCGGCGAACAGCTGGTGGATGACGTCGCGGTCGTTGATGACCTTGAGGGCCTGGCGGCGCGCGGCCACGTCGCCCTTCTTGCCGTAGGTGACCAGCCGCTCGACCACGGGCTTGGCCATCTTGGCCCGGGTCTCGGTGGTGGTTATGCGCCCGTTCTCGATAACGGCGCGCGCGAGGTTGGCGGTAATGGCCTTCTGGTGGCTGGCGCTGCCGCCGAGCCTGGCACCCTTCTTCGGTCTTGCCATAGCGTTCTCCACCTACTCCGCGGACTTGAGTGAGAGCCCGCGCGCTTCGAGCTTCTCCTTGATGAGCTCCACGGTCTTGGCGCCCATGTTCCTGATGTTGAGGAGCTCCTCCTCGGTGTGGCTGACGAGATCCTGCACGGTCTCGATCTTGGCGCGCTGCAGGCAGTTCAGCGCCCGCACGCTCAGCTCTAGCTCGCTGATGCTGGTGTCCAGCCCGGAGGAGGCGGCGGTCTCGGTCGGCTCGAATATCTCCCCGAGGCGGGCCTCCTGAGCCAGGTCCGCCAGCAGGCCGATATGCTCGATGAGGATGCTGGCGCCCATGCTGACGGCCTCGTCCGGCTTGACCGACCCGTCGGTGCGGACCAGCAGGGTCAGCTTATCGAAGTCGGTGCGCTGCCCGACGCGGGTGTACTCGACCTTGAAGGTGACGTTCACAACAGGAGAAAAGATGGAGTCGACGGGGATAACCCCGATGGGGTCTCCCTCGCGCTCGTTCTCCTCGGCGGAGGCGTAGCCGCGCCCCTTGTCCACCATCATCTCCATCTCGAGCCTGCCCTTCTTGGTCAGGGTCGCGATGTGGTGTTCGGGGTTGAGGACGGTCACGTTCGAGGGCGCGTCGATGTCGCCCGCGGTCACCTCACCCGCCTTGGTGGCCTTGACCCTGAGGCTGGCCGGCTCGTCCCCGTCGAGGCTGAGCACCAGCTCCTTGAGGTTGAGCAGTATCTCGATGGTGTCCTCGCGGACCCCCTCGATGGTGGAGTACTCGTGCTGAACGCCCGCGATCTTCACGGTCGTTATCGCGGTCCCCGGGATGGAGGACAGCAGCACGCGCCTCATGATATTGCCGAGCGTGTGGCCGAGCCCCCGCTCCAGCGGTTCGATGACGAAGACGCCCTCGGTCTCGGTGAGGTCGAGGACCTTTATCTGCGGTTTCTGGATACCAAGCAACTTTTGAACCCTCCGTTAGGTGCGTGCGCGGATCAGCGCGAGTACAGCTCCACTATCATCTCTTCCCTGATCTCGACATCAGGGTTGAGGCCGACCGGCGTCTCCACCATCACGGCCTCCATCTTCTTGCGGTCCACCTGCAGCCACGGTACCACCTCGCGCTGGTAACCCTCCTGGATCGTCTTCGCGAGGGGGCCGCTCCTGGTCTTCTCACAGACCGCCACCACCATGCCCTGCTTCACCAGGAACGAGGAGATGTCTACCTTCTTCCCGTTGACGGTGATGTGCCCGTGTCCCACGAGCTGCCTCGACTGGGGCCTGCTGACCGCGAACCCCGCCCTGTAGACGACGTTGTCCAGCCTGCTCTCCAGTATGCGGATGAGGTTCTCGCCGGTCTTGCCCTTCTCCCGGAGAGCCCGCTTGTAGTAGGCGCGGAACTGCTTTTCCAGCACCCCGTAGACCCGGCGCGCCTTCTGCTTCTCGCGCAGCTGGTACAGGTAGTCGTTGTCCTTCACCCTGCGCCGCCCGTGCTGCCCCGGTGGATAGGTACGCCTCTCGACCGAGCAGCGATCGGTCTGGCAGCGGTCGCCCTTGAGGAACAGCTTCGTCCTCTCCCGGCGGCACAACTTGCAGACTGGTCCGTTATATTTCGCCATACGTTGCGGCCCCTCCGTGAAGCCCTATACCCGCCTCTTCTTCTTCTGCCGGCACCCGTTGTGGGGGACCGGCGTGACGTCCTTGATGGAACCGACCTCGATGCCGTGCGCCTGCAGCGTCCTTATGGCCGTCTCGCGGCCGGAGCCCGGCCCCTTCACCCGCACGTCCACCTTGCGGATGCCGTGCTCGACGGCCTGCTTCGCGACCGACTCCGCGCACTGCTGCGCGGCGTAGGGCGTGCTCTTACGGGAGCCCTTGAACCCGATGGTCCCCGCGCTGGCCCATGCCAGGGTGTTCCCCTCCGGGTCGGTGATATTGATAATGGTGTTGTTGAAGGTCGCCTTGATATTGGCGATCCCGGCGGGCACGTTCCTCTTGACCTTCTTGCGGCCTCGCGCCCTTCCCTTTCCCGGCTTCGGCATCTGCTCCTCCTACCTGCCCATCTGCTGGCGCTGCTTCTTCTTTATGCCCACCTGCGGCCTGGGCCCCTTGCGGGTCCTGGCGTTGGTATGCGTGCGCTGGCCGTTTACCGGGAGGCCCTTGCGGTGGCGCAGGCCCCGGTAACAGCCGATCTCCATCAGCCTCTTCACGTTCTGGGCGCGCTCGCGCCGCAGATCCCCCTCGATGCGGAAGTTCGCGTCGATGAACTCGCGGAGCCGGACGACCTCCTCGTCGGTAAGGTCCCGGACCTTGGTCTCGGACGCGACGCCCGCTCCCACGCACGCCTTGAGCGCGCTGGTGCGTCCGATACCGTAGATGTAGGTGAGGGCTATGCCCACCTGCTTCTCCCTGGGGAGATCGATACCAGCTATTCTCGCCAAGCGCCTACCTCTCTTACTTGCCCTGCCGCTGCTTATGGCGGGGGTTGCTGCAGATGACCATCACCCGGCCGTGCCTGCGTATCATCTTGCACTTGTCGCACATCCTCTTGACCGACGGCCTTACCTTCATCGTTCTTCCATCCCTACTTGTAGCGGTACGTGATCCGCCCTCTCGACAGGTCGTACGGCGACAGCTCCACAGTCACCCGGTCACCCGGGAGGATACGGATGTAGTGCATGCGCATCTTCCCCGAGATGTGCGCCAGGACCTTGTGGCCGTTGTCGAGCTCCACCCTGAACATCGCATTGGGGAGGGGCTCAAGCACGGTGCCCTCGATCTCTATCGCTTCCTCTTTTGGTGCCAAACCTACCCGTGTCCCTCCTGAAAGCGCACAAACACAGATAATAACTCTATGTCACCGTTTTTTCCAGCGATTCCTTCGCCTGACCACGGTCAATACGTCCGGTCCGTCCTCGGTCACGGCCACCGTATGCTCGAAGTGGGCCGAGAGGCTGCGGTCCTTCGTTACCACCCGCCAGCAGTCCGCCGACGCCTCCACCTCGTGGGTCCCGATGTTGACCATCGGCTCGAGCGCCAGCACCATCCCCGGCTTCAGCAGCGGACCGGCCCCGGAGCTTCCGTAGTTGGGGACCGGCGGGTCCTCGTGCATGCTGGCCCCTATTCCGTGGCCCACGAACCTTCGCACCACGTTGTACCCCGCACCCTCCGCGACCCGCTGCACAGCGGCCGACACGTCCGAAAGCCGGTTGCCCGGCCTGCACTCCTCGATGGCCTCATCCAGCGCCTGCCTGGTCACCTCGACCAGCCTGCTCGCCTCCGGAAAACCCTCACCCACTATGACCGAAACCGCGGCGTCGCCGAAGTAGCCGTCCATCCTGGCGCCGGTGTCTATGCTCAGCAGGTCGCCCTCGACCAGGGGCCTGTCGTCCGGCACCCCGTGCACCACCTCGTCGTTGAGCGAGGTACACAGCGTGGCCGGGTACGGCCCGCACTTGATGAAGTCGGGCTGGTAACCCTTGAAGGCGGGGAGCGCCCCTCCGTCCCTTATCATCTTCTCGGCCATCCGGTCCAGCTCCATCGTGGTCACGCCAACGGCCACCTTCGCGGCGACCTCCTCGAGGACCCGGGCCACCAGCATGCCCGCCTTCCTCATCTTCTCGATCTCCTCGCGCGACTTGAGGATGATCACCTAGCCGCGCCTCTTCTCGATCTCGGCCTTTATGGCGCCATACACCTCGTCGGGCTCCGCCGCCCCGTCGATGTCCACGACCTTGCCCGAAGGCCGGTAGTGCTCGATCAACGGCTCTGTCTCGCGCCGGTAGACATCCAACCGGTTCAGAATCGTCTCCTCGTTGTCGTCGCTCCTCCGGACCAGCCCGCCCCCGCAGTCGTCGCAGATCTCCTCGGCGGCCGGCGGGTTGAAGTAGACGTTGAAGTCCCCCCCGCAATCCGGGGCCGCGCAAGCCCTGCGCCCGAGGATGCGCTTCACGATCACGTCCGGGTCCACCCGGATGTTCACCACCAGGTCCAGCGATTCGGCCCGCTCGGTCAGGAACTCGTCGAGTGCCTCGGCCTGCTCCCGATTGCGCGGGAAGCCGTCGAGCACGTAGCCGCCGGCCACGTCGCTCCCCATGAGCCTCTCTTTCGCCACCCCTATTACCACGCTCGCCGGGACCAGCTCGCCGGCGTCCATGTAGGAGGCGGCCTGCTTGCCCAGGGGGGTACCGGCCGCGCGCGCTTCGCGCAGCATGTCGCCGGTAGAAACCTGCGGCCAGCCGTACTCGGCCACCAGCCTCTTCGCCTGCGTCCCTTTTCCCGCCCCCGGGGGGCCCAGCAGCAACAGGTTCACAACGTACCTACTTACTCAGGAAGCCCTCGTAGTGGCGCATCTGCATCTGCGCCTCGATCTGGGACATCGTCTCCAGGGCCACGCCCACGATGATAAGCACGGCCGCACCTCCGATGGGGACCTCGCTGGTCCCGAAGTACACGAACATCACGGCCGGGATCAACGCGATCGCGGCCAGGTAGAGGCTTCCCGGGAGGTTGATGCGGTTGACAACCTTGGAGATGTAGTTGGTGGTGGGCATCCCGGGCCTGATTCCGGGGATGAAGCCCCCGTACTTCTTCAGGTTGTCCGCCAGCTCGAACGGGTCGAATATTATAGCGGTGTAAAAGTAGGCGAAGAAGATTATCATCCCGGTGTACATGACGAAGTACAGGAGCGACCCCTGCACGAAGCGGTCCGCGAAGCCCTTCATGGAGGGGATGAACTGGGACAGGATTACCGGGAACGTCATCACGGCGGCGGCGAAGATGATCGGGATGACACCGCTGGTGTTCACCTTGACCGGGATGTAGGTGCTCGCTCCCGAGTACATCTTCCTGCCACGGACCTGCTTGGCGTACTGGACCGGGATGCGCCTCTCGCCCCTCTCTATGTAGACCACGCCCATTACGATGAGGACCGCGAACACCGCCAGCACACCCAGAAGCGCGGGCTGCCGGTTGTAGGCCGCCCTCACCAGGTTGCTGGTCTCGGTAGGCATCGCGGCGATGATCCCCGCGAAGATCAGGATGGACATGCCGTTCCCGACCCCGCGGTCGGTTATCAGCTCGCCCAGCCACATCAACAGCGCCATTCCCGCCACCAGGGTGAATACTATGAGCGCGCCCTTGGCGAAAGTCAGGTCCGGCAGGATCGCGTACTTGGTGTTCCTGCTGAAGGACACCACCAGGCTAGCCGACTGCAGGGTGGCCAGGACCAGGGTCATGTAGCGTACGACCTTCGTAATCTTCTTTCTGCCGAGCTCGCCTTCCTCGTGCCACTCCTTGATCTTGGGTATGACCGCGGAGAGCAGCTCCATGATGATCTCCGCCGTGATGTAGGGCATGATGCCCAGCCCGAAGATAGCCATGCGCGACAGCCCGCCGCCGGTGAATATGTTGAGGAACTGCATGAGGCTGTTGTCCGCCATGCTGTCCGCGAGCGCCTTCAGGCTGACCCCGGGCGCGGGGATGAAGCAGCCGACCCTGTACAGCGCGAGTATGAAAAAGGTGAAGAGGATCTTCTTTCTCAAGTCCGGGATCTTGAAAGCGTCCCGGAACCCGGAGAAGATGCGCACTATATCACCTCGGCGGAGCCACCCGCCTCCTCGATCTTCCGTCGGGCGGACTCGGTGAAGGCGTGCGCCTTGACGGTCAGCTTGAGCGACAACTCGCCGTCCCCCAGGATCTTGACCTGGTAGCGCTCCTTGCGGATGAGGCCCTCCCGGGCGAGCACGGCGGGGTCCACCGTATCGCCGGCCTTGAACCGGGCGAGGTCGCGGACGTTCACCAGCGCGTACTCCCTGCGGGTGCGCGGGGTGAAGCCGCCCAGCTTAGGGACCCTCCGGGTGAGAGGCATCTGGCCTCCCTCGAAGCCGATCTTCGAGTGCGAGCCGGAGCGCGCGTTCTGCCCCTTCTGTCCGCGGCCGGCCGTCTTTCCTCCACCGGCCGAATGGCCCCTGCCGATCCGCTTGCGCTCCCTGCGGGAGCCCGGCGCGGGCTTCAGGTTGTGCAGTCGCAGCCCTTCGTCTTCCATCTACCGCTTTCCTTCGCTAGCCGCGGCTTTGCGCGGTTTGGCCGCGGGCACCTCCTCCACCTCGACCAGGTGCCTGACCTTGAATATCATCCCCCTGATCTCGGGGCGGTCGTCCTTCTCGACGGTCTGGCCGATGCGCTTGAGTCCCAGTGCCCGGACTGTCCCGCGCTGGTCGGCCGGCCGGCCCACCAGCCCCTTCTTGAGCGTTACCTTAAGCCTCGAGCTCATCGAAGATGTTCCTTCCCCGTATCTCCTCGACCCGCTTGCCGCGGATCCGCGCCACGTCCTCCGGGCTGCGCAGCGTGCGCAGGCCTTCGACGGTGGCCTTGATGACGTTCAGGGGGTTGTCGGAGCCCAGGCTCTTGGTGAGTATGTCCTTTATCCCCGCCAGCTCGACCACGGGCCTGACCGCCCCGCCGGCGATCACGCCGGTACCGGGCGAAGCCGGCTTGAGCAGCACCCTCGCGGCGCCGAACTTGCCCTCTATCTGGTGCGTTATCGTGCCCTCCACCATCGGGACGGTGAACATGCTCTTGCGCGCCTTCTCCGCGCCCTTGTCTATGGCAAGGGGGACCTCCCGCGCCTTGCCGTAGCCGACCCCTACACGGCCGTGGCCGTCACCGACCACCACCAGCGCGGTGAATGAGAACCGCCGGCCGCCCTTGACCACCTTGGCCACCCTGTTCACATGGACGACCTGCTGCCTGAGTTCCTCTGTTTCCTGGACCTGCGAACGGTCCATCCACACCTCCTAAAAAACGAGCCCGTTTTCCCTGGCCGCATCGGCCAGGGCCTTGACCCTGCCGTGGTACTTGTATCCACCGCGGTCGAACACCACCTTGGTGACGCCCTTCTCCGCGGCCCTCTTCGCGCAGGCCTCCCCCACCAGCTTCGCCATGTCGGTCTTGGAGGTCCCCTTCGCGGATCGGAACTGCTTCTCCATGCTCGACGCGGAGACCAGTGTGACCCCCAGGTCGTCGTCTATCACCTGGCAGGACATGCCCCGGTTGGCCCTGAACACGACCAGGCGCGGGCGCTCGGCCGTGCCCGATATCTTCTTACGAACGCTCTTGCGGCGCCTTGCACGACCCCGCTTCGGCTTGAGGACGCCTGACTCGCTCACTTGATCGCCTTCCCCACCTTCCTGCGCACGTACTCGTCTCTGTAGCGGATGCCTTTGCCCTTGTAGGGATCGGGCTTGCGAAGCGCCCGTATGTCGGCCGCCACCTGTCCCACCTTCTGCTTGTCGCAGCCACGGATGATGATGCGGGTCGGTATGGGCACCTCGAAGTCGATGCCCGCCGGCGCGTCCACCGCCCTCGGGTGCGAGTACCCGAGCTGCAGCTCCAGGGTCTTCCCCTTCAGGACGGCGCGGTACCCGACGCCCTGTATCTCGAGCATCTTCTCGAAGCCCTCGGTGACCCCGCGGACCATGTTGGCGATCAGGGTGCGGTACAGGCCGTGCATGGAGCGGTCGTACGCCTCGTCGGTCTCCCTGGTGACCAGCAGCACGTTACCCTCCTGGGCGACCTTGATCCTCTCCGAGATCTCCTGGGAGAGCTCGCCCTTGGGTCCCTTCACCCTCACCAGGTTGCCGTCGACGGTGATGCTCGCCCCCACCGGCACCTCTATGGGCATCTTTCCTACGCGTGACATCTGTCTATCCTCTTGGCTTCTTCACTCCCGGGCTAAAGAGCCCGGGCTCAATCGTGTTGTCGGACCATCTGCTACCAGACGTAGCAGACGACCTCTCCGCCTACGCCGTGTACCCGCGCCTCCTTCTCGGTCATCACGCCCTTGGAGGTCGAGAGTATCGCTATGCCGAGGCCTCCCAGCACCCTGGGCAGGCCGTCCTTCCTCGCGTACACCCGGAGACCGGGCGTGCTTATCCGCTTCAACCCCGAGATCACGGCCCTGCGGTCGGTCCCGTACTTGAGGTGGACCACGATGGTATCGAAGTTTCCCTGCTTCTCCACCTCGTACTTCCTGATATAGCCCTCGCGGTGCAGGATACGCGCGATCTCGACCTTGGTCCTGGAGGCGGGAATATCCACGCGCTCCTTGCTGGCCCTGCTCGCGTTCCTGATGCGGGTAAGCATGTCCGCGATGGGATCGGTCATTGTCATCGAGAAGCCTCCCCTACCAGCTCGACTTGGTGACGCCCGGCAGCTCGCCCCGGTGAGCCAGCTCGCGAAGGCATATCCGGCACAGCTTGAACTTCCGGTAGAACCCACGGGGCCTGCCGCAGCGCTCGCAGCGGTTGTACGCCTGGGTGCGCTGCCTGGGCTTCCTGTGTTGCCTGACCACCTGCGACTTCTTCGCCAAGCTACCCCCTCGTCACTTCGCCTTGAAAGGGAACCCCAGGCCTTCCAGCAGGGCCTCCCCCTCGTCGTCGGTGCGGGCGCTGGTCACCACCGTGATGTCCATGCCCCTCACCTTGTCGATCTTGTCGTAGTCGATCTCAGGGAAGATGAGCTGCTCCTCCACTCCTGTGGAGTAGTTGCCGTGGCCGTCGAACGACTGGCGCGTCAGCCCCCTGAAGTCTCTTACCCTGGGCAGCGCTATGGAAAGCAGCCTGTCCAGGAACTCGTACATCCTCTCGCCCCGCAGTGTCACCTTGCACCCGACGGTCATCCCCGCCCTCAGCCGGAAACCGGCCACGGACCTCCTGGCCTTGATGATGAGGGGCTTCTGCCCTGTGATGATCGAAAGGTCGGTCGCAGCCGAATCCACGGTCTTGGGGTTGGTGGTGCCCTCCCCCACGCCCATGTTCACCACGACCTTCTCCAGGCGCGGCACCTGGAGCCGGTTCTTGTACTCGAACTGCTCCATGAGCATCGGGACCACGTCTTCCTCGTATGTCTCCCGCAGGCGCGGGACGTACTTCTCTTCGTTGTCCGCCATCAGAACTCACGCTCGCATTTCGCACACACCCGGGAGAACGACTTGCGGCCCTTGCGCACCCGCTTGACCCTGGTGGGGCGCTCGCAGCCGGGGCAGAGCAACATGACGTTGGAGGCATCGATGGGCAGCTCCCAGTCCACGACCCCTCCCTGGGGGTTCGACTGGCTGGGGCGCACGTGCTTCTTGGACCTGTTGATGCCCTCGACTATCAGCTTTCGCTCCTCGGGGTTGGTCTTGAGCACCTTGCCTCGTTTTCCGGCGTCCTTGCCCTTGGTGACCTCGACCGTATCGCCTTTTCTAACTTGTAAGCTCTTCACGACAACTCCTAGAGCACCTCGGGTGACAGCGAGATGATCTTCATGAACTCCTTGCTCCGCAGCTCGCGCGCCACCGGCCCGAATATCCTGGTCCCGCGTGGATTCTTCTGGTTGTCGATCAGCACCACCGCGTTCTCGTCGAACTTGATGTAGCTGCCATCGGGGCGCCGGTGCTCCTTCTTGGTGCGCACCACCACCGCCTTGACGACGTCGCCCTTCTTGACCGCTGAGCCGGGGATGGCCTCCTTGACGGTGCCCACCACGATATCGCCCACGGAGGCGTAACGGCGTCCGCTGCCGCCCAGCACCTTTATCACGAGAACCTCCCTGGCCCCCGTGTTGTCCGCTACCCTTACTCTGGATTCCTGCTGGATCATCGCAGTCTCCCGGCCTACCTCGCCTTTTCCAGCACCTTGACCAGGCGCCACCTCTTGGTCTTTGAGATCGGCCTGGTCTCCATCACCTCGACCTTGTCACCCTGGGCGCACTCGTTCTTCTCGTCGTGCGCGTAGAGCTTGCTGGTACGCTTGATGATCTTCCCGTAGAGCGGGTGCCTGACCCTGGACTCGACCGCGACCACGATGGTCTTGTCCATTGCGTCCGACACGACCCTGCCTACTCTGACTTTCCGCGAAGGCCTCTTCGCCATTTCTACCGCCTATAGGTCCCTTAGCTCTTCCTCTACCTCTTCCTCGAGCTGCTCCTCGGTCTCCACCGGTTCAGCCTCGATCGCCAGCTCCTCCTCGTCCGCCAGCTCCTCTTCCTCGGTGACGGCGAGCTCCTCGGGCTCCTCCATCGCCACGTACTCCTCGGCGGCCTCGAAGGCCTCGGCGTGGATCGCGAACTCCCGCTCGGTCATCACCGTGCATACCCGGGCGATGTCCCTGCGGGCCTCCTTTATCTTCATGGGGTTGTCCAGCTGCCCGGTTGCATGCTGGAATCTCAGGTTGAACAGCGTCTCCTTGAGCTCCCTGAGCTTGTCCTCCAGCTCGCCGGAGTCGAGCACCCTCAGTTCCCTCGCCGTGAGCATCTATCTACCTCCACGCACGGTGGTCAGTCTTCCCTCTTCACGAACCGGCACTTCATCGGCAGCTTGTGGCCCGCCAGCCGCATCGCTTCCCTCGCGGTCGGCTCGCTGACCCCCGCCAGCTCGAACATGACCTTGCCCGGCTTCACCGGCGCCACCCAGAACTCCGGGTTGCCCTTTCCGCTGCCCATCCTGGTCTCGGCCGGCTTCTTTGAGACCGGCTTGTGAGGGAAGATGTTTATCCAGACCTTCCCCGACCTCTTGATGTGGCGGGTCATCGCGACTCGGGCGGCCTCTATCTGGCGCGCGGTCACCCACGCGGGCTCAAGCGCCTGGAGTCCGTAGTCTCCGAAGTTGACCCGGGTCCCTCCCTTGGCGCTCCCCTTCAGCCTGCCCCGCTGCACCTTACGGTGGGGCGGCCTCTTGGGCATCAGCATTACTCGCTCGCCTCCTCGTCACCGGCCGGTGTCTCCGGGACCTCCGCCGTCTCCGCCGCCTCCGGGGTCTGGGCGGGCGGCGCGTCCTCGGGCGAGGACTCCTCCACCACCGCGGTCTCCTGTATCTCCGGCTCGGCACCGACGGCGGCCTCGACCTCAGAGGCGACCTCCGCCTCTACCTCCACCGCGGTGGTCGGGGGCTCGACGGCCGCAGCCGGCTCCGGCACCTTCGCGGGCTCCGCGGGCGCCGGAGCCTGCCGGCCCGCTCCTTTTGAAGGCCTCGGTCCCTCACCCCCACGGGGCCTCGAGGGACGCGCCGATCCGAGGGAAGGCGGCATAGCCCGCTCCTCCTCGCGTTTCCCCGACACGTCTCCCTTGTAGATCCAGACTTTGACGCCTATGCGCCCGAAGGTGGTTCTGGCCTCCACGAAGCCGTAGTCCACGTCGGCGCGCAGCGTGTGCAGCGGAACCCGGCCTTCCCGGTACCACTCCCGGCGGGCCATTTCCGCGCCACCCAGGCGCCCGGAGCACTGGACCTTGATCCCCTGCGCTCCATCCCGCATAGCGTTTGAGACCGCCCTCTTCATGGCTCTACGGAAGGAGACCCTCCCTGATATCTGCTCGGCTATGTTGCGGGCCGTAAGGGTGGCGTCGAGGTCGGGGCGCGAGACCTCCATGATATTCACCGAAACGTCGTGACCCACCATGCCGATAAGGTCGTCCCGAATCTTGTCCACCTCGCTGCCCTTGCGGCCGATGACGATCCCCGGGCGGGCGGTGTGCACGTTGACCGCGAGCTCCTTGGCCTTGCGCTCGATCTCGACCTTGGACACCGCGGCGTTGTACAGGCGGTCGGTCAGGTACCTTCGTATCCTGATGTCCTCCTGGACCAGGTCCGGGTACTCCTTGTCGGCGATCCAGCGGGAGGTCCAGTCGTTTATGATCCCCAGCCGGAACCCGTACGGGTGTACTTTCTGACCCAAAGCTACTCCTCGCTCTTCTCGGTCGCCTTGCCCCTGCGTCGGCGCTTCGCGGGCTCGGACTTCGCGGAGGGCTCCTCTTTCACCGGGACTTCCTCGGGCTCTTCGGCCTCCCCGGCCTCCCCGGGCTCCTCGGCTTCCTCCTCGATACCGGGTTCGCCTGCCTCCGGTTCAATATCATCTTCGCCAGCCGTATCGCCCTCCGGCGCCTCCGGCGCGGTATCCTGATCGGCTACCTCCGGTCCACCTTCAGCTTCGCCGGCCGCATCGCCCGCGGGCGCCTCCGGCGCGGTATCCTGATCGGCTACCTCCGGTCCACCTTCAGCTTCGGTGGCCACATCGCCCGCAGGCGCCTCCGGCGCGTCCTCGACCTCGGGCTCCTCAGCCGCCTTCTTAGGCCTGCGGCGCGGCACCATCCTGGCCAGCCCCCTGCGCCGGGCCACCTTCTCGGGCTCGCGCTCGTCGAGGATGACCGTGATGTGGCTGGTCCGCTTGTTGATGCGGGTGGGCCTGCCGTACGCGCGCGGGCGCCACCTCTTGAGCGTCGGCCCCTCGTCCACGAACACCTTCGAGACGTAGAGCGCCTCCGGGGAAAGCCCGTTGTTGTTCTCCGCGTTGGCGAGCGCGCTCATCAGGACCTTTGAGACTATCTGGGCCGCGGCCTTGGGTGAGTACTCCAGTATCTGCTGGGCTTCACCCACGTCCTTGCCCCTGATGAGGTCCACAACCAGCCGCGCCTTCTGCGGGCTGACCCTCACAAATCTTGCTACCGCCCTTGTCTCCACTATCCCACGCTCTCTCGTTATCTCACCCGGGCCCGCTTCTCCTTGGCCAGCTTGCCCCCGTGGCCGCGGAACATGCGGGTCGGGGCAAACTCTCCCAGCTTGTGCCCCACCATGCTCTCCGTGATGTAGACCGGAACGTGCTTCCGGCCGTCGTGGACGGCGATGGTGTGCCCCACCATCTCGGGGAAGATGGTGCTGTCACGCGACCAGGTCTTGAGCACCATCTTCTCGTTTCGGCGGTTCAGCTCGGTGATCTTCCCGAGCAGCCGCTCGTCCACGTATGGGCCTTTCTTGAGCGATCGCGACAAATCACCCTCCGCTTCGAATGAAGGCTACTTCTGCCTCCTGGTCCTCACGATGTACTTGTTCGAATGCTTCTTCTTGTCCCTGGTGCGGTAGCCCAGGGTCGGCTTGCCCCACGGCGTGACCGGGTGGCGTCCGGACTTGGACTTGCCCTCCCCGCCGCCGTGCGGGTGGTCGACCGGGTTCATGGCCGCGCCCCGGGTCTGCGGCCTGACCCCGCGGTGGCGGTTCGAGCCGGCCTTGCCGATGCTTATCAGCTCGTGCTCGGCGTTGCCGACCGACCCCACGGTGGCCCTGCACTCCTGGTGCACCTTGCGGACCTCTCCCGAAGGCAACCGCAGGTTCACGAAGCCGCCCTCCCGGGCCATTATCTGCGCGCTGGTGCCGGCCGAGCGTACTATCTTCGCTCCCCCTCCGGGCTTGAGCTCGATGGCGTGAACCGTGGTACCGAGGGGGATGTTCGCCAGCGGGAGGCAGTTCCCGGGCCTGACGTCCACCCCGGCCCCCGACTCGACAGTGTCGCCGACCTTGAGGTCGTTGGGGCAGAGGATGTAGCGCTTCTCCCCGTCCCGGTAGTGCAGCAGCGCGATACGCGCCGAGCGGTTGGGGTCGTACTCGATGCTTGCGACGTGAGCCGGGATCCCGTCCTTGTTGCGCCTGAAGTCGATTATCCTGTACTGGCGCTTCGCGCCGCCGCCCCGGTGTCGCGCCGTCTTGCGCCCGTGGGCGTTCCTGCCGCCGCTCTTGGTCAGCGGCTCGGTGAGCGACCTCTCCGGCTCACAGCTGGTTATCTCGGAGAAGTCCGAGACCGTGGCGAACCTCCTGCCCGGGCTGGTCGGCTTGTATTTCTTTACACCCATCGCTTCCCGCCTAACGGCTCTCGAAGAACTCTATCTTCTGGCCGACGGCCAGCGTCACCACCGCTTTCTTGCCTCGCGCGGTGCGGCCTTTGGTCAGGCCCCTGCCGCGGGGCTTCCCCTTGGTGCGGCTGGTGTTCACTCCCGTGACCTTCACGTCGAACACGGTTTCCACCGCGTCCTTGATCTCGGACTTGTTGCTGCGGGGGTCCACCATGAAGGTGTACCGCCCGTTGTCGATGCCGGCATAGGTCTTCTCACTAACCACGGGGTAAAGGATGACGTCATGCGGGTCCTTCATCGCCAACCTCCCCCTGGAACTCGTCGAGCGCGCCCTTGAGGAAGAGCAGGCTCGAGAACCTCAATATGTCGTAGGTGTTCAGCTCCGCCGGCACGAACGTCTCCACGGTCGCGATGTTGCGGAACGACTTCTCGACTATCTCGTCGTCGGGTGCCACCACCAGCATGACCGGCGCGGCGACCTCCAGCCTGTCCAGTATCTCGGCGCAGGTCCTGGTGCTGGGTACGTCCAGCGTGAAGTCCTCCAGGACGGTGATGCGCTCCTCGCGCGCCGCCGCCGACAGCGCCGAGCGGAACGCGAGCCGGCGAACCTTGCGCGGCACCTTGAAGTCGTAGTCGCGCGGCTTCGGCCCGAACACGACACCCCCGCCCTTCCACAGGGGGGACCTGGAGCTGCCGGCCCGGGCGCGGCCCGTGCCCTTCTGGCGCCAGGGCTTCTTGCCCCCGCCCCGCACCTGGCTCCGTGTCCTGCTCGAGGCCGTACCCGAGCGGGCGGCCGCCCTCAGCATCCGGACCACCTGGTGCACCGCGTACGGGTTCGGCTCGATGCCGAACAGGGCCTCGGCCAGCTCGACCTCGCCTACCTTCTTTCCCTCGGTGTTCTTTATCTCCGCTTTCACTGACATCACCGCTTGGCCTTGCCGGCCTTCGTCTTGACAGACTGCCTGACAATCACGCGGGCACCCTTGGGACCCGGGACGCTGCCCCTGAGAAGCAGCAGGTCGCGGTCGGGGTCCACCTCCACCACCAGCAGGTTGAGTGCCGTGACCTTCTCGGTCCCCATGTGCCCGGGGAGCTTCTTCCCCTTGAACACCCTCGAGGGTGTGGCGCACTGCCCCACGGCGCCCGGCGCCCTGTGGAACCTCGAGCCGTGTGAGCCCGGACCACCGGAGAAGCCGTGGCGCTTTATCACGCCCGCGAACCCCTTGCCCTTGCTGACCGCGCATACATCGGCGTGATCGCCCTCGGCGAACATCTCGTCGACCTTGATGCGCTGACCGGCCGAGAACTCCCTCGGGTCCAGCTGCAGCTCGGCCAGGAACCTCTGGGGAGGCGCCCCGGCGCGCGCGAAGTGACCTTCCATGGGCCTGTTAACGGCGGGTCGCCTGCGGGTGGCGGCGCCGCTCTCGCGCCGTGCCGCCTTCTCGCCGGGGATCTCCCCGAAGCCCACCTGGACGGCCTCGTAGCCGTCGGTCTCGCGCGTCTTGAGCTGGGTGACCACGCAAGGGCCGGCCTTCACCACCGTGACCGGTATCAGCCGGTCCTCCTTGAAGACCTGGGTCATCCCCAGCTTCTCGCCCAGTATCGCTTTGCCCATATCGCCTGTCCTCCGGCCCGCTCGCGCGGTCGCGACTAGTGACTAGAGCTTTATCTCGATATCCACGCCCGCCGGCAGGTCCATGCCCATCAGGGCGTCGACCGTCGCCGGGGTCGGGTCCAGGATATCGATGAGCCTCTTGTGAGTCCGGATCTCGAAGTGCTCCCGGGAGTCCTTGTCCACGTGGGGCGAACGTATCACGCAGTACACGTTCTTCTCCGTGGGCAGGGGCACCGGTCCGGAGATCGCCGCTCCGGTCTTCTTGGCCGTCTCCACGATCATCCTCGCCGATTGGTCGATGATCTCGTGGTCATAAGCCTTGAGCCTGATCCGGATCTTCTCTCTGCTCACTCGCCTACCTCTGACTCACGTGTCATATGTGCCCGGCACATATGACCCTTACTTGTAGATCTTTATGACCCTCCCGGCGCCCACGGTGCGGCCTCCCTCGCGGATGGCGAAGCGGAGGCCCTCGTCCATGGCGACCGGGGTGATCAGCTCGACGTCCATCTCGGTGTTGTCACCGGGCATGACCATCTCCACG
>JAHJCO010000014.1 GCA_018831265.1 Actinomycetota bacterium
ACCGGTAGACGACGCATCCTAGCTGTCTCAGGAATAAAACCCTGTCATAGTCGTCGAGGAATACGCTGCGGTCGTCCACACCGTGGGAGGCGACGTGGAACGCGCCGGGGAGAAGGTGGCCCCGGGCTTCTCTTGGCATTGTCTCTGCTCCCCTCCTCACGGGTAACCATACCAAGTATATCAAGCAACAGCATAGCAAGCATATCAGCTATGCGTAAAGAGCTTGTTCCGGGAGGGGTGCAACCGTGTTCGTGAACGGGCACTAGTCGGGGGATCGGCGATTCAGGGCGCGGCCCGCCTTCGACAGGGCGGGATACACTGCCCTGAACGCCCGGTACAGGGGATCATAGGCGGAAGCCACCTCCGCTTCGGGCTCGAATACGCGTCTAACCCCGACCAGTCCCCTGATGGACTCGTACGAAGGTACCAGGCCCAGTCCCACCCCGGCGGCCAGGGCACACCCCACGGCACCGGCCTCCTGCGGCTCGGCGACCGCCTCTATAGCGCGGCCGCTGACGTCGGCGATGACCTGCATCCACAGGTCGCTCTTCGCCCCGCCGCCGATGGCCCTCAAGGGCCTGCATGCGAACCCCTTCGACTCCGCGGCGTCCAGCAGCCACCGCAGGTTGTAGGCTGTCCCCTCGTAGACGGCGCGAAGCATGTGGTCACGGGTGTGCTCGAGCGACAGGTTCGCGAAGCATCCACGCAGGGTTGTGTCCGGCACGGGCGAGCGCTCCCCGAAGAGCCAGGGCATGAAGAGGAGCCTGCCCGCGCCGGGCTCGACGTCTGAAGCCGCCGCGTCCAACGCACTGAACACGCCGCCTTCCGCCCGCCTCTCGCCGGCAGTCGCGAACTCGCGCGCGAACCACTCCAGACATGCGCCGGCCGTCTCCGTCTCCCCTATCATGATGCTCGTCCGGGGGTCGGCCGACGGGACGGCGGCGATACCGTAGCGGCCGAGGTTCCGCGTGCGTGAGGTCGTGATGCAGAGCCAGCTGGACGTACCGAGGTAGATGTGCGCATCACCGTCGCCCAGGGCTCCCGACCCGACGGCGGCCGCGGGGATGTCAGACATCCCGGCGATGACCGGCATACCCTCCGCAAGGTCCATATCGGAGGCGGCGTCAGCGGTAAGCACGCTCACTACCTGCGAGCACGGCCTGATGTCCGGCATCTTCTCCACGGGGAAATCGATGAGGCGCGCGAGGAGCCCGGACCACTCGCGCTTCGAGTTGAGCAGGCCCGTCCCCCCGGCCCCGGTATGGTCCAGGGAGAGCTCGCCGGTGGCCTTCAGCACCAGGTAGCCCGTGAGGTCGAGTATCCGGTGCGTGCGGCCGAAGAGGTCGGGCTCGTTCTCCTCGAGCCAGGCCACCTTGCACACGACGTCCTTGCCCGTGGGGAGCGCGCCGGCCACCGCCAGCATCACCCGCCTGCCCCCCAGCCGCCGGATCATCCGCGCCGCCTGGGCGTCCGCCCGGCTGTCCATCCAGATGATGGCCGGTCTCAAGGGTTCGCCGGAACGGTCCACCGGGACCACGCAGACCATCTGCCCCGCGAACCCCAGTCCTGCGATCGAGGCAGGGTCCACCCGGGACTCGGCGACGAGCCGTCTCGTGTTCGCGCAGACCGCCCTCCACCAGTCGGCCGGGTCCTGCTCCACGCGCGCGGGGCCTGGGTACGATGTCGGGTAGGTCTCGAACGAGGAGGCGAGCACCTTCCCGCTCCCGTCGGTGAGCACCGACTTACAGCCGCCGGTCCCGGCGTCGTGACCTATCAGCAGTCTCGTCATAAAGCCCCTGCTCGTTGACTTGAATGGCGCCTGAATAGGATGGTGCCAGGCACCATTCTATTCAGTGACCCGGATTATTCATATAATCCGGGGCACGCGCAAAGTGGCCCCTGGAGGTGTGAGTTGTCAAAGATAACAGTGCTGGGAGGGTGCGGCGGAATCGGGACCTGGGCGTCCCGGACCGTGGCGAGCAGGGAGTTCTTCGACGAGGTGGTCATCGCGGACTTCCGCGAGGACGCGGCGTGCGCCCTCGCCGACGGCCTCGGTGACAAGGTGACCGGCACCCATGTGGACGCGAACGACATCGAGAGTGTGAAGGCCCTCATCGCGGGCTCCGACATAGTGCTCAACTGCATAGGCCCGTACTACCGCTACGGCCCGCCGATCCTGCAGGCCGTCATCGAGTCCGGCATCGACTACGTGGACGTCTGCGACGACCTGGACGCCACCGAGAAGATGCTGGCCATGGACGGGGCCGCGCGGGAGGCGGGCGTCTCCGCGCTCATAGGGATCGGTAACTCCCCTGGCCTGGCGAACGTGCTGGTGCGCTTCTGCGCCGAGACGCTGCTGGATGAGGCCGAATCGGTCGACATCTACCACGTGCACGGCGGGGAGCCCGCCGAGGGCGGCGCCGTGATCAAGCACCGCATCCACGCCATGACCTCCGATATCCCCCTGTTCATCGACGGCGAGTTCATGAGCGTCCGCATGCTCGAGGAGAGCGGGCAGACCTTCGCGGAGAAGGAGGTGGAGTTCAAGGGCGTGGGCACCTACCCGGCTTACCCCTACCCCCACCCCGAGACCATAACGCTTCCCAGGTACCTGCCCGCCCTGAAGCGGGTCACCAACAACGGCTCGGTGCTGCCGGTGTCGTACTTCAATCTCACAATGGATGTTGTCCGGCTGGGCATCGCCTCAGAGGAGCCCATCGAGGTCCAGGGGAAAAGCGTTGTGCCACTCGAGTTCGGTGTCGCATTCATCATCTCGCAGAGGCCTCGCCTTCTGGCCGAGGCCGGGGTCACAGAGCAGCAGGGCTGCCTGAAGGTCGTGGTGAAGGGGACGAAGGACGGTGAGTCGCACACCTACGTATTCTCGATGTTCTCCACCGGGGCCGCCGCGGGTGAAGGCACGGGCATCCCGGGGGGTATCGGTGCCATCCTCATGAGCGAGGGGAAGATCGAGCGCAAGGGAGTCTTCCCGCCTGAGGCGGCGGTGGTCCCCTTACAGCTCATCGAGATCGCCGGGCAGGTGGTCCAAGACCTCGGCGTGGGCGGCGGCGGCGCCGACCGCGTACCCATCTACATCGAGCACATCGATGCCGCGGGCAACCGCGAGGAGATAGACCTCAAGCTGTAGCGTTGCTCCTCTATCTCCCCCTTCCCGGGGGGGAGAGGGTCGGGGTGAGGGGGCCCGGCGGGATGCCGGCGCTACGTCAAGCCTCTCTCCGCGGCGATCTTCATCTGCATCTCGATAAAGTCGGCCGGTGGCTCTCTCGCATCGGACTTCGACACGAGACGGGCCGCGCCGGACAGGCAGGTCGGGACGCACAGCCCGCAGCCGATGCACCTCGCGGGGTCCACCTCCATGCGGTCCGCACCCTCGACGACCGCGTTCACCTGGCAGCGCCCTGCGCAGGTACCGCAAAGCGTGCACTCCTCCGGGTCGATCGAGGCGCGGAAGGAAGAGAGCGCGTGATCGGCCGGTCGCTCGTAGCTCTTAAGCGCGCGCAGCATGTTACAGGCGTCACCACAGCAGATGCACATGTGCGTGATGACCTTCGAGTTTGTCGGCTCGAGGACCATCGCCTCACGCTCCGCCTCGTCCAGTAGGCCCAGGCACTCCTCGAGGGTGATTCTCCTCCCCATTCCGTTCTCCAGGTAGTACTCGGCCGCCGGCCCGAAGGTGAGGCAGGTCTCCAGCGGGTGGTCGCATCCCCTGCCGAGGAGCATCTTCTCCTTGCGGCAGATGCACTCCGCGACGGCCATCACCTCCTGACCCGACACCAGCTCCCGGGCGACGTCGTAGGACATCACGGGCACCGAGGTGTCGAGCGCCGCTCCTACGGGGATGACCCTCATCTGCTTGCTCTGGACCGTACCCATGAAGCTCAGCAGGTGCGGCAGGTACTCATCAAGCAGGCGCGCGAGCTCGGGGTCCAGCGAGTCCAGATGGAACTCGTATATCCCGATGAGGAACTGGATAGGCATGTAGAAAGGCTCGCCGTCGAAGCGGATCCTCAGGATGTTGCCGCGGCGCGCGAGCGCCTCCAGCCGGTCCGCGGCCTCTTCAGGGCCGAGGTCCAGCCGCTCGGCTATCGCCCCGACCGGCTCGGGCACCTGCTCGAGCCTCATGACGAGCTCCGCTTCCGCCGGGGTGAAGCACCTCTCGAGGATCTCCAGCTCGACGCGGCTCCCGGTCGCGGGGAACCCGCCCGGCATCCGGTCAAGGAACGAACGTAGTCGGGAATAGACCTCGTCTTTCATCTCATCCTCCCGGTGTGTAGCAAAAGTGCCTGGCACTTTCGCTACACCCGCTGTGGTCAGTGGGTGTTCACCCAGTTTGCGACGGTCGTTACCGACCTGCTATACGGCTCGTTGGTGTTGATGGACATGATGTCGGCCCAGTGGCCGGCCTTATCCTCGGAGAAGCCGGCCTCCCCGGCCATGGCGACGGCCTGCGCCCACGTCTCCTCCGAGACGTCGGAGCGGGGGATCCGCACGAGCGCCGGACTCTGCCCCGCGAACCCTCGCACCCTGTTGTAGAAGGCGATGGCATCAAGCCTCATGCCGGGCATGTCGTAGTCGGCGTAGATGCCACAGAACTGCGGCTGAGTCGAGCCGACGTATGTCGAGGGAGAAGCGGGATAGAGGACCGAGCGACTCCATCCACCGAAGGCCAGGAAGAAAGTGCCCTTGTACATGAGGGTCTCCTGGTAGCTAAGTCCGTACGGGTTACCGGGATACTTCACGAAGGCGTGGAGATCGGTGATCCCGCTCATGCATATCGCGGACCGCACGTCCGCCTTCGAGCAGCCCACCTGGGCGAGGTAGCGGCCATCCGTGGACAGCAGCGATATGAGATGGCCTCCCGCAGAGTGGCCGAACACGTGGATATCCCCCGGGTCTCCGCCGTAGGCGGCGATGTTCCGCCGGACCCAGGCGAATGCGCTCGCAACGTCACGTACGTGGTCAGGGTGCACGGCTGAGCCGTCCTCGGGATTGGACAGCTCGTAGTTGATGACCACGGTGGTATACGGGTAGAAGCCGGACATTGTCATACCCACCTCCGAGTACTCGCTCTTGTTACCCGACTTCCACGCTCCACCGTGGACGAAGAATAGGACCGTGGGGTGCGCCACGTTCTCCGGGTAGTAGACGTCCAGCGTGTGCTTCGCGAGCCCGTCTTCGATGTAGGGTACATCCGTTACGACCCACACCGCGTAGTCCGTCTGAGCGCCGGCCGGCCCCGCGGCCAGCCCGAGCGCTGCGACGATCATGAGGGCTGCAATGACCACCCATAGCACCGTCGTCTTTCCTCGCCCTTCCATCGGTCTCTCCTTTCACACCGGGCTGACTTGAATTCCACCTGGCACCATTTTATTCAGCGGGGCGGAAGAGGCTGATGCCACCCGATGGCTCCAGGTTGCGCAGGGCCGGTGTCGGGAACACAAACTCGTCCCAGCCGAGGTCGACCAGCATCTGCCGGTAGTCCGGCAGGGGCGGGATTCCACTGCCGTCGTAGTCCCGCATGCCCTCCGCCAGCGAACTCATCATGCCGCTGTGGGGGACCCAGAGGTCGCCGCTCGCGGTCGGGATGACGTACACCTCGACGGTGTCCTTGATGGGGACAAGCTCCTCGGCGCCCGAATCCGGCCACCTACCCGTTCGCGGTACCCTAACGACCATCGCCTTGACCGGGTACTGCAGCGCGGGCTGGCCGAGGTGGATCGGGTAGCCTATCACCAGCGGGACCAGCAGTTCGTTCGGGGTCGCCACCGGGACCCCGGAGACGGTCGCCATCGGCGGGATATCGTTCTCCACCGGCGTCCCGTTCGAGTCCACCACACCGGCCGTGGCGCGCAGCACCGGGTATGGCACATCGGTCTCGCCCATCCCGTAGAGCGCCCTTACACTCGGGTCCGGGTTGATGTCCCCGAGCACAGCCTGGGTCCCCTCGAGATGGAAGTCCGGGTACAGGTCGAACTGGACCCGGACGCTCGCGGTCCCGGAAGCCCGGTCCAGTTCCCAGAGCGTGCCACCGGCCGCCTGGTGAATCTCCATCAGGCCGTCCCTGGTCGTCGACGGGGACCCGAACATGCCCCCGAGGGAGCCTTCGGTGCGCCACGCTCTCTCGCCGTCCTGCGTGTAACCGTAGAAGTGGCCGTCGCCGCACCCGAACACGACCAGCGAGCCGTCCGCAAGGATGTCGGGGCTGGTCGCGCTGCCGTCGCCGGCCTCCACGTACCCCATTGATTCGTCGGCCGCCCAGGCCTGGTTCGTCTCGAGTGAGGAGCACCCCCTTGTGAGACCATCGCGATAGTCGACCCTCATCAACCGCGTGTCGTCGGGCGGGGTCGGCTGAATGCCCTCCGTGTTGGGGACGTCCACGAACGCGAGGTAGAAGATGCGGCTGGTGTCGGTCGCCGGGTCGTACCAAATAGCCGGCGAGTTGCCCACCGGGGCGGCGATGCCCATGAAGAAGCTGAGCGCCTTCTCCTGCATGCTCGGGTCCACCATCCAGTCGTCGGGTGGGCCGTCGAGGGTCGGCACCGTCCCGTCGGACCGCTTGCCCGGGTACCAGAGCAGGTCGGCGAAAGGTTCGTCGAGAGGCATGACGTCCTTCTCGGCGTCGTTACCCATCAGCGCGCCTATCTCCAGCGGATCACGGTACCCGTACGGCTCGATCGTCTTCCAGGCGTGGTGCCCGCCGAGTCCTGTCACGTCCGCGTTCCGCTTGAAGATCGTCACTCGCCCCGTGGAGTGCACGCCTCCTACCTGCTGCTTCGACGGGGTGGTCCCGCCCGTGAAGAACGCGCTCGAGAAACCGGTCGAGGTACGGCTGACCGGCATCTCCGCCGGCATCCTCCACTTGTAGAGCAGGTCACCCTGGTAGCTGGCCTTCCACATGTACTTCGAGTCGCAGATATAGATGCGATGGTCCTCATCGATGAGGACCTGCCCCCCCGTCCCGCCGTAGTCGAGCAGCTTGTGGTCCGTCTCGTTGTACATCGGGCCGAACGTCAGGGGCTCGATCCAGTTGTCCTCGTCATCCAGCCAGTCGCCCGACGTCCAGAGCTTCTCGCCCGCGAGGTTGTAGGCTACGAGTGTGGGCTCCGCGGGGTCCGAGTGCGCTCCGGCCTTGTGGTTCTTCGCGTTCAGCAGGTATGCGACCCCCACTCCCGTCTGGTCGTCGGAGGTCCCGTACCAGCCGTCGATGCCCGGAAGCCTCCAAGGCGCGGCGTCGTCGATGGAGGCGTTGTTGAAGCAGGCGACGTCGTTCAGCCCGCCGGAATCCCCGTACTCCTCGACCGCCAGGGTCATGGCCCCGCCGTCCAGGTACTCATCCCCGTCGTCGTTGTGCGGGCCGACGCGCCTGTAGTCGTCGGCCGCGACGTTGGTCGTGTAGTCGGAGTTCAGGTTGTCGTGCCTCACGCACGCCCAGCTCTCCTCCAGGTAGGGAAAGTAACCATCCGTCGCCGCGCCGGTCGGCACCCATATGAACAGGGGCACGACCATCGACAGCACGACGCTGAGCGCCAGGCCCCTCGACCAGCGCTTTCTCATTCGCTTCATCTCAGTCCCCTTTCTCGAGGCAGGCATACCATCGATCCACCTAGACGTCCGCGTACGACCTGAGCCATTCGACTATCTCATCGACGTATCCCGGTTCCGCGAGCGACACATGGGTGGCGCCACGCGGGCACCTGGCGGCGCAGACGCCGCAGCCCTTGCAGTCGTCCCCGATCACAGCCCGACCGTCGACGACGGTCCTCTGGCGGAATATGCACGCCGAGACGCAGGTCCCGCACCCGGCGCACTTTTCCGGGTCCACGGTCACCTCCAGACCCGGCAGTTTCCTTATCAGGCTCTCTCGCAGGTCCTGCGAGGCGTGAGTCAGGCCCGTGCGGACGCAGCAACAGGGGCAGCAGAAGCAGATGGCCATGAGGTGCTTGTGGTCCTTCACGCCGAGCCCTATCCCATCTCCCTTGAACTTGCCCATGAACGGGACAAGGCCCCTGGCCAGCGCCGAGTGCAGCTGTGCGATCGCCTCATCTACGGTCGCCGGCCGGCAGACCTCGGGGGATATCTCCCTGGCCCCTTCACCGATGAACACACAACCGAAGCTCGGATCGTAGTCCTGGCAGTCCCAGGCGACGCGGCAGTAGCACTTCTTCATGATCACCCGGCAGGTCGATTCCTCGATCAGTCTCTCCGCCACCGTTACCGGCGCGGGGAAGTCGGGCGGGACCTCGACCTCCTCGTACACGGGTATCTGCGTGAACGCCATGTTGCCGCTGTCCAGGAACCTGCGCGTGGCGATCTTGGAGAACGGCAGCCTGGACAGCCGGAAGGCCGCGTTCTTCATCCTGAAGAACGGAATCGCGATGAGGTCGCTCTGCCACTCACGCCGTCCCATCGGTGCCTCCTTTTCCACCTCGTGAGTTTGAGGCGGGGCTCTCAGCCCCGCTATCCTCCCGGCCTGAGAGGCCGGGCTCGAGCGTTAGCCCCCTCGGCGGGGTCATCACTCCCATCCTGTCGGTCACGAGCCGGACCAGCTCGTCGGGCGAGAGGTCGAGCTCGAGCTCGGCCAGGTCCATCCCTATCTCGTCGACGACCTCCTCCGACGTGTACGCGATGTCGTCGGCGACGTTCAACGGGTCGAGCGCGTTCTTGAACTTCTTCGTCCAGTGGTTGTAGTAGCTCATCATCGGGCTCAGGAGCTGGCGCACCTGCGGGTTAATACCCATGGGCCCCGGGTACTGGCAGTTGCTTATAGCGGAGAGGAGCCCGTTGGCCAGCGCGTTGGGAAGCAGCTTCATCTGCCGTTCGTCTCGCGGGTCGTAGAGCACCAGCTGCTCCGCGTGCGCGAACATCCCGTCCTCCTGGGGGAGCATCCAGGCGTTGTCCGCCAGGTCCTCCAACAGGCCGCCCCTGTCGATCCACTTGCGCTTGATCTTTTCACCGTCCTCCGCCGTGCGGACCATCGCGTCCCAGCTCTCGTCGAACCCGCAGAAGTTCGTGAACTGCCCGCCCATGCGGAAGATGAGTGGCGGCATGGAGCTCTTGACCAGCCCCCAGAAGATGAGGGGGCCCAGCGGGGTGTCTCCCAGGTCGAGGAGAAACCCGTCGTGGTCTGAGATGATCCTCCTGAACGTCTTCTCCTGGTAGGCGAGCTCGCGCCCGGAGTTCCCCGCGAGGATGTGCTGGAACTGGTAGTGGAAGGCATCGAGCATTCTGACCAGCATCGGTGCCTCGGGCAGCTTTCGCAACAGGTGCGGCATCGCGGCCGCCATAAGCATGCCGATCGAGTTCTTGGCGCTCATGTAGCCGACCTCGGCCTCGCCGATCTTGTAAAGGGCGTCGGCGAACGCCTTACTGTCCGGGAGGACCGCCATGAACATCCGGAAGTTGTCGGGGATGGGAGGGTCGAAGTCGAGTAGCAGTCCGTCGTCGGTCACCTCGGCTGGCCCGGGCCAGTTGAATATCTTGACCGCGACGCGGGTGAACACCCCTATCCCGCCCATCGCTCCGCACCAGCCCCGCATGAGGCCTCGCAGTGAAGGCCCCGGGCCGTCGCCGGAGAACCACGTCCCCTCCTGCCCGAGCGTCCCCAGGCGGAGCAGCTCACCCGTGGGCAGGACCCACTCCGTCGCAAGGACGTTCCTGGGGCTGTAGCTCATGTAGATGCTGTCCCAGCTGTTCCCCCAGCCCGACGTCGCCGAGGCGAGCGGCGAGGCACCCGCGCCCGCGCCGATGATGTGGCAGTTCAGGCCGCGGCGGGTGAGCTCGGCGTGGAGCGCCGCGCCGGAGACGTACGGCTCGATGACGGCGTACATGTTCTTCTCGTCGATTTCGACTATGCGGTTCATCCTGCGCATGTCCAGGATGACGCTTCCGCTCATGCAGGCGTTGAATATCCCCCACCCCGTGCTATGGGCTTTGAACTTGATGCCGTGGGCGTTGCACGCCCTCACCACGCCCTGGGTCTCCTCGGTGGAACCCGGGAGCACCACAGCCGCGGGCCTGTCCGCCCAGCTCTCGGGACTTATGTTGAAAGTCGGCTGCCACGCGTAGCCGTCCAGGACCCCGGGCTCCTCGCTCACGTTCTCGGGGCCAACCGCCTCCTCCAGTTCGCGGTACGCTTTGCGCGACAGCGGCTCCGCCTCTTCGAGTGCCAGCATCTACATCACATCCCTTCCAGGTGTAGCAAAGGGGTCAGGCTCTTTTACTACACCTCGGTTGCGGCCGAGCTTTCGCAGGTAGCGCTTGAGCGTGTCCGAGACCGGGCGCTCGCGACCTTCGTTCTTGGCGAGGTACACCGCGAGCGTCATTTCGATTGCGAGGCTGAGGAGTCCCGCAAACGCCTTCACGTCCAGCATCCGGGAGGCCGCTCGCATCACCCAATCCCTGGACACCAGCTTCATCAGCGGGCCTGACCTGGAAAGCAACCTCTCGAAGTTCGCGATAGCCGCTGCGCCACCCTCGTCCAGCCTGTGGATCAGCACGTCGAATGAGGTCCCGTTCTCGTCCATCAGACCGTAGACGGACTTCCCGAATATCCGCATGAACCTGTCGAGGGTCCCGTTCCTGTAGGCCACCTGCATGAACCCGACCATCTGACCCGTCTCGAAGGCCAACCGGATCACCCCTTTCTACTCAACAGTTGGAATGTAACTTCATTCCCGTTCTGTCCATAATGATAATTCTTACTATAATATGTTATAGGCATGGACACCTCTTCATATGCCGATATAATAGCGATATATCGGGGACGCCGTCAATAGTTCCGGCTTGACATTCTACGCATCTAGCCTTACTATCACTACATAGTTTGCTTGGTAATGACTACGCAGTTATATGACGGGAGGGGAAGTTGTGAAGGACCGGAGCAGGTGGCCTTACAGGATATCCGACCTCGAGAAGCTCACGGGCCTGAACCGCAATACCATCCACTATTACGTGCGTGAAGGGCTCGTTTCTCCCCCATACCGGACGGGCAAGACCATGGCTTACTACGACGACGAGCACATTGCGGAGTTGAACGAGATACGCCTCCTGCGCAATCGCGGGATGTCCCTCTCATACATACGCAGCGAGATGCAAAAAAAAAGCGGCGGGGCCGAGGCACCCCGGGTAGAATCCGACGTTTCCGCGGAGCGACGCAGGCGGATCATGGACAAGGGGGTCGAGCTCTTCACCCGCAGGGGCTACTACCAGACGAAGGTCGAGGATATAGCTCGCGAGGTCGGGGTCGGTAACAGCACGTTCTACAGGTACTTCCCGAACAAGCGAGCGCTCTTCATCGAGTGCCTCAACGACGTCTACCAGACGATGTTCGAAGGCGTATGGGGCGAGCTGCGCGAGAAGACCGACCCGATGGTCCGGCTCAAGGAGCGGGCTCGCATCGTCCTGAACTCCTACTCGCAGTTCGTGGACATCCTCCAGGTGCTGCACAACGCGGTCGAGGACGACCCCGGCCTCGAGGCGAAGCGCAAGGAGATCTACGCCATCATCGCGGCGACCTTGAAGCGGGACATCCTCAACGGCATCGAGCAGGGGGTATTCCCGGAGGTGAACGCTGACGTCTGGAGCTACATGCTTCTGGGGCTCCTGGAGTCTGCCTCGCTCCTGTTGACCCTGGACAGCAGATACGAGCCGGACGAGGTGGTGGACGCCATGTTCGACGTCATCTCGATCGACCTCTGGGAGAAGGTCATCGAGAAAAACCACCAGCGGGTCGCCTCGCGGGGCTGAGAGCCCCGCCTCAAACGGAATCTTGAGCCCGGCCTCTCAGGCCGGGATGACGACTACTCTCCCCTCGCCTCAGGCGTAGGCTCCGCCAGTCCCGCCGCCTCAACCAGCCTGTAGGTCGGGCAGTAACGCCGCTTCCAGGGGTCCTTCGCGTTCGCCACACACTTGATGCAGCACACGGTGATGAGCACTGCCTGAAAGACGAAGCCCGACAGGACGTATAGCGCTAACGCGCCACGGTCTCTCCTGGCCGCGATCGCGGGCAGGAACTGGAACACCGCCAGCGTCGTCCCCTCGGCCATGTACCCGGCCGCGTTGAAGGGCTTGTCAGATTTCTCGAACAACAGCGCCGCGTACCTTCCCCCGTAGAAGAAGTCGCACGACTTGCCGTAGTTCTCGCAACGCGCGCAGATGAAATATTTGGGGATCGTCATCCAGCCCAACAGCCCCGCGAGCCACACCGGTATCCACCCTGGGCGGTTCCGCCTGAGCGCCCGCCAGCCGCTCACCCCGAACAGCATCGCCGCGAGCGCCAGCACCACCTGCTGCCTGAAGTCGGCTTGCGGCCATTCACATTCCATTTCAACCTCCCAGAGAGAGCAGTATGTAACAAAAGGGTCTGACCCTTTTGTTACATCGATAGTCGTGTGAGCCCGGCGATGTGGCGGAGCCACATCTCCAGGCACATCACGTTGGTCATCTCGTAGACCAGGTTACCGCAACCGCGCAGCATCAGGTCGCGGTTCTCCTCCAGCACCGCCGGGTCGTAGAGGTCCGCCGTCAGCATCGATCGCGGGTCGAGGACGTCGCGGACGAGGTCCCGGTTGGCGACCAGCGCGTCCGTGTAGTCCACGGTGTAGGTGTGTCCGGCCGGCTCGCGGGAGAGCAGCCTGCGGCCCAGCCAGTTGACCGACTTGCGGTAGTAGTCGCCGGTCACGAAGCCCCCCGCCCTCATCTGCTCCGCCGCTCCGAGACGCTCCAACCCCGCTGCCTGCCCCTTGACCGTGGCAATTCGCGCCAGCGGCGCCGCGCGCTGCACCATGGTCCGCTCTACCAGCCGGTCGACACGATCGGCGCGGGGGAGTCCGCGGGCCATCTCCTGCAGCGGTCCGAACAGGAAGGCGTCCCAGGTCGTGAGGTGCTCGCCCGCGGTGGACACTATATAGGTAGCGAAGTTGGTGTTGCGCTCCCGGAGGCATGCGAACTCCGCGAACAGCCCGGGATCACCCTCTCCGTCGCGCCTCGCCCGCTCCTCAAGATCCTCACGGGTGCGCTCCATGACCCGGCCGGGGCCTTCCCACTTCAGCAGACCCGGAACTCGGCTCCGGCACCAGCGACGCACCGCCGTGGGTATTATCTCCGCAGGTCCGGCGGGGCGCTCCCTACCCCCCCGTATCCAGTAACCTCTGAACAGGTCGGCCCCTATCCCCGTGAGCAGGGCGTCGGAGCAGTGCGACTCGGCCGCGTAGACCGCGTCCAGGTGCGAGAACAGGATGAAGTTGACCATCCCGTTCATCCGGCGGGCGGCCGCGCCGGCGTTCTCCGGGAGACACGCGGTCGCCTCGCCTCCGAGCCCGTACCTCCTGTGCCCGACACCTACCGAGGCGCAGAGCCTGGCCGCCGTCCTCACATCCCTGTTCGACGGTCCCCCGTAGGAAAAGCCCCTGAGACGGCTTCTGTGCGGGAGGCAGATCGCAAGGACGGACCGGCTGTCCAGCCCGCCGGTCAGCGAGACCGTGGCGCCTGATGCCAGGGACAGGCACTCGCCCAGGTGAGCCTCCATGGCGTCGACGACCTCGCCGACCTTCATTGACCCTTCCGGGGCGGGGTCCTCGCCGAAGCGCCAGTAGCGCGACGATTGAAGTCCGTCCCGTTCCCCAACCGCAACGGTCGCCCCCGGCAACTTCTCTACCTCCTCGAAGTGGGTGCGCGGCCCGATGAAGTGCCCGAAACAGAGGTACTGCGCGACCGCGTCAACGTCGACCGTAAGGCAGTCGGTCCTTCGCGCTATATCCTCGACGCTGTCTGATATCACCGTCTCGGCGCCCCCGCCGCGAACGAAGACGTCGTAGCAGGCGAACCGGTCGGTCGCGATCCAGACCCTTCCGGAGGTGGTATCGAGCACCACTATGATAAAGAAGCCGTAAACGTCCCCGACCTCGAGCCGGCCCACTGACATGTAGCCTCCGGCGACATCGCGCGCGCTGACCCACGCCGGTCCCGCGACGTGCGGGTACCCCACGACCAGGACCTCGATGCCTTCTCCCCTGAAGAAGTCCACGTCCCGCCGGCACAGGGCATCGTCCTTGACCGTCAGGACCGGCCCGCTCTCGTCCAGGGTGATGATGAAAGTTGCTGGCAACCGCCGCTCCGAGTCGGTGTCCGGCGTCGTCTCTATTGAGTAATTCTACACATCCAGGTCGAGCGCACCACGGCTATCAGGGGAATGATAGAATCTGCCCAGCACACCCTTGGAGTGCTGCCAACCTGTCCTCGAGGAAAGGCTGCCCGGGAGATGACGTACCACGCTAACATGATCTCGCTGTCGCGGCACGAGGTGCCCACCTGGTACCACGACGCCAAGTTCGGCATCTTCATACACTGGTCGCTCTCATCAGTACCGGCGTTCGCGCCGCGCGACAAGGGCGACATAATCGAGATACTCAAGGCCGAGGGCGCCGGCGCGATGATGGCAAACCAGCCGTACGCGGAGTGGTACCTGAACTCCATCCGAATCCCGGGGAGCCCGGCGTGGGAACACCACAGGGCGACCTACGGGCTGGACTACGACTACTACGACTTCGCCGGTGACTTCAACGCAGCACTGCCGCAATGGGACCCCGATGCCTGGGCCGAGACTTTCAGCGCCGCCGGGGCCCGCTACGTCGTGCCCGTGACCAAGCACCACGACGGATTCCTGCTCTGGCCGAGCCTCAACCCCAACCCTTTGAAGCCCGGCCTTCACGCCACGAGGGACGTGGTGGGCGAGCTGACCGCGGCGGTCCGGGCGAGGGGGATGAGGATCGGCTACTACTACTCCAGCCTGCTGGACTGGACGTTCACCAGTGAGCCGATCGTGGACATGGTGGGTGGGGCTGTCAACGTCCCGACGAGCCGCGATTACGCCATGTACTCCGAGTCGCACTGGCGCGAGCTCATCGAGCGGCACGAGCCCTCGCTGCTCTGGAGCGACATCGGGTACCCGGCCGCATCCGACCTCAACGCGCTGTTCGCCTGGTACTACAACAAGGTCCCCGAGGGCCTGGTGAACGACCGCTGGGCCCAGGCTCCACCCCTGGTGCGCTGGATACTCGAGCGCCCGTGGGTGAGGCCGCGCGCAGACCGTATCGCCGAGCGCATGTTCATCAACGGCGCCACCACGCTGGTGACCGTCCACCACGACTACGTGACCCCCGAGTACGCGACCTTTCCCGAGATCAGGAAGGGGAAGTGGGAGTGCGTGCGGGGCGTGGGCAAGTCGTTCTGCTACAACAGGGAGGAGAAACCCGAGGACTTCATCGAGCCCGACGAGGCGGTGCGCCTGCTGGCCGACATCGTGAGCAAGAATGGCAACCTCCTGTTGAACACCGGCCCGATGCCGGGGGGGAAGATCCCTGACGTCCAGCTTGGCATCCTGAAGGCCATGGGGAAGTGGCTCGGCGTCAACGGTGAGGCGATCTACGGCACCAGGCCGTGGGTCCGCGCCGAGGGCGAGACCGTGGAAGGTCCCCGGGTGAGGTTCACCTCGCGATGGAATACTCTATACGCGATCCTTATGGACACGCCGCAGGGTGGGACCGTCACACTCCGCGGGGTGGACGTGCCGGACGGGGCGCGGGTCACCATGCTCGGGCGCAAGAAGGAGCTCTCCTGGGAGAGGTCCGACCGCGGTGTCGAGGTCAAGGTAGGCAGGGTCGCGAAATCGGCCGCCCATACGCTGAAGATAACCCCCGCCCCCCGCGCCTACTGATACAGGGAGCGGTGGGCCTCCGGCATCCATGAGAACTCCCTCGCCGCGTCCCGGTGGGGAAGCGCCTCGACCTCGCCGCTCTCTGTCTGGATGACGCAGCCCGATCTCTTGAGCGCCCGGTAGTTCTCCCGCGTCAGGGCGTGGTCACCCCAGCTCCAGGAGAAAAGCCTCGATCTGCTCGTTGCCGAAACCGCCCATGGGGAACCTCCGGGTCCGTCTCCATGATAGACCCGGTCCGCGCCGGCCGCCACCGGTGCAAGAAACGCAAAATCCCAGGTTTGACCCCGAATGCAAGAAATGCAAGATCTCAGGTTTGACCCCATTTGATATCATTCCCTCATGCCGGTCAGGGAGACTATTAGCAATTTGAGATACAGGGCGGTCGGTGTGCTCAGCGGGGTCGAGGACGCGCTGCACGCCGTCTACCGCAAGCTGCTGACCGAGCGGCACTGGTTCGTGGTCATCACGGCCGCCGCGGTCGATTTCTGGCAGCAGCGCATCTACTACTACACCAGCTACTTCACCTACAACGCCTTCCTGGCGAGCCTCGCGCTCATCATTGCCGGCTCCTCGATATTCGGGTTCCTGCTGAGCTCCAACCCCGAGCTCCAGCAGAAGGCCGTCACCGCCTTCAAGGATACGATCCCCGTCTTCGTCGGCGCCCCGAGCCAGAACGTCCAGGCGCTGGCGACCTACCGCAACGTGGTGGGGGTCATCGGCATCCTGGCCCTCATCTGGACCGGCACCAAGATATTCGCGGCCCTCGAGTGGGGCTTCTGCCAGATATGGGGGAGCCCCAGACGCAACTTCGCGAAGAAGAAGCTGCTGGGCCTGGTGCTGGTGACCGTTATCGGCCTGCTCTTCGTGCTCTCCATCCTCGCGCAGTTCGCCTTTACCGCCGTCTGGCACTGGATGGTCGGGCAGCACGACGTCCTGAGGACTTTCGGAGACACCGTGTTCAAGCCTCTCCTGGCCGGTGTGGTGAACTTCTTCCTGTTCATGTTCACCTTCAAGGTGGTCCCCACGGTCAAGCAGAAGTGGAGCAAGTGCGCCTGGGGAGCTCTGGTCTCCGCTGCCCTGTTCCTTGGCCTGAACCAGCTTCTGGGGTACTACTTCGGGCACATATCCAGCATCCCGGAGGTTTACGGGACCATCGCGACCCCCGTGGTGCTGATAATGTGGCTTCACGTCACCGGGATGGTGCTCTTCTACGGCGGCGAGGTGGTGCACGTGCTCAGCGACCGTGACCTCCTCGAGCAGCAGCGCACCAGGCTGGAGATACCCAAGGTGTTCCGGGTGCATCCGGAGGCGCCTGCACCGGATAACGCTCAGCCCTGAGACCCGGCGCCCGTTGTTCCACCGTGCCGGAACCTGAAATCGTCGTAGGCGGCGATGATGGTCCTGGAGATGTTCTCCTCCCCTACGATCTCCAGGACCCTGTTCAGATCCAGGCAGTCCCTGAACTTCTGATGGACCCTGGCCAGCACTAGCCTCACCCCCATCGACGCGAGGCGCTTGTGCAGCTCGACCATCTGGTCCGCCGCCGTGGTATCCATGTCGTAGATGAGCTCGCAGTCGACCACGACCGTCTCCAGGGGGGGATCGGACGCTCTCACGTGGCCGAGCAGGTCGTCGGCGAAGTACTCCGCGTTGGTGAACACCAGCGGGGCTTCGAACCTGTAGACCAGGAGCCCGGGCTCGGTGATAAAGCCGGGGTGCTCCTCGATGTCGCCGAAGCCCGGGCCGGCCGGGTCCTTGCCCAGCACGGCGGTGTGCGGCCTGCTGGCCCGGTCGATGAACGCGATCAGCGAGAGCAGTATCCCGATCACGATCCCGGCAATCACTCCGATGACGATGACCCCCAGCAGCGCCGCGGCGGCGAGCGCGAAGTCCGTCTTGCGAATGCGGTAGAGTCTCGCCATCTCCTTGAAGTCGAACAGGCTCCAGAGAGCGTGAATCACGATGGCGCCGAGGACCGCCTCGGGGAGGTACTTGAAAAGGCCGGTGAGGAACAGGATTGTCAGCATCGTAAGCACTGAGCAGGTCACGAGCACCATCGGGGTCTTCCCGCCCGCCTCGTCGGCCGCTGCCGTCTTGGACAGGCTGCCCGATACAGCGAATCCCTGGAAGAGGCCTGCCCCCAGGTTCGCCATCCCGTACCCGATGAGCTCCTGGTTGACCACGACCTCCTCGTCGTACTTCGCCGCGTAGCTCTTCGCTACAGCCAGCGCCTCGGCCAGGCCGACCAGCATCACCGCGAACGCCCCTGGGATCAGGTGTACCATGTCGTTCATGGACAGCCCGGTCATCTGCCATCCCGGCAGCCCGCGCGGTACCGAGCCCACTACCGCCAGGCCGTGCGCCTGCAGGCTCAGCCCCCAGGCCAGCAGCGTGCCGACGACGGCGACCACCAGCGCGCCAGGCACCCTCTTCGCGAATGCGGACATGAAGAAGAGTACCGCCAGGCACCCGGCGCCGACAGCAAGAGTCAGCCATGACCAGGACCCGATCTGCTTGAACAGGCTGACGAGCTGGGAGACCGTCGTCTCACCGTCGAGGTGCACCCCCACCAGCTTGCCCGACTGCCCCACCGCGATGTTCAACGCAAGGCCGATGATGAACCCGGTGAGCACCGGCTTGGCCAGGAACTTGGAGATGAAGCCCATCCGTGCGAGCCCGGCGACCACCAGTAACACCCCGGTGATGACGGCCAGGGCGATGGTCATGGACAGGTACTTCTGCGAGTTCGCCGCCGCCAGGGGAGCTATCGCCGAAGCGGATACGATGGCGATCGTGGAGACCGGGCCGATGAACAAGCGGCGGGAGGTTCCGAAGACCGCGTACCCCAGGAGGGCGAACGGGGCGGCATACAGCCCGTACTGCACAGGGACGCCGGCAATCTGCGCGTACGCCATGGCCTCGGGGACCAGCAGCGCCCAGACCGTTATCCCGGCGATGATGTCGGGGAGCAGCCACTTCGCCCTGTAGGAAGGAAGCCATTCGGTGACCGGCACGTATTCGTTGAGGAGCCTGATGCCCCTGCCCTTCTTCCCGCCCACGGCGCCCCCCGTACTCATCTACTCCTGGTCCCAGGGCATCCGACCCGGGAACAGGACGGCGGAGGCGGCCATCGTGAACGGGATGTCCGGGCTCACCCACTCGCCGTCCCTCTGATCCATCCCCCTGTTGAAAAGGACCACTATGGTAGCGTCTTTCTCGGGGTAGTAGTACATGCCGCAGTTGTACCCCCAGAGCATGCCGTCGTGGCCGACCATGCCACCCATCGAGTAGACGCCCAGGCCGTACTTGCCTCCGATTGCCTCTGCCCCCGGTATGTTCACCCACCGGAGCTGCTCTTTGTGCATCTCGGGGCTGATCAGCTCGCCGGTGGCGAGCGCCTTCGCCCAGCGGTGCAGGTCGTCCAGGTCCGAGACGATCGCACCCGCGGCCCAGGCCCATGAAGGGTTCATGTTGGTCACGTCGCTGGGCGTGTCGGTATCGGGCATGCCGAAACGCCCGTCCCAGGCCACGTATCCATGGCTATGCGGGCCACCCATGGACGCGCTGTCGGGAAAGAACGTGGCGGCAAGACCGAGCCGCTCGACTATCCTGAGCCTTACCTCCTCCGCGATGTCCCCGCCCGTGACCTCCTCGACTATCAGCCCGAGCAGCAGGTAGTTGGTGTTGCAGTAGCGCCAATGCTCGCCGGGCGCGAAGTACGGCTGTCCCGACCTCGCGAGGTCGAGCATCTCGCCGGTGGTCCAGCGGCGCTCGGGGTGCTGCACCGTTTCCTCCGTGAAGCCGGGTGAGTCGTCGTATCCGTATACCCCGCTGGTGTGGTTGAGGAGTTGCCTGATCGTTATCCTGTCGCCGTACTGGAAGCCGTCGATGTACTCGTCGAGGGTGTCATCCAGACCTAGCTTCTGCTCGTCGACCAGTTGCAGGATCACGGTCGCAACGAACGTCTTGGTTATGCTGCCCGCCCGGAACCTCAGGTCCTCCGCCTCGGACGATCCTGTCTTCGTATCCGCCTTGCCCGCGGCAGTTGTCCAGGTTCCCTCGCCCGGGACCCAGGCCCCCGCGACGGCGCCCGGGATGCCGTTCTGCTCCATCATCATCGCGAGAAGCTTGTTAAGCTTCTTCTCCGTCTCTGCCGGGAACCGTTTCGTGCCGCAGGAGGAACAGGCGGCCAGCGCCAGGGCACCCGCCAGGACCGTCACCAGGACCATGTTCAGTCTGCCGCGCTTGGCCATCGAGGGTCCTTTCTCTCGCATCGAACGGTCGCGCAAATACTATGACTAAGATAGGGGTCAGGCAAGATTCAAGTCAGACTGTGAATAGACTCCTGCCTGACCCCTGCCGTAGTCGACCCCTGCCGTAGTCTGACGTGCTAGACTTCCTGCAGCATCGGAGCAGATAAGGAGGACGTCGGATGAAGAAAGCGCTGGTGACCGGGGCGGCCGGCTTCATAGGCTCCAACGTGGTGAAACTCCTGCTCGAGCGAGGCGTCGAGGTCCGGGCGATGGTCCTGCCCGGTGAGGACCTGCGCAACCTGGCCGGAGTCCAGGCAGAGCAGGTGCAGGGCAACATCCTCGACCCGGCGACTATCGACCCGGCGCTGAAAGGCTGCGACACGCTGTTCCACCTGGCCGCCGTCTACTCGATATTCACGAAAGACCGCGGTGTCTTCTACCGGGTCAACCTGCAGGGCGCGCGCAACGTCCTCTGGGCCGCCAGGCGCGCCGACCTGGAGAAGGTGGTCTATACCAGCTCCATCGCAGGCATCGGGGTCGAGCCCGGCCCCGTACCGGCAACCGAGGAAACCGCGTTCAACCAGTTCGAGGGGTGCAACGACTATGTCCTCACCAAGTACCTCTCGCAGGAGGAGGCACGCACCTTCGCCCGGGAGGGGATGCCCATCGTCATAGTGAATCCCGCCTTCCCCTACGGGGAGGGAGACGTGGCCCCGACACCGACCGGAAAGATAATCCTGGACGTCGCCAACGGCCTGCAGTTCATGGCCTACAAGGGAGGCATCAACATCGTGGACGTCATGGACGTTGCCCGCGGGCACATCCTTGCGGCCGAGAAGGGGCGAGTCGGCGAGATGTATATCCTGGGCAACGAGAACGTGACCATGACCGAGCTGTTCGAGATGATCGTGCGCGCCGTGGGCCTCGACGTCCGCGTGGTCAAGGTTCCCATGCCCCTGGCACTGCTATACGGGTATCTCTGGGAGAGGTGGGCTGGCCTCTCCGGGCACCAGCCGATGACCACGGCCACCGAGATCTCCTACTCCCACAAGTTCCTCTTCTACGACATCAGCAAGGCGAGGACCGAGCTGGGCTACGACCCGGCTCCGGTCGAGGTCTCCATGCGGAGAGCGATTACCTGGTTCAGGCGCGAGGGCTTCATTCCGCGCACGGGCCCGGCCGTGCGGCTGATGACCGGCCTCGGCCGCTTGATGAAGAGAATATTTGGCTAGACATCCTGGCGAAGTAGCCGATTAACCCATGGGCGATCCGTGGGGGTCAGACATTTGCGTTCATTCCATGCTTGCCGATCGACTCCAGGAGACAAGGAACGAAAATGTCTGACGCCATTCATCATTCGGATCAGTCCTTCCGGGTCTTGAGCGAGAACACCGCGAGCGTAAGGAAGAACGCCGCCATGGCCAGCAGTGCGACGATATCGATCCATATCTCGGACACGCCCCAGCCCTTCAGCATCACCGCCCTCGAGGCGTCAACCGCATAGGTCGGCGGGACCAGGTAGGAAAGCGGCCGCAGCCACGAGGGTATCGCCTCGATGGGCCAGAAGATGCCCGAGAGCAGGAACGCCGGCAGCACCACGAACGGCAGCACCTGTATGGCCTGCGCCTCCCTGCGGGCGGTGCTGGACAGCAGTATCCCCATCGCCTGCGAGACCACAGCCAGCAGCGCGATCACCAGGAACGCCAGCAGGACGTTGCCGACTACGCTGATGTCGAAGACCAGGATGGCGATGATGAGCAGGAGCAGCGCCTGCCCCATGCCGATGAGGCTGAACGTCACCGCGTACCCCATTACGATGTCCCGCTCACTCAGCGTGGTCGCGAGCATCCGCTGCAGGGTCCCGCTGGTGCGCTCTCCGACGAAGGTGATGAGCGTGAGAAGTGTGGTGATGAGGTACACCGTGAACGCCATGATGCCCGGCACGAAGAAGTCCATGAACTTGGCGTTTTGCCCGAAGACCGCCACCATATCCACGGTCACCGGAGGCTTCTCGCCCGCCTGGTCCATGGTCTCGAGCAACGCCTCGTTGACGGCCTGTGTTATTGCGGTCGCCACGTTGATGTTGCTCTTGTCCAGGAGCAGCTCGATGGAGGTCGTCGCCCCGGAGGGCTCGGACACTACGCTCGCGGTGAACCCCTCGGGAAAGACCAGCGCCCCGTAGGCGTCGCCGTCCTCGATATCGGAACGGGCTTTCGCCGGGTCCGATTCGGTGCTGATTGACAGCGTCTTCGTGTCCAGGTTCGCGATGATCTTCCCGGAAATTGAGACGATCGCCGCCCCGGGGACTGGTGCGGCCCCCTGGTCCTGGTTTACCACGATTAAAGGCACGTCGTGCACCTCTCCCGAGAAGGCGAGCCCGAAGACGAACATGGCGAAGACGGGGGCGATCACTATCAGCGCAAGGGTGCGCCGGTCGTTGCGCAGCTCCTTGAACACCCTGGAGGTCACGGTCAGAAAGCGGGGGCTCCTCATGCCGCCTCACCACCCTCCGAGCGCTCGGCGAGGACCATGAAGGCGTCCTCCAGATCCTCCTTGCCCGCCAGGGACTGGATCTCGGGCACCGTGCCCTCGGCGATCAACCGCCCGTCGCGCATGAAACCTATGCGGTCGCAACGGCGTGCCTCGTCCATGTAGTGTGTGGTTATAACGATGGTCCTGCCCCGGCCCTTGATCCGGGTGAAGTAGTCCCAGAAGGAGACCCTGAGCTCCGGGTCGACCCCCACCGTCGGCTCATCCAGAAGCAGCAGCGCCGGTGAGTGGACCAGGGCGCAGGTCAGGGATACCCGGTGCTTCATGCCCCCGCTCAACCGTGCCACAAGAACGTCGCGCCACTCCGCCAGGTTGACGAACTCGAGCAGCTCCTCCTCCCGCTCATCGGTCTGCCGCCCGGACAGTCCGAATACCCGGCCGAAGAACCTGATGTTCTGATGGACCGTCAGCCCCTCGTAGAGGGCGACCTCCTGCGGCATGTACCCTATGTCGGCGGAGGCGCGCCTGTCCCCCGCCGGCATCCCAGCCACCTGCGCCCGGCCGTCCGTTGTCTTCAGGAGCCCGCAGAGCATTTTGATGGTCGTGGTCTTGCCCGCGCCGTTCGGACCGAGGAGTCCGTATATCTCGCCCCGGGCTATCTCCAGGTCCAGGCTATCGACCGCGGTGAACCGACCGAACCTCTTGGTCAGCCCCCTCGTCTCGATCGCGTTCTCCGTCGATTCCGCTTCCACGACTCCCCCTCCCGGTTCAACCGCTGCTTACATCACCCGGCAGTTCGACGCCGAGAGCCACCTCGACCTCCTTGACCTCCGCCGGGTCGAAGTCGCGCACCGCCGGCTCGCGCCGGCGGTACAGGCGTTCGGCCAGAACCCCCATAGGGATCACCAGCGCTACCGTGAGCCCCAGCCGGAGCAGCGCGAACCGCCAGCCCATGAACTGGAACTCCATCAGCTCCAGCGGCAGCTTGATGCAGGCCCATGCCGACAGGAACACAACCATGTTGGCGACCCTCGCCCCCTTCTTCAGGAGCATCGCCGCCAGCGGGAAGGCCACATACAGCGGTCCCGTGGGAAGCGTGCCGAGCAGGAGTGCTATCACCAGTCCCTTCCCCCCGGAGCCCTTGCCCAGGTACTTCACCACCAGGTCGCGTTCGACCCATACCGCGAAGAGGCCCATCAGGACCATCACCGCCGGCAGGATGAAGATCATCTCCTTGACGTACTCCCAGACCACTTTGCCCGCCCTCGAGCCTTTGTCGGGGAAGATGAGCGATAGCGTTACCAGTGCGACGACCGAGAGCGTCAGGAAGACGTAGTCCCAGCGTATCCGCTTGCGCAGCGGCGGCTTCGCGGAGGGCGGTTGACCGCTCGAGTCGCCGTCGGTCACCCGCGCTTTCTTATCGTCATCAGTGTCGTTCTCAGACATGCTCAACACCTTCTTCCAGGTATTGCAGAGTATCGGCACTCCTGCAACTCTGTGGCACTACGCCAGCACCAGGCCCATGATCAGGGCGATGGCGATCGCGACCAGGAAGCTCAGGCCGTTTCTCAACAGCGCGAACCTCTTTCCCAGTTCCTTGATCTCCAGCGGCAGGAAGATGAACCCGATCATGGTCAGCGTGGTGATGAACGCCGCGATGGCCATCGTCCCCGCACCCATCTGCAGCAGGGATGACGCGAGCGGGAAAGCGATCAGCGCCGGTATGAACAGTATCGCTCCGAGGAACGCCGCTATCAGCACGCCGAAGATGCCCCGATCACCGCCAATGGCCGACGCTATCCATTTCGGCGGTATGAACCCCACGATCAGCCCGATAACGGCGATTATGGCGAGGACGCTCGGGCCCATCCGCTTCGTCGCGTTGTAGGCTATCTTCAGCGCCAGCTTCGTCTTGTCTTTGTTCTTCGCGAGCGAGATGACGAGGCAGACCGCCACCAGGACGTCTATCACTATCGACGTTACGGACATCTCGATCACCTCCTACTCGCACATGGAGATAAAGCGGTTCAACATAGCGACCCTCTCGACCAGAGCGTCCCTCCACGCTCCGAGTCTCTTCTCGCCGTCGGGAGTGATTGTGTACACGCGCTTCGAGGGCCCCGATTCGCCGTGCTTCCACTCTGATACCACGAGCCCCTGCTTCTCCAGCCCGCGGAGCATCCTGTAGACCGCGGCCGAATCGGGGCTCGGCCCGGGGAACGGTATCCTGTCGATCTCCTCGATAAGCCGGTAGCCGTAGGCGGGGTTCTTCCTTATCAGGCACAGGAGTCTTGGCTCGACGAACCCCTTCTGGGGTCCTTCCCTGACGAACCGGTCGTGGTCCATCAATGCCGGGTCCGCGCCTTCGTCCCTTCCCTGATCGCCTTTCATGCTCCCTCACTCCTTGACTAGATGTAATTTTACATATAAGTGTATGCTGACACTTACCTCCTGTCAAGAGGATGTTGACACAGGTCCGCCTCGGAGTTTATGTTAGTAGTTGCTAACGTTAGTGGCTACTAACTCGAAGGGGGTTCCGTTGACCGGAAGGAGCGGGGCCGCTACCGACCGCAGGGGGCAGATAATCAACTCCGCGGTCGGCATGATGACCAGCCACGGGATCGCGGGAGCGACCACCGCCCGCATCGCGGCGGACGTGGGGATCTCCGAGCCGGCCCTCTACCGTCACTTCGAGAACAAGCGCGAGATACTGCTCGCCGCGCTCGCCCAGATCGGCGCGCAGCTCATCGCGCATACCACGTCCGCTGCCGCGGGCTCCGCCGGGGACGTCGAGCGCATCCGGCTGATGAGTGCAGCTTTCTACGACTTCGTCATGTCTCACCCCGAGGAGACCCGGGTGCTCTTCGACGCCGTGAGCGCCGCTCGTGACCAGGAGATGCGCCGCGCCCTCAACCAGCAGTTCGCGGGCCTCCTCGGCATCATCGAGGCCGTACTCGCCGGCGGAGTCGAGAGCGGTTCCCTGCGGGCGGGCCTGGACGTCCCGCTGGCGGCCTGGGAGATCTTCTCCCTCGGGATCACACTGCACTTCGCTTCCATACTGGGCTTCTCGGAGGTACTGACCAGGGAAAAGGCTCTGGCGGCCGTGGACCGGCTGCTGGACTCGATGGTGAACGACACCACGGACGAAAGGAGAAAAGGGATATGAAGGCACTGGTGATGGGCGGCGGGATGGCCGGCCTGGCGACCGCGATAAACCTGCTCGACCTGGGGGTCGAGGTGGAGCTGATCGAGGCCGACGACATGTTCGGGGGGCGCGCCTCCTCGTGGCTGGACTCCGACGGCGACATGATCGACAACGCCCTGCACGTCTTCTTCCCCTACTACGTGAACCTGATCAACTTCTTCCGAAAGATGGGCATCCACGAGAACATCATCTGGAAGGATCCCGAGTTCTACTACATGCAGCCCGGAGGCCGTGAGGCGGTTCTGCGCTTCGCGAACCTGCCCGCCCCGCTGCACGCGGCGGCGGCCTACGCCTCACTTGTGAAAGCGTACAAAGGGCTCCCGAAATGGAAGATGCTCTGCACCGCCGCGGCCATGGGGATGGGGGTCAGCCGCTACTCCACGAAGCAGCTCGACGAGCTCGACGACATCACCTTCGGGATGTGGGCGATGCGGATGGCCCCGAAGGGAGCCTTCAAGCCCATGGAGCCCGGCATCAACGGGCTCACCTTCACCCCCTCCTACATGATCTCGGCCAAGGTGATGCTCAACTGGTTCAAGAAGGTCAGCGCGAGCGCGGAGACCTCGCGGGTCGGCTTCGCCAACGGCGGGCTCGGAGAGATATGGGTGGACAACTGCCTCGATTACATCAGGAGCAAAGGGGGCGCCTTCGAGCTGGGCAAGTCGGTGACGGCCGTCAACATCGAGAACGGTAAGGTGAAGGGTGTCACCGTGAACGGGTCCGAGGAGAGGACCGCCGACCTGTACGTCTCCGCCATAAGCCCATACGCGCTGCGCAGGGTGCTGCCCGACGAGTGCTTCAAGCTGGAGTACTTCCGCGACCTCTGGCACTTCCAGTACGCGCCGTCGATGAGCCTGCAGGTCTGGTTCGACCGCAAGCTGACCGACGTGGACGTCACCTTCTTCTCCACCGATTGCATTTTCAACACATACGCCGACCTCTCCAACGTGCTGCCGGACATATTCAAGGGCGGCAGCATGCTGGAGATGGTGCTCTCCCCCGCCGACCACATACAGGGCCTGCCCGACGATGTCATCTTCGACATCGCCATCGAGCAGATAAGGGAGCACTTCCCACTGGCACGGGACGCGGAAGTCCGCAAGTGGAAGGTGGTGCGCGAGCGCCAGGGCGTGTATCGCGCCCTTCCCGGCATGGAGAGGCACCGCCCCTACCAGAGAAGCCCCTACGACAACCTCTACCTCTCCGGCGACTACACGAAGACGCACGTTTCCTCGGGTGGGATGGAGGCGGCCATCTGGACCGCAAACCACTGCGCGGAACTGATCGCGGCCGACAAGCTCGACAGGGAGATGTCTCTCAACGAGGAGTTCCGCTACGACCGCGGCCTCATGCCCTTCATCAAGCCGGCCATGCGCTTCGGCCCGCCCCTGGCCGCCCTGGCTCTCGCCGCCACCCTGGTCAGAAAGCTTATAAAGAGGGGCTAATGTAAAACAAGGGTCAGTTTGGTGCAAAAGGGTCAGGCACTTCTGCACATAAGGACTTGCATTTGCTTGTAATGCTAGCTAGTATTGCTTCATGGCAAGGCAAGAGAGAGTACAGTACGAGGGCGCCTTCTACCATGTGATGTCCCGTGGCAACGACAAGAAGAAAGTGTTCGTCGACGACAATGACCGTTGGCGGTTCCTGAAGATTCTCGGCAAGGTCGTGAAGGAATCTGGATTGCTCTGCCACGGATACTGTCTCATGGGAAACCACTACCATCTCTTTCTCGAGACCCCGGACGGCAATCTCTCAAATGGCATGCAACGCCTCAATAGCTGGTACTGCCACTACTTCAACAGCATGCACGGGAAGGTCGGCCACGTTATGCAGGGGCGTTTCAAATCGTTCATAGTGGACGATGACGATTACCTGTTCAGGCTTCTGAGGTACCTCTGCCTCAATCCGGTCAAGGATGGATTCGTTGGCGCTCCCGAGCACTGGCGTTGGAGCAGTTACTCCGCGATTGCCGGTCTATCCAGGGTGCCTCCCTTCCTCGACACGTCTTTCACACTCGCTCTATTCTCCAACGATCCCCAGTGTGCGAAAGAGGAATTCCGTTCCTTCATTGCTGAGGGAATGATCGATGCCCGCGAGATCTCAGATCGCAAGCAGTTGCTGAAGTCCCTATTCGAAGGCGTCTTCGACAAGCACGAGAGAGATGTGGCGGTGAGATCAGCACACGAGCAGTATGGTTTTGAAGTCGAAGAAATCGCTGCATATCTTGGCGTGCATCGGACCACCATAAGCCGGAATATTCTCAAGTCGTGCAAAAGTGCCTGACCCTTTTGCACGGGTCCAAGGTAATCCCCCCGACCCCCGTTGAAATATCAGGCGTGGATGTCATAGACCTGAGGAGGTTTCATGCCCGACGCAACAGTCCAGACAAGGCCGAAGTTACGTGGGTTCAGCGGGGTGAGCCTGGACAGGATACAGTCGTTCAGCGACGGCGTGTTCGCGGTCGCGATCACCCTGCTGATACTCGACGTCAGGCTGCCCACGGTGCCACGCGGGACCACCGACAACGCGGCGCTGGCACGGGCGCTGGGGAACCAGTGGCCGCACTACGTGGCCTACGTCATAAGCTTCCTGGTCATAGGCGCGTTCTGGATGGGACACCATCAGTTGTTCAACCGGTTGGCGCGGCACGATCAGTTGTTCGCCTGGCTGAACGTCATCTTCCTGATGGGAATCGTCTTCATCCCCTACCCCACCTCGATCCTGAGCGAGTACGGGGAGACGCGTGTGGCCACCATCTTCTACGCCGCCAGCCTCGTCACCTGCGGCCTGCTCAACCTGCTCCTGGGCGCCTACGCCTCGTGGCACGGCCGCCTCCTCAAGAAGGACGTGCAGATGTCGGAGATACGCGACAGCGTGCTGTCCAACGTCACCTACATCTTCGTGTTCGCGGCCTCCATCGGAATCGCTTTCATCAGCCCCGACTGGGCCAAGTACTCATGGCTCGCCATCATCCCGTTGAACATCGTGGTCAACCATTTCGTGCAGAGGAGGGAAAAGGCGAGAGCGTTGCATTAGTGCCAGACACCAATGCAACTCACACCTCCTTCAGCCATGTGTGCAATAGGTGCCTGACCCCTTTGCACCACCTTTGCACCACGGCCGCGGATTAATCCCTGTTTCATCGGCCAACTGGTGCATAAGTGCCTGACCCTTTTGCACAGCGTAATGGTAGAATCTCTGCACGCCGCGCCGGGCATTTGCCCGGGGCCGCCGCGATCCACCGCCCGCGCGTGAGGAGGTCGTTCGATGGAGAAGGTCTGGCTGCAGAACTACGACTGGTTCGTCCCGGAGACGATCCGCTACCCCCGCGTCCCCCTCCACCACCTGCTGGAGATGGCGTGCGTGAAGTACGAGGACAACCGGGCTACCGTCTTCTTCGACCGGGAGATGTCCTACGGCGAGCTGCGCGACCAGGTGCGGCGCCTGGCCACCGCGCTGCGCGGGATGGGTATTCAGAAAGGCGACCGCGTCGCCCTCATGCTGCCCAACTGCCCCCAGATGATAATCTCCTACTACGGGGTCCTGGAAGCCGGCGCCGTCGTCACCAACATCAGCCCACTCCACGTCGAGCGCGAGATTGAGTACGAGCTCACCGACTCCGGCTCCGAGACCATGATCTACCTTGACCTGTTCCACTCTCGCGTTCAGGCTGTCAAGGACGCGACCCCGCTCGAGCGGAGCATCGTCACCAGCATCACCGACTACATGGAGACCCCGGTGGACCCGGCGGCGGAGAAGAGCGCGGACACCATGTACTTCCGCGAGGTGATCGCCGGCGCCGATGCCGAAGTGTGCGAGATCGAGATAGACCCCGAGAACGACCTTGCCGCCCTGCAGTACACGGGTGGCACCACCGGGCTGGCCAAGGGGGTCATGCTGACGCACCGAAACCTGCTTGCCAACGTCATGCAGATAACCGCCTGGGCCAGCGAGTTCATCGAAAAAGGCAAGGACGTGTACCTGGACGTGATCCCGTTCTTCCACTCCTACGGCCAGACGGTGGGCATGAACAACGCCATCGCCAACGGGGCTACCATGATCCTCATACCCCAGTTCGAGATAAACATGATGCTCCAGGCCATACAGAAGCACCGCCCGAACTTCTTCCCCGGCGTGCCGACCCTGTACGTGGCGGTGCTCAACCACCCCGAGGCGGTGGCGTACGGGGTAGACCGCATCAAACTGTGCAACTCGGGCTCGGCTCCACTCCCCATCGAGGTCCACCGGCAGTTCAGCAAGATCTCCGGGGGGCTGTTCTGCGAGGGCTACGGCCTTTCCGAGGCCTCCCCCGTGACCCACTCAAACCCGATCTTCGGCATGAAGAAGGTAGGCTCGGTCGGCATCCCGCTCCCCGATACCGACTGCAAGATCGTGGACCCCGACGACGACGAGGTGGAGATGGGGCCGGGGGAGCCCGGCGAGCTCCTCATCCGTGGGCCGCAGGTGATGAAGGGGTACTGGAACAAGCCGGATGAGAACGAGCAGACCCTCAAGGGCGGCTGGCTGCATACCGGCGACATCGCCACGGTGGACGCCGACGGGTACTTCTACATAGTGGACCGCGTGAAGGACATGATCATAGCGGGCGGCTTCAACATATACCCGCGGGAGATAGACGAGGTACTCTTCGAGCACCCCAAGGTCGAGGAGGCGGTGGCGGTCGGCATCCCGGACGAGTACAGGGGCGAGACGGTGAAGGCCTTCGTGGTCCTCAAGGCCGGCGAGGAGTGCGAGGAGGACGAGATCGTCGCCTTCTGCCGCGAGCGGCTGGCCGCCTACAAGGTGCCCCGGACCGTCGAGTTCCGCGAGGCGCTGCCCAAGACCCTGGTCGGCAAGGTGCTCAGGCGCGCACTGCTCGAGGAGGAACTGGCGAAGCGCGAGGAGGCCGGTGAGAAGGAGTAGGCCGCCGGCCGCCGCGCCGGGAAATGAGCGCTTCCCAATCGCGGGTACTTCGTTACATACTTAATAAGACGGGGATATGCAAGCCGGCACCGACCTGTCGAGGGTGGCATTTGGTCAAGTACATCAGGCTTTTCAGGCTCAAGTCGACCCTTATCTACCTCTTTCCGTTCGCGCTCGCGCTCTCGGTGGGGCTCGAACAGACCGGCCAGGGGACCGCGCGGCCCGTGGCCTATTCGTGGGCCACCATCGTCTTCGCCTACATGGCCTACTTCTGCGGCTCCTTTTTCTCCAGCACGCTGAACTTCTACGCCGACGTCCCGGCCGACCGCGTGCACGACGGCCTCTACAAGGATCAGGATATAAGCAGGCAGCCTTTCGTGACCGGGGAGGTGAGCAGGCTCGAGACGGTGCTCGTCTTCATGATCACGGGCGTCGGATGCGTCGTCTTCTCTCTGCTGGTCAACTGGCGTTTCGCGGTCTTCATGCTGAGCGCCGTGCTGCTGCTGGGCATCCTGTACTCGCACCCATGGTTCCGCTTCAAGGAGAAGCCGGTCCTGGACATCGTGACCAACGCCACGGGCGCCGTCCTCATACTGTATGCGGGCATGGCGATCGTCTCGTTGGACAATCCGCCGATACAGCCCATCGTGTTCGGCTGGCTGTTCTCCGCCGCCATGTACATGCCCAGCGTCGCCAACGACGTCCCCTTCGACAAGGCCGCCGGCTACCGGACCTCCGGGGTCGTCTTCGGGCCTGAGCGGTTGCTCTACGCGACGGTCCCCCTGACCGCCGGCATAGTCGCCGTGGGTATCTGGGGTGTCTTCTTCTCCCCTTCCCTGAACTGGCAGTACAAGCTGTTCCTGGGCCTGGGCACGCCGGCCGCGGTGCTCGCCACCACTCTGGTGCTCCTGCTCTACTTCCCACCCCACATCCAACTGAACCCCCACGTGTTCCTCGTCCCGCTGGCATGCCTGCTGCTTTTCTACGTGGTGATGGGCTTCTACACCCTCGCCACCGCGGCCTGAAGGGCGCGGGTCTGATGGGAGAGCGGCCCGGGGTTCTCGGACGGGTGGCGCGGCGGTACTGGAAGCTGCTGCGCATCAAGATATCGCTGGCCTTCTTCTTCCCCATGGCCCTGGGCTTCGCCGTGGCCGCGAAGTACGGCGAGCCTTTTCCATGGTACGACGTGCCGCTTGCGTTCGCCGCGTTCTTCTGCGCGTCGTTCTTCTCGAGCACGCTCAACTTCTACGCCGACGTAGACTCGGACCGCCGCTTCGAGGGGCGGTTCAAGGACATGGACCTCACGCAGCAGCCGTTCGTGACCGGCGAGATAGGGCGGGTGGAGACGGCCGCGGCCTTCGCCGTGTCAGGGGCCGGCTGCGTCGTCCTCTCCCTGCTGGTCTCCCTAAGATGCGCGATATACGTGGTGGGGTTCGCGCTGGTCGTGGGGGTGATCTACAGCCACCCCTGGTTCCGGCTGAAGGCGCGCCCGGTCACCGACCTGCTATGCAACGTGGCGGGCATGGGGTGCTCGCTGATGGCCGGCCTGTCCCTAGGAAGAGACTACCGGCCCCCGGTGGCTTTCCTCGCCTGGGGGGCGCTCTTCATTGCGGTGGTCTACATTCCCACGGTGGCGAACGACGTGCCCTTCGACGAGGCCGCCGGGTACCGGACCTCGGGCGTCTACTTCGGGGCACAGAGGCTGCTCTGGTCCATGGTGCCGCTGACCCTGGCCATGGTACCGCTCGCGGTGGTGGTGGCGCTGGACACCGAGGCCCCGTGGCTCTTCAGGGTCGCAACGGCGGCGGGGACGCCGCTCGCCATAGCCGGGGCCTCAGTCGTGCTCTACCTGTGGCGCCCTCCGCGCATCGAGCTCAACCCCGACCTGGTGCTCTTCCCGATGTACCTGGTCATCGTATTCTTCATCGTCTATGGCGTAGCCGTCATGACCTGAAAGAAAACCTCAAACCTCTTCTTTCAACAACGACAGACTACGAGTTTCCTCAGGACTCAGGAATGCGCACTTATTCGTCCGAGGTGATCTTTCGTGAACGAATTGGTCTGAGATAGACTTCCATTCAGAGGTATTCTTTCATTCGTGAAAGAAGTGGTCTGAGGTAATCTTTCATTCGTGAAAGAAGTGGTCTGAGGTAATCTTTCAGGTGTAAACGGGTGTGTGAGAATGGGCAGGAAGAAATGGCAGATAGATACGGCCTTGAGGCTCTGGAGGCTGACCCACTGGGCCAAGCGCCTGGGCGGGGCGACTCCGTTCAGGCAGGCCGCGGGGCTCATCGCCTCTGACCGTGCTTTTCGCGGTTCGTTCATCCCCGTGGACGAGAGCATAGAGATACCCACCAGCGTGTTCGCGCCAAGGCAGCTCATCGAGGAGTACGTGACGCGCGCCTGCAACAGGACGATCATCGACTTCTGCCCCTGCCGGACAGGCCGGGGGTGCTCCGACTACCCGACGGACCTGGGTTGCATGCTGCTGGGAAAGGGGTCCATGGACGTGGACCCGGGGGTCGGCAGGCGCGCTACCGTCGAGGAGGCCATGGCTCACGTGGACCGGGCGCTGGGGCTGGGGCTGCTGCCGCTCATAGGCCACCTCAGGGTGGACAAGGTGGTCTTCGGGATCGGGGACTTCTCGAAGCTGCTCACCGTGTGCTTCTGCTGCCGGTGCTGCTGTGTCCTGCGCTCGGAGATGGGGAACCTTGTCAGGGCCTACCCGGACAGCCTGGTGCGGCTGGAAGGGCTCACCGTCGCCGTGGGCGACGGGTGCACCGGGTGCGGCGTCTGTGTCCCCGCCTGCCCCATCGGGAACGTGAGCCTCAGCCGCGGGCTCGCACGCATCGGTGGCGCGTGCCTGGGCTGCGGCGCCTGCGCCTCCGTCTGCCCCCGCGACTGTATCGAAATCCGCATGGAGCCCGGCGCCGCGCCGGCCGAAGACCTCAGGCGCCGCGTGGAATCCGGCGTGGACATAGAGGGCTGACATTGGCGCACCGGCGGAACAAAGAGGAGTGCCCGACCCCCTCCCGCTCCGATGCGCAGAGCCTGCTGAACCGGATATGGGAGATCGTCGGGCTGTGGCCCAGGATAATGGACCCCCTGCTCGAACGACGCCTCGACGACTTCATCATGCGGGCGACACCCGAGGAGCTGTTCCAGGTCCAGGAGGTCATTTTCTCCGAGGCCATCCCTTTCCTCATCTCCGACGACAAGGTCCGGGCGACGATGGAGGCGTTCGACGGGCGCAGGATCGGCCTTGCGATAGACGGATGGTACAGGACCACGGTGACCCTTTGCGACTGTCGCTTCCACATAGAGACCGGCATCCGCGGCGACATCCCGGCCTTCACAGCCCGCTGCAGGCGCGACTACGCGGACGCGGTCCTCAGCCGCAAGGATCCCATCACCATGATACTGAAGGGGCGGATAAAGATATCCCGCATGCTGACCCTCATCCGCTGGTTTCTTCCCCACCTGGGCATCCTCAGGGACCGCCAGCTCTTCGACAAGTTCCTGGGGTACCAGCAGGACGTCGAGGAGGTCCTGGACGCGTGCCTCTGCGAGTTAGGGTACTAAAGGTCTAGTGCAGCGCCATTGTGACTAGGCTAGGGGTCAGGCACAATTCAAGTCACACCACACAAATCGGGTGGACTTGAAGCTGACATTGAATTGAGCCTGACCCCCTTATTGATCGGTATAACCGCCGATGGTGTCCGTGCCGGCGGCGCGGCCGGCCCAGTACATTGACCTCTCGACCACTATGCCGCCCCCCTCCAGGCAGGTTACCTCGATGGAGGCCCGGCCGCTGACCCGATCGGCCATACAATAGGTCTTTCGCGAGCCGGCCCAGATAGTGTCGGTGAAGGTACGGTTACCGGCGCCGTCAGGGGTCAGGTAGGAGACCCGCACGGTAACCGACCTCGGGTTGGGATTCTGGACCAGGGTATAGGTGTCGCAGTCGTCGGCGGCCTCCCCGTCGGGGAGGTGGAACGCCCGGTGCGGCGACGACACCCCGATCGAGTCGTGGCAGGCCTGCCCGGCCCAGGAGTCCCAGTATATCGCCCGTTCCGCAACGATCCCCGCGCTCGCGCGCACTGCTATCGAGAAGTCCCTTCCCGGCAACACCGCTCCGACGTCTACGGTCTTCCTCGACCCGGGCGGCATGGTGAAGGTCGGCTGCTCGACCGGTCCGGAGTCCGTCATGTATGTCACGGTCACGTCGGCCGGCGATCCCCCCGGGTTCTGCACCAGCAGGAAGGTGTCAAAGCCCCAGGCGGTGGTGCCCTCGGCCAGGAAACACTCCTCCGACGGGGCCGTGGCGCCGACGGACGAATGGCCCTCGCGCCTGCCGTGCCGGTACATCGCCCTTTCGGCGATCACTCCCCGATCGGATACCACCCGGATGCTGGAGTTGGCTACCCCTATCTCATCGGCCATGTTGAACGAGGCGCGGGAGTCCGCCGGTATGCTCCTGCGTACCACCCGGGGCGCCGCGTCCTCGAGCATGTAGGTGATCTCGCATTCCGCCGGTCCGGGGTTGGGATTCTGGATGAGCAACCACGACTCGAAGCCCCACGCCGACGAGCCCTCCGGCAGGTACCAGGCGCTCGCCGGCGCGCGCACACCCATGCTGGAGTGCGCCCCGGGAGCGGCGGCGTCGCGGCCGGTCCAGGTCATGGTCCGGTCCACGTAGATCGCCCGGCCGTCCAGGCACTCCACCTTCGTGGAGAAGTCCCGCTCGCCGAGGGTTTCGGCCGGGTTGATGGTGCACTGGCTCCTCGGCGGCAGTTGGAAGTCACCGCCCGGTAACGGGCCCGCATTCGTCAGGTAGGTGACCCTGGCTCCCACCTCCACCGAATTGGGGTTCTCGATGGACAGGCGCGTGGCGAACCCCCAGGCCGTGGTGCCCTCGGCCAAATACCAGGTGGAGTCATCGCTCAGGGTCCCTGTGATCCGGAGCGCTGCCGGCAGTACTGCGCACTGCCCGTCGTCGTTGACCACACGAACGTCCCAAGTGCCCGGCGAGGCATCCGTGATATCGAGCACGCATGTCAGGCGCTCAGGTGACATGACGGTAACGCCGGTGCCCGCGATCGGGCTCTCCGCCGGCTTCTCGATGGTGACGGCCGCGCCGGGCCTGAACCCCGAGCCCCGGATCCCTGCGAGCACGGCGCCGCCGTTGGAGGCGGTCACGGGGCTCATCGAGGTCACCCGGGGAGCCTCCTCCACCGGGCCTGTTACCCAGACCTCGGAGACGTCCATCCCGTTGCCCGCGGCAGCGTAGAGCATCCCGTCCTTCAACAAAAGCGCTTCATTGACGGCGTTTTCCTTCGAGCCGAATCCCGGCTCGTTCACCCGCGTCCAGTCCGCGAACGGCGCCCGGCCGCTGGCAGCCGTCCTGTGTATCTCGCACCCGCCGGACGGGTTGGTCGTCCCGGCGTAGAGATCACAGGAGCCGGCGCCCAGGGAGGTGATCTCCGCGTTGCCCGTGTTTCCAAGGCCGTCGATGCTCACCGGTTCCCAGTCGGTGTACGGCTGGTTGCCGGCGCCCGCGGTCCGGAGCAGTCGGCAGCCGGAGGTTCCGACGTACAGGAAGGGACCGAAGGCGGCCATCGAAGCCGCCCTTGTGGCGGTGGGGTCGCCGAATCCTCCATGGCCCACCTGCGTCCAGCAGCCGGCTTCGAGCCCGTCGAGCCTCCACACCTGGCAGCCGCCCGACGCGTTCTCTGTCCCCGCGTGGAGTCGGGAGTCGAAGACGGCCATCGCCGGGATCCCGCTGTTGGCGTGATCCCCGAATCCGGGGTGGTTGACCATGGTCCAGTCGGCCGCGCCGGGGCCGTCGTACCTGAAGACCTGGCAACCGGAGTCTCCGGATGTCCCGGCGTACAGGGTCGAGTCCAAAACGGCCATGGCGGCGATGGAATCGTTTCCGGCCTGCTGGCCCATCCGGTCGAGGCTCACCTGCCGCCAGTCCGTGAACGGCGGGCCACCCAGCGCGGACGTCCTCCATACCTCGCACCCGGTGGCCTCATTCCCGACCCCTACGTACAGGTGGGAGCCGGCTGTCGCCATGGCGGTGATGGAATCGTTCCCCCGGCCGCCGAAGCCGGGTACGTTGACAAGCTCCCAGGCCGCCCCGTCGTAGCGCCACACCTCGCCGGTGCTCCCCGTCCCCGCGTAGAGATGATCCTGGTACTCGGCCATGCACACCACGCTTGCCGGAGCGTTCTGTCTCGATACGGGGTCCGCGCCGGCTATCCTGCTCCACGTATCAGCCCTGGCGGTTCCCGCCAGCATGGGAACGGGCAGCAGGCAGACCGCGACCGCGACAACGATCCAGGCAGATATGTTGCGTTTGATGGTGCACCCAGCCACGTTGCTCACCCTTCAAGCAGATCCGCAGACTCTCTCTATTGTTAACGGCTGATATGGCGGCGGCGCCAAGTCGGATGATATGCGGAATTCCCGGTAACCTTTCGGCGGGACATCCACAGCGTAGAACCCTATGGTCTGTAGGAGGATTACCTACGATCGGGGCACTTCGTTCCCCCAGTCGGGGCATTTCGTTCCCGGATACGATCGTTTCGTTCCCGGACGTGCGAGGCGGGATTCCGACTGCTTACCCGCATGGAGGACGTGACCGAGATTGGGGTCAGGCTCAATTCAATGTCAGCTTCAATGCTAGACAACCTGTACGGTGTGACTTGAATTGTGCCTGACCCCTGCCCTAGTCACATTGTGGCTGATCAAAAAGGCATTGAGAGATCAACCCGCACGACTAGTATGATGTGAATAGAATTGTGCCTGACCCCTATCTGGGTGCGGCTCGGGGATTGCCGCGTCGAGTCAGTCGCTGTAGGCGCCGACAGTGCCGGTGCCCGCGCCCCTGTCGTTCCAGTACATGGCCCTCTCGGCCATCACCTTCCTCCCCGGGGTGCGGGAGCGGACCAGGATCGAGGCCCGGTCTTCTGGGATGTAGTCGGCCATCTCGAAGGTGGCCCGCGAGTTCGCGGGGATGGTGGCTATCAGGCTCACGTTGAACTGCCCGCCGGCGGTCAGGAAGGTTATCTCCACCTGCACGTCGTCCGGGTTCGGGTTCGCCACCAGCAGGTACGTCTCGCGCCCGTCGCTCGTCTGACCGTCGGGGAGGGTGAACTCCGCGTGGGGCGCCGACAGCCCGATCGAGGCGTGGCAGGCCTGCCCGGTCCCATTGTTCCAGTACACCGCGCGCTCGGCTACTATCGCCCGGTCGGACGCGACCCTTGTGGAGAAATCGGTCTGCGGCAACGCGTCGTTGACCAGTATCGTCCTCCGCGAGTCGGGCGGCATCACGAACGGCTCCTGAGGCACAGGCCCTGTGGAGGTGAGGTAGGTCACGGTGACGTTCGCGTCCGTGTCGTTGGGGTTCTGCACCAGGATGTAGGACTCGAAGCCGTGGGCGGTGGTGCCCTCGGGCAGGTAGGAGCCCCCCTGCCCGGCGCCTGCCGAGGCCGAGTAGTAGATGAGCGCGGAAGCGGTCACGCCCACCGAGCAGCTTCCCTCCCGGCGATCGTTCCGGTACATGCTGCGCTCGGCTACGACCGCGACGTCCGAATCGACACGTATGGACGAGTTCCTCTCCCCTATGTCGTCCCCCATCGAGTACGAGCACCTGGACAGGGGCGGCACGACCTCGCGCACCGTGGTCGGTTTCCACCCTTCCATCATGTAGGTGAGGTCGACCGTCGCGGGTGCCGGGCTGGGGTTGAAGACGAGCACCCACGTCTCGAACCCGAAGGCCGAACACCCCTCGGCCATGTACCACGTCTTCGAGGGAGCCGCGATGCCGATCGAGCAATGCCCCTCCGGCGAGGGCGCTCCAGGCCCCGTCCAGGACATGGTCCGGTCCACGGCGATGGTCTGCCCCTGCAGGCACTCGACCTTCGTGGCGAAGTCGGCCGCGCCGATGGTCTCCGCCGGGTCGAGGGTCACCTGGCTGAGGGCGGGAAGGCCGGCCATGACCTCCGCGCTGGTCCCGTCGGCCAGGAAGTAGGTGACGCGGGCGTTGAGATCCTGGTCGTTGGGGTTTTCGATCGAGATGTAGGTTGTGAAGCCGTGGTCGGTCGAGCCCTCGGCGAGGTACCAGTCGGGGCACGTCACCGTGAAGTAGCGGTCGCTGTTGGAGTTACCGCCCTCCGTGCGGACCACCACCGCCCCGGTGGTCGCCCCATCCGGCACCACGAGCACGATGGTATCGTCCGACCATGAGAGGTAGTCCGTCGCGGGCACCCCGTTGAAGGTCACGACCGACGTCCCCCGCAATGCCCCGAACCCTCTGCCCTTCACGGTGACGGTCTCCCCGGGTATCCCCGACGAGGGGGTCACCGAAGCGATTATCGGCTCGTCCGGCGGCTCCGGCAGCACCGTGAACGCGTCCGGAAGGGTGTCGAACTTGCCGTCATCCTCATGCGACAGCAGGAGCGTCCAGCCCGACCCCGACGGCGCGGTCGTGAAGCTCAAGTCGCAGAGTACCGAGTTCGGCGACACCCACCGGATGTTGGTGGCCCAGACGGTGCTGGACCCCCTGTACAGCTTTATCGACATCGGGACGTCCCGGAACGCTGAACCTGAGACGGTCGCGTCGTGGAGCATGTCGCCCTCGCATGCGGTGTCCGGGCTTATGCCTGTTACCACGGGGGGCGGGTACTGGACGGAGAATCCGTCGGGCAGGGTGCCGCTCTTGAGGTCGTCGTTGGTGACGGTGACGTCCCAGAATCCGGTGGCCGCATCCGTGATGTTGAAGTCGCAGGTGATCTGGTTGGCCGAGACCACCACCACGCTCGCGGCGTCTATGTCGGGCTGGCCGGGCCTGGACAGCTTCACCGTGGCGCCCGCGCGGAAGTTGGTGCCGGCCAGGTCGGTGATGCTCACCGGGGCGTCGTTGTTGGCGGCGCTTGGGTCTATCGAGGTCACGGTGGGGGCCTCGAAGGTGACGGTGAAGCCGGCGGGCAGGGTGTCGCTCTTGGTGTCGTCGTTGGTCACGGTCACGTCCCAGTCCCCGCATGCCGCGCCGGTGAGGTCGAAGTCGCAGGTGATCCTCACGCCCGAGACCACCACTACGTTGGTGGCGGGGATGTCGGGCTGGCCGCCCATGGAGAGGGTGGCGCCCGCGCCGGTGCGGAAGCCCGAGCCCGCCAGGTTGGTTATGTGGACCACCCCGTCGTTGTTGGCGGACGCCGGGGTGATCGAGACCACGGTGGGCGGCGGGTACTCCACGGTGAAGGCGTCGTCCAGGGTGGAGCTCTTGGAATCGTCGTTGTGCTGGAAGAATACGTCCCAGTCGGATGCGGGGGTGGCTCCCGCGGGGACCGCGAAGTCACAGGTGACCTGGTTGGGCGACACCCAGGCGAGGTTGGTGCCCGGTATGGTCTCCGCACCGCGCCGGAGCTGGATGGTGGCCGACACGTTGCGGAAGGCGGAGCCGGTGACCGAGACGCCGGTCAGGGTCTGGCCCTGGTCGGCGGTGTCCGGGCTTATGCCTGTTACCACGGGGGGCGGGTACTGGACGGAGAATCCGTCGGGCAGGGTGCCGCTCTTGAGGTCGTCGTCATTCGTCACCACGACGTCCCAGTCGTCGGCCACAGCGGCCCCCGCGGGTATCGTGATGTCGCATGTCACCTCGGTCGAGGACACCCGGTTCACGTTGGCGGCGGTGATCGTATCGGCCCCCCGTTCCAGCGTGACGGTCATCGCCACGTCGCGGAACTCCGCGCCGGTGATCGAAACACCGATGAGGGCCTGCCCCTGGTTGCCGCTATCAGGGTTCATCGCGGTCACTACCGGGGCTGGGTACTCGAAGCCGGCCAGGTAGGTGCGCTCCAGCCCGCCCACCATGGTGAACGCCCCGCCGAGGTACGTCTTTGACCCCACCGCGATGGCGCTGACGTAGGTGTTGGTGTTGGGCTCGAAGCCGTTGGCGCTTCCCGACGAAGCGTCGAGCGCGGCCGAGAAGTTCCTCGACTGGCCACCGATGGAGCTGAAGGACCCGCCCGCGTACACCAGGTCGCCCGCGACGGTCAGTACGTACACCGTCGCGTTGGCGTCCGGGTCCCAGCCCGTGGCGAGGCCGGTGGCCGCGCTCAGGGCGGCGATGCGGTTTCGCGCCTGCCCGCCGATGGTGGTGAACGCGCCTCCCGCGTAGATTGTGGTGCCGTCGGGACTGACCGCGAGCGTGCTCAGCGTGCTGTTGGAGTTGGGGTTCCAGCCCGTGGCCAGACCGGTTGCCGCGCTCAGGGCGGCTATGCGGTATCGTGACTGCCCGCCGATGGTGGTGAACGACCCGCCCGCGTAGACGGTCGATGCGTCCGGGCTCAGGGCCAGCGCGCTGACGGTGCTGTTGGAGTTGGGGTTCCAGCCCGTGGCCAGACCGGTGGCCGCGCTCAGTGCCGCGATGCGGTACCTGGTCTGCCCACCGATGCTGGTGAACGCCCCTCCCGCGTATACGGTCGCCCCGTCGGTACTGATACCCAGGGCATACAGATTGCTGCTCGCGCTCGGGTTCCAGCCTGTCGAGAGACCGGTGGTCGCGCTGAGGGCGGCGACGCGGTTGCGCGCCTGGCCCCCGATGCTGGTGAAGGCTCCGCCCGCGTACACAGTGGCCCCGTCGGGGCTCGTCTTTATCGTATAGACACTGCCGTTCGCGCTCGGGTTCCACGATGTGCCCTCTCCGGTGGCGGTATCGAGCGCGGCTATCCTGTTCCTGGCCAGCCTGCCGATGCTGATGAAAGATCCGCCGGCGAATATGTTGGTCCCGCTCAGGGCCATTACGCTCACGGCCGCGCTTGCGTTCGGATCCCAGGAAGTGGCGAGCCCCGTGACCGCCGACAGCGCCGCGATGTAGTTCCGGGTCGCCCCGCCGACCGTGGTGAAGGACCCCGACACGTACACAATCGACTCGTCCCCGCTCAGCATCACCCAGCTGACCGTGCTGTTCGCGTTGGGGTTCCACACCGTGGCGAGTCCGGTGCCGGAGTCCACCGCCGCTATGCGGTTGCGGGCCTGACCCCCGATGTTGGTGAAGGCTCCGCCCGCGTACACAGTGGCGCCGCTCGCGGTGACGGCCAGCATGTTGACAGCCCCGTTACCGTTGGGGTTCCACGCGGTCGGCAGCCCGGTGGCGGTGCTTATCGCCGCGAGGTACGGATGTGCGACCGCGTTCACGGTCGTGAACGCGCCCCCGGCGTAGATGAGTGATTCCCCTGGACCGAATCTCAGTGCATAGACCGTGCTGCTGGCGTTCGGGTTGAACGCGGTGGCTAGCCCCGTGGTCGTGCTGAGCGCGGCGACGCGGTTCCGCGACTGGCCCCCGATGCTGGTGAACGTGCCGCCCGCGTACAGGGTCGTCCCGTCCGCGCTCAACTGCTGTGTATATACGGTGCTGTTGGGAGCGGGGTTCCACCCGGTCGCGTTGCCGCTGACGGTACTCAGGGCCGCCAGGCGGTTCCGCGTCTGCCCGCCCACGAACGTGAACGAGCCCCCCACGTATAGCGTCGTACCATTCAGACTGAGCGACTGGACGGTGCTGTTGGCGTTGGGGTTCCAGGAGTCCACAGCGCCGCTGGCGGTCACGTGGGCCAGCCTGTTGCGCGCAGTAGAGCCCAGCATCGTGAAATTGCCGCCCACGTACCAGCCGCCGGACCCGTCCGGTACTACCGCGGTGATGGTACTGTTCGCCCGCGGGATGACCGTTGCCGCGCCGGTTGCCGCGTCCAGCACCGCCCCGCGCCCGGTGTACGGACCGATGGCGGTGAAGTCGCCGCCGACGTAGGTGACGTCGCCGGCGTTCAGCGCCGTACGCACAAGGCCGTTGGCCATCCAGCAGGTGTCGCAGAAGACGGGTACCTGTGCGTGAGCGGTGGGCGGCATTCCGAAACCGCCGGCCAGCACGCTCAGTGCGAGCGCCGCCAGCGCCGGGAGGACAGCTATTCTATTCTTCGAGCGTTGCCGCGACGGTCCCAGCCCACCCGCGCGAACGTTCACACGGATTCCCATAACAGGGAACTCCCGCGGCCAGAGAACCACACCGCACTGAAAAGCGCGGCGCGGGCTGTTCGGTCAGCCTCAACGAGGCCTTCTATTATTGTAACGTTCTTACCTTCGAAGGGTTACTAATGATGGTCAACCACAGTTCACCTACCTTGAGCGGCCACAAAGTGACTAGGCCTGGGGTCAGGCACGATTCAAGTCACACCACACAGGTCGTCCGGCCCTGAAGCTGACATTGAATCGAGCCTGACCCCGTTTCTTAGTCCTCCCAGCCACCGATGGTGTTGGTGCCCGCGGTCCGGTACCCGTAGTACACGGACCGCTCGGCGATTATGGTGGATCCAGGCGTGTCGCACTCCACCATGATGGACGCGCTCGTCCCTGAGATCTTGTCCGCCATGGAGTAGGTTCGCCGGGAGTTGGCCGGGACGGTGTCCGTAAAGAAAACCGGCGTAAGGCCGGTAGCCCAGGGGTAGAAGTAGGTGACGGTGATCTCGACGTCGGTCGCGCCCGGGTTCTGCACGCACGTATAAGTCTCGATACCGCCCTCGGCCGAGGTCTCTCCTTCGGGAAGGTACCAGACCCGGTGGGCGGCCCTGGTCCCGATGGAGTCGTGCATTCCCATGCCGGTATCGGGCTCGGTGTCCCAGTACATGGCCCGCTCCGCGATTATCGGCCTGTCGGCGCTCACCATCGTGGAGAAATCCATGTCCGGGTGAAGGTCGTTGACCCTCACCGTCTTCCTCGACTGGGCGATAAGGGTGAACGGGGGATCGGAGACGGGCCCCTCGGGGGTCATGTAGGTGAGAGTCACGACGGCGTCCACGGCGTTTGGGTTCTGCACCAGGACGTATGTGGTGAACCCCCAGTCGGTGGACCCCTCGGCCAGGTAGTAGTCGTTCGCGGGAGTGGTGGTGCCGATCGAGCAGTGACCCTCACGCCTCACGGCTTCCCCTGCCCCCTGCGGAGTCCAGCGAAGGTACATGCTGCGCTCCGGGATCACCGGCCGATCGCTTTCGACCTTGATGGAGGCGTCCGCCTCGCCTATGTCGTCCTTCATGGAGAAGGTGCTCCTGGACTGCGCGGGCACCACCTTGTCGAAGGAGGCGGGCCCCACCCCCTCGACCATGTAGGTGAGCCTGACGTGGGCGTCCGAGGTGTTCGCGTTCTGCACGCACGTCCAGCTCTCGAACCCCCAGGCGCTCGAGCCCTCGGGCAGGTACCAGGTATCGGCCGAGGCGGTGACCCCAATCGAGTTGTGAGCACCCATACGTACATCCTTGAACTCCTGGCCCTGGGTCGTGTTTGCGTCAGGTTGAGCCGCCCAGTACATGGTGCGGTCCGCCGCGATGGACAGGCCCTCGAGGCACTCCACCTTGGTGGAGAAGTCCTGCGGACCCAGCTCGGCGTCCAGGTTCAGGGTGGTCCGGCTCTCCGGCGGCATCTTTACGTCCTGCACCAGCGACACGCCCGCTCCGGCGGTGTGCTCCGCCGTCATGAACGTGACCCTGGCGGTGACCTCCGTCGGGTTGGGATTCTCGATGTTTATGTCGGTTGCGAACCCCCAGCCGTAGGAGCCCTCCGCGAGATACCACTTGAAGTCCGGGGAGACGACCCTGACCGTGGTGGGGCCCGGCTGGCCCTGGTGGGCCGGGTCGCTGGAGAAGTAGCCGAAAGCGTCCCAGATAGTGATCCCCTGGTTGTACAGCGTCGTGCCGAGCGGCGTGCCCGCGGCCACGGTGACCTGGAAGGTGACCGTGACCGTCCTGCCGGCCTCCACGGTGATACCCGTGACCACCACGGGGTCGTCGGAGACTATCTGCGCGGCGGCGTCGGAGCATGTAACGCTCCCGCTCACTATCGTGGTATGCTCCGGGACCGGGTCGATGAAGATGACGTCTTTCGCGTCCCCGATGCCCGAGTTGGTTACCGCCACGGTGTACTTCAGGGGACCGCCCGGGGAGGCGGTAGGCGGAGCCGACTTCACGACCGAGATGTTCGGAAAGCCGGCGCGCCAGACCCGGGCACCGTAGTAGGTATCGCTGTCCCAGTTGACCGCGAGCACCCCCGCGTAGAGATACCCGTTGAAGCCGGCTAGGCTGTGGCACGCCTGGTTAAACCCGTCGCCGTCGAATCCGTTATCGTTCACCTGGTCCCAGTTCTGGCCGTCGTAGGCGTACACCTGGGTTCCCACCCCGCTCGGCGGGTCTTCGCCAGAGTAGTTCCCGACACCGACGAAGAGCAGTCCGTTGAACACCGTCATGCTTCGAACGGCGTCGTTGTTCGAGTCCGGGTAGTCCGGCGTGACATCGGTCCAGGCAGTCCCGCTGCCCGAGTACCGCCAGACCTTGGGATTGTCGGTCCTTGCCGTCCCCGCGTACAGCACTCCGTTGTACGACTGCAGCACCCGGACCTCGGGGTCGTCACCCGTGCCGAACTGGTCGACGTTGACCTGGGTCCAGGAGGTGCCTCCGTCGTAGCGGTAGACGCGACCGTTCCAACCGGTACCGGCGTAGAGGTGGCCGTCGTAAACGGCCAGCGACCGGCATACCGTCGTGCCAGAGCCGAAGCCATCCACGTTGACCTGCGTCCACGAGGTCCCCCCGTCGTACCTGTACATGCGCAGGGGGCTGAACGTCGCGGCGTAGAGGCAGCCGTCGAACGAGCACAGCGCGGACGCATCGCTCATCGACGCGCCGAACCCGTCGACGTTGACCTGGGTCCAGGTCGTGCCGTCGTACGAGAGTACCTTCGCGCCTGTGACGGCGGTGCCGGTTGAAACGTAGAGCAGTCCTTCGTGCACCACCATGCTCCATACCACCCAGTTTCCCGGGCTCCCGAACCCGCCCGTCGCCACGTTCGTCCAGGTCATGCCTCCGTCGTAACGCCACACGTCACAGCCACTTGCGTCCTCGTAGTTCACGGTTCCGGCGTAGAGGTGGCCGTTGTACTCGGCCATGCATATCGCGCTGCCGCTCTTACCCGGCGGCACGGCTCCGAACCCGTCCGTGTTGGCGCGGGTCCAGGTTACGGGCTGGGCGGCAGCCGTGGCTGGAGTCATAACCAGCATGCCCAGTATCAGTGCCGAACCGACCAGCAGCGATACCATGCGCGTACGTGCTTTCGAAAGGCAATTGGTCTTCATAACCACTCCAGATGACAGTGTAGCAAAAGTGCCTGACCCTTTTGCTACACTACTTGCCGCCGAGGTCCGAGAACATCTGGTTCCATGCGGCTTCCAACTCCTCCAGAGCGGATGTGATGGCCGTGGTCTTTTCGCTGAGCGACCCCTCCCCGGTGAACCCCGCTACGGCCTCCTCGAGGTTCTTGTATGCCGCTTCCAGGTCGTTCACCCTGATGTCCTTTACCTTGCCCGCGGAGGCCACCACCTTCTCGAAAGACTCGCTCAGGTCGTCCGTGGCCTGCTTGAGCTGCTCGGAGTCCGTGTAGATGGCCGGGTTGGTCATCATCTGCAGGGACGTCTTGAACTGCTCCAGGTCCATCCTGAGCTGCTCCTCGGCGCTGGCCTGGCTGTCTCCGCAGCCGGCCGCGAGGAGCGCGGCCATCCCGAGCACCAGCAGCACTGAAACCACCGCTGCCGTCCATCTCTTCACGTTCATCGTTCCCCTCTCCCTTCGAGGCCCCGGCGCCGCGACGTCCGGGCCTCACTGGTTGATGGTCTCCTCCAGCTTGAGGCTGTCCATGAAGTCCTTGTACTCCGTCGCCACCTCGGGGCGGTACACCTGCGGCCCCCCTGCCGTATAGCCTGCCGCCGCGCTCCGTCGGCTCGAACGGCGGCGAGTCCCACTTGGACTCCTCGCCAGGAGGCTGGACGTCGTAGTGCGCGTACAGCAGGACCGTGGGAGCGTCGGGGGGGCGGGGATCTCCGCGAAGACCGTCGGGTATCCACCGGGGACGTCCACCGTCCTCGCGTTGGAGAAACCCGCCGATCTCAGCAGGGACACCACCGCGTTCGCCGCCTCTGTCAGCGGCTCGGGTGGGAAACCCGGCAGCGATACAGACGGGATGCTCACAAGCTTTTCGAGATCCGCCCGCGTCCCGGGCATCATGGAAGACACGGTCCAGCGCAACTCCTCGATGTCCATCTGCCCCCCTCGAATGGTCGGGGTGCCCTCCCCCGGCGACCGCGTGCCGCGCCGCCCCGTGACACCGTTATGTGCCGTATTATATCCAAGTCGGGGCCGTTGCTCGCAATAGCGCGATAGCCCTGAGGCGGAAGGCTGTAGAATAGCTTCTGTGGCGATTTAATTGAGACAGGGAGGTGGACCGGGAAGATGCTCAAAGGCCAGTTCGTGCTTCCCGTCTGGCTCGATTACACCGCCGCGTTCCTCTTCGCTATAACCGGCGGGCTGGTCGCCTTCGAGAAGGACTACGACCTGACCGGGCTCGCCGCCATGGCCCTCGCGGTGGGGCTGGGCGGAGGGATCATCCGGGACGGGATCTTCCTCCAGCAGATTCCGGCGGCGGTGGAGGACTGGCGGTACCTCGCCGCGGTCCTGGCCGCCGTAGTCATCACACTGACCCTCGGTAACTTCATCGAGAAGCGGCTGGGGCTCGTCATACTGCTCGCGGACGCGATGGGCCTGGGCCTGTACGCGGTCGTTGGAGCACAGAAGTCGATCTTCCTGGGCCTGAGCGTCTACGCAGCGGGGCTTATCGGCCTCGTCAACGCGGTCGGGGGCGGGCTGCTGCGCGATGTCCTATCGAGAGAAGACCCGATAGTATTCAGGCCGGGACAGCTCTACGGTGTGGTCGCCATCGTCGGCGTGACGGTGTTCCTCGCCCTGGGCGTAGGGTTCCGAACCCCCGCATGGGTAGCCGCCGTCGTCTGCATAGCCGTTACATTCGTCCTCCGGGTGGTTACCATCCGCTTCGATATCCACACGCACCCGGTCCACGCCCACGCCGTCCGGGGGGCGGTCGTCAGCGGCTACCGGGGGCTTGCCGGCCGTCTCCGGGACAAGGACAAGCCCGAGGAAACCCCGGAAACCGAACCTGAAGAGCCCCCCGGCCCCTAATGTGCAAAGGGGTCAGGCACTTTTGCACACGCCTACAGGTTCAGCGCGAACGAGATCGCTTCCGCCACCTGGGACATCTTCTCTTCAGGAATGGTGGTCAGGCGCTCGATCAGCATCGACCTGGGAACGGTCTGCAGGTCATCGAGGTTGGCGACGCAGTCCTTCTTCAATCCTTCCCGCCTGCCCAGCCTGACCTCGGAAGGGATCGACCGAATGGTGCCGGTCAGTGGCGCGACGGTCACCGAAGTCCTCACGTCGTAGGCCGCATCGCGAGATAACAGTAATACGGGCCTTCTGCCGATCGGCTGCGGGAACTCGGCCCACCACACCTCTCCACGCCGCATCTAGGCATCCTCTTCCTCGAGCTTCGCGGCCAGCAGGGCCGCGCCGAGCGTGCCCCACTCATCGCTTTCGGGATGCTTCCTGTAGCCTTCCACGTAGGCGGCGTCCATCTCGGCCTCTCGCTCGGCACGGGCGTAGCGTTCACACGACTCCCGGATCAGTTGCGACCTCGATACCCCTTTTGCCACTGCGAGTCCGTCCAGCTCCTCGAGGAGCTCGATATCGATGGGAACCTGGATGATCTTTTTCCTCGGCATATCAGGTGACCTTCCACCGTATGTTGTGGATAATGGTACCACATACTAACCATATATTCTATATGTGTTAATCCTGTGTTAGTTACCGCGGGTGAACCGAGTCCACGTGATGTCGCGAGGTGACTAAGAGCGCGATACCTGTTAATCGGACTCTTTGTCGCGTAGTTCGCGGCGCAGGATCTTGCCCACCACCGTCTTGGGGAGCTCCTCCATGAAGACCACCTGCTTGGGAACCTTGTAGGGGGCGAGCCTGTCCCGGCAGAAGGTGATGACCTCGTCCTCGGTGAGGGTGACGCCTTCCTTGGCGACCACGAAGGCGCGCAGCGACTCGCCGCGGTAGGAGTCCGAGTATCCCACGCAACACGCCTCCAGGATGCCAGGGTGGTCGAAGAGAACGTTGTCCACCTCCACGGGGTAGATGTTGTACCCGCTGGAGATAACCATGTCCTTCTTCCGGTCCACCACCGAGAGGTAGCCGTCGGAGTCGAAGAAGCCAATGTCGCCCGTGTAGACCCAGCCGTCCCGCAGGGTCTCGGCCGTCTCGGCCGGCTTCTTGTAGTAGCCCATCATGATCTGCGGGCCGGTGATCGCGATCTCCCCCGTCTCGCCCAGGGGAAGCTCCTCGCACCCCGTCTCCAGGTCCACGATCTTGATGTCGGTGTCGGGCACCGGGCAGCCCACCGTCCCCGCCTTTATCTCGCCGCCCCACGGGGTTATGGTTGCGACCGGTGTGGTCTCGGTCATGCCGTAGACCTCCAGGATGGTCGCCCCGGTGAGCGCCTTCAGGTCGCGGATGGTGTCCTCGGCGAGTGGCGCCGCCCCCGAGAAGAATCCCCGGATGAACGAGAGGTCCATCTTGCGGAACTCCGGGTCCGCCAGCAGTCCCACGAAGATCGCGGGCACCCCGGGGAGGAACTCCGGCCTGGCTTTCTTGAGCAGCTCGACTAAGGTCTTGGGCTCCGGGCGCGGTATCATCACGTGCTCCCAACCGGACCACAGCATGAAGTTCTGGCATGCGGTGAAGCCGGCGGCGTGGAAGATCGGGAAGGTCCCGACGATGGAGGTCTCACCGTCCTTCAGGTCGGGGAACCAGGCGCGGAACTGCTGCACGTTGGAGGATATGTTGGCGTGTGAGAGCATGACCCCCTTGGCCTGGCCCGTGGTGCCGCCGGTGTAGATGAGGGTCGAGAGCTCGTCCCAGGAGGACAGGTCCTCGACCGTCCCGCCCGGTGAGCCCTTCATGACCTCGTCGAAGTCCAGGACGCGCTCGTCGGGCTCGTTGCGCGCGTACATGTCCTTTTTGACCAGCGGGAAGAGCTGCTTCTTGGGGAACGGCAGGTATGCGTTGATCTGGCAGCCTATGACCTTCTTCACGCCGGTATCGGGCATCACCTTGAGGATCCGTGGCACCAGCAGCGAGAGGGTGATGACCAGCTCGGCCTCCGAGTCGTTGAACTGGTAGGTCAGCTCCCGCTCCGTGTACAGCGGGTTGTTGAGGACCACCACCGCCCCCAGGCGGTATATCGCCATATTGGCGATAATGATCTGGGGGATGTTGGGAAGGGCGATGGCGACCCTGTCACCTTTGCCGACCCCGAGAGCGCGGAGCGCCGCGGCGAAGCGGTCCACCATGGCATCCAACTGAGAGAAGGAGATCCTCGCGCCCATGTAGTAGAGGGCCGTCTTGTCGCCGAACCTCGCCGCCGAGCGCCTCAGCCCGGCCGGGATGGTGACCTGTTCGTAGTCGATGTGCCTGGGGACGTCCGAGGCGTAGGACTTGAACCATGGCCTGTCTTCCATGTCCCTCTCCCTTACTCGTGGGTGCAGCCGCTCCTCGATTATAACCTGATACGCAGGTCCTCCAGGGGATAGCTCATGCAGGGGTGGATGTAGCCGGAGGCGACATCGACCCGCCGTAGCGATACCCGCTCGGGCGCGAAGACGCGTCCCGACACCAGCCGGGTGCGGCAGGCGGCGCATTCCCCTGCCCTGCATATGGCGGGGACCACCAGCCCGGCGCGCTCCAGCGAGCTCATGAGCGGCTCGGCCGCCCTCGCCTCCACCGTGCGTCCGCTGCGCTCCTCGACGATCTGGAAGACGGCGTCCGACGCGACGCCCGGCCAGCCGGGCTCGGCCGTCACGTCGGTGGGAGGCCCGTAAGCCTCCCTCCTCACCCGCCGCGCGGGCACGCCGAGCGACTCGAGCGCACCCGCGCACAGGCCGTACATCGCCTGGGGCCCGCACATGTAGAAGGTCTTGCCCTCTATGGTCCCGACCAGCCCGGACATCGTGTCCGCGTCCAGCAGCCCGCACAGCCCCGTCCACGCCTCCGGCGGTTCGCTGATCACCACGTCCAGCCTGAAGTTGTCGTTGCAGGCGGCCAGGGCCGCCAGCTCGTCGGCGAAGATAACGTCGGAGGGGTCCCGGCTCCCGTAGATGAGGTGCATGTCGAGCGGGAGGCTGCGCTCGAGCGCGTCCCTTACGATCGAGGCGAAGGTGGTGATGCCGCTGCCGCCGGCGAGAAACACCAGGGAAGATGTGTCCGCGAGGGGCTCGTGGTGGAAGGAGCCGCCGGGGGCCGTGCACTCGAAGGTGTCCCCTCCGGCTACCGAGTCGAGCAGGTAGGCCGACACGAAACCCGCGGGCGCTCGCCGCACGGTGATGTCGTAGTACGGCTCTCCGGGCCGCGAGGAGATGCTGTACGGCCGCGAGGTCCCCACCCCGTCTATCTCGACGAAGAGGTTCACGTACTGGCCGGCCCTGAACGGCGGGAGGTCGCCGTCGGAGGCGACCATGCGGAGCGTCTTCGTGCTCGGGGTCTCCTCGATGATCTCGGAGACCCGCAGGGGCACGCGGGCGGGGTGCAGGCGCTCCAGCGCGCCCTTCATGGGGGACGCTACGGCGGCGTCCACCTCCGCGGCATCACCCGATTGCTCCTCCACACTCAGCTTCAGCTTCTCGGTCACCCGGGCGTCGCGCCCGCCCTCCATGTCCTGGAGCACCTCACGGGCGGTGATGTAGCCGCCGTAGATGGAGGGCTCGTAGCCCCCGCCGATATTCACCCATGCGTTGGCGAAGTAGAGCCCCTCCAGCGGACCCCTGGCCGGCATCCGAGCCATCCCGGTGCCGGCGAAGGTCTCGTTGAACCCGATGATGCTTCCGGCGATGTTGCCGGTGTAGCGGGCGTTGGTGACGGGGGTGGCGATCTCCACGACGTCGATGTGCTTCCTGATATCGGGCGCGACCCTCTCGGCCAGGCCGACGACCCTGTCGGCGACCGCGGCCTTGGTGTCGTTGTACCTCTCCGGCGGCACGTCCATCCACGGTTCCGCGCGGGCGATGAGCGTTATGACCATGACCGTGGTGCCGGGCGGTGAGACCCCCGGGTCGATCGCGTTATAAGCGGTGACGGCGGCCTCTGCCGGCTCGACGTCTATGCCCTTCTTCATCAGCTCGTAGTGCCCGTCGAGGTCGTATCCCGTGTTGACGAAGGTCTCGTGGTTGGCAAGGCCCAACTCATGGTAGTCGCAGTCCAGTCCCAGGTAGACGTTGAACGTGGAGGCGCCCCCCGAGCCCGCCCCGAGGCGCCTCAGGTACCAGGAAGGTATCTCGTCCCGGCCGATGAGGTCCAGGCATGTGGTGACCGGGTTGGCGTTGGAGACCACGTACGGGCAGTCGATCTTCTCGCCCGCGTCGGTCACCACCCCGTACACGGAACCCCCGGTGGCCAGAACTCGCGATGCGCCCTCGTTCAGCCTCACCACGCCCCCGTTCTCCTCCACGATGTCCATGAAGGCCTGGGAAAGCGCCTGGGAGGTGCCCCTTATGTGGGCGGGGCCGAAGCGCAGGTAGCTGACGGTGCCCAGGGCGTAGATCAGGAAGGAGAGCTGTGAGGGTGGCAGGCAGTAGTATCCCCAGATCTGCCCCAGGACGGCCCGGGCCTTCTCGTCGGCGATGATGGGGTTCAGCACCTGTGAGAGGCTCTTGCCGAAGCACTGCATCAGGACCGGGTAGTCGGCCGGGTCGGCCATCACCTTCTTCATGCCTACCCGGTTGGCCTTGAGGGCCTGGTCCGCGAAGTCGAACATGATGCGGCTGAACTCGCGGATGTTCTCCGTCTCGGCGGGGAAATGCCTGCTGAGCTCCTGCTCGAAGTTCTCCCTGCCCAGCGGGATGGTGACGTCGACGTCGGGGAAGACGCTGCGGTAGAACTCCGGTATGGGGAGGAACTCCACGCGCTCGGCCACCCCGGTCTGCTCGAACAGCTTGAACAGCGGGCCCCGGTCCTCAGGCGTGCCCAGCCCGGAGAGCTCGTGCAGGGACACCTCGAACTCGTAGGGGCCCCGCTTGAAGGAGGAGGCGTATCCGCCAGGAACTCTGTGCCGCTCGAGGAGCAGCACCTTCTTCCCCTCCCTGCTCAGGGAAACGGCCGCGGACAGCCCCCCGAGCCCCGCCCCTACGACTACCACATCGAAATCACTCATCACCCCTCCTCGGGGTCAAACCTGTAATCTTGCGTTTCTTGCGTCTGGGGTCAAACCTGAGATTTTGCGTTGCCCCTTGTCTGACAGTTCAAATGCAAATAATGCAAAATCTCAGGTTTGACCCCCCTTTTGCATGAACTTCTGGATGTCGCGCCTGTGCTCCGGCGCGAGCAGCATCAGCGGCTGGATGCTCTCCTCCAGGTCGAGGATGGTGCGCAGGTCCGTGCGGTGCGCCATGTTCATGTTGCGCTTGGCAACCGCGATCATCCTCGGCGAGCGGGTCGCCAGCTTGCGGGCGATCGTCATCACCTCGTCGGCTATCTCCTCGTGCGGCACCACCCTGTTCACTATTCCCAGGGCGAGTGCCTCGTCGGCCTCGATTGCCCGCCCGGTGAACACCAGCTCCTTCGCCTTGAGGAGGCCCACCCGGAGCGGCAGCAGGTAGCTGGAGCCCAGGTCCGGAATGATCGAGATTCGCACGAAGCTCATCATGAAGCGCGCCCTCTCGGTGGCGTATGTCAGGTCGGAGGACATGGCCAGCCCCATGCCGCCTCCGACGGCCCAGCCGTCCACCTCGGTGATGACCGGCTTGGGGCCCTCGTGCAGCTCGAAGCCTACCTCATTGGCCAGCCGCATGTTCTCGTTCAGGTAGGTGGGATCCATCTCCTCGCCCATGGTCCCCACGTCTCCGCCCGAGCAGAAATTGCCCTCGCCTCCCCGCAGGACGATGACCCTGACCTCGTCGTCATGCAATGCGGCCTTCAGGCCGTCCACCAGCGGGTAGAGCAGCTCCTCTCCCAGCGCGTTCATCTTGGACCCGTTCATGGTGCAGCGGGCCACCCCGTCGGCGATCTCGACCTCGAAGATATCGGGTGCCATCACGTTCCTCTCGCTCGCGGGGCTGAGAGCCCCGCCTCAAACCAGTTCGAAATGTTTTATGTCCAGCATGCTGCCCGTCCGCTCCCCCTCGTCCTCGAAGACCGCCCTGACACGGTCCCCCGCCTTCATCTTCGCCGGGTCCGTCTCGTCTATGAAGTGGATGAGGTAGGAGTCGGCGCCGTCCAGCTTTATCACCGCGTAACCGTAAGGGACCGCCCTATGCTTCCCCGTCGAGGGGTCCACGAATCCGAAGCTCACCACGGAGAAGGTCACCAGCGTCCCCTCGTTGCTCACGGGCACCAGCTCGGTCATCTCGGTGAAGCACGGCCCGCACACCCGGCGCAGCGGCACGTAGACGTGGCCGCACTTCGGGCACTTTATCCCCGTGAACGTCCCGTCGTCGCGTATCGCGGTGAGGAACCGCGACCCGTAGGTGCCCGCGCTCCACCTGAAAGGCTGCTCGGCCTGGCCGCTCTCCACCACAAGGTACATCCTCTTGACACCGCCATCAGACATCGCGCTCACCCCCTCCCCACATCCGGCATCTCGGAGCCCAGTACAATCTCGTCGGACCAGTAGCACCCGCCGAACCCGGTCGCCAGTGCCAGTGACGCCCCCTGCACCTGCCGGTCCCCCGCGCGCCCCTGCATCTGCAGCGCCGCCTCCGCCACGCGGAGCAGCCCCGTAGCCCCGATGGCGTTCGAGGAGAGCACCCCGCCCGACGGGTTCACCGGGCACTTGCCCCCCATGTCGGTCGCGCCGGAGCGCACCAGCTCAGGCCCCCCGCCCCTCTCGCAGAATCCGAGGGACTCCATATAACGGAGGCCCGCGAACGAGTACGGAAGGTACAGCTCCGCCACGTCGAACTGCTCGAGCGGGTCCGTGATGCCGACCCTGTCGTAGAGCTCCCTCGTCGCCATCTCCATGGCAGGGAACCAGGTGCCCCCCTTGACCTTCTGGTTCACGTAGGGGTCGCTGGTATACGCCCAGAGATGGCGGTCGGCCAGGCCGCGCACCCACGCCGGAGGGTTGGGGAAGTCGTCCGCGACGTCCTCGGAAGCGAACACAAGAGCGCAGGCCCCATCAGTGCGCGGGCACATGTCGCCGAGCTTCACCGGCCAGGCCAGGTAGGGCGTCTCCATGATCGCCTGGATCGTGAGCTCCATGCGCAGGTGGGCATAGGGATTGTTGAGGGCGTTTTTGCGGTCGCGCACCGCCACGTAGGCCGCGTCCTCCTCGGACGCCCCTGTCTCGGCCATGTACTGAGTGGCCTCCAGCGCCAGCCCCGCGACCGCACCCCCGAAGGTGGGCCGGTCCCAGAACGGGTCGAACGCGGTGATGATGGCCCCGGTGGTGTCGGACTCGGAGTTCTTCTCCCAGCCGATGGCCAGCACCCGGTCGAACATGCCGCTCGCTACGTGGTAATAGGCGCCCATCGCCACCGTGGTCCCGGTGGTCCCGCCGGTGGTCATCTTCATGACCGGCTTGCCCAGGGCTCCGCTCCCGTCCACCGACCAGGTGTCCACGTAGTTGATGCCCTCGAAGTGGTCCATGTTCCCTATGACTACCGCGTCGATGTCCTTCCTGGTCATAGCCGCGTCCGAGAGGGCCGCGCGCACCGCCTCGTTGATGAGCTCGACGCCGGTCACGTCCCGCCGGCTGGACCTCTGGACGGTCATGCCGACACCCACCACTCCGACCCTCCTGGCAGCCATCACTCCTCACCCCCCAGGACCCAGACGCACTGTGACTGGCCGCACGGCCCGTTGAACCCCTGGGCCACCGCGGTGCGGACCCCTTCGACCTGGTGCTCTCCGGCCTCACCCCGGACCTGCAGCACGCACTCTATTACCCGGTTCAGTCCACTCACCAGTACCGGGTTCGCCGACAGGCACCCACCCGACACGTTCACCGGTATGTCTCCGTCACGGGCCGTCCTCCCCGAGGCCGTCATCTCACCCGCCTCGCCGGGGCCGCACAGGCCCAGGCCCTCACACCACATCAGCTCCATGTAGCCGAATACCTCGGATACCTCGGCGAGGTCGATCTGCCGGGCCGGGTCGTCGATGGCGGCACCGCGGTAGGCCCGGGCGGCGGCGTCCCGGAGCGCCGAGGGATCGGCCAGGTCGCGGTCCCCAAGGTGGAAGGCATCGCAGGAGTAGCCGACACCCCTGACCCGGACCGCCCGTGAGCCGGCGCTACGCGCATGCTCCCTGTCCGCCAGGATGACGGCAGCCGCCCCGTCCGTTACTGGTGCGCAGTCCAGGCGCTTGAGGGGGTCAGCGATGTACGGCGAGCCCATCACGTCCTCGACCGTTGTCTCGAGCGGGAGCTGGGCGACCGGGTTCCTGAAAGCGTTGCCGTGGTTCTTCACCGAGACCAGGGCGAGGGTCTCCTCGTCCAACCCCCAGCGGTCCATGTAGGCACGCGCCTGAAGTGCGGCCGAGGTGACGGCCTCTATCCCCAGGAACCGCTCGAAGATGGGATCGAACATCGCGTTTGTGATGAGCGGCATCACGCTCTCGGATCCCTTGTGGTGCGCGCAGTAGAGAACGGTGCCCCAGCCCGCGAGCACCCTCATCAGCGCGTGGGCCGCTCCGAACGTCCCGTCGCCCTCCACGGTGGAGACGTTCTTGTCATACGAGCCGCACGCGTCCATGACCGCCATCGAGGAGATGGTCCGCCCGTCGAAGAAGTCGTTGGACCCGGTGATGACAACGTCCACGTCCTCGATGCTCAGTCGGGCGTCCTCCAACGCCCTCGTGCACGCCTCGAAGACCAGGTCCGCGGCCGTCTCGGCGGGGCGCTCACGCGCGAACTGCGTCATCCCGACCCCGATCACGGCGACACGCTCCAACTAGACCACCTCCCTTGACGGACGGAAGTGGCTTACGTCGAGGATGCTCCCGGTGCGCTCCCGCGCGAACACGGCCTCTACCCGCATCCCCGAGCGCAACGACCCCACCCCGAACCCGTAGAGAAGGTGCAGGAAGCCTGTATCCGCGCCATCCAGCCTGATCACGCCGAAGCCGAACGGCGGCGCCAGCGGGGAGAGGGCCGGGTGCGGGCGCCTGGCGATAGTCCACGTCACCAGGGTGCCTGTGCTCTCGAGCTCCACCCACTCCGGGCATGCCTCGAAGCAATCGGGGCAGTGCATCCGCGGAAGGTGGTAGACGATTCCGCACACCGGGCAGCGCGTCCCCAGGAACCTCTCGGCATCGCGTAGCGACTCCAGGTAGGTGGTGCCCACCTCCCCGGCGGACCATGCGTAGGGGACCTTGATTCGCCCGTCCATGACCAGGATCTCCTGCGAGTCCCTCCAGTCCTCCGTCAACTCTCTCCCTCCTCGTTCCGCGGGCGGCAGCCGTTCAGGATGATGTCCAGGAATATGTCGGCGATCTGCTCGGCGGGCATCTGGCCGTCCGGCCTGTACCAGGACGAGAGCCAGTTGCACATGCCCGAGATCGCCCTCACCGTCATGGGGACGTTCAGCTCCCTGAACGCCCCTTGAGCCACAGCCTTGCCGATGATCTCGCGGTAGATGTTCTCGTACTCGCGGGAGAGCGACCTGATGTGCTCCCTCTGCTGGTGCGGAAGCTCTCCCTCGTCGGCCAGGTACACGTTGATGATATCGCCCCGACGCGAGAACATGGTGACGTGCCAGCGGATGAGCTCGGCGAGCTTGTCCACCGCCTCCCCCTCGGAAGCGTCGATCTTGCGGACGCCCTCTATCAGGTCACTTATCGCCGCGTCGCATATCTCGTATAGCAGCTCGTGCTTGGTCTTGATGTAGTAGTAGACCGCCGGCTTGGTGACGCCCAGCTCCCGGGCGATATCGTCCATGGTGGTGGCCAGGTAGCCCTTCCCGCGGAACAACCTGGCCGCGACGGCCAGCAGCTCCTCCCTGCGCACCTTGCCCTCGCCTCGGGCCGCCGGCCCCGTCTTCCTCTCACTCACCTGGTCCGCTCCTTCCCGCCTTCAAGCCGGAACCGCACTATTATAATCACTTTACTGACCGGTAAGTAAACAGTAGATCGATGTAGTAGAGGCCGGGCTCGCGGGCAAGGTGGTTGCGCTTTCGCCCTATCCCCGGTCGTACAATATCAGCTCGAAAGACGCTCCGCCCTCGTTGCGGACGCTTATGTCCCAGCCGCTGGCATCGACTATCTTCCTTACTATTGCCAGGCCGAGCCCCGTCACCCCTGTCGTGCCCTTGAAGAACAGGTCGAACACCCGGTCCATGTAGTCCTCCTGGATTCCGCTGCCGTTGTCTTTCACGCGGTAGTGGTACCCACCATCGGCGGTTACGCCCAGGAATGAGATCTCTACCCGGGGCTCGGGACTGTCGTTGTGCACGACGGCATTGCGCACCAGGTTCGAGAACACCTGGTACAACTGTGTCCTGTTCGCGCAGACGCGGCCGAGGTCGGCATCGAAATCGACCCGGGCTCCCCTCTCCTCGATGCTGCCGGCCAGCTCCTCCACGACCCTGTGCACGAGTTGCGTGACATCGAGCTCCGAGTAATCGTCCGGCACAAGGCCGGCTTCCGCCAGAGTCAGAAGGTCCGAAACGAGCCGGTTGGCCTGTTCGACGTTGCGGTCGAGTACTCCGACCATCTCTCTTGCCTGGTCCATGGCCTCTTCAGAATGTTCGTCGTCCAGTAGTCTCCGGATCATGTCAAGGGCGAGTTGAATCGCGGTAAGGGGAGTCTTGATATCGTGCGACACCACCTGAGCGTAGGCGCGAAGCTCCGCGTTGACCCTGTTCAGTTCGTCCTCGGCCTTCCTTCTCTCCGAGATGTCACGGCAGGCGCCGACCTCGTCGAAGTAGTTGCCGTCCTCATCGAAGATCATCTGCGAGTGCAGCTCGACCCACACAACGTCGCCCCCCGCTTTCAACAGTCGGAAGACGAGACCCGTTGTATTCTCCCGGTGTGTCCTGACAGCCTCCAGGAACGAGGTCAGCACGAGTTCGCGGTCATCCGGATGGATGTAGTTCACGAACGGTTGACCGATTATTCCCGCTGGATCATCGTACCCGAAGAACCTGAACGCGCTGGGGTTCACCCAGGCGACTCTACCGGAGTTGTCGAGGTAGTAGATGATGTCAGGTGAGTTGTCGACAACCCGGTGGTACAGGGCGAGCACTCGCCGGTCGCGAACGGCTGAATCACCGGCCTCATCCGGTGAGCCGTCCTCGTCGCCACCTGGAACCGCGTCAGGAAACGTGTCAGTCAAGACAACCCCAGGCTCCGCCTCAGTGCACCCATGAATGTTGGCCCCCATGGAGCATAGAGCATTCAATGCCCCTCTCCCTGATTCGCATTCTATCAGTAACCGGACGTGTCCGGCCTTCCTCCTGGTATTCCATCGGATCGCGCCCGACCCCGATCAATTCAGTTACAATTGTCACGATGCCGACACGGGAGGATGCCCCCATGCTTCGGAAGCTCAAAATGGCGTTCACGCCAGGCGTTACCATGGCCACGCACCCCGATATGATGGCATCGCTCTACGGCGACGACTCCTACTTCCTGGTGGAGGAGCCCCTCCCCTATGCCGTCTGCCCGCCGGAAAAGACCAGGATCACCTTCGGGGAATGGTGGGCCCTGGTGCAGCGCATGGCGAATGTCATGCGAGAGAATCTGGGGGTGCGACCGGGCGACCGTGTGGCGATTATCCCCCGGAACGGCGTCGAGGTGCCGGCGCTGATCATGGCGGCGATGAGAATCGGGGCGGTCGCCGTCCCCATGAACTATATGCTGCGCGGCAAAGAAGTGGAGCACATCGTGGAGGACAGCGGCGCGACGGTGCTTTTCACCGACCCGGAGGTCTTCGCGGCCAGCATACGGGACAGGTCGCTGCTGCCCGGCATCGAGCACTGGGTCATGGCGGGGATCTCCGGGGAGGCGCCTCCAGGGTTCGAGTCGCTGGACGTCCTGATGTCCGGCGTTTCGGACCACTGCGAGCCCGCCGCCCTGGACCCCGACGATGTTGTAGGCATCTTCTACACCTCCGGAACGACGGGATTCCCCAAGGGAGCAATGGTCACCAGCCGCGGGTTCCTAGAGTCCCAGCGAAGGGCCGCGGCGCTGCTCCCGATGGGGCCGAAGGACTTCGGAATACTCTCACTGCCGCTCGCGCACGTGTTCGGGTTCGCAATCTCGGTCATGGGCTCGTGCGCCGGGGTCAACGGGTACATCATGAGGTACTTCGACCCGGACAAGGTCCTCGCCCTCATAGAGGAGCACCGTGCCTCGCTGTTCGTGGGCGTCCCGGCGATGTACGCCTTCCTCCTGGCGCGAAACCCGGAGAAGTACGACCTCACCTCGCTCCGGCTTCTCGGCTCCAGCGCGGACGCCATGCCCCCCGAGCACATAGACAGGCTGCGCGAGCTGGCGGCACGCCCCGGGCTGCTCGGGAAAAAGAGGCCGCTCTTCGCCGAGGCGTACGGCATGGTCGAGCTGACCGGCCTGGCCGCCCTCAAACCGGCGCTGCGCGGGCTCGAATGGCCCCCCGGGTGCGTCGGGTTCCCCGTCCCCCCGACCAGGGTGAAGGTAGCGGACGAGTCGGGCAGGAAGAAGCCGCGTGGAGAGGCGGGCGAGCTTATGGTCAAGGGCCCGGGGGTGACAAAGGGCTACTGGAAAAACCCCGAGGCGACCGAGCTGGCAATGGTAGACGGGTGGTTCCGGACCGGTGACATGGCGAAGAGAGACCGCTGGGGGCGCCTGTTCTTCGTGGACAGGGTCAAAGACGTTATAAAGTGCGGCGGCTACTCCGTCTTCTCGGTGGAGGTGGAGGAGGAGGTGCTGCAGCACCCCGACGTGGAGGAGGTCGCGGTGATAGGCATCCCCCACCGCACCATGGGGCACGTGCCGATGGCCGTGGTCTGCATCCGGGAGGGCAGCCGGGTGACCGGGGAGGAGCTCTCGGCGTGGTGTCGCGACAACATCGCTTCCTACAAGGCACCGCGCATCGTCAGGATAATACCCATCGAGGAGATGCCCTACGGCATGACCCTAAAGATAATGAAGAAGGACCTGCGCGACCGCTTCGCCGACGTCCTCGAGGGTCAAACCTGAAATCTTGCGTTTCTTGCGTTTGGGGTCAAACCTGAGATTTTGCGTTCGCCCTGGTTTGACAGCCTCAGAATGCAAATAATGCAAAATCTCAGGTTTGACCCCAGTCGTAGAGCAGGAGCTCGAAGCAGGCCCCGCCGTCGTTGAAGACCGTCACCTCTCCGCCGTAGACACGCGTGATCTTCTCGACGATCGACAGGCCTATCCCCGTGTCGCCGGCCTCTCCCCTGGTGAAAGGCACGAAGATACTGTCCAGCAGGTCGGGCGTTATGCCCGGGCCGTTATCCCTGACAAGGAATCTGTGCCCGCCGCTGTCCCCCGGCTCCAGGGCCTTTATCTCCAGCACCGGCTCCACGCTGTCGTTGTAGACGATCGCGTTCTTGATCAGGTTTGAGAACACCTGGTAGATATGGGTGGGTGAAGCGACTATCGATCCCAGCTCCTCGTCGCGCCTGACCGTCACCCCCCGGATCTCCAGCTCGTTCGAGCGCTCCGCCAGTATCTCGTCCACCTTCTCCGACACGTCCACCGGAATGACCTCCTTGGGCACCTGCCCGGACTCGGCCAGCATCAGGAGGTCGTCGATGAGATGGTTGGCCCGTTCCAGCCCGCTCTTCATCGCCGCCAGGGTCTCGTCCATGAACACCTGGATCTCGGCTGAAAGGGGACGTTCCAGCAACTGCTCGAAGGTATAGGCGGCCATGGTGACGTCGTGAAGCGGGTTCTTCAGGTCGTGTGAGACAGTGTGCGCGTAGCCCAGCAGCTCGGCGTTGGCCCTCTCGTACTCCTGCTCCCGTCGCTTCTGCTCGGTGATATCGGTCACTATGCCCCGTATGCCGACCGGCTCGCCCTCCTCCAGGACCAGCCGGGCCGAGATCACCACCGGGAAGGTGGAACCGTCTCTCCTGCGCGCGACGTACTCGCGGTGGATCTCCGGGACCTTGAAGCGGACCATGAGGCCGATGTCCTTCATCGCCGTGACCGGGTCAGCCATCACATCCCTCACGTTCATTCCCCTCGCGACGGCGTCGTCGTCATAGCCGAAGATGGTGAAGGCGTTTGCGTTGGTGTAGCTGATGTTCCCGTCGGTGTCCATCTCGAAAACGACCTGGGGAAGGGAGTCCGCGAGCTCCCTGTACTTGCGCTCGCTGGCGCGGACCCGGTCCTCGACCTGCTTCTGCTCAGTGACATCGCTCAGAACCCCCCGGAGCCCCACCACCTTACCGTCCCTCACTATGGGGCTCGAAGCCACCAGCACGGGAAAGGCGCTTCCGTCCTTGCGCATGGCGGTGTAGCTCCTCGTGCCGGAGAGCGTCCCCGCCCGGGCCCGCTTGAAGTTCTCCACCATCTTCTCCCGCTCCTCCTCCGGCACGAAACTCAGCGGGTCCAGGCGCCCCGACTCCATGTCCTGGCGGTTGTAACCGAACCACTCGAGGGCGAGCCTGTTGGCATAGGTGATATTCCCGCGGGTGTCGGACTCGACCACCGCCTGGGGAAGCTGGTCGGCAAGCTCGCGGAAGCGCCTCTCGGACTCCACGAGCCCCGCGAGGACCCGCCGCATGGCCAGGTGCCCGAGCAGGAGGAGGACCAGGATGATGGAGGTGGTAAGCGCGACGTCGGCGAAGAACGAGGCCAGCGTCTCGTCCTTCGCGATGAGGTAGTACAGGTCGATACCGATCAGGCACAGCTCCGCGGCCACGAAGATGGCGATCAGGGACCACACGTAGAGTCTTTGAGGCCTGGTTGTCTTGCTCATCGCCGTACTCATGCTAATCGCAGATCATCGAGCCGTCCCGCATCTCCTCTATTCTAGCAGACGGATGACCCTTGCCAGCGCGAGCCGCCTACGGACCGAACGGGACCCTCCTGCGGAAACGCTTCGACAGCTCGTCGATCGCCCCCGTCTCCTTCGCGGTGAGCTTCAGCTCGTTGGCCATCACGTTCTGCTCCGCCTGGCTGACCTTGGTGGCCCCGGGTATGGCCACCACCGTGTCGCCGTAGTAGTTGACGAGCCAGGAAAGCGCGACCACTGCGGTCGAGACTCCGTTGGCGTCGGCTATCTCACCGAGGGTTCCGACCAGCTCCCTGCTGCTCTCCAGCTTGAGGCGCAGCAGATGCCGGCGGGCGAGCGGACGGCACTTGAGCAGGTCCGGATCCTCGTGGAACTTGCCGGTGAGCATGCCCATCTCCAGCGGTGACCAGGCTATGATGGTGACCCCCAGGTCCTTCGCGGCGGCCAGGAGCCCGTTGGTCTCGATGCGGCGGTTCAGCAGGCTGACCTTGACCTGGTTGGATGCAAGGGGCAGGCCCCGCTTCTGGAGGGCGGCGTGTGCCTTGCGCATCCAGGACTCCCAGAAGTTGCTGACCCCCACGGACCGGATGAGCCCCAGCTCCACCAGGTCCGCCATGGCGTCCATCTGCGCCTTCACGGATGCCAGGGCTATCGGTTGGTGGACCTGGTGCAGGCTGATGGAATACGGGTAGAGGCAGCGCCTGCGGGTCACTATGGTCCTGCCTATCGAGGCCGCGGTCCTCATGCCCGGCATCCACTTGGTCGCTACGACGACATCCTCGTCGGCGACCCCGTTCGCCCGGAGCGCGGCGGCCAGGCACCTCTCGGAGCGCCCCCACCCGTAGGCCTCGGCGGTGTCGAACCAGTTGATGCCGCCGACAAGGGCGGTCCTGACTATCTCGTTAACCAGGTCCTGGTCGAGACACTCGTAGACGAAGCGGTCGAGACCCTTTCCCTCGGCGAACTGCCAGGTCCCCAGCCCGATGGGAGAGATCTCGATGCCGGTGCGCCCCAGCTGAACGCGGCGCGCTCCTGACGGTGTCGCGCTCATCAGGATCCTTTCTGTCGGTTGACTGGACAGGTCCCATTTTAAGGGGGGCATCGCGACACGCCAAACGCAACCAACCCCTTTAACAGTTTCTGGTGTGACGGGAGTTGTGCGCGTGATGGGTGTCAGACATTTGAATCGCAGCATCAACACCAGTTGACTGATGTAACAGAAGCCACAGAAATCGCCCAATGGCCAGCCTCGGAGCCCATTTCGGTGTCACTCATGATGCTAGGAATACCTATATATTATTAGAGTTAATTATTGTGATTCAAACCTCTGACACCGGGGGAGACTTCAATGCAAAAAACGCAAGATCTCAGGTTTGACCCCGGTGTTGCCCGTTGATCAGCTCATGGACGAACCGGGGGGTCAGACACTTGCACGCGCTCAACTCCCATCAGCAGTTCGATTGGCGTCAACGCGTGAAATTGTCTGACGCCCTTCATCATTTATCGCCAAGGCAGCGGTCGACGTGGTCCCTGCACGCCTTCAGCAGCTCGTCGGAGAGCGGCGTGCCTTCGATCGCGCGGGCGAGCGTCAGGCCGCCCACCATCATGGCCAGCGCCGCGAGGGCCTCGGCCCGGGATTCGTCCCGCCCCGCCTCCCGCTCGTGGGTGGCTATCTCGCCGGCGACCTCTTCTATGCCGGCCGCCAGCGCGCGCCTGACCGGCGGGTCGGCCCGCGCGATCTCGCCCGCGGTCGCGGGCAGCGGGCACCCCGGTGACGGGTTGTCCCTGTGCGCGCGGGACAGGTAGCTCCTTGCCGCGGCCCGGAGCCACTCGGCGCCCCTGGAATCGCCCGCGGCGGCGCAGAGGTTCGCTCTCGCCTGGCGCATGGCCTCTGTGACAGTCTCGGCGACCAGGGCGTCCTTGGAGGGGAAGTGGGCGTAGAAGCCTCCCACCGTCATACCGGCGCCGTCCATCACCTCGGCCACGCTGGTGCCGCTTATGCCCCGTTCCCTGATGCGGCGGGCCGACGAGTCCAGTATCCTGCGCCGGCTCTGCTCTTTTTTAGTCGTCTTCGCTATCATCTCGGCCTCCCCGGCTGGTACGCGCGCTACAGAATATGGAGTGGCGTCAGACGTTTTCGTTGTGCCATATCCAATACTATTCGGCGCACTGCAGCACACCACAAACCTCTGACCCCCCGGATCGTCCAAGGGTTGGTCGAGCACAACGCTGTTTGGTCTACTTCTTGAGGCGCGCGGTGACGAACGCCTGGACGTCGGGGGGCGGCTCGACCTCTTCCCGCAGCACCAGACGGACGGCGTCCTCTGCGCCACAGGTCGGGGTGCATACGCCGCAGCCGATACACACCCCGGGATCCACCACGGCGACGTCGTCCACCGAGACCGCCCCTACCGGGCACCTGTCCTCGCACAATCCGCAGGCTATGCACCCGTCGGGGTCCACCCGGGCGACGTAGTTGGAGCGGGAGTAGGTCTTGAGCCCCAGCCCCCTGCTCGCGCGAAAGAACCCGCAGCAGCAGGAGCAGCAGTTGCAGATGGTCCCGATGCTGCCCTCGATGTTGTCGCAGACGTGGACCAGGCCTTCCTCGGTTGCAGAGCGCAGTATCTCCAGCGCCTCGTCGAGCTCGATGCGCCTGGCCATTCCCATCTCCACGAAGTATCGGCCCATGCTCCCGAAGTGCATGCACCTCTCCAGCTCGTGCCCGCATCCCTCGCCGGTCATCTTCGTTATCTGGCGGCAGGGACAATGGCCGACCGCCATGAAAGACATCCCGGCGAGCTTCTCACTGATGGCGTCGAACGGGAGCACCTCGGACCCGTCGGCCAGCGACTCGCTTATCGGTATCACCCTGATGAGAGGGACGCCCCTGGCCATCTCGCCGCCGTACTCCTCCATCACGTACTTCTTCCACAGCGGCGCCAGCGCCCTGGTATCCGGGGTCTCTACGCCCGCCAGGTAGGGCGCCTCGACGTAGCCGACCACGCTGGGAAGGAGCCTGTAGACCCGCTCACGACCGGGTCTCTGCTCGGTGAACACCGTGCCACGGTGAGCCATGCTGTCCAGTATTCCGGCGAGCCGGCCGGCCTTCTCGGGCATCATCTCCTCGCACTCGGCGACCGCCTTCGCGTCGAAGAAGCTGAGGGAACAGGCGACCTCGGCCTCCTCGCCCGGGTACAGGATCTCGACTATCTCCATGAGTGTAGGCGACATGGGGGCGCCGACCAGCGCCTCATCCAGGTGCCTCGCAAGCCGTTCGTAAACGTCCTCGGCCATGGCTACCTCCATCAGGTCCGATAATATTACGAGCATAATATAATGATTATAATATCTGCTTGTCAAGAATCGCAGCTACGCATGTTCCTTTATTCAAGAGATGACTCCGGGCCGCTCGGCTGCTAACCCGAAACCACTAGGAATCCGGTACGCTCTGGGAACAGCCACCCTCGATCCGGTTACCCCAGTAGATCGCCTTCTCGACAACGACGGGACGGTCGGCCTCCACGACGGTGGACACCTCCCACTCGTCAGGCACCGAGTCTGCGACGAAGAACGTCATGCGGCTGGCAGCTTCGATGTTGACCGTCGGTCCCTTTCGTCGTCCCGTCGGGGTCATGAAGGAGAGCGTCACTTCCGTATCTTCGTTCCACGGGTTCTGGACAAGGACCCACGTCTCGAATCCGCCTTTAGTCGAACCTTCAGCAACGTACCACTTCTCGGATGGAGCCGGAACGCCGAGAGAGTCGTGGCCCCCCTTGCGGTTGTTCCAGTAGACGGCCCGTTCGGCGACGACGTAGTAACTGCTCGAAACGACTGTCGAGACCCCCCATTCCTCGGGGACGGTATCCGCCACGTTGAAGCTCTCACGGGAATAGGGGGGCAAAACCACTTTCGGTCCGGTTACCGGCCCATGACCGGTCAGGTAGGTTAGCTCCACCTCTACCTCGTCGTGAAATGGATTGTCCACCAGCACCCACGTCTCGAACCCTCCCCGCGTGCAACCCTCGGCGAGCAGCCAGCCCGTGGATGCGTAGGGGGCCCCGATCGAGTTGTGTCCAGCGGAGCGGTTTGACCAGTACATGGACCTCTCGGCTATGATCGGCACATCCGATTCCACGAGCGTGGAGACCTCCCACTCCTCCGGCACCCAGTCCCCCATGAAATAGGTTTCTCTCGAATGGGGCGCGAGGGCCCACGAGGGACCTTCGTAGAAGTAATCACCGGACGTACTGAAGAAAACCTCGACTGCTGCCACGCTGTCGGTAGGATTCTGCACAAGTATCCAGGTTTCGAAGCCGCCCTTGTTCGCCCCTTCGGCAAGGCACCACGAATAATGTGGCTCGTTCACACCCACGGTGTTGTGCCCGCCGACGCGATTGCCCCAGAACATCGTGCGCTCGGCAATGACGTTACCGTCGGCTTCCACCCTGGTCGAAACCTCCCAGGTATTCGGAACGGTATCCGCCACGTTGAAGGTCGTTCTCGACTCCGGGGGTATGACGGCACTTGGACCCTGAACCTCGCCTGCATCGGTCATGTATGTGAGGTTCACGTCTGTGTTCTGGTCACCTGGGTTCTGAACGAGTATCCACGTCTCGAAGCCGCCGTTTGTCGAGCCTTCCGCAAAGTACCAGGTGCGCGATGACTGAGGCGCAGGAGGACCCGGAGTCTGGCCTCCCCACTGGTAGACCCCACCCTCCGATCCGGCGACCCAGGCACTGCCGTCACTCAGCAGGGAGATGTCCTCGATCCATTTGGAGAACTCGTCTCCGACCTGAGACCACGACGAGCCATCGTAGTGATAGACCTTGTCCAGGAAGACAAACCAGACATCGTTCACGCCAGTGGCTTCCACGTCCCGCCAGTGCCCGCTCTCGACGTCCGTGAAGGTAGTCCAGGTGCTGCCGTTGTAGAGGTGTGGCACGTCGCTTGCCCCGACTACCCAGATATGGCTCGGATCGATGACCTTCACCCCCCAGTAGGCATGCCCGCCCATCTCGGGTGGAAGCGACACGTCGGACCAGCCCGTGCCGTCGTATCTGATGACGTCGGCGTTTCCTCCGACCGTCCAGACATTGCTTGCGCTGTATGCCGATATGTCATTCATGTATGAGCCGCCGCAGTCCTGGACCGTCCATGTGCTACCGTTGAAGAAAGCGATCTCACCGTAGGACCCGCTGGAAGCCCAGACGTGGGTTGAGTCGAGCCCCGTGACGGCGTGAAAACTATCAGTGGTCGCCACGCTCTGAGGCCGCCATTGGGAGCCGTCGAAGAAGAGGATCACGCCATTCGGACCTACGGCCCAGACATGGTCAGGGTCGTAGCCCCATACGTCCTCGAGCCATACAGAAGTCCCACTGTCCTGCCGCGCCCACATGGCACCGTCGTAGAACAGGATCACCCCATCATACCCCACCGCCCACACGTGTGAATCGTCCAAGGCGAAGATACCTTCGAGGCTGTCGGTGACCCCCGTATCATGCTTGTACCAGGCTGACGCTCCCCCGGGCTCCTCACGGGGATCGACACGACCAAGCAAGCGTGTGCGCGGGACCTGTTGCCCGCCGCCTCCCTCGGGCGCGGCTGTGCACGTTCCCGCCCATGTTGGCACACAGAATAACCAAATAGAAAAAGCGAGTGTGATAACCGCGAATAACCGACCGACAAGACCCTGCCGCATTGCCGCCTCCCCCCCGCCTCGACGAGTTGCCCTCTGGTTTCGATGGGCAACGGTAGGACTCGAGACTATTAAAGCAGAAAAGGGTGCGGGTGTTAACCTATCGACCAGGACGCGACAGCGCGGTATTGACCAACGTGTGAGCCGTCACTCCTCTTCGATCTCGAGGATGCTCTTCCCGGTGAACAGGTACTCCTTTAGCTCCTTCGAGAGCGCCGCGTCGCGCCTGCGAAGGAACTCCAGCAGCATCGAGGCGTGCTCCTTCTCCTCGTCCCTGTTGTGGGCGAGGAGCCCCTTGAGCTCGGGGTCCTTGCTCGCCTCGATCCTCTGGTTGTACCAGTCCACGGCCTGGAGCTCCTCTATCAGCGATACTATCGCGCGGTGGTGGTCCCTCGCCTCCTCGCTGATGAGCTCGAGCGGTTCGTGGTAAGGCTCCGCCATCAAGGTCACCTCCCCTGCCCGGTCGACGGGCACGCCCCTACTCGACGGCTATCTTCCTCGAGTCCTCCCAGAGCCCGTGGATGTTGCACAGGCTCATCGAGTGCAGCGTCCCCGGCTGGTTGACCTGCATCTGAGCGGTGACGGCATGGTGGGTGTACACCGGGCCCTGGTCCACGCCTTTCACCGACTCGCCGTGCGCGTTGAACTCGAAGAGGCCCACCTGGTAGGTGAACTTGTCACCATCCGGGTGGAAGTAGAGCGCTATCCAGCGGATGTGGTGCTCCACGGAGTTCGGGTGGGCGATCTCCTTGCCCACGCTCAACTCGACCTTGAAAATCTGGTCCGCCTTCACCACATCGGGGCAATCGATGACCGGTACGTGCTTCTCCGCCTTCCAGTCTGCCGACTGCAGTTGCTCTCCCAGACCCATTTCCATCCCTCCAATCTCTCGCTTCCCGTGCGGTGCTTCCGTGCTCTCTCGGGCATTCTCCGACCGTGTACCAGGGAGGAACAGTGCTCCCCGCCCGCTCTGAGGAAATGCCCCATATCCGTTTAATTCGACCCCGCGCGCCCCTCCCCTACCCGTCGGTACTACCTAAGACGTCCGAAAGAGAAAGAGGACCTGTGGCCAGGTCCTCTTTCCAAAAAGGCCGTGACACGGGGGGTTGTCACTGTGCCTTTACGGGGATCTTGTTTTATTCTACGGCCCCTCGACGCTGCCCGAGAACATCCTCCTGTCCACCATCGAT
>JAHJCO010000015.1 GCA_018831265.1 Actinomycetota bacterium
CGTGGAGATGGTCATGCCCGGTGACAACACCGAGATGGACGTCGAGCTGATCACCCCGGTCGCCATGGACGAGGGCCTCCGCTTCGCCATCCGCGAGGGAGGCCGCACCGTGGGCGCCGGGAGGGTCATAAAGATCTACAAATGAGAGTAACAGTCACAATGGCTTGCACAGAGTGCAAGCGAAGGAACTACACAACGAAGAAGAGCAAGACCAACGATCCCGACCGGATCGAGCTGAAGAAGTACTGCAGGTGGTGCCGTAAGCACACGCTGCATCGCGAGACCCGCTAGTACATGATCGAGCGGTACCGCAGTAGTACAAGAAGGCCCGTAGCTCAACTGGCAGAGCACCGGTCTCCAAAACCGGGGGTTGGGGGTTCGAGTCCCTCCGGGCCTGCCAGCACCGGCGGAGGGGCCGACGCGGTCACGACCGGGAGAGTCGTATGAACAGGGAGTTGCGAAGGGCGCAGGACAGGAGCCTGCAGTCCGGCAAGAAGCAGAAGCAGATCGCCCAGCGGAAGAAGGTGGCCGACAAGAAGAAGGCCGACCGCAAGGCGGAGAAGAAGGGCGTCTGGAAGACCGTCGTCCAGTTCCTCAAGGACGTCAGGATAGAGCTGAAGAAGGTCATCTGGCCCAGCCGGGACGAGGTGATCAACTACACCATCGTGGTGCTGGTGACCGTCACGATCGTGACCACCTTCATCCTGGTGCTGGACCTGGTGCTCTCCAAGCTGCTCAACCTCATCATCGCTTGACGCGACAAGAAACAGGCCGGAGGAAAAATGGTTAGAAGAGGAGAACGGTGGTACGTCGTACACACCTACTCCGGATACGAGAACAAGGTGAAGAACAACCTCGAGCACCGCATCGAGTCCATGCACATGCAGGACAAGATCTTCGAGGTGGTTGTCCCGACCGAGGACGTGCTGGAGTACAAGTCGGGCAAGAAGCAGCTCTCCCAGAAGAAGCTCCTTCCCGGGTACCTGCTGGTGCGCATGAAGCTGGATGATGACTCCTGGTACGTGGTGCGTAACACGCCGGGCGTGACCGGGTTCGTGGGGACCAGCGCCCGCCCCGTCCCGATATCCGACGACGAGGTGGAACGGGTGCTGGCGCGCCAGGCCGCCGAGAAGCCGAAGGTCGCCGCGGAGTTCGCCGAGGGCGAGGGCGTGAAGGTCGTCGAGGGCCCCTTCGCGGACTTCACCGGCGTCATCAGCGAGGTCAGCCTGGACCAGAGCAAGCTCAAGGTGCTGGTCTCCATCTTCGGGCGCGAGACCCCCGTGGAGCTGACCTTCGACCAGGTGCAGAAGCTGTAGGCGAGAGGATAGCGAGATGGCTAAAAAGGTAATGACTACAATCAAGCTGCAGATCCCCGCGGGCCAGGCCAACCCGGCCCCGCCGGTCGGCCCCGCCCTGGGCCAGCACGGCGTGAACATCATGGAGTTCTGCAAGGCTTACAACGCCCAGACCATGGACAAGCTCGGGCAGATCGTGCCCGTGGAGATAACGGTGTTCGAGGACCGGTCGTTCACCTTCGTGCTGAAGACCCCGCCGGCCGCCAGGCTTCTTATCGAGGCGGCCGCGATCGAGAAGGGGAGCGGCGAGCCCAACCGGGAGTCGGCCGGCCAGATCAGCCGCGACAAGGTACGCGACATAGCGAAGCTGAAGATGCCCGACTTGAACACCAGCGACCTCGACGCCGCGACGCGCATCATCGAGGGCACCGCGCGAAGCATGGGGCTCGAGGTAGTAGGGGACTAGCCCGGGGAAGGATAGCGGGAGACTCAAAATGCAGAAGAGAAGCCGCCGGTACAACGAGAAGGCCTCTAGAATCGAGGAAGGCAAGCTCTATACGCCGTACGAGGCGGCCGAGCTGGTCAGGGAGATGGCCGACACGAAGTTCGACGAGACGTTCGAGGCCGCGGTGCGGCTCGGGGTGGACCCCCGCCGCGCCGACCAGATGGTCCGCGGCACGGTGATGCTGCCCAAGGGTACAGGCAAGACGGTAAGGGTCGCGGTCTTCGCGCTGGGCGACAAGGCGGCCGAGGCCGAGAAGGCCGGGGCCGACTTCGTGGGCGCGGAGGACCTCGCCGAGAAGGTAAAGGGCGGCTGGACCGAGTTCGACGCCGCCATAGCCACCCCCGATGTCATGAGCGTGGTGGGCAAGCTCGGCAAGATCCTGGGCCCGCGCGGCCTGATGCCCAACCCCAAGAGCGGCACGGTCACCTTCGACATAGAGAAAGCGGTCCGCGACACCAAGGGCGGTAAGATCGAGTACCGCGTGGACAAGCAGGCCAACATCCACCTGGCGATTGGCAAGACCTCCTTCTCCACCGTGGACCTGATGGAGAACTACGCCGCCATCCTCGAGGAGCTCATCAGGGCGCGCCCCGCCGCGGCCAAGGGCCGCTACCTGAAGAAGATCATCTTCTCCAGCACCATGGGCCCGGGAGTCCCCGTGGACACCTCGGTGACCCGCGACTTCATCCCCGAATCGGTAACGACGGCGTGACTTTTGACAGCCCCACCCCCGTCTGTTACATTCTTGGGGTTCACAACTGAATAGACCGGCCTGAGACAGCAGGCGCCGCAAGGCTTAATCGAAGACCTGCCGAGGCTTAACCGAAAGAGCCTCTGCCGAGGCTTTTCTTTTTGGGGGTAAGGATGCCCAGCGTCGAGAAAAAAGAGAAGGTCAAGCAGATAAAGAAGTGGTTCGACAAGTCGGACTCCTTCCTGGTACTGCGTTACCGGGGCCTGCGGGTGGCTGAGGCAAACGAGTTCAGGGGCATGGTCGTCCGGAACGGTGCCCGGATGAGGGTGCTCAAGAACACCCTGACCAGGATAGCCCTCGAGGGGACCGACAAGGAGGGGCTCATCTCCGTCATCGACGGCCCCGTGGCCATCATCTTCGCAGGCGAGGAGCCCGCGGGCGTGGCCCGGCTGGTCAAGGACTACTCGAGGGGGCGCCAGGAGTTCTTCCTGCTGGGAGGGATGATCTCCGGCCGGGTGCTCGACGGGAAGCAGGTGGAGACGTACGCGACCCTGCCGCCGCGCGATGTGCTCCTGTCACAGGCACTGGGCGCCGTGGCCGCTCCCCTGAGCGGGCTGGTGGGAGTAGCCGCCGGACCCATCCGCAAGATGCTCTACCTGATGCGGGCCGTGGCCGACACGAAACCGGCCGAGGCTCCTGTTCCCGTGAAGGAGGAGCCGGCCGTGGCCGAGGCGGCCAAGGCTGAGGCGCTGACCGAGGCCGAGCAGGAGAAGGCCGAGGATCTGGCGGAAGCAGAGGAGGCGAAGGCGGAGGGGGTGGCCGAGGAAGCCGCCGCCGAGCCCGAACCCGCCCCCCCCGAAGGGCCTGCGGTGGCAGCGTCCTCAGAAGAAGCGGTTGAACCGCAGGAGAACGATGGGCCACAAGGCCCTGAAGATAACGATACCCAAGAGTCGTAAGACCGACCCAGAAGAGGTGATTGTTGTGGCAGCAGCAAAGATGACCCCGCAGGACGCGCTGGAGGCCATCAAGGGCTGGACCGTCCTCGAGCTCTCCGAGTTCATCAAGCTGGCGGAGGAGGAGTTCGGTGTCAGCGCCGCCGCTCCGGTCGCCATGGCGGCCGCCCCGGCAGCCGGCGGTGGCGGCGAGGCGGCCGAAGCCGAGGAGGAGAAGGTGTCCTTCGACGTGGTCCTGATCTCCCCCGGCGAGAAGAAGATCCCCGTCATCAAGGTCCTCCGCGAGTTCACCGACCTCGGCCTGAAAGAGGCCAAGGACGTCGTGGACCAGGCGCCCAAGGCCGTCAAGGAAGGCGTAACCAAGGACGAGGCCGAGAAGATCAAGGCGCGCTTCGAGGAGGAGGGCGCCACGGTCGAGATCAAGTAGAACAGCCCAACCCAAAGCAAAGACGGTGGGAGGCATCGCCCTTCCGCCGTTTTTGGTTGACTGAGATCGGGGTCAGGCACCATTCAAGTCACTGGCGGGGGCCGGGGAGGGGCCGTTTTTCTCGGCTGTCCTCGGCCGCGACACATCGTGCCTCAGCCAAACCCCCCGGCGACCTGCGGAGGCCTTCGAAAAAGACCCCATCCCCGCCCAATCCTCAGAACCTTTTCCCCTCCCCCTCAATGGGGGAGGATCAGGGTGGGCGTGTCTAGCTGATGCTATTACCTTCGCTGGACTAGTGTAGAATCGGCCTGATTACTCAAGGGGGGACTACTCTGCTGCCAGTCCTGCTCGTCGATGCAATAGAAGTCGCCATACCGGTGGTTTTGCTGCTGGTCGTAGGGATAGCAGTATTGTTTCTTCTGTTCTTTCTTCGAGCTGCAAAGCATGGAACATACAAGTTGGCAGGCAGGACGATAAGGGAGTTTACGGTTGATGACGAGATCTGGACCACCGTCGATTCCTGGGCAATGGAGAGAAAATACGAGTTGTCGAACCAGACAGAGACCGCACGTGTCTACACCAGGCGAGGCCCACGTACACCGGTATTGGTACCCAGCCTGGAGATTGCCAGGACTAATAACAGGGCACGGCTGGAGTCATGGCTGGGCATCTACAGAGTGGGGAGGATTGTGACATTTGGGATTTATCCTGACGAGCTCAGGATCGACGTCAAAAGCCTCTGGATCAGCTATGGTGATTGGTACCCGCTTGACCCCAGGCACATTGCCAGGGATGACGTAAATACTTTGCTCGACATGCTTGATGCCAAAGCTCCACGAATCCCACAATGCCGTTGGCAGGGATACCAAGCGGCTTCGGACCATCTGCCTCCGCACTCGAGTGGGGGGTTCCCTTGAAATTACTCAATATGTTGAGTAAAATTACTCAATATGTTGAGTAATCCAGTGATTATGATTCGAGGCTGACATCCGGGAGGTGCGATGGCGAACCTGTTCACGAGAGGCATCAACGCACAGCTCATCAAGCGCATCGAGGAGCCACGCCGCTTCATTCAGGTCCTCTATGGGCCTCGTCAGGTAGGCAAGACCACTGCGATCAGACAGGTCCTGGAGAGCATTGACCTGCCGTCGCATTACGCATCCGCCGATCAGCCTTCGCTCAGGGACACGACGTGGCTCGAGCAACAGTGGGAGACGGGTCGCTCGCTTGCGGGGCGCAAGGCTGCCCTGCTCGTGCTGGACGAGATCCAGAAGCTGCGTGACTGGCCTGAGGTCGTCAAGCGGCTGTGGGATGAGGACACCCGTAGCGGGTTGAGGCTCAAAGTGGTCCTGTTGGGGTCTTCGCAACTGCTGGTACAGAAGGGGCTCACCGAGAGCCTGGCCGGCAGGTTCGAGACCGTGCGGGCCGGCCACTGGTCATTCGCGGAATGCGAGGATTTCTTCGGGTGGGACCTCGACAAGTACGTGTTTTTCGGCGGTTACCCCGGGGCGGCGCCGCTTGTTGGTGAACCTGCAAGGTGGGCGAGATACATCCAGGACTCGCTGATAGAGACTACGGTATCCAGGGACATCCTGCTGCTCACCCGCGTAGACAAGCCGGCGCTTCTGAGGAGGCTCTTCGCACTTGGTTGCGAGTACTCGGGCCAGGTCCTGTCATACCATAAGATGCTCGGTCAACTTCATGACGCAGGCAATACCACAACACTGGCCCACTACCTGGACCTGCTGGACGGCGTTGGTTTCCTTGCGGGCCTCGGCAAGTTCGCGGGCCAGGCGGTCAGGAAGAGGGGTTCCAGCCCGAAGCTGCAGGTCTATAACACCGCGCTGATCTCCGCACAGTCGGGTTCCTCTTTCGACCAGGTGAGGAGCGATAGAGCGTGGTGGGGACGGCTGGTCGAATCGGCGGTAGGGGCCCACCTGCTGGACATCGCCGCCAATCGCAACCTGGAGCTGTTCTACTGGCGAGAGGGGGATCTGGAGGTGGACTTCATCCTGCAGTCCGGGAAGCAGCTGGTCGCTATCGAGGTGAAAAGTGGAGCGGAACGCGGCGCTCTTCCCGGAATGGACGCTTTCTCCGGGAAGTACTCTCCTTCGCACAAGCTGCTCGTCGGAGCCGGCGGGATTCCCATCGAGGATTTCCTGAGAGATGACCTTACCCGGTTGATCTAATGGACACTGAGGGATGCGTTCACACGCTATACCAGCCGACACCTTCACGCCCATTATCGCGGCGACCAGCCACCACAGAAGATCGGGGCAGCCGTTCCTCGATATCGCAGATTTGAATCGCAGTAATTAACTCTCTTCTAAAAGAGATAATCCTGGCAACCTGAATAACAGCCGAATCGGCCTGAAGGTCTTTTTCAGGCCGATTTCCGTTGTTTCTGATTCTTTCTGTTGATGGATGTTGAAGTTGTGATTCAAATCTGCGGGACCGATTTACCCCCCCCGAGGAGGAGGGGACGACATGGCCTGGAGGGTTTCCAGGATGCGTTCGCTGGCTTTGCCGTCGCCGTAGGGGGTCGGGGTGCGGTGGAGCACGGCGATGATGTCGGCGTAGTCGCGGTCGATGCGCTGGACGGCGGCCACGATGGCGTGCGGGTTGCTGCCGACCACGTCGCCGTAGACCCCCATGATCTCGGGGCGCTCCGTGCAGTCCCGTACCACCACCACCGGCCTCTTGAAGATCGTGCACTCCTCCTGAATGCCCCCGGAGTCCGATATCAGCATCCGGCTCTGGCGCGCGAGCTCGAGGAAGTCGAAGTAGGACAGCGGATCGGTGAGGGTGAGGTTGGGAATGGCCTCCAGCACGTGGAGCAGCTCGAACTCCACCATCCTCTCGCACGTCCGGGGGTGGACGGGATAGACCATGGGGAGCTCGATCCGCTGCAGGGCCGTCACCAGGTCGCGCAGGCGGGGCTCGTCGTCCACGTTCTCCTGCCGGTGTGCGGTGACCAGGATGTAAGCCTCGGGCTCCAGGCCCATGTCGTCCACGATGGAAGAGTGAGCCGCGGCGTGCTCCAGCCCCAGGGTGACCACCTCGACCACGGTGTTTCCGACCATGTGGATCCGCGCCCGATCGTGCCCCTCGGCCAGCATGTTCTGCACCGACACCGGCGTGGGGGCGAAGAGGACGTCCGAGATGCGGTCCACCGCCACCCGGTTGACCTCCTCGGTCATCAGGGGGTCGAAGCAGCGCAGGCCCGCTTCGACGTGGGCCACCCCCGCGCCCAGGTTCCTGGCGGTTACGGCCCCGGCCAGTGTCGAGTTGGTATCCCCCTGGACCACCACGAAGTCGGGGCGGGCCCGCTCGAGCTCGGGGGTCAGGCCGTGGACCATCTTGCGGACCTGGTCCAGCCGCTCCATCGAGCCGACGGCGATATCGACCTGGATGTGGGGCAGGTCAAGGTCCTCCAGGAAGCGCTCGGAGAGGCTGTAGGAGTAGTGCTGGCCGGTATGGATGATCTCCAGGTCCACCCCGGGGGCCTCGGCGGCCAGCTTTACCAGCGCCGAAAGCTTGATTATCTCGGGCCTGGTCCCGAAAATGACCACAAGCTTCACAGGCTCACCCTTCGTCGCAATCCGTCTCACCCCTCACCCCCGACCCCCCTCAGGGGAGAGGGAGGAGCAGGCCTCAGACCCGCTTTTTCACGTCGAACAGATATCTTATCGGCAAGATTCCGCTGGAATCGGAGGTCTACAGTTCTTCTTGGGAGCAACCCCCCGGAACAGGAATTCGTTGATATTCGTCTTACATGGGGCGGCGCGTACGTATATAATGTCGTGGGACGCGTTTCCTCACCGCGACCGCGGGGCCGGATGGGCCCCCGGGCGGACGAAATATATGGAGAGAAGTTCCCGGATGACTATTGACCACGCCTTTCCCTATTGATAATATACAAGTTTGCGTAGTTACTGCTATTGACCTTTGCGAGGATTTTGCTGATTGGCCCTGTTATAGCCCATTCTATCACCTTGGGAGGGGATCTTTTTGTCAGTTGCGCTCCACAGCAGACGTAAGCGTACCACGTTCGCCAGGATACCCGAGGTGCTGCCCGTCCCTGACCTGATCGCCATCCAGAAGGACTCCTTCGAGTGGTTCATGGGAGACGGCCTGAAGGAGATCTTCCGGGACATCAGCCCCATAGAGGATTTCACGGGGACCATGGCGGTCGAGTTCGGCCAGCACTTCTTCGGCGACCCGAAGTTCGACGTCGAGGAGTGCAAGGAAAAGGACATGAACTTCGCCGCGCCCCTGTTCGTGGACGTGAGCCTCATCAACCGGGAGACCGGCGAGGTAAAGGAGCAGTCGGTCTTCATGGGCGACTTCCCCCTCATGACCGACAAGGGCACCTTCATATTCAACGGGACCGAGCGTGTCGTGGTGAGCCAGCTGGTCCGCTCCCCCGGCGTCTACTTCTCCCTGGAGATCGACAAGGACACCGACAAGCCGCTCTACACCGGCAAGATCATCCCCAGCCGCGGTGCCTGGCTCGAGCTGGAGATCGACAAGAAGGACACCCTGGGCGTCCGGATCGACCGCAAGCGCCGCCAGCCGGTCAGCGTCCTGCTGCGGGCCCTGGGCTACGAGGAGGACGACGTCCTGGTCGAGCTGTTCGGCGGGGCCGAGTCCATACAGGCCACGGTGCGCAAGGACTCCACCACCAGCAAGGAAGAAGCCCTCATAGACATATACCGCAAGCTGCGCCCGGGCGAGCCTCCCACCGTGGAGAGCGCCAAGGGCCTGCTGGACAACCTGTTCTTCAACGAGCGCCGCTACGACCTGGCACGCGTCGGACGTTACAAGCTCAACCAGAAGCTGGACCTCAACGTGCCTGTGAGCAAGACCGTACTGACCAAGGAGGACATCCTGGCCTCGGTCCGCTACATCGTGAACCTTCACGCGGGAAGGTGCCCCAACTGCGGCCACGAGGTCACCGTCACGGAGACGGAGTGTCCCAAGTGCAAGGGCAAGTGCTGCACTATCGACGATATCGATCACTTCGGCAACCGCCGCGTCCGCACCGTCGGCGAGCTCATCCAGAACCAGATACGCATCGGGCTGTCCCGCATGGAGCGCGTGGTGAGGGAGCGCATGACCACCCAGGACATCGACTCGATCACCCCCCAGACCCTCATCAACATCCGCCCCGTGGTGGCCGCCATAAAGGAGTTCTTCGGCTCCAGCCAGCTCTCCCAGTTCATGGACCAGACCAACCCCCTGGCCGGCCTGACCCACAAGAGGCGCCTGTCGGCCCTGGGGCCCGGGGGCCTGTCGCGCGAGCGCGCCGGGTTCGAGGTGCGCGACGTGCACTCCTCGCACTACGGGCGCATGTGCCCCATCGAGACGCCTGAAGGCCCCAACATCGGGCTCATCGGCAACCTGTCCACCTACGCGCGCATCAACGAGTTCGGCTTCCTCATGAGCCCCTACCGCAAGGTGGAGAAGGGCGTGGTCTCCGACAAGATCGTCTACCTCACCGCCAGCGAGGAGGACAACTTCATCATAGCCCAGGCCAACGCGCCGCTGACCAAGAGCGGCAAGTTCAAGAACGACCGCGTGCTGTGCCGCGCCTCGAAGCTGGGCGAGGAGGTCTCCATGGTCGAGGCCAAGCAGGTGGACTACATGGACGTGTCCCCGCGGCAGACGGTGAGCGTGGCAACCGCGCTCATTCCATTCCTCGAGCACGACGACGCCAACCGGGCCCTGATGGGCTCGAACATGCAGCGCCAGGCGGTCCCGCTGGTCAAGCCGGAGGCGCCGCTGGTGGCCACCGGAATGGAGTTCAGGGCCGCCAAGGACACCGGCGACGTGGTAAGCGCGCGCAATCCGGGCACGATCACCCACGTAGACGCCGAGAGCATCGAGATCAAGCTGAAGACCGGCAAGAAGGACACCTACAACCTCCAGAAGTTCGGGCGCTCGAACCAGGGCACCTGCATCAACCAGCGGCCCATGGTCCAGGAAGGCGAGCACGTGGTGCGCGGGCAGGTGATCGGCGACGGCCCCTGCACCGACCAGGGCGAGCTCTCCCTGGGCCGCAACCTGCTGGTGGCGTTCATGCCCTGGGAGGGGTACAACTTCGAGGACGCCATCGTCGTCTCCGAGCGGCTGGTCCGCGACGACATCCTGACCTCGATACACATCGAGGAGCACGAGGTCGAGGCCCGCAGCACCAAGCTCGGCGACGAGGAGATAACCGCGGACATCCCCAACGTCCAGGAGGAGATTCTCAAGGACCTGGACGAGGAGGGCATCATACGCATCGGCGCAAAGGTCAAGGCGGGCGACGTGCTGGTGGGCAAGGTCACCCCCAAGGGCGAGACCGAGCTCACGGCCGAGGAGAAGCTTCTGCGCGCCATCTTCGGAGAGAAGGCCCGCGAGGTCCGCGACACCAGCCTCAAGGTCCCCCACGGCGAGTCCGGCAAGGTGCTCGGGGTCAAGGTGTTCAGCCGGGAGGCGGGCGACGAGCTGTCCCCGGGGGTCAACCAGATGGCCCGCGTGTACGTGGCCGAGCGGCGCAAGATACGAGAGGGCGACAAGCTGGCGGGGCGCCACGGCAACAAGGGCGTCATCAGCAAGGTCCTGCCCGTGGAGGACATGCCGTTCCTGGAGGACGGCACCCCCGTGGACATGGTGCTGAACCCGCTGGGCGTCCCGAGCCGTATGAACATCGGGCAGATACTGGAGACCCACCTGGGCTGGGCGGCGCAGGAGGGGTTCGAGACCGACGGCCCCGACTACGTGACCACGCCGGTGTTCGACGGCGCGAGCGAGAAGGACATCCTGGGCGCCCTGAAGAAGGCCGGGCTGCCCGAAAGCGGCAAGACCATCCTCTACGACGGGCGCACCGGTGAACCGTTCGAGAACGAGGTCACCGTGGGCTACATCTACATGATGAAGCTCATCCACCTGGTGGACGACAAGATCCATGCCCGCTCCACGGGTCCCTACTCCCTGGTCACCCAGCAGCCGCTGGGGGGCAAGGCCCAGTTCGGGGGCCAGAGGTTCGGCGAGATGGAGGTGTGGGCGCTCGAGGCGTACGGCTCCGCGTACGCCCTCCAGGAGCTGCTCACCGTGAAGAGCGACGACGTGATCGGGCGCGTCAAGGTCTACGAGGCGATAGTAAAAGGCGAGAATATCCCGGAGCCGGGCATCCCCGAGTCGTTCAAGGTCCTGGTCAAGGAGATGCAGTCACTGGGGCTGGCCATCGAGGTCCTCGATGAGAACGACCAGCCCATAGAGCTGCAGGAAGCGGAGGAGGACGTGTTCAGGACCGCGGAGGAGCTGGGCTTCGACCTGGCCCGCAACCAGCCGTTCTCCGGCACGGAAGACGACGTTATCACCGAGAGTCTCATCGAGGAGGATTGAGTTGCTCGACGTAAACGAGTTCAGCAGCCTCAAGATAGGGCTGGCCACCGCCGCGGAGATCCAGGAATGGTCGCACGGCGAGGTCAAGAAGCCCGAGACAATCAACTACCGCACGCTGAAGCCGGAGAAGGACGGGCTCTTCTGCGAGAAGATCTTCGGCCCGACCCGCGACTGGGAGTGCTCGTGCGGAAAGTACAAGAAGCGTGTCCGCTTCAAGGGCATGATCTGCGAGCGCTGCGGGGTGGAGGTGACCCGCTCCAAGGTGAGGCGCGAGCGCATGGGTCACATACGGCTGGCCGCGCCGGTCTCCCACATCTGGTTCTTCAAGGGCGTGCCCTCACGCATGGGTTACCTGCTGGACCTGCCATCCAAGAGCCTGGAGCGAGTGCTGTACTTCGCGTCCTACATCGTGGTGGACGTCAAGAAGGACAAGCGTGACAAGGACCTCAAGGGCCTCGAGTCCAAGCTCAACGAGGAGATCGCCGAGATAGAGGCCGAGCTCGCCGAGCGGCACCAGGAGCTCGACGACCGTCTGGGTGAAAAGAAGACCGTCGAGGAGGCCGAGCTCGACAAGCGCGTCAAGGAGCTCGAGGCTGAGCGCGACAAGGCGATCAAAGCCATCGAGAAGGAGTCCAAGAAGAAGGCCGCCGAGTACCCCAAGACCAAGGAAGAGCGCATCGCGGCGCTCCAGAAGGAGTACGACGGTAAGATCGGCAAGGAGAACGCCGCCTACGAGAAGAAGGCCGCCAAGCTCTCCGAGACCATCGAGAAGGAGAAGGGTGAGGCCACCGATGCCCTGCAGGTGCAGATCGACTACCTGCGCGAGCTGTTCGAGGACTTCAAGTCCCTCGGTTCCAAGCAGCTGGTGGACGACGATCAGAAGTTCCGCGACCTGCGGGAACGCTGGGGCATCGGCAACAAGGAGAAGAAGATCCCCGCCGGGCGCTACGGAGAGTACTTCACGGGCGGCATGGGGGCCGAGACGGTGCGCGAGCTGCTCCGCGACCTGGATACCCGCATAACCCTCGACCAGCAGTACGACAAGTTCTCGGGCCTCAAGGCCAAGGAGAAGGAAGACAAGACCAAGACCCCCGAGGAGAAGAAAGCCGACGAGGAGAAGGAGCGCAAGGAGCTCCGCGACATCTTCGCCCGCCTCAACGGCAAGGACGCCCCCATAGAGCTCATGGTGCAGATGTGCGAGCTCCGGGGCCGGATAAGGGCCGGCGGACTGACCGAGAAAGAGGTCGACGACAAGCTCAAGAGGATCGAGAAGCAGAAAGAGTCCGGGAAGGCCAGCGACAAGAAGAAGCTGACCGAGGACAAGAAGCGCCTCGCCGAGATCAAGAAGCTCTACGAGAAGGTGCCCGACCTGCGCGCCAAGGTCGAGAAGGAGATGGAGGCCGCGGGTAAGGAGAAGGGCGCCGACGTCCACGAGGCCAACAAGCTCGGTCTCGAGGCCGAGGAGCTGCGCTGGACCATCCGCAAGTCACAGGGTCAGAAGCGCAACAAGGCGTCAAAGCGGCTCAAGGTCGTCTCCTCGTTCCTGAAGACCTACAACAAGCCCGAGGCGATGATCATGGACGTCATCCCGGTCATCCCCCCGGACCTGCGACCGATGGTGCAGCTGGACGGCGGCCGCTTCGCCACAAGCGACCTCAACGACCTCTACAGGAGGGTCATCAACCGCAACAACCGCCTGACCCGCCTGAACGAGCTGGGCGCTCCCGAGATCATCGTCAACAACGAGAAGCGTATGCTCCAGGAGGCCGTGGACGCCCTCTTTGACAACGGGAGGCGCGGCCGGCCGGTGACGGGCCCCGGCAACCGCCCCCTGAAGTCGCTCTCCGATATGCTGAAGGGAAAGCAGGGCCGTTTCCGCCAGAACCTCCTCGGCAAGCGCGTCGACTACTCGGGCCGCTCGGTGATCGTGGTCGGACCGGAGCTGAAGCTGCACCAGTGCGGCCTGCCCAAGCAGATGGCCCTGGAGCTCTTCAAGCCGTTCGTGATGAAGCGCCTGGTGGACCTGGGGTTCGCGCACAACATCAAGGGTGCCAAGCGCATGATAGACCGCATGATCCCGATCGTCTGGGACGTGCTGGAGAAGGTCATCCATGAGCACCCGGTGCTGCTCAACCGCGCGCCGACCCTCCACAGGCTCGGCATCCAGGCGTTCGAGCCCATGCTGGTCGAGGGCAAGGCCATACGAATCCACCCGCTGGTGTGCACGGCGTTCAACGCCGACTTCGACGGCGACCAGATGGCCGTCCACCTGCCGCTCTCCGCCGAGGCGCAGGCGGAGGCGCGCATCCTGATGCTCTCAGCGCAGAACATACTCTCGCCGGCCCACGGCAAGCCCATCGTGACACCCACCCAGGACATGGTGCTGGGGTGCTGGTTCCTGACCGCCATCAAGGAAGGCGCCAAGGGGACGGGCAAGGTGCTCCCCAACGAGGACTACGCGATCCTGGCCACGGAGTACCACGGGCTGGACCTGCAGGCGCTCATCAAGGTCCGCACCTCCGAGGGTGAGATGCTGGAGACCACCGCGGGCCGCCTCATCTTCAACCGCGCGCTGCCCGATGACTTCCCGTACCAGAACCGGGTGGTGGGCAAGAAGGAGGTTGCCGAGATCGTGGAGATGGTCGCGGACCGCTACGAGTCCGACGTCATCGTCCGGATCCTGGACCAGATAAAGGAGACCGGGTTCCACTACTCGACCCGCGCAGGTATCACCATAGGCGTGGAGGACATCGAGGTGCCGCCCGACAAGCAGGATATCCTGGACAAGGCCGACACCGAGGTCTCAGCCATCGAGGAGCGCTACCGTAACGGCTTCTACACCGAGGAGGAGCGCCACGAGCGTGTGGTGGACGTGTGGCATGGCGCCACCGACATGGTCGCCAAGCACATGGAGGACAACTTCGACGACTTCAATCCGATCTACATGATGGCACGCTCCGGCGCCCGCGGCGACCTGAAGCAGATAAAGCAGCTGGCAGGGATGAAGGGCCTGGTGGAGGATCCCAAGGGCGACATCATCGCCAGCCCCATCACCTCCAACTTCCGCGAGGGCCTCTCGGTGCTGGAGTACTTCATAAGCACGCACGGCGCCCGCAAGGGCCTGGCCGACACGGCCCTGCGGACGGCCGACTCCGGCTACCTCACCCGCCGCCTGGTGGACGTGGCGCAGGACGTCATAGTCCGCGAGGAGGATTGCGAGACCGACCGGGGCATCCCGGTCCGGGTGATGATGGACGGCGAGCTGAACCCCAGCCTGCTGGGCCGCCTGGTCCTGGAGGACCTCAAAGCAGGCAGGAGCACACTGGTCAAGGCCAACGTGGAGATCAACAAGGAGATCGCCCGGAAGCTGGCGGACGCCGGCATCGAGGAAGTCAGGGTGCGCTCGGTGCTGACCTGCCGGGCGAAGCACGGCGTGTGCTCCTCGTGCTACGGCCGCAACATGGCCACCGGTAAGAGGACCCCCATCGGAGAGGCGGTCGGGATAGTGGCCGCCCAGTCCATCGGGGAGCCGGGCACCCAGCTGACCATGAGGACCTTCCATTTCGGCGGCGTCTACACGGGGGCCGGCCGCGATATCACCCACGGCCTCCCCAGGGTCGTCGAGCTCTTCGAGGCCCGCAAGCCCAAGGGGCTGGCCCACCTGGCGCCCAGCCGGGGGCGCGCGGAGGTCATCAAGGGCGAGAACAAGCACCAGGTCATACTGCACGGCGAGAAGCTCAACGAGAAGACAGGCAAGATGGAGCCGTTCGAGTACCCCGTCTTCGAGCCGCCGGCCAGCCAGAAGCTCCTGGTGAGCGACGGGGACGAGGTCGCCGCGGGCCAGCAGCTCACCGAGGGATCGGCGGACCCCAAGGAGCTGCTCGAGATACTCGACCGCGAGTCGGTACAGCTCTACCTGGTCAGCGAGGTCCAGAAAGTGTACAAGGACCAGGGGGTGGACATCCACGACAAGCACATAGAGATAATCGTGCGGCAGATGCTCAAGAGGGTCACCGTCAGCGAACCCGGCGACTCCGACTTCCTGCCCGGCCAGCTCGTCGACTATATGCAGTTCGAGGTCGAGGCCGATTCTGTGGTGGCCGACGGCGGGCAGCCCCCCACGTTCAAGGAGGTCCTGCTGGGTATCACCAAGGCCAGCCTGGCCACGGACTCGTTCCTGTCGGCGGCCTCCTTCCAGGAGACCACCCGCGTTCTGACCGACGCGGCCCTCTCCGGCAAGGTGGACAACCTGATGGGCCTCAAGGAGAACGTCATCATCGGGAAGCTCATCCCCACGGGCTCGGGCATGAAGCGCTACCGCAGGATAAACGTGAAGCCCAAGGGGGAGGAGTGGGACTCGCTCTACACAGGCGAGGTGTCACTCGAGCCGCAGCCGCAGTTCACCGACATAGACAGCCTCGCGCAGGTGTTCGGCGACGACTTCGAGGACGTCGAAGAGGAGGAAGTTGACACTGACGTGGAGTGATGGTACATTCACTCTCCGGCGCAGTAGCGCCATTTTTGATGTGCGATTAGATAGAAAGCCGGTCTCTTCATCGGGCCGGTGGGCGTGAGAGGCGGGGTCGTGCCGACCATAAACCAACTGGTACGAAACGGCAGGAAGCGCCGGGTGCAGAAGACGTCGGCCCCGGCCCTTCAGAGCTGCCCCCAGAGGCGTGGTGTCTGCACACAGGTCAAGACGACCACCCCCAAGAAGCCCAACTCCGCACTTCGCAAGATCTGCCGCGTGAGGCTTACCAACCAGATCGAGGTAACCGCCTACATCCCCGGCGTGGGACACAACCTTCAGGAGCACTCCATCGTGCTCGTGCGTGGTGGCAGGGTCAAGGACCTGCCGGGCGTACGTTACAAGGTGGTGCGCAGCGCGCTGGACGCCGCCGGAGTGGACGACCGCAGGCAGGGCCGCTCCAAGTACGGCACCAAGAAGGTCAAGTAGGCCGGAAGAGAGAGCAGGATGCCCCGCAGAGGACCAGCTTCCAAGAGGACCATCGACCCCGACCCGGTCTACCGGAGCGTTCTGGTGACGCAGTTCATCAACCGCATCATGACAATGGGCAAGAAGAGCGTGGCCGAGCGGGTCGTCTACGACGCGCTGAACGTGATCGGGCAGAAGGAGGGCGTCGACCCGGTGCAGGTGCTCCAGAAGGCGGTCGAGAACGTCCGGCCCCTGCTCGAGGTCCGATCCCGCCGGGTGGGTGGCGCCACCTACCAGGTGCCGGTCGAGGTCAAGAGCCGCCGGAGCCGTACGCTTGCGGTGCGCTGGATCGTGACCTTCTCCCGCACGAGGCGCGAGAAGACGATGGCCGAGAGGTTCGCCGGCGAGGTACTGGACGCGGCGAGCAGGACGGGCGCCGCGGTGAAGAAGAAGGAAGACCTCCACAAGATGGCTGAAGCCAACAAGGCTTTCGCACATTACCGGTGGTAATCGAGCATATGCAGAGCACGGTAGCAAAGAAGAGAGGTCCGTTGGCCGGGGAAACGAACGGCAGGGTGGAACGGGATCTACCGCTCGCGAACGTGCGGGACATCGGCATCATGGCCCACATCGACGCGGGCAAGACCACCGCGACCGAGCGTATCCTCTACTACACGGGCAAGACCTACAAGATGGGCGAGGTGCATGACGGCGCGGCGGTGATGGACTGGATGGTCCAGGAGCAGGAGCGCGGGATCACCATCACCAGTGCCGCTACTTCGTGCCAGTGGGGCGATTTCCGAATCAACATCATTGATACGCCCGGACACGTGGACTTTACCATGGAGGTCGAGAGGTCACTGCGGGTGCTGGACGGAGCGGTGGCCATTTTTGATGCGGTGGAGGGAGTCGAACCCCAGTCCGAGACGGTCTGGAGGCAGGCGGACCGCTACAGGGTTCCGCGTATCTGCTTCGTGAACAAGATGGACAGGGTGGGGGCGAACCTCGAGCGCTCGCTCACCAGCATAAGGGAGCGCCTCGACGCCCGCCCGGTCGCCGTCCAGATACCGGTGGGGCTCGAGGAGACGTTCACCGGTGTCATAGACCTGGTTGCCATGAAGTCGGTCGCCTGGTTCGACGAGCTCGGCGAGGAGTGGGGCTACGAGGAGATCCCCCCGGACATGAGAGATCGCGCCGAGGAGGCGCGGCACGAGATGCTGGAGGTCGTCGCGGAGTTCGACGACGAGCTGCTCGAGGCGTACATCCACAACGAGGAGATCGGCGAGGAGATCATCCACAGGGCCATCCGCAGGGGTACCCTGGACGCCAGCATAGTCCCGGTGCTGTGCGGCTCGGCGTTGAAGAACCGCGGGGTACAGCCGCTCCTTGACGCGGTGACCCGCTATCTTCCGTCGCCGCTGGACGTGCCCGCCGTGGAGGGCGAGAACCCCTACACCGGCGAGGTCGAGACCAGGCCCCCCGCGGACGAAGCGCCATTCAGCGCGCTGGCCTTCAAGATCATGTCGGACCCGTACGTCGGCAAGCTCACCTACTTCCGCGTCTACTCGGGGAGCCTGAAGACGGGCGCATTCATACTGAACTCGAGCAAAGGCCAGAAGGAGCGGGTCGGGCGGATACTGCGGATGCACGCCAACCACCGCGAGGACGTCGACACCGTCTGCGCCGGCGACATAGTGGCGGGGGTCGGCCTGAAGAAGACCAGCACCGGGGATACCCTGTGCGACCCCAGCCACCCGCTGCTGCTGGAGCAGATGAGTTTCCCCGAGCCGGTCATCTCGGTGGCTATTGAGCCGAAGACCAAGATCGACCAGGACAGGCTTTCCGAGTCGCTGACCCGCCTCTCCGACGAGGACCCGACCTTCAGGGTCACCTACGACGACGAGAGCGGGCAGACCATCATAAGCGGGATGGGCGAGCTGCACCTGGAGGTCGTGGTGGACCGCCTGCTGCGGGAGTTCCAGGTGGACGCCAACGTCGGCAAGCCCCAGGTCTCCTACAGGGAGACCGTCACCAGGCCTGCGCGCGGGGTGCGGGGCCGGTTCATACGGCAGACCGGGGGCCGCGGCCAGTTCGGGGACGTGGAGATCGACCTGGCGCCGACCCGCAGGGGCTCCGGGTACTCGTTCGAGAGCAAGATGCACGGCGGGGAGGTCCCCAAGGAGTACATACCCGCGGTCGACCGCGGCATAAGTGAGGCCGCGACCGCCGGCCCGCTGGCGGGATACCCGCTGGTGGACTTCGAAGTGCGCCTCGTGGACGGCTCGCACCACCCGGTCGACTCCTCGGAGCTGGCCTTCAAGGTCGCGGGCTCCATGGCGCTCAAGGAAGCGGTCAAGAGGGCCGTCCCCATGCTCCTGGAGCCGATCATGCGCATGGAGATAAGCGTGCCCGAGGACTACGTCGGAGAGGTTATCTCCGACGTCAACGGCCGCCGGGGACGCATCGAGCACATAGAGCACGAGGCCGGGCGCCAGATGCTCGTGGTACTGGTGCCGCTCGCGGAGACCTTCGGGTACGCGACCGACCTGCGGTCGCTGACCCAGGGCAGGGCCACCTACCACATGGATTTCTTCAAGTACGACGAGGTACCCGCGGGAATCGCCCGTGAGGTGATCGCCAGGGTAAGGGGACATTAGTGTTCCGTCCTATGCATAGTGTGTCATACCGAGGGCACCGAGGCGACGCGCCTGCAAGGCGCGCGACCGAGCTGTACTCGGTGAGTACCGCGAGGGAGCGGAACACGGCAGGCGTGGATGGATCGGTGTCCGAATATAAGACTATTCATGGGACGGAGCACTAGGGAGGACGCCATGGCCAAGGAGAAGTTCGAGAGGACCAAGCCGCACGTGAACGTGGGCACCATAGGTCACGTGGACCACGGCAAGACCATGCTGACGGCCGCCATCACCAAGGTCCTCAACGAGACGGGGCTGAACGTC